>NZ_JBBVGT010000003.1:0-732655 GCF_042159835.1 Albibacterium profundi | reverse complement strand
AATCGATTCTTTGAACAAAAGAAGAAAATTGTATAATCAACAAAAATTAATAAATTTATAACTTGAAACTCTCCTTAAGGTTTGAACCTAATATGTCTAATTTAGTTTGAAGACGTACAGTACCGATTCATACAAGGGCGCAACTTGTGCTATTTTCATGGTGTATTACTAAATCTTATTGTTCGATAAAAACAAGGCATCTTTTTCCTAATAACTTATTTATTATCACAAAGGTTTTAATAATATCTACCTGTTTAACGATTTCTGACGTTGTGTGAATGTTATTTAGATACTATAAGGTGGGAACTAACGATTTTGGGGTTTATTCTTTGCTGGGTGTATGAAGTTTAATTGAATCCTGGTATTCTTTGATTAAGATTTTCTGTTCTTCTTCGGTCAGTTCCTTGCTTGAAATAGATTTAAAAATTTCATTAAGATCTCGTTGCTCAACGGTAACTCCTTTAAGTTGTTCTGAAGATGCTGTAAGGGCGGGAAAAGTTGAAGAGTCTGGTACTTGTGTTACTGAATCAATCGTATTCAAATCAGCATCTTCCGATCGCTCATGTTGACTGTTGTTGTTACAGCTTATCATAAGAAACAAGGAAGTGCTTATGAGTATTCTGGTAAATAAAAACTTGATCATACTTAACAAAGGTAACATATTATTTATAGCTATTTTCTTCTTACTAATTTAAAATACTAAATTTGTTAGCATGAAGCATGATATATTTGAAGGTACAATTCAGCTGGATTACAATGGGAAGGTTCGAACCGTTCCTTACGAAATTGAAACCAGCCCAGGCTATGGCGGACTGCCATTTGCGGGCGTCACAGATGTAAACAATAAATATTACAGTTTTGTTCGCGACACAAATGGTAAATGGGATCCTCCAGGTGTAGGCCCTAAATGGCCTTCTGATTTTTTAGAGTTGCTTTATCATGCTCTGGAAATTGAATATCAATGCCTTCAATATAAGGATGGGTCTTGGAAGCGTATTGAATAGACAAGGGTACGAACGTTCAAATCGCTCGCACCCTTGCGACACTATACATATGAATTAATGGAATTCTTTTTAATTCGCTTTGTTGGTATTGGCTTCTTTCATGGCAATTTCAGTCAACAATACATCGGTCTTCTTTTCTTCGTTCAGAGTTTCAGATAAAAGTTTTTCTGCATCCGTATGTTTCATGAGTTTAGCATAGGTAACTAAGCAGCCGTAGCTGGCGATTTCATAATGTTCTACTTTCTGCGCGGCTGCAATAAGTGCTGCATCTAATATCTCTTTATTGTCTTCAAAGCTCTCGATAATTTCGTCTGCTTCTCCTAGAAGACCTTCCATTGCTTTACACTTCTTTCCGCGTGCTGTTAGGTCGATCGACTTAAACACATCTTTCAGTCGGTCGATATGCCCTTCGGTTTGTGAATGATGTTCTTTGAAAGCAGATTTCAATGAATCACTGACAGCTGAAGTGGACATTTTTTTCAAGCCTTTTAAAAGTTGACGCTCTGCGCCTAATATATCACGAAGTTCATCTACGAACAGTTCATGAAGTTGTGCATTGGGCATGTTGTTATTTGATTGCTTAGTAGTTGCCATAATAATAGTTTTTTTATTTGATCAATTTATTTATGGGGACTAACACGTCCTAGTTGAAAAAGGTTTTGTAATATTATAAAATGAATAAGGACGTTCTAAATGTGATTTGTTTCGGCGAAGTTCTCATGGATAATTTTCCAGAAGGAAGACGAATTGGTGGTGCTCCGTTAAATGTTTGTTATCACCTGAATAAAAATGGCATTCAGAGTCGCATCGTCAGTCAGGTCGGCAACGATGCTATTGGCGATGAACTCTTTAGCGGTATAGGTGATCTTGGTGTAGATACCGAATATATTAAGAAAACGGATCGGTTTAACACCTCGACCGTTGAGGTTCATATCGATACTGACGGTAAAGTGTCTTATGAGATTGTAGAGCCGGTTGCCTGGGATGGTTTGGAATATGATAGTGAGGCGGCATTGGCGGTGGAGAAGTCCACAGCCTTTGTTTTTGGAACTCTGGCGGCACGGAGTAAGGCAAGCCGTGGTACGCTTTTTAAATATCTAGATCGTGCGAATTGGTCGGTCTTCGATGTGAATATTCGTCCACCGTTTTATAGCCGAGAGTTGATATGGGAACTTATGGGTAAATGTCAGACGCTGAAGGTGAATGACGACGAGTTGAAAATTCTGGCAACGTGGTTGAGTGAAGTAAAACTGTCTATGATTGAGGCCTTGGATACTATACTAGATCGCTTTCCAAATATTCAGGAGATATTGCTGACGATGGGTGCGGAGGGAGCGGTTTATAGGAGTCGCAAGCAATTCATTTCTGTGCCTGCCAAACGTGTTGAAGTGAAAGATACAGTAGGAAGTGGCGATTCATTTTTAGCTGCTTTCTTGGCGAAAAAAATACAGGGTGCCACTATTCTTGTTGCACTAGAATATGCCGTTGAGGTCAGTGCTTATGTGGCAACACAGCAAGGTGCATGTCCTGATTATTGAGATCCGATTTGTAGAGGTAGTCGGTGATTTTTTTGTAGATTCAAAGAAATTATAAAAAACTATGATGCCTATACCTTTTTTTGATCATGTTTGGATCGATGAACAATCCGTTACACCTAAGTATATTCAACTCACTAGCTCTGTCTTAAAAGCAATCCAAGCGGGACATTTAAAGAAGAATGACATGCTCCCCTCTATCAACGAATTGAGTTATGTTCTTGAAATATCACGAGATACAGCCGAGAAAGGTTATAAACATTTAAAAAAACTGGGGGTTTTGGGTTCGGTTCCAGGCAAGGGTTACTATGTGTTGAATGCCGATTTTAAACAAAAGCTTCACGTGGTTCTGTTTTTTAATAAGTTAAGTGCACATAAAAAGATTATTTATGACGCCTTTATTGGGGCAATTGGTGATGGTGTGTCGGTCGACTTCTACATATACAACAACGATTTTAAACTTTTTAAGAAGTTGCTATTGAACCCGAAGCATGAATACACTCATTATGTAATTATCCCTCATTTTGTTGAAGGGGGCGATAATGCCGCTGAAATTATAAACTCAATTCCAAAGGAAAAACTGGTTCTACTCGATAAAAACATCAATGGTATTGAAGGGAAGTTTGCGGCAGTTTACGAGAACTTTTCGGACGATATTTACAACGCTTTGGAACAGGCCCGAGAACAATTGAGTAAGTATCATACCATCAAACTGATCTTTCCCGATAAAAGCTATTACCCGAAAGCTATTATTAAGGGTTTTTATCGTTTTTGTCAGCAGTATGCGTTTTCACATCTATTAGTGAGTGATATCTTAGATGAACCGATTAAGGCCGGTGAGGTTTATATCAACGTGATGGAGGAAGATCTGGTAAAGTTACTAGACCGTATTGTTTCATTAAAGCTGGAAATTGGCAAGGATGTGGGAGTAATTTCCTACAATGAAACATCTTTGAAAAAATTTATTATGAATGGTATTACGACGGTTTCAACCGATTTTAAACGGATGGGGATTGCAGCTGCACATCTGATCTTGGACAATTCTACGAGACACGAAGAGGTTCCATTCTATTTAAAGCTCCGATCATCTATTTGATCGCACGGGATGTTTTTCATAACAGCTCATGACAGTTGAATAATAGGCCTTTTTTATTATTGTAGGAAACTAATAAAGCCAACAGGATATGACAGATTCTAGATTAAGCACATTTAAGTACGTAAATTATCTTTGGGACAAGGAGCATGCTGAAAAATTAGTAGGTGATGAAGTAGGGTTGCTCCTATATCGTTCGAATCTTCTTGGCGCTGATTTGCGTCTCACTAACTATGGTGGGGGTAATACATCATGCAAAACAACGGAAACTGACCCACTTACAGGAAGCAATACCGAGGTTATGTGGATTAAAGGTTCTGGTGGTGATATTGGCTCTTTAAAGAAAAACGGCTTGGCGGCGCTTTATCTGGATAAACTTCATAATTTGAAGAACGTATATGGGGGTATTGAGAAGGAGGATGAAATGGTTGGCTTATTTAATCATTGCATCTTTGATCTGGATTCGAAAGCTCCATCAATTGATACGCCTTTACATGCGTTCTTGCCATTCAAGCATATTGATCATCTTCATCCCGATGCAGCCATTGCTATAGCGGCAGCGAAGGACGGAGAGCGGATAACCAAAGAGCTTTTTGATGGGGAAATCGGTTGGGTAGAATGGCAAAGACCAGGTTTTGACTTGGGTCTGAAGTTGGAAGATTGTTTGAATGAAAATCCGGATATTAAAGGAATTATGTTAGGCTCTCATGGTTTATTTACGTGGGGAGATACGGCTTACGACTGCTATGTTAATACGTTGAACGTAGTAGAGAAGTGCGCTGAATATATTGAAGAAAAGGTTAGCAAATCGAAGGTTTTCGGTGGAGCGAGACTGATGAGTTTAGATGAAACTGATAGGAAGAACCAAGCTGCACAAATTGCGCCGGTATTACGAGGTTTCTGTTCTTCTGAACGGCATATGGTTGGTCATTTTACAGATGATCAGCGAGTGCTGGACTTCGTCAATTCGAACCATTTAGAACGACTAGCGGCGATGGGAACTAGTTGCCCGGATCATTTTTTGCGGACTAAAATTAGTCCGCTTGTACTGGAATTGGAGCCTCATGTGGATTTAAATGACACAGCAGAGCTTGTGTCGAAACTGGAACCAGCTTTTGTTGCCTACCGTAAAATGTATGCGGAGTACTACGAGTCGTGTAAACATGCGAATTCACCGTCAATGAGAGATCCAAATCCGGTTATTATTTTATATCCCGGTGTTGGCTTATTTGCCTTCGCAAAAGATAAGCAGACCGCTAGGGTAGCAGCAGAATTTTATACGAATGCGATCAACGTGATGCGAGGAGCAGAAGCTATTTCTGAATACACTTCACTCAGCAGGCAGGAAGCATTTAATATTGAGTACTGGCTTTTAGAAGAAGCAAAGTTACAGAGGATGCCGAAAGCTAAACCGTTGTCGGGTAAGATTGCATTGATTACGGGTAGTGCAGGAGGGATTGGGAAGGCTATTTCTAAGAAATTCCTTGAAGAGGGAGCGGTGGTGATTATAAATGATATGGATGAAGGTCGATTGGATGAAACGGTTCGTCAATTTGACAAGTTATACGGAAAGGATCGTTTTACTTCGACCGTGCTGAACGTCACGAAAGATGAGGATATCAGAAATGCATTTAAGCAGGCAGGTATCTACTTCGGCGGTGTCGATATTGTGGTAAATTGTGCCGGTTTGTCGATTTCAAAACCGATTGAAGAGCATACAGATGAGGACTGGGATTTGCTTTATGATGTGCTGGTAAAAGGTCAATTTAAGGTCACCAAAGAAGCATTGAAGGTGCTCAGAAAGCAGGATTTGGGTGGCGATATTGTAAATATCGGCAGTAAAAATGCCCTGGTATCCGGACCTAATAATGCGGGGTACGGATCAGCGAAAGCTGCGCAACTGCATCTGAGCCGACTGAACGCGGCTGAACTCGGTAAGGATAGAATTCGCGTAAATGTAGTAAACCCAGACGCGGTTATTATTGATAGTAAGATCTGGGAGGGGGCTTGGGCGGAAGGCCGGGCAACTGCTTATGGAATTAAACCGGAAGAGCTTCCTGCTTTTTACGCGAAAAGAACGCTGCTGAACGAAACGATTTTGCCTGAAGATATAGCCAATGCGTGTTTTGTCTTTGTCGGCGGATTATTGAGCAAGTCGACCGGTAATATTCTGAATGTGGATGGTGGAGTAGCAATGGCATTTGTACGTTAAATAGTTAAGGCTCAAAAAAGAGTATGGAGAAAAACTCAGTTATTGCAGTTTTTGATGTTGGAAAAACTAATAAAAAGTTATTCCTTTTTGACCGGCATTATAAAATTGTGTACGAGAAATCTGCTCGTTTTCTAGAAACTACCGATGAGGACGGTTTCCCCTGTGAAAATCTGGATAGTTTGAGGCTTTCGGTCTTCGATTCGTTAGACGAAGTGTCGCGGAAGACAGACTTTGATATCAAGGCAATTAATTTTTCAACTTATGGAGCAAGTTTTGTGTATCTAGATGAAAAAGGAGACACCGTAACGCCTTTGTATAATTATTTGAAACCATACCCGGAAGATATTCAACGAGAATTTTATAGACGTTATGGCGGTGAGGAAAGATTCGCCAGTCAAACCGCGTCGCCCGTGTTAGGAAGTTTGAATGTGGGTATGCAGCTATATAGAATAAAAAGAGAGCAACCTGAACGGTTTAAAAGAATCAAAGCCGCATTGCACTTGCCGCAGTACATGAGTTATCTGATTTCAGGCCGACTGTATTCTGACATCACCAGTATTGGCTGTCATACGAATTTGTGGGATTTTGAAGCGAATGACTATCACCCCTGGGTGGAGAATGAAGGGATCCTAGATAAACTAGCCCCCATTGTACCGTCCGATATGGTATATTCATCACAATTGCCTGATATCACGGCCCTTGTAGGTGTTGGCTTACACGATAGTTCAGCATCTCTGATTCCCTATCTCGTCGGTTTTAACCAACCCTTTGTGTTGATTTCGACGGGCACATGGAGCATCAGTTTGAATCCTTTTAACACAACGAGGTTAACCGAACTTGAATTGAAATCGGATTGCTTATCCTATATTCAATATCAAGGAACACCAGTGAAAGCATCTCGCTTATTTGCTGGTCACGAACATGAGAAGCAAGTTGAACGGATTGCTAACTATTTTAATCAGGCCACATCGAAATATCGGAATATGATCTTCGATCCCAGTATCCTAAAATTGGATAATAGGAGGGAACTCAGAAAATCTTTTTCAGATCAGGAATTGGGCGTCTTTGCGTCCGACGTCGAAGCTTATCATTACCTCATATTGCATTTGGTGAATGAACAAAAGCGATCTACTGAGCTCATTATTAAAGGCTCTGATGTTAAACGAATTTTTGTCGATGGCGGATTTAGTAAGAACTCCATCTACATGAATCTCTTGGCTGCAGCTTTTCCGGATATCGAAGTTTTTGCGGCATCCATGGCGCAGGCTACTGCTATCGGTACGGCACTTTCTATTCATCATTCTTGGAATAGTGATCCGATACCCAATGATCTTATCGAGTTGAAATTTTACTCACCCTCCATCGTATTATAAATATTTTTTATTAACGCTACTTTTTGGCTACCTCTGGTGCTGATTGGGTGTGTTTGTTATTGACAATCAGTCTGTTGTTTGCTAAAGGACAATGCGGGATGATCTTCAGGACAGAGCGGGTTGCGATAGGTTACGACTTTGGTTAGGTTTACTTCTACTAATAATCAAGTTCAAAAAAACCTAATGAATTATGAAGCAATTCTATCGTGTTAGAAGGAAAGCTATACTGCTTTTGTGTGTGCTGATGGCGAGTATTAGCGTCTTTGCTCAGCAAGAGATTACCGTTACAGGTGTTGTCTCAGATGAGTCGGGTCCTCTTAGTAAGGTTTCAGTTATTGTCAAAGGTACAAATAATGGAACGGTAACGAACGAAACCGGAGCATATTCAATTGATGTAGCGCCGGGTACGACGCTCATATTCCGAAGTATTGGCTTTGAAGAACAAGAAATTCTTGTCGACAAAGGGGGCGTAACTGATGTATTATTACTGGCCGATTCCGAGGACTTAAGTGAGGTGGTGGTTGTGGGTTACGGTAGCCAGCAGCGTAGAGATGTGACCGGTTCGGTGGCACCTGTTGAAATGGCGAACATCAGAGATCAGTCGTTAACGAGTGTCGATCAGGCACTTTCGGGACAGATAGCGGGTGTCAATGTAAGGACTTCAAACGGTGTTCCGGGTGGGGGACCGAAGATTCAGGTGCGAGGTATTGGTGCTATAGGTGCGGGAAGTGAACCTTTATATGTAATTGACGGTTTTCCTGTTCCTTCTTCTTCGAGCCAACAGTCCAATCCGATGAGCGCGATAAATCCTCAGGATATTGAGTCTATGACGATATTGAAGGACGCGTCGGCGACTGCAATATACGGATCAAGAGGTGCCAATGGAGTGGTCATGATTACAACAAAAAAAGGCGTTAGCGGAAAGGCTACAGTCCACGTCTCGGCGAATACCGGTTTGCAAAGTGTTCCAGAAAAGGGTAGACCAGACTTAATGAACGGACAGGAGTTTGCGCAATGGCGAAAGGAGGCAATTTCTGATAAAATTCGTTTTGACGAAGGACGTGAACCTACTTTAGAGGATATACCGGAAGTTTATAGAAATCCAGAGTTAATAGGTGACGGCACAGACTGGTATGATGAGGTGACGCGAGTGGCTTCTATGTCGGATATAAATCTGAACGTGTCTGGTGGAAGCGAAAATATCAGAACCTATGTTTCAGCTGGTTATTTCAACCAAGAGGGTGTGATGCTGAATACAGGTTTTGAACGTTTTTCTCTAAGAGCAAACGTAAATGCCGATGTGGCTGAAAAATTAAATCTGGGATTTAATATTGCGCCCTCGTTGGCTTACACACGAGGAGGTGTAAGAGGACAGGGGCGTGATGAGGGTTTCGGTATTGCAAGTCCGATTCCTGCTGTTTATAATGAAGACGGAAGTTATAATGCCTACATCCAATCACCCGGTTCATTTGGGATCCCGAATCCGGTAATGGTCATGAATGAGACGACCAACAAGGCGAACAGGACTAAGATATTAATGAACACGTTTGCCGAATATGAGATAATCGATAATTTAAAATTCAAATCAACTTTTAATGTTGATTTTGAAGATACAAGCTCTGAATATTTTAGGCCTTCTACTTTGGGAAATCAAAATGCGGCACCACCTTCGGTACCTAGCGGAAGTTTTGGACGAGGCAAGTACTTGAACTGGTTGAATGAGAATACATTGAACTACGACTGGGCTTCTGACGAGCACTCTTTTTCCGGATTATTGGGTTTTACGGTTCAGTCGCAACGCTTTGAATCTGCTAACTTCAATGGCGAGCAGTTTCCGGATGATGATATTCATACCTTGAATGCTGCAGCGCGAATCACGGGTGGGACCGATAAGAGCGACTGGTCACTAATATCGTACCTAGCGAGAGCAAATTATTCGTACTTGAGCAGGTATTTGGTGACTGCGACAGTTAGAACGGATGGTTCTTCTCGCTTTGGATCAAACAATCGCTGGGGAACGTTTCCTTCTTTGGCTCTCGGTTGGGTGCTTTCAGAAGAGAATTTCTTGAAAGATACGGAATGGGTGAACGAACTGAAGTTGAGAGCATCCTATGGATTTACGGGTAATTTCAACATTGGGAACTATTCCTATATGAGTAACATTGGAACACGGGATTATGTGTTTAACGGAACACTGGCGAGCGGTCGGGTGATGAACACCTTGGGTAATCCAAATTTAGGCTGGGAGAAGATGCGTGAGTTGAATATTGGCTTTGATTTCTCTTTGCTAGGCAGTCGTTTGTTACTGAGTGCTGATTTCTATAATCGAAATACACAGGACCTATTGCTAAACGTGGAGATACCTCAATCGTCTGGTTTTGGTTCGGTCACCGAGAACCGTGGAGATGTGCGAAATAGAGGACTTGAGCTGGCAATCAGTTCGCAAAATGTGGTGACGGACGATTTTAACTGGAGTACGAACCTTAATATTTCGTTTAACAGGAATAAGGTTATTGCATTAGGTAGAAGTGACGATCCTATTTATTCTGGTGCAAGTAGTGAGGGCAACCCGACCAATATTACGCAAATCGGTAAACCTGTAGGTATGCTGTATGGCTATCTAGTTGAAGGTATTTATCAAAATGCGGCAGATCTGGAGAGATATCCTGCTTTTCCGGGCGCGATACCGGGGAATATGAGATTTAGGGATGTGAACCAAGATGGTGAAATTACCCCATTTCAAGATTTTACAATAATCGGTAATCCTTACCCGGACTTTACTTGGGGAGTGACCAATACATTAAACTATAAGCGCTTTGATCTACGGGTGTTGGTAGTTGGTTCCATGGGTGCAGAAATGATTAGGGCAACAAACTACTATACTTGGAATATCGATGGTGTATTTAATGTTCAAAAGAACGTGGCAAACCGTTGGCGTTCTGAAGAGCAGCCAGGTGATGGGATTGTACCGACAACCAACGGCACGGGCAGGGGACGTGTAATGTTTAGAGATACGCATAGTTATACGGTTGAAAAAACGGATTATGCTTGGATAAAAAATATAACCTTAGGCTATAATCTTCCGAACGAACTTAAGAGAGCTAAGGTCTTTGAAAACATGAGGGTGTATGCAACGGTTCAGAATGCTTTTTTATTCACCGACTACAGTGGTAATCCTGAAGGAACGAATTATAACAGGCCGGATACGGGTGCATTGGTGCCCGGAGTTGATTACTCGAATTATCCTGTGCCGAGAATTATTACGATCGGGACCAACTTTAGTTTTTAAACCATTTAAATCAATTCAAAATGAAAGTTAGAATTTACATATTGGTGTGCTTAGTTGTGGGGCTGGCTGGCTGCAAAAAGCTTTTGGATGTGAAGCCGCATTCCTTTTCAAGTGATGCTAATTATTATGAAAACGGAAGCCAAATTTTACGCGCGGTAAATGGTGCTTATGGATCCTTGCAGGAGTTATACACGAACGATTTTTGGGCGCTGACCGAGATGAGATCTGATAATACCAATTATCAATTTGATGAGAGTGACCGCGGAGCGCAACAACGCGAAGAAATTGATGAATTCTTGATTACCTCTACAAATAACTATGTGAATACAATATGGCAGTTGCTATACCGTAATATTCAGCAAACAAACGTTATTGTTGATCGGGCGGATGTAGTAGAGTTCTCAGACGAAGGGCTCAAAAATCGGTATTTGGGTGAGGCAAAATTCTTAAGGGCTTTGCAGTATTTTCATTTAGTGCGACTGTTTGGAGAGGTTCCTTTGGTGGTCCATGAGATTTCTGACCCTGAAGCGGCATTTAGTGAGGGACGGGCAAGCGTCGATGAGGTCTATGCACAGATTATAGCGGATGCGACATTTGCCTCTGATAATCTTCCTGAAGCGTATGAAGACAACGAAATTGGTCGCGCAACAAAAGGTGCAGCTCTTACCTTGTTGGGCGAGGTTTACTTGACGAGGAAGGATTATCAGTCTGCAGTATCAGCCTTAAATCAGGTTGCTTCTATGAACTATTCGCTTGTGCCTGACTATGGAGACAATTTCGATCCGGCTACAAAGAATAATTCAGAGTCTGTATTTGCTATACAATATGATGCCGCACTACAATCTGAAGCAAGTAATTTTATCTTTATGTTCGGTCCTCGAAACGCTAAGGTTCAGCTGACCGGCTATAATGGTAATTTGGGTGGTAGTAATATCCCAACTCCAAGTATGGTAGATGCCTACGAAGAAGGTGATCTTCGGAAGGATGAGTCGATCGCTATGTTTACCGACCCCTCCAACAGTTCCTTTGAGGAAGCTGAAGCCTTTGACGGCAGTATTCCTTTTATAAAGAAGTTCTATCACCCTCCCTTTTTAGAGGACGGCAGGGCAAATGAAAATTGGCCAGTTTACCGCTATTCGCATGTCTTGTTAATGCTTGCAGAGGCATCAAATGAACTGGGTGTGGGTGATCCGCACACGTACCTTAACCAAGTGAGAGAACGCGCGAGCCTTGATCCGCTATCCGGATTGTCCAAAGATCTATTCAGGGATGCCGTGCATCATGAACAACGTGTGGAGCTAGCATTTGAAAATCACCGTTGGTTTCAACTGTTACGTAGTGGTGAGGCAATTGAAGTAATGACCGAGCATGGCAACGAAGAGAAAGGTCGGCTTTCTCGCTTGAGTGATGCCTCTTATAATATCCAAGCATTTAAATTGCTTTTCCCGATACCGGAACGCGAGGTTCGTTTAAATGGATTTGAACAAACACAGGGATGGTAATTAACTAATTGATCTAATTGACACAAACAGATAACCTAAACTTTTCTAAATTATTTTTATGCACGTACAAGCTAAATTCATTGCCATTTTAACTACAATCTCTTTTATTTTAACATTGGGAGCTTGTCAAGAGAAGACTGAACCAGAAGAACCTGTTGACCCCGAGGTGGAGAAATTTATACTGCCTTCTGATTTTGTAATTGAACACCTTTACAGTCCGTCGGAAAGCGAAGATGGGTCTTGGGTTTCGATGACTTTTGACGATCAAGGAAGAATGATAGCCTCCGATCAGTTCGGTGCACTCTATCGCTTAACAATACCGGAGATCGGTAATGATAGTATTCCTATTCAAGTAGATAGCCTTCGTTTCCCATTAAAAGATAAGCAGTCGAAGGATTCTCTAGAAAAAAAGGTAGGGATGGGTTATGCCCAAGGATTATTGTGGGCGCATAACAGTTTGTACGTAATGGTCAATCATCGAGGAGATGATGTGTTTAAGAAAGGGAGTGGGCTGTATAGACTTCAGGATACCGACCATGACGATGAGTTTGATAAAATCACGCAGCTGATTGCCTTAGATGGTAGTGGGGAACATGGTCCGCATAGTATTATCCTAGGCCCGGATAATGAATCGCTCTATCTGGTAGCGGGAAATCATACCGATATTCCGGAAATGGATCGTTATCGCTTACCAAGAAGTTGGCAGGAAGACAATGTGTTTCAGCTGATTAAAGATCCGCAGGGTCATGCAACGGATCGGATGGCACCAGGTGGATGGATTGCAAAGACTGATTCAGTAGGATCCGAATGGGAGCTCTATGCGGCAGGTTTTCGAAATACTTTTGATATAGCTTTTAATCCGAGTGGTGAGTTATTTGCATACGATTCGGATATGGAATGGGATTTCGGAATGCCTTGGTATCGTCCGACGAGAATCTTACATGTGACGAGTGGAGCAGAGTTTGGCTGGAGAACAGGTTCTGGAAAGTGGTCAGCTGCTTATCCTGATAATCTACCGGCGATGATCAATGTGGGACAAGGTTCGCCGACCAATCTTATCTACGCTGGCAAAGCTAACTTTCCGGAGGAATATCGAAAGAGCCTACTGGCATTCGACTGGAGTTTTGGAATTATCTATTCCATACAAACGGAACATGATGGTGCAACGTATGAAGGAAAAGCAGAAGAGTTTATTTCTGGATCACCGCTGCCTCTTACTGATGGGGTGATTGGGCCAGATGGAGCACTATACTTTTTGACAGGTGGAAGGGAGCTCGAATCTGATCTATACAGGGTTTATCATAAAGATCATAATGAGATTGCCAGCGAAGTAAAGGACGATCGAGATGTTGGTCTTAATGCTTATCAGCGAGTTAGACGAAAGCTTGAAGAGTACCATGTTGGTTCTCATCCGGAAGCGGTAGACGCCGTTTGGCCGTATTTGCGTAACAAAGATCGCCATATTCGCTATGCGGCTAGAATTGCGCTAGAACATCAGCCGGTTGACACATGGAAAGAGCGCGCTTTTAAAGAACGTAGTGTGCAAGCGGTTATTCAGTCGATGGTGGCGATGGCGCGAAGCGGCGACTCAGCACTTCGATCATCGATCCTTAATAAATTGATGACCATCGATCTTGCCAGTCAAGACGAAGAAAAACAGATAGATGTTTTACGAGCCGTTGAATTGGTTCTTTATCGAATGGGGAACCCTGAACAAACAACAACAAGTAACCTCATTAGTTATTTAAATGAAATATACCCGGCGGAGACGAATTCACTAAATAGGAGCTTGAGTAAGTTATTGGTACACGTGGGGGATAGCGCTGCGGTCGATAAAACCTTGGTTTTACTAGAACATGCTGAAGATGACTCGACCTACCAGGCGACTGTTACACAGTCGTCCGACCTTATTCTGCGAAATCCTCAATATGGCTTAGACATAGCTAATATGCTCGCAAAAACGCCACCGGCTCAACAAATCTATTTTGCTACGGTGTTAAGTAAAGCTAATGCAGGATGGAATGAAGAGAATCGGGAAAAATATTTTAAATGGTTTTACGATGCGTTCGGATATAAGGGAGGAAACAGCTATATTGGTTATGTTAACCGAGCCAGACAAGAGGCTCTTAAGCTTGTTCCTGAATCAAAATTTGCTTACTTTAATGAATTGTCCGGCGACTCACTAGTAAATCAAGCAGGAACTTCGCTCTATAGTTCTGAAGAGGGGCCTAAGGGACCAGGACGGGGATGGGAGATGGAGGAAGCTGTAGAGATAGTAGAAGCAGATTCTGGTGAAAGAGACTACGAGCAGGGAATGATGTTGTTTTCAGCCATTCGTTGTAAGTCTTGTCATTCCATGAAAGGTGAAGGAGGTTCCATTGGTCCGGATTTAACACAGTTGGGTACTAGGTTTTCAGCTAAAGATATGTTGGAAGCGATTATCGAACCTAATGAAGTAATATCTGACCAATATGCGTCAAAAGTTTTTTCTCTTAAGGATGGAACTTCTATCTTAGGGAAACTAATGGATGAAGACGAGAACGTTTATACAATATCTCAAAATCCTTATGCACCACAGGTGTTGAAAGAAATAGCGAAAGAAGATGTGGTCGATGTGAAAATGGCTAAGGTGTCTGTTATGCCGCCCGGAACTATTAATGTTCTGAATGAAAATGAATTAAAAGACTTGATTGCTTACTTGATGGCTGGTGGCGACGAAGAGCATGAAGTCTATAAGTAAATACCGTTTATCCTAATACATTATGACTAATTTAAAAAGTACCTTTTTTTTTCGACGTTGGTGGCTCCGGCTACTTCATGTTAGTTTCATTTTTGTGCTCGTGAGCTGTAACACGCATTCGAACGGACAAGAGGAAAAAAATAAAGAAGACGGAGTTGATAGCAGTGGCTTTGTTGATCTGTTTGAGGGAGGGACCTTAGATAATTGGGAGGGGGATCCGGCCTACTGGCGGATTGAAAATGGAGTGCTTATTGGTGTAACCACCGCTTCTACACCACCTTTAGAAAATAATACATTCCTTACTTGGAAAGGTGGGGAGTTAGGTAACTTCGAGCTGAAGGCGGAGTTTAGGATTACGGAAAAAGGTAATAGTGGAATCAACTACCGGAGTGAAACCGTTACGGATGTTCCTTTTGCACTTAAGGGCTATCAGGCTGATATCGACGGGATGAATAATTACACGGGGCAGAACTATGAGGAACGAAAAAGAACGACCTTAGCTTATCGTGGAGAACAGGCCGTCATTGAACCGTCAGAAGATGCAACAGTTGAAAATAATGCATGGACGGCTCGACGCATTGAATCTTCTTTGGGTTCTTCCGATTCCCTTAAAACGCTAATTAACTCTGAAGATTGGAATGAGATTCACATCATTGCTAACGGCAATCGCCTACAGCATTATATAAATGGCGTATTGATGAGTGACGTTACGGATAAGGATGAGAAAAACTTCATGGCCAGCGGCTTATTGGGCATACAAATCCACGTGGGTCCTCCGATGAAAGTAGAATACCGCAGCTTCCGAGTGAAGCAAGTTGACTAAACCGTCTTGCCTAACGGATGGGTGCAGGACACCGCATGACGGTCAATTTCAAATAGAAATTTATATTGTCATACCAAATGGGAATTATGAAGAAAGGAGCGAAGCATTCTGGAAAATAGAAACTGGCATTCCAAGATATCTAACCCTGCTCAAGTAGGTGGGATTGAAACTTCTGTTCTTGATAATGGAAACGGAAGAGGTAGTCGGATTGCGTGGGTTAATACCGGTTCTGGACTGCGATATAAAGTTGTCATCGACCGTGCCATGGATATTGCAGATGCGTTTTACAACCAGAATAGCCTGGCTTGGCTGAGCCACCTCGGTGTTCAGCGAGCGAACGCTACGAAGGGAACCGATTGGCTGAATAGTTTCGGCGGTGGTTTACTTACAACCTGTGGGTTGGATCATATCGGAGGACCGGAGTCGGACGAATATGGAGACAGAGGGCTTCATGGTTCGATTAGTTCAATGCCAGCAGAAATTGAGTCGATAATTCAACCAGATCCGAAGAAAGGACTATTGGATATGCGGATTGTCGGCCGAATGAAACAGACTCAGGCTTTAGGGCAACAATATGAGCTGAAACGTACCATTTCGGGAACACTTGGACAACCGGTGATCCATATTCATGACGAGGTGACTAACGTAGGAAATAGTCCTGCTCCACACATGTTGCTTTATCACTTTAATTTTGGATGGCCCTTGGTAGACAGAGGTGCGAATATTTTATGGGAAGGCTCTTGGAAACCTAGAGAAAAGGCTGGAGCCGCTAAGATATTTAAGATGGGAAATGACTTTCGCAAATGTCCAGATCCTATGGATGACCATCGCGCTGGAGGTGAGGAGGCCGTTTTTATTGATATTGAAGCGGATGCATCCGGACAATGTGTATGTGGAATTGCGAATCCAAATTTAGGTATTGCAGCTTTATTACGATTCGAAAAAAATCAGTTACCCTGGTTAACGAATTGGCAACACTGGGGGCCTGGGGAATATGTGACCGGACTTGAGCCAGGTACGAATGTGCCGAAGGGACAAGCTGCTGCACGTAAAGATAATACACTGATATTTCTAAATCCAGGAGAAAAAAGAATGTACCACTTAGAACTTGAGGTATTGACCGACCTGCATGAAATGGAAACACTAATAAACAAAAATTAACCTATAGAGAAAATTATGAATAGTTTTGAGATTGCCAATAAGGCGCTAGAGCAAGGAGAAGGGATATTAAGACTAACTCCCACTTGGGTGCCGCGATCTTTTTGTGTGCCCGGAAGGAGAATCAAACTCCATCCGGATGATTATTACGTACTAGGTGGTGAACGTGGGGGGATCGATGAGCGATGGCTCTCATCGACAACCCCCGCTAAGAATGGGCCGCTGACTGGAGAACATGAGGGTTTGAGTGCAATAGCCTATTCAGATGGATCAAAGACTGAGCAGATTTTATTAAAGGACGCAGTTACCGAACTGAAGGGTCAATTAATAGGAGATCGACTGTGGAATGAATATGAAAGTTGGCCAATGTATTCAAAATTCTTTGACAATATGGGGCCGCTCCCGCATCATATCCACCATAACGACGAGAAGGCTGCACTGATAGGGCAATTAGGGAAACCAGAAGCCTATTATTTTCCACCACAACTGAATAATCATGGTGGCGATTTTCCGTATACGTTTATGGGCATTTCACCTGGAACAAGCAAAGAGCAGATCAAAGAGTGCCTTGTGAACTTTACAAAAGGGGATAACAAAATAACGAGTTACTCTCAGGCATATCAACTTGATCCCGGTACCGGATGGGACGTGCCACCGGGATTGCTACACGCGCCAGGAAGTATGTGTACATACGAGCCACAAAAGGCTTCCGATGTTTTTGCAATGTATCAATCCTTAGTGAATGAAGCGATTATCCCTGAAGACCTTTTATGGAATGGAACGCCTGCAAAAGACAGGGGAAATTTTGATGCGCTTGTTGATGTGATCGATTGGGAGCTCAATGTAGATCCAAATATGATGCAGAATCGCTTTATGGCGCCTAAGCCGGTTAAACCGATGGATGAGATGCAAAGCGAAGGCTATATTGAAAATTGGATTTGCTATAAATCGTCTGCATTTAGTGCGAAGGAGTTAACGGTTCTCCCTGGAGCTACGGTAACCATTAAAGATAGCGCTGCGTATGGAATGATTATGATGCAGGGTCACGGAAAAATGGGAGTGTGGAATGTTGAAACTCCTGCATTAATTCGATATGGACAACTAACGAATGATGAATTCTTCGTGAGTGAGCAGGCAGCTAGAAACGGCGTTCAAATCACAAACCTGTCTGCATACGACCCGATTGTCATGCTAAAGCATTTTGGACCCGATAATCCAGATTTAGAACTATAAAAATTTAACAAGATGAATGACTTTAATTACCCCAAATTACACAACGCTACTTGGCCAGGTATCGTGGGAAAAGGCCCGGATTCAGAGCCTGTTATTTCTTTTGATACGATGCTTGAGAAGACGGCAGCTGCCGAGTTTGAAGGAATAAAGTTCGATGGTGTCGATATTGGACTCTTTGATCCGCATATTGATCTGGATATGAGCGATGATGGCATTAAACGCCTAGCTGATAAGATAGCTGGATTGAATCTTAAAATAGGAACATTGGTTGCCCCGATTTGGTCGGGATCGGCTATGGGGACAAAGGAGAGTCGATTGGTATTTATTGATGCAGTACGTAAATCTACTGAGTTTGGCCAAAAACTTCGTGAACTGGGTGTCCGATCGAATGCAGTTGTCCGTATTGATTCAGCAAGTAATCTAGACGAGTGGGCGAAGGATCCTGTTAATAATTCAAAGTCAATTGTCCAAACCTTTAAGGAAGCTTGTGATGTTGCTGCCGATTTTGATGAAAGCTTAGCTGCCGAGGGGGAAATTTGTTGGGGAGGTATGCATAGTTGGAAGGCTATGATTGAAACACTAGAAGCAGTAGATCGACCGAATATGGGTTTCCAAGCAGATATGGCTCATACCTTGTTGTATTTACTAGGCTATAATAGCCCAGAAGATAGAATATTACCGGACGACTTTAACTGGGACGACCGATCGGCTTTGGACGAAGGATTGAAAAAACTCACGAAAGAACTGCGTCCGTGGACCATAGATTTTCATATCGCACAAAATGATGGGACTGTGTTTGGGTCTGGATCGCATGATAAAACCGGGCGCCACTGTTTAGCGGATGACCCAAAGGGGAAACTGGATATCGTAAACGATGCAGCTTATTGGCTTCGAGACGAAAATGGAAACCTGACGAAAGCATTTAAGCATATTTGCTGGGATGGATGCATGTTCCCGAACGAAGTTATGGAGGAACAAAAAACGTGGAACAATATTCTTGAAAAGATGGTTAAAGTGCGCCGCGCTCACGGATGGAACGAATAAAATTTCTAACGATAAACTCTAAACGCAAAATGACAAAGAAAAAAGAAGTAAGAATTGGGCTAATTGGTTGTGGCTTTATGGGTAGGACACATTCCAACGGGTATAACCGAATTAAGAATTTCTTTCCGGATTTAGAGCATCTACCAGTATTGAAAGTAGCCTGTTCTAGAAATGAAGAAAAAGCAAAGGCCTTTTCGGAGCAATGGGGCTACGAGTCGTATGAAACCGACTGGAAAGCTGTTATAGCACGGGATGATATTGACGCCATTGATATATGTACGCCTAACGATATGCACGCAGAGATATCGATTGCAGCAGCTAAAGCTGGCAAGATGATTTTTTGTGAGAAACCGTTGGCTCGGACGCTGGAGGAGTCAGAAGAAATGGTTAACGCCGTCGCAGAGTCTGGTGTTAAAAATATGGTTTGGTACAATTATCGTCGTTTACCTGCTGTAACACTTGCTAAGCATATTATAGAATCAGGTAAATTAGGCAGAATCTTCCATTATCGTGCTAATTTTTTACAAGACTGGACAATCAATGCCAATGTTAAACAGGGTGGTAGTGACTGGCGTATGGATGCTGAGGTTGCTGGATCGGGTGTAACTGGTGATCTACTGGCCCATTGCATTGACACGGCCATGTGGCTAAACGGAAGCATTGGTGATGTTTCAGCTGTTACCGAAACTTTTATAAAGGAACGCGTCCACCAGGTGACCGGAAAAATGGAGCCCGTTGGGATTGACGACGCATGTATATTTCACTGTCATTTTGATAATGGATCTTTAGGTCTATTTGAATCAACGCGTTATGCCCGGGGGCATAAAGCATTTTACACCTTTGAGATTAACGGAGAAAAAGCTTCAATTCGTTGGGATCTAGAAGATCTGAACCGTTTGGAGTTTTTTGATCATTCCGATAGCTCTGAAGTGCGTGGTTGGCGTTCTATTCACGTTACGGATGGTGATCAGCCCTATATGGATAAATGGTGGGTGCCAGGATTGAGTATTGGATACGAACAGAGTTTCATCCATCAAGCAGCTGATTTTCTTGAAAGCCTAGCGTCAGGTCAAGACTTTTCCCCTAACTTTAAAGACGCTTTTGACACCCAAAAAGTCTGCGAAGCTGTTCTTGAATCTGCAGCTTCAAAAAGCTGGAAAACAACAGGCTTATAATAACGATTTATCCTGTGTACTATTAGTAGCTAAGACCACGTATAAATTTCGTGGCCTTAGCTTATGAATTTACGGTATCAACGCTCTCATCATGGCACAAATACAGCTCGGAGACAGGAATCTCGATGCTCAGCAAAAAGCTCGTAAACGTAATTACCATGATCGAGGATGAATTCATGTGTTTTGAGGTACGTCGGGTCGATATCACCTTTCTGTACGTGGTCGAGCAATGTTGGAATATATTTCTGAGCATGCACCATTCCGGACTTTATTGTCAGAGACTTATTAATCATGACGCCCACCGGAAACTTATCTACGAGGCCGGAGTAGACTCCCACTATGGAGACCGTACCGCCTTTACGACAATTGGTTAGGGCTTGCCGCAAAACTGCAGGCCGATCACTTTCTAACTTTAGCTGTTGTTTTACCTTGTCATAAACATCTTGAAGACCCTGACTGTTTGCCTCCATACCAACTGCATCAATGCAAACGTCTGGACCCCGACCTCCGGTGGCCTCTTTTAAGGTTTCTTGGATATCGCTAGATGTGTAATTTAAAACTTCTCCATTGCAATTTTCTGCAACTAGCGATAACCGATAGTCGTATTTATCAATACAAATTACTCGGGAAGCACCTTTTAACCAAGCGGAGGCAACGGCCATTTGTCCAACTGCGCCAGCTCCCAAACGGCAACAATATCGCCCTGATTAACCGATATGTCGGCAGCCATATACTCAGTTGATAGAGCATCCGAAGTAAATAAAGCTTGTTCGTAACTTAAATCTTCCGGAATGACAAAACACCCATATTCAGCATAAGGCACACGAATATATTGCGCATGACTACCGGCATAACCGCCATATAAATGAGAGCACCCGAAAAAGGCGGCAGTTGGAGCTCCGTTTATCTTTCAAGTATTTGACCATTTTGATTGCTATTATCACAAAGTGACCATTCTTCGTTTTCGCAATAGAAGCACTTACCGCAGCCCATGTCGGGCGCAACTACAACTCGGTCTCCTTTTTTCAACTTTCTGATATTCGCGCCCGTTTCGACTATCTCGCCAACAAATTCATGTCCTAAAACATCTCCTGATTTCATTCCAGGAATATAACCATGTATAAAGTGAAGATCAGAGCCGCAAACGGAAGATAAAGCTACCTTTACGATAACGTCACCGGGGTTGATAATCTAAGGTTCTTTAACGGATTCAAGCTTAACTTGATTTTTTCGATCATAACATAATGCTTTCATATGAGTAGAGTTAATCCCCGAAAGGTTGGTTTTCAATAGTTGGCAGCACACCAGACTCTATAAACCGTTTGAAGTTTTTAATATCTTCTCTGATCATGTTTTCGAAGAGTGGATTAAACAGTCCCGCGATCGCCTCCGTAATTTTTCCTCCGGGTGCTCGGTAGGAAATAACGGCATGAACTTCCGTGCCGAACTTGCCTGCATCTTCGAAATGGATATTACCGGCGTTTTCGATGATCGTTCCCTCTTTTGATTGCCATCCAATGCGTTCATTTTGTTCGTCGAGCACAATTTCACTTTCCCACTTAACGGGAAGCGTGTCCCCTAGCACAGAAAGCTCCCAACGTGATCTGCTTGGATCAAGCACGGTGATATCCTTCAGATGTTTCATAAATAAGGGGAAATTTTCAATTTTGCGCCAAAACGCATAGACTTCGTGTCGCGGTTTATTGACAGTTAAACTGACCTTTATATTTACGTTGCGAACTTCTGTATATTTTTTATCAATATAGTTGTCTAGTGGGCGTAAGCAACGATCTTCAAGCCCTGATACAATAAGATCCCACCAATAGCGAGTTTAAACGGTTTAAACCGTGATGATTTTCGGGCTGTACATAAAAATATCACTCCTGCGCCGATAATTGCCATTTTTTCGGCAGTACTTAATTTGTTTTCTTCATGCATGGCTGCATATTTATGCTTGTTTATGAGTTAACATCAGTTCATTAGCATTGTTTAAAACATATTTAATTTGAAAGATGTTCATTATGTACTTAATAACTATTAGTACTTAAAGAGCATTTAAATTGTTGAGATTCACCCACAAAGGTATTTATTGTGAAGCCGGCAAGTTCTATATTGACCCTTGGTCGGAAGTGGACTACGCTGTAATAACCCACGGACACGGTGACCATGCGCGTGCGGGGATGAAACATTATTTGTGTCATCACTTCACAGTTCCTATACTGAAAAGGAGAATAGGTGACGTAAATGTACAGGGAGTTGCTTATCATGAAACACTGAATATCAACGGTGTGAGTGTGTCGCTCCATCCGGCAGGACATATAATGGGGTCGGCACAAGTTCGTTTGGAATACAAAGGAAAGATAGTCGTTGTCTCTGGTGACTATAAACTTCAGAACGATGGGCTATCCACTCCTTTTGAAGTTGTGAATTGTCATGAGTTTGTTAGTGAAAGTACCTTCGGCCTTCCGATTTATAATTGGGTGTCAGTTGAACAACAAAATGAACAATTAGGAAGCTGGGTATCAGAGAATCAATCAAATGGTAAAACCTCTGTGATTATAGGCTATTCTTTGGGGAAAGCTCAGCGCATCATGAGAGCATTAGAGAATATTGGACCCCTGAATGTGCATTCTTCTATTGGCAAATTAAACGAAGCTTATGCGAGCGTAGGTATTGATTTGCCACCGTATGAAGTGATAGATTTCCAAAGCGATTTACGCTATTTGGATAAGGGTATTGTTATATTACCTCCTTCTTTGCTGGATAGCAATATTATCAGAAAGATCCCTAATCGTGTGAACGCTATTTGTTCAGGCTGGATGCAGGTACGCGGTGCTAGGCGCTGGCGGAGTGTAGACGCAGGCTTTGTTATCAGTGATCATGCAGACTGGCCGGGGTTGTTGTCAGCTATCAAGGCTACAAACGCTGAGAAAGTGTATGTAACGCATGGACAAACGCATGTGTTCGCTAAATATTTAAACGAGGCTGGCATTTTAGCCGAAGAGGTGATAACTGAATTTGGAGAGGAGGAAGGCTAAATTGGAAACATTCACTAAACTGATCAACGCGCTGGATAGCACCAATAAAACCAATCAAAAGTTGGAAGCATTTGATCTCTTCCTACATGAAGCGACTGACGAGGACAAACTCTGGTTTTTAGCTCTTTTTACAGGGAAGAGACCGAAACGCAATGTAAATACGACGCTCATGAAACGATGGGCCATGGAAGAAGCCGATATACCAGAGTGGCTTTTTTTGGAATGCTACGCTTCAGTGGGTGATTTGGGCGAGACAATTGCCTTGATACTGCCTGAGCCAATAAAATCTATTGAACGGGATCTTTCCGAATGGATGAAGCTGATCGCGGAGCTAGTGGACAAATCAGAGGATCAAAAGAAGGCCTTTGTGTTGGACAGCTGGAAACATCTCACTCGAACTGAGCGTTTTATTTTTAATAAACTACTTGGCGGTAGCTTTCGTATGGGTGTTTCTTCTAAAACTCTGATTAACGCAATTGCTAAGCACTATCGACTAGATACCAGTGCCGTTGCTCATGCAATTATGGGTGATTGGAAAAGAGAAGAAGTCCGCTTTGAGATGCTAATTAAAGGAGGATATGCGGATATTCACCTATCAAAACCATACCCTTTTTGTCTGGCGTATCCCATAGGCAAGCAGCCTGAAGACTTAGGTGATATCGCTCAATGGCAAGCAGAATACAAATGGGACGGTATACGTGGTCAAATAATCAAACGAAATGATGAGGTTTTTATTTGGTCACGTGGTGAAGAGCTGATTACACATCAGTTTCCGGAGATACGTGATGCGGTGTTCGGCTTTCAGGAAGATTTTGTGATGGATGGAGAGATTTTGGTATATAAAGATGGACAGGTAATGAACTTTACGGATCTTCAAAAGCGATTGAACCGTAAAAATATCAGTAAGAAGTTACTTGCCGAACTGCCCGCCGTCATGTTTGCCTACGACTTGATTGAATGGCGGGGTAAAGATATACGGAGTAAGATGATGAGCGAAAGAAGAGAACTTTTGGAATATCTTCTAACTACATATTCCTGTGATCAAATCCACATCTCAGAAATCATTCGTGCGACCGATTGGGAGGAATTAAAGAAAAGACGAGAACAAGCACGCAGCATAAATAGCGAAGGTCTGATGCTTAAGCACTCCGAATCCCAATACCATGCAGGAAGGCTGAAAGGAGATTGGTGGAAATGGAAAATAGATCCGTTAAGCATTGATGCTGTTTTGATTTATGCGCAGAAAGGAAGCGGGAGGCGAAGCGGTTATTATACAGATTACACCTTTGCGGTTAAACAAGGCGACCAACTAGTAACGATTGCGAAAGCTTACTCCGGTCTTAGTGATAAGGAGATTCAGGAGGTGAGTCGCTTCGTAAATCGCAATGCAATAGAAAAGTTCGGTCCGGTGCGTACTGTAAAACCGGAATTAGTTTTTGAGATTGCTTTTGAAGGAATAGGTTTTAGTAAGCGTCACAAATCGGGCGTAGCATTGCGTTTTCCAAGAATAGCCCGTTGGCGAAAAGATAAGGTAGTTGACGAGATAGACGATATCGAAGAAATAAAAAAACTGATAAGGTGATTTTGAAAAAAACTTTGAAGGATAGTCCGGGTTATCGTTTGGTATATGACTGGATGCTGGATAAAGGCAATACCCCTTTTGAATTTCAGAAAAAGACTTGGGAGAAGTTCGCTAGAGGCTATAGTGGAATGGTGATTGCGCCAACCGGATTCGGCAAAACCTTCTCTGTTTTCTTAGCTGTTTTAATCGAATTTATGAATTGTCCAGAACAGTATCAACGTGGTTTAAAGTTGCTATGGATAACTCCGCTTCGTTCTTTGGCGAAGGATTTGGCGAAGGCGATGCAAGAAGCAATTGACGAAATCGGATTGGATTGGACCGTAGAGGTTCGCAATGGCGACACAGATATAAAAGTTAAACAAAGACAGAGCAGACAGATGCCGGATGTTTTATTAGTCACTCCTGAGACTTTACATTTGTTGTTAGCGCAAAAAGGGCGCGTAAAATTCTTTAAGTCATTAAAATGTGTTGCGGTCGACGAATGGCATGAACTGTTGGGTTCAAAACGAGGTGTGATGGTGGAACTGGCCATAGCTTTTCTACGAGCAGAAAATCAAAAGTTACGTATATGGGGAATAACTGCTACTATCGGGAACCTAGATGAAGCAATGGATGTATTGCTTTTTTCGATTAAAAAACGTGTTAAGGTGCGGGCGAAACAACATAAGAACATAGATATAATTTCTATTTTTCCGGATGAGGTGGATGTATTGCCCTGGGCCGGACACCTGGGCAGTAAACTAGTAGAAAAGGTGGTTCCTGTCATCCTGCAAAGTAAGTCGACCATTATATTTACGAATACGAGAAGCCAAACAGAAATTTGGTATCAACTATTGTTGGATGCTTATCCAGATTTTGCTGGGCAGATCGCCATTCATCACAGCTCAATAGACGCATTTATTAGACGATGGATTGAAGAAGCTCTCAGTGAGGGAAAGTTGAAAGCGGTAATCGCCACTTCTTCGTTAGACTTGGGTGTAGACTTTAAACCTGTAGACACCGTGATACAGATAGGTTCTAGTAAAGGTGTTGCTCGATTTATGCAGCGTGCTGGGCGTAGTGGCCACTCTCCATTCGAGACATCAAAGATATACTTTGTACCAACACACTCTCTCGAACTCATTGAAGTAGCTGCATTGAAAGACGCTATTAAAAACAAGGTAATCGAAGAGAGGCAGCCGCTTGTACTTACATTTGATGTCCTTGTGCAATTTCTGGTGACAATTGCTCTTGGAGGCGGATTTAAATCAACGGCTATGCTTCCGATTATTAAAAACACCTTTGCTTTCTCGGAAATGACAGACGACGAATGGCGGTGGTGCATCATGTTTATTACCGTTGGCGGGGCTATCGGAGAGAACTATGAAGAGTTTCATAAGGTGGTGCGAAATGATGATGATCTGCTGGTAGTTTCTAAGAGACGCATAGCGATGCTTCATAGAATGAATATTGGTGTGATTGTAAGTGATGCGATGATGCGAGTAAGGTTTATTACGGGAGGCTACATCGGGATGGTTGAAGAATATTTTATTTCGAAGCTGAAGAAAAACGGAAAATTTATTCTTGCTGGAAGGGTTTTAGAGTTGATACGGATTAAGGAGATGACAGCATATGTGAAACTTTCATCCGGAAAAGCGCTTGCTCCTGCATGGCTTGGTGGTCGACTTCCGCTGAGCGCCAACCTAAGTCACTTTCTTCGTAAGAAACTTGCTGAAATCGAAAGAGGCCATACTAAAGAAAAAGAACTGAAGTTTTTATCACCGTTGTTTGCCCGACAAAATGTGCAGTCAGTAATTCCAGCGGAAGGCGAGTTTCTAATAGAGAAGATAAAAACGAAGGAAGGATACCATCTTTTTATGTATCCTTTTGAAGGACGACTAGTGCATGAACTAATGGCGGCACTGTTGGCTTATCGGATCAGTAAACTGTATCCGATAAGCTTTTCTATGGCAATGAATGATTATGGCCTTGAATTGTTTTCTGATTCGGATATCATGTTGAACAACAACGATTTGAAGAATTTATTTGACACGAAGGATTTAATGATAGACGTTTCTAATAGCATCAATGCAACGGAAATGGCAAAGCGAAAATTTAGAGACATAGCTGTTATTTCCGGTATGGTTGTCCAAAACCTACCCGGTGCACAACGAAATTTTAAGAGCTTGCAGTCTTCAGCTGGTATTATATTTCAGGTTTTAGAAGAACATGATCCACAGAATCTTTTACTTCGACAGACGTATATGGAGGTGTTCCACCAACAGTTAGAGGAACACCGCTTAATGTCTGCTTTTACACGGATAAAAGAAAGCACGATCATCTATAGGACGTCGTCTAGTTTTACGCCTTTAAGCTTTCCTATAAAGGTGGACAGTCTGCGCCAGTCATTGTCTAGCGAAAATTTAGAAAAAAGAATTGAGCGAATGCGAGCAAGGAGTCTATAATCAGAAAAACACGAGAAAATGAATATACACGAGAAACGTATCATTTTTGCCGGCGAGGAACTGATCTTAAACAATCAAAGGACTGTTTATTGGAGCCGAAAGAATATGCTAATCTTGTCGGACTTTCATCTTGGCAAGCCTGCCTATTTTAGGGAGAATGGGATTGCAATTCCGAAATCTGTTGCGATGAAAGACATAAAGACATTGGAGTCTCTGTTGATTTACTATGGTGCCGAGCAGGTGATCATCGTGGGAGATTTAGTTCACGCTGGTACGAATAAAGAACTGACCTTATTTAAAGCGCTCGTTCAGAAGTTTAGAGAAGTCAGGTTTTTATTAATTAAAGGTAATCATGATAGTATTTCTAGCTCCCAACTGGAAGCCTTAGGCATCTCTAACGTACATAATGAGTTGCAGATTGACCCGGTTAGTTTTTCTCACAATTCGAGGCCAGGTTCAAAAAAACATTGGATTGTAGGTCACATTCAC
Organism: Albibacterium profundi; assembly: GCF_042159835.1. NCBI lineage: Bacteria > Pseudomonadati > Bacteroidota > Sphingobacteriia > Sphingobacteriales > Sphingobacteriaceae > Albibacterium > Albibacterium profundi. Next base: position 704,921 of record NZ_JBBVGT010000003.1, on the reverse strand, counting down.
CCGGGTATCCGTATTGAAATGCCGACCAAACGCTTTATCAGGCTCCCATGCTTTGTGCAAGCCACATCGGAACTGATACTCCCTGCATTTAGTAGATTCACTGGACTGGACATGTTCCGTCATGCCGACAAAAAGGCATCATATTTCGCTTTTTATGAACAAGGTATTTTTATGATAGAACATTTCTCAGGTTTGGATGTTAAAGGATAGTGACAACTTACTAATGAAGACAGATCTTAAGAAAGACACATCGCAGCCATATAACATTGCATCGCGTGCCAAAATTATTTCGCTCTTAATACAGCACTCTGAAAAAGTCTGGAAAGCGGGTAAAGAGGGAATGCATTTTCGCCAAGCGATGGCGGATCAGGATATTGCAACTCTAATAAATGAACTACAAGAATACCATCACTTGCTTGAAATGCAGAACGATGAATTAAAGCGCATGAAATCCGAAATGGAAATTACGAAGCTAAACCAACAAAAAAATATATTATCGGCAATGTTTGCAGCACAGGAGAAGGAGCGTAATCGAATCAGCCAAGCATTGCATGATAGTGTCTGCCAACTCCTGTATGGTATTCGCTTGAACCTGCAGAGTTCATCAATTTGTAAAGAAAATAGCGACCACTTTAATAATCTAAACCATTTATTGGATCAGGCGATCAACGAGACACGTTTAATTTCTTATGAATTAAGACCCTCAATTTTAATCGACTTCGGATTTAGTGAGGGAATTAAGGAGATGATAGCTCGATTAACGGCACCGTCCTTTAAAATACGGGCACGTATTTCACCGCTGGCAAACAAACTAGACCCCGATGTTCAATTGCATGTTTTCAGGATTATACAAGAGTTGGTCAATAATGTTTTAAAACATGCGAAAGCCAACAACGTGGATATCGTTCTTAGGATACAAGATGCGACGGCGATACTAGAAGTACGTGATGATGGAGAGGGTTTCCAGGGAAATATTGCTCTGGCATTTAGGAATGGGTCGGGACTTAGAGGAATCAAAAATCAGCTTGTTTTATTAAATGGCAAGATGACAATAGATAATACAGATATAGGGGCAACGATACGAGTACAGTTTGAGGATATAAACATCAATAGATAAAGCGGACGTCATGATAAATGTTGTGTTGGTTGAAGACCATAATATTGTTCGGGATGGTATAAAGATGTTGTTGGAGTCGGAAGCGGATATTCATATCGTAGGTGAAGCCAGCGATGGACAAAAAGCTATTAAATTATTGGAAGAAGGTACGGATGTAGATATTCTTCTTTCAGATATTAACATGCCAAACTTAGATGGTATCGATATGATCGGTAAATTAAAAGTGTCTCACCCCCATGTGAAAGTTATCATTTTAACGATGCTGGATAATGAAAAATATGTGGCTCGAGCATTCGAAGAGGGTGCGTGTGGATACTTGTTAAAAAATGTTAGTGCCGATGAATTAATTTTTTCATTAAAACACGTAAAAATAGGCGGATATTATCTATGTTCGGAGCTTTCCATTAAGCTTTTGAAGAGACTTATCAGTTCACCGAACTTTGCGAGTAAGGATTCTGAACCTGATATTGATTTGTCGTCCAGGGAGATCGAGGTATTGCAGTTAATCGCAGAAGGCTATACCAATGGGGAGATATCCGAGAAACTATTTTTAAGCAAACGAACGGTCGAAGGACATAGGCAGAGTTTGATAGATAAGACGGAGTCAAGAAATACAGCAGCTTTGATACGGTTTGCCACGTTGCATGGTCTGGTTAAATAGTAGCTAGGGAAAAAGAAAGCCGGGATCCCTCACCGAGTGTGCTTTCGATACATAATTTTGAATTGTGCTTTTCCAGAATATCATTGACGATAAACAAACCTAGGCCCAATCCAATAAACTTCGTGTTCTCAGATTCAATTCGGTAATAACGATCCAAAAGTTGTCCGGCGTATTCGGCTGATATACCTATGCCATAATCAGTAACCGCAATCTCAACGTGACCATCGGTCTGACGAGAAGTAACATCAACAGTATCTGCCTTTGGGGAAAATTTAATGGCATTAGACAGTAGGTTACTTAGAACCTGCATGAGACGACCGCGATCTCCGCGAACGTGGATATCTGACCCTATATTTACGACAATCTGGTGGTGTACGCAATATTGCTGAATTGACTTAACGCTTTCAAGAATAAGATCACGCAAAGGAAATTCTACCATATTATATTCAAATTGGTTGATTCGGATTTTGGATACGTCTAATTGATCATTGATCAAGCTCTCTAGTCTTGCTAAACTGAACTGTGCTCTAGGGATAAACCCATAAGCCTGATGATCTTTTTCTATTAACTTACCAAGGAGTTGGATATATGCTTTAGCACTGGTCAGTGGAGTTTTTAGCTCGTGGCTAATGAGGTTAATAGCATCATCCTTCAGGTTGTTTAGCATCTCTAGCTCATGTGTATAAAGTTGTAACTTTTTTTGCAGGCTAACTCGTTCTGAAATATCCCGTGCTATTTTCGATGCGCCAATAATCTTCCCATCCGGTGTTTTAATCGGTGAGATGGTAAGCGATAAGCTAATGATATCACCATTCTTTGCCAATCGCTCTGTTTCGTAATGCTTGATTTGCTCTCCAGAGCGTATCTTATTTAGAATTTCAGTTTCTTCTTGTAGGCGGTTTTCTGGAATGAGTATTGTAACGGACTGGCCGATAGCCTCATCGGCACTGTAACCAAACATTTCCACCGCCGAATTATTCCAGCTAGTTATCTTGCCTTCCAGATCTTTGGTTATGATGGCATCATCGGAAGAACCGATGATGCTTGCCAATAGCCAATCTGGTCCTGGAATGGTATTAGGAGTCTTATGGTGTTTGTCACTTTTCCGCATCGCAGCACGTTATTGACTGCAAATTAAATGTTTTTATATTGTTTTAACGATTTCTTTAATAATTTTCTAGCAATATGAATCCTTGTTTTCACGGTTCCGATGGGTATAGCAAGGTAGTCTGCTATCTCATGATACTTATAACCTTCGAAATACATCGTAAACGGTTTGTAATAGTCATCAGACAGCTTGTTCAAGGCGTTTTCTATATCTTTTCTGATAAATTTATTTTCCGCTTGATTCTTTGTGGAGCTATGTAACATGCTCTCGGCGTAAATCTCGTCGGTTTGGATTACAACCTTGTTGGCTTTGGTAGCTTTACGATAATTATTAATGAAGGTGTTCTTCATAATGGTGTACAGCCACGCTTTCAAATTAGAGCCTTCTTGAAATTTATTCTGATAATTGATGGCTTTCATCAAGGTCTCTTGAATTAAGTCATCTGCATTATCTTCCATGCGCGTAAAATGCAACGCATATGGTTTTAAATAATCGATGTGGCTCGCTACTAATGTTTGAAATTGCATCGTTGTCATTGCGTTCAGGTTTTAAGTTTCAATTAAATGTTTAAGTCATTGATTGTTAATCAATAAATATGCTGAAGATGACAAAACAAGTATATCACGCAGACGGAACGCGAAGTTTGTAAGAGCATTTGGGTATTAATACCCCTCATAAATATTAGTGATCTTTTCGAGAGAACAATCGGACTGTCTATTCACCGACTGTTTTTGTAGACTTTTGTATACAGCTGATTATAAAGGCTTTGATAGTTTGTTGTATGCAGGACCCTCAATGACGTCACCGTCAACCGTAAAGCGACTTCCGTGGCAGGGGCAGTCCCAAGTTTTTTCAGCTTTATTAAAATGGACAACACACCCCAAATGAGTACATACAGACGAAACGACGTGTAAACCGCCCTCTTCATCACGATAGGCAGCCACTTTCTCGCCATCTATCGTCAGCGTTTTTCCGTCTCCATTTTTTATTTCCTTTAAACTGTCAGCGTTGCCGTAAAAAAGATAGTCCTTTACGAGATGCGTTACTACAGTTGACGTTTCTTTTGCAAACTGCTTAGCACTGGCAATAGGGGTGAAGCGGGTTGGGTTGTAGAGTTCCAGCCACTGGTGCTCCTTGCCTACTATTTTATCGCTGATAAGCATCGCCGCTAATGTGCCGTAAACTAAACCGTCAGCTTTAAAACCTGTTGCGATGTAGGTGTTCCATTGGAGCGCGCTGATGCCGATATAAGGTAGTCCGTCGCCCGATTTGTAGTTCTGTGCCGCCCATCGGTATGCGATATGATCGACATTAAAATGCTGATGCACGTACTGTTCTATCTGTTGGAGAAATTGCTCATTTTCTTCCAAAGTTCCCGTACGGTAGGGTTCTCCTAATGCAATTAGATAATTCCCATCGTGAGTTGAATAGGGGCGTACGGAATATTGACCAGATTCAATGAGATCCCAATAAACAGCAGCGGGGGGTAATGCTTCTTTTAATTTAGCTGCAAGAGCGAATTCACGATAAACTTCCATTTCCGTATGAACTTGATACACTCCCTTTGGTGAATGGGTGGCCATGATAACATGATTCGCCTTTACTGTATGTCGATCTGTATCGATAATACAAGGACTGCCGTCTTTGACTTTTATCACCGGTGTGTTTTCAAATATTTGGCAGTTTTGATGGTTTATTAATTGGGCTAACCCTAAGACATATTTATACGCATTAAGTTGTGCTTGGTTTTCAAATGTTGTGATCTCCTTAATGTCGCTATAAGGAAAGTCTGAAAGAGTGGTGTTATGTGCTTCAAGTCCCGCCTTTTTACCAGCTTTAAATTCTCGTTGAATCTCCGATTCATTTTCTGAATGCGAATTTCTAGTAAATAAATGCCATGGGACACGTTGAAAGTCGCAATCTATCTGATTCGCAGTAATCATTTCTTCGATGAAGTCGATTGCCGCCAAACGCGACTTGACCATCTCAATCATGTCCTTTTCTCCATGTCTGCGTTCTATATTTGATAAGCGTTCACCCACCGTAGCATAAAGGTTCCCCGTAGAATAAGCTGTTGATCCACTCGCGATTTTCTTGGCCTCTAGGAGGACAACTTGTCGACCGGCTTTTGCAAGTAAATAAGCAGCAGTAATTCCGGTTATACCGCCACCGATAACTACGATGTCGGGTTCTAAATTGCTTTTTAATTGAGGATAATTTGGACTCGGCACATCTGCATACCAAACAGAGGTCGAGAAGTCTTTTGTATCGTTCATGTTCTTAAGATTAATAATAATAAATATATTCGTTCTTTACCTGTTAAGCATTGTTGGTTTTTATGAGCTAGTTATAAAAACTCATTTAAGAGCTTAGCAACTTCCGCGGTAGTCTGTCTAACGATATCTTCAGGGGAACCGGAAAACACTATTCGTCTAGAAAATAAGCTGTGATTGTTCATTAATCCGTGAATGAACATGGTGCCGACAGGTTTTTCATCAGTTTCGCTACCACCAGAGGTCGTCAAGCCGGTAATACCCACATAAATATCAGCTTCTATCAGACGCGTGAGACCCTCGGCTATCGCCTCAGTAACTTCCATCGACTCGGGTGTTTTTTCGTCGATAAGCTGTTTTGGAACGTTCAATATCGTCTCTTTTAATTTCGCATCATAGCATACAAGTCCCCCCTTTAAGAACTTTCCAGCCTGTGGAACTAGTGAAAAATCGGAAGTAACGCGTCCGCCAGTAGCACTTTCAACAAAAGCAATGGTCAGGCCTTTTTGTGTCATCAATTTTGTACATTGTATCAAATTGTTGTCCATACTCATTTTTATTTACCTGTTTCCATATGAGGAGCATCTACCGGTTTAGATTCTGGCGACCCTTTTTGTCGCAGTTGCAGCGTTTATGTTATTACGATTTATCAAATAACCATGATATGAGGGAAATGGTTTTGTTATAATCAGTTTGTTTGGGCAGTTACTAAAATAATATTTATATTAACCTTCTTTTTCTGAATAAAGACCTGAATATGAAACAACTTTTTCTTACTTGCTTCGTTTTGCTTTTTGTCGCTTTAGTTAGTCGTGCTCAAGACATATCCGTCATTCCTCAACCGGTAAGCGTAGAGGAAAGAGCGGGCACGTACCGTATCGATCCTCAAACGACGATTATTTATGAAAAAGGAAATATAGACCTTCGTGCTATATGCGAAAAGCTTTCCGACCAAATTGAAGAACTAACCGGCTTTCATCTAGATGTAATGGAAGGTAATCGAAGTAATGCTAAAGGGAATATTTATCTGGGATTAGATAAAAAGCTTGATACGTTGGGCGACGAGGGATATCGACTGGTGGTGGACGAAAACGGAATAGAAGCAAGTGCGCAAAGAGAAGCAGGTGTCTTTTACGCGGCACAGACTATTTATCAATTAGTTCCGACCAACCGATCGGACGAAGAAGTATTGGCTTCGGCAGAGATACCGGCTGTCGAGATCTCAGATAAACCTCGCTTTGGATGGCGGGGCTTGATGTTGGATGTAGGACGCTATTTCTATTCGGTCGATTTTATTAAGGAATATATTGACAATATCGCGATGCACAAGATGAATACATTTCACTGGCATCTGACGGAAGACCATGGTTGGAGGATTGAAATAAAAAAGTATCCAAAATTGACCGAAGTCGGCGCTTGGCGGCAAGGGACACAGTTCAGTAGGTTTCATGAAGACATCAATCGAAATGCACATGGCGGCTATTACACACAGGAGCAAATTCGAGAGATCGTAAAATATGCGCAGGATCGGTATGTGACGATTATACCAGAAATTGAGATGCCAGGACACGCAACTGCTGCTTTAGTAGCTTATCCTGAACTCTCGTGTACAGGTGGACCGTTTACTATACCGGAACACTGGGGGATACAAAAGGAGATATTTTGTGCTGGAAATGAGCAGACTTTTGAGTTTTTGGAAGGAGTTCTAACGGAAGTGATAGATCTCTTTCCTTCTCCGATTATTCACATTGGAGGAGATGAAGCTCCGAAAGACCGCTGGGAGGTCTGCCCCAAATGTCAAAAGCGTATTCAAGAGGAAAATTTGAAAGATGAACATGAGCTTCAAAGCTATTTTATAACACGTATAGAGAAGTTTGTGAATTCAAAAGGCAAGAAGATCATTGGATGGGACGAAATATTGGAAGGTGGTTTAGCGCCCAATGCCATGGTGATGTCATGGCGTGGTGAAAAAGGCGGTATAGCTGCCGCTAAATTGAAACACGACGTGATCATGACGCCAAATACGTACGCGTATCTGGACTACTATCAGGGTGAGCATGATTTTGAACCACGGGCGATCGCTGGATTTTTGCCTCTTGAAAAAGTCTATTCCTATGAACCTCATCACGAATCCTTTACAGATGAGGAAGCTGCTTATATAAAAGGTGTGCAAGGGAATGTTTGGGCGGAATATATTCATACGCCTGAAAAAGTTCAGTATTTTGCATTTCCACGTGCAGCAGCCTTAGCTGAAATTGCTTGGTCTCCCGCGTCAAAAAAAGATTGGACAAGTTTCAAGCGACGCATTGAAGATCAGTATAAACGCTATGATTTGGCTGGAATGAATTATTCTACAAGTGCATACGACGTATGGATTGACAGTTCGATTGATACGCTGGGCAGCGTCGCAAATGTTTCATTGAGAACACAAAGCTATCAGCCGGAAATCCGTTACACGGTTGACGGAACAGAACCTACGGCGGAGTCGCCAGTATACAAAGACAGCTTCACAGTATCTCTACCCGGAACAGTAAAAGCAGCTACGTTCAGAGATGGAGAGCGAATTAGTCATCGAAGTGCTCGTTCGTTTTACATTAATCCAAACAACCAGTAAGCAGTTAAGATAGTGGTTCAGGCTTAGGAGCAGAACCTGCTGGTCTTGATTTATCATTTGGGAGGGGAATAAACTCCTTATCATCAGTTGGTGGTAAGATGAAGCGACCTTGCTTCCAATCTTCTTTAGCTTGTTCTATACGTTCTCGTCGCGAGGAAACAAAGTTCCACCAAATAAAACGTTCGCTCAGAGGCTCACCACCTAGAAGCATCAAGGTTGTTTCTTGTTTTGCGACAATAAGTGGATCTACCCCTTTGGTAAATACTAACATTTTACCTTCGGTATAGATTGTGCCGGAGATCTCGACAGCACCTTTAACAATATAAAATCCGCGTTCAGCATGTTCCGGAGGAAGGGCAAAGGGAGTGTCTTTTTGGAGAACTACATGCAGATAAAATAATGGTGAATTTGTATTGACATTGCTTTTCAATCCGTATGCATCTCCAGCTATGAGCCGCATCCATATTCCTTTATCGGTAAAAACAGGTAATTGATCTGGTGTATAATTAGCAAATGACGGTGCAATTTCTTCATCTTGCTCCGGAAGAGCCACCCACGTTTGTATCATTTCGAGCCCTCCGGATAATGAGGATGGATCTTCAAAGCGTTCTGAATGTGCAATTCCGCTGCCGGCTGTCATCCAGTTTACCTCGCCTGGGCGGATAATCTGTTCCACACCCAAGCTGTCACGATGCGTAACCTGACCGCCAAACAAATAACTCACTGTTGAGAGTCCGATATGGGGGTGAGGCAGTACGTCCATTTCAGTAGCTTGCTGGATGCTTATATTATCGACCGGACCTGCGTGGTCCATAAAAATAAAAGGGCCAATCATTCTTTTTAATCGGAAGGGTAGTATGCGCTTCACTTTCATCTGTGGGGACAGAGAAGCCATACGTGATTCAATAACAAGGTCGAGCATAATCCAGTTTTTTAGTTTAAAGCAATTTAAGTATTAATTTTTTAAACGGAGAGTAGTAATGGTATACGATGGCCGTACTACCGTATAATCTTAAGAGCGTTGTCCATGACTTCTATCCGAAGTTCCTCCTTCGAATTAGTGCTTGCTTCATCATCCACGTGCATAAACCTGCTTTGACAGACAAGACGGCATCTTCTGGCTTTTATGCTGTGCCCACGCCAACTGATGTCTTCGTCATTTATCAATCGCTTGATGTAAGCTGCAAACTCGTCACGCTGTTCTTCTTGAATGCAGACAATATCCAACATGCCATCGTCTGTTTGAGCATCTGGAGATAAAACGAGATTAGGTCCGATAGACGGAATGTTCATAATCTCTATTAGCAGTGCGTTTCCGTTGTAAATACGCTTATCAGCCTTGATGTAATATGGAGAGGCTTCTGCGCTTAAAACGAGTTTGAGTAGCTCTTCACGAGCAAATCTTAATTTATCGTCGGCGTCCTCGAGATGTTCAGTACTGATCGAGTCCATTTTGTTAATTAGCTGCGCAAACAAACCATATCCTGCACCTTCTAAAAAATAGTCGACAGTTTCTTTATCATAGACAGCACCGAAATCGAATCGCTTGGCGTCGCTTGTTTTCCAGCTTTTTATATGGTCTTCGACAGATAAACCGAGTTTAGGGTTGAGCGACTTTGATAGGTTATTGGCGGTACCTAAAGGTAATATTGCAAAAGGGATATGTTGATTTTGCTTCTCTTTTTTCATCAATTCTTTAACAACGCGACGTATGGTTCCATCACCACCAGCAGCTATGATAAAATCGGCCTGATCTATTTCCTCTTTCCAACGGTCATCATGTTTAATCGGAAAATAAGTGCAGGAAAATCCCTCTTTTTCAATAGCATGCATCAACTCCGATTTAAAGTAATCGTCGTCTCCAGCGTCTTGATTATGTAGCAACAGGGTCTTTTTCATGTAAATAGTTTAAAGTTGAACATTTCATGCTACTGTTTTGTTGTTCCTACAGAAAGAAATAATTACGATGTAAACGAAAGCAACAAGGAAATGAAAATTTTAGTTACGAATGACGATGGAATATACAGTCCGGGGATTGCAGCACTTGCTAAAGTGGCGAAAAAATTTGGTGATGTGCGGGTAGTCGCACCAGACGTCGAACAGTCGTCCATGGGACATGCGGTAACACACTCGCGACCTTTGCGTTATAAGAAATCGCCTATCGAGTTCGGCGATATAGAAGCACATCGGGTAAACGGTACTCCGGCCGACTGCGTCGCCATGGGAACACATCTCTGGACCAATATTGACGTTGTACTATCAGGAATTAATATGGGACCAAACTTAGGAAACTCGATGTGGCACTCAGGAACGCTAGCGGCAGCGAAACAGGCTGTTTTATTTGGAATTAAAGGAATTGCACTCAGTACACCGGTCGGAAAATCGGAACCTGATTTTGAGCTATTAGCGCCTTTTGTCGAACAGACACTCGAGCTCCTGTTGGCAAAGCGGGAGCTTGCGTTGTATAATGTAAATTTCCCGCAACAGCCAACCGATTTAGTTTGGACCAAACAATCGGTACGCTTATATGACGGCACAATTTTGCCTGGCACCGATCCGATGGGAAGAAAACATTACTGGTTTACGGTTACTCCACTGGAACCGGCCGAAGAAGGGACCGACCGTTGGGCGGTAGAAAATGATCTGGTTTCAATTACACCACTACGACTTGATTTGACAGATCACAGTGTTTTGAAAGATAAACTCAGCGGTGTGGAGAGTTAGTTTTCGAGCTATCAAATTAGAAGATTTATACATCTAATACGGTATAGTATGTTGATGCATCATAATGAGCTTGCAGCACAGGTAGAGCTACATTATAAACCGGAACTCCGCCTGCTGTTGCACCTTGAAATTGGCCAACATGAGCATGACCGTGGAATGCAGCTGTTACATTCCGGCGTTGTAAAGGCTCTGCGAGATAGGATGAGCCAAGAAATGGATAGATCTCTAGCGGTTCTCCTTCCACCGTCTCTTGTATCGGTGAATAGTGGAGGAGGGCTATCTTCTTAACTTCTGGATACTCTTGTTCTAACCTAGACAGAGCACGATCTAACAATAATGATTCATTCACTGCCTCCTGCACAAAGTCCTTCATCGCTTCTTCACCAAACATAGAAAGCATATAACGATCAAATCCGCCACCAAAGCCTTTTACCCCGCTAAATCCGATTCCCTCTATAACAACAGCTTCGCCGTCCAAGATAATCATATTACTATCTTGCAAAATTTGTCGGATGAGTTTTTGTCTTCCCTTTTCATAATCATGGTTGCCTAATACACCGATTACAGGAATACTTGCGTGTCTTAATTCTTCGGCAAGAACGTCAGCTTCTTCTTCGTCACCTGTATCTGTAAGATCACCGCAAATCAGTAGAACGTCAGCTTGATCTGATATTTCTGCAAAACGATCCTTCCAGTGGCCTTTATCTGAAACCCTCGTGTGAATATCCGCTAATGCAGCTAGTCGTTTTTTATTTTCCATGTTATATCGTAATGATTGTGCATACTTTATAATCCCATTCTTTTATGTCAATTTGATACTGTGTCTGATCAATCATAGGTCCGCGGCATACTTTTTCTTTTGGGGGTGGAAGGTCATATTGTTCGTTCGCGCGCCGTATAAGTTCGTCGAAAATCCATTTGGGGATGATTTCACGATAATCTGCCGGGTACACGAATTGAAAATTGATAATTTGACTAAGAAGTAAATGCCAATGTTGATCCATCCGAAAGAGAAGATGTTCCCAATTTAAGCTTTTACCATACTTCAGGAGTGTATGATTAATATCGGCGCTATCGTTCCTTTCTCGGTTCTGGACATACAACTTACACCAAATTAATTCCTCGGCGGGAATAAACTCCACAGGCACTCCCAATAAAGTCCCTTTCGCAGACCGTTCGTGCCATGTATCATCAATCGTGCATATATTATATACACTATCGAATATGATATCGATAAAATAGTCTCCTTTAAACACTTTCGCAAGCCACCGAACATCGGTTAATTCAATTTCGTAACCTCGGGCTTTAAATTGTTTTAGGATACGTGGATATTCACTGCTTTTACAAAACAGATCGAGGTCTTTTGTATTTCGGAAGATGCCCGTATAATGAAACATCGCAAAAGCCCCGCCCAGCATATAACGGCAGTCACTCTGATTCAGAAGCTCTAAGGATTCCATGAAGAAAGCATTCGCTTCTTCTTTTTGTTTTTCCGTTTCTATCATTCTGCTTTCAATTTCGTGTCTACGAAGCCTTCGATAAGCCCTTTCCATTGCGGGGTTGATAGTCCGAGCTTCGCCATTATTCCAACGAGTGCGTTGCGGATTTTATCAGTCAAAGTGGTACTGTCTAAGTTAATCAGCTCATTTCGACCATGATATTCAGCTTGTACGACGTTCTGTGTACGCTTTACTAAAAAGGTTGAGCTTGAAATGTGTTTAAAAAAATGTGCAACTTCATCCGTTTCCCGTTGCCGAGGGTTTTGAGTGGGGCGAACGGTTACTGAACAACTCTCTCCCGATGACTGGGATATTGTCTCCTCTATTTCTTCAATTTCTACCCAATCGTAGCCGTCACCAATTGAACTTCCGGGTCCGGGTATATCGATCCGCAGCAGGTCGCCTTTTCTCATTTTCCGGATTAAATCACGTCCTTGCTGATCGGTTAAAACGAATCGGGCACCGGGCACCTTCGCGATACGATACCATTCGTAAGGATGTAATAATCTGTTTTTGGCAATTTGATAAAACTCGATCGACTGTGCTTCGCTGTCAAAAGTAGTACGAGCGATATGATCCAATTGCTTCCCCTTATGCTGAATGGGCGTAGTCATAATGTTTTTTCTTTTATTTCTTCATGAAGACTAACAGTTGTAATAAGCTATTGGTTTCAAATAAATTCCGTGAACAACACATGAAAGGGTTTTCTGTGAGAGGCTTCATTTTAAACAAATTCCGAAAAATAGGTGTTCTAATGAGAGAATATGAGTTTGTGTACATGAGATATCAAAAGTTTCCTATCGTAGCGTCTTTTTTTATATTGGTTGTCCTTCTTGGTCTCTATTTTTTTGTGCCTGCATTTAATGAGGCAATGCGAGAAGCATTTAGCGTGTTGACGAGTGGCGATGAGCAAATGATAAAGGAGTGGGTGTCTAAGTTCGGTATGTGGGGTCCCTTGGCGCTTATCGTTGCCATGGTAATTTCGATGTTCCTTTTCGTGATGCCTAATCTACTACTGCTGATAATTTCATCTCTCAGTTACGGACCATTATGGGGGTCTGTCATATCATTAGTCGCAGTATTCGTTTCATCTTCAATTGCCTATGCTATTGGTTACTCAATCGGCCCGGTGATATTGAGGCGTTTGCTAAAAGAGGAGATGCGTTTAAAATTGACTCGATTAATTCGAAACTATGGAGTCGGCGCTATTATTCTGTTTAGATTATCGCCCATACTATCCAATGAGGCAATTAGCTTTATACCAGCCGCTTTAAAGATGAACTATAGGAGATTTATAACAGCTACGATGGTGGGTTCTGCACCCGTTATTGGAATCTTAGCTTTTACTGCAGCCGAGGGCAATTTCAAACCCGTCCTCATCTGGCTGTCAGTTATTAGTATCGTGGCTTATATAGTCTATATCTTTATAGATATCAGAACAAAAAAAAGACGGGAGACAGTTTCGGTACGCTAAGGGTGTTGGTTCCTTTGGTTACGCTCCTTGGCGAGGTCACTTTTTGCCATAAGCTCCTTGTAGCTCCTTTCGTTTTCAAAATAGGCTACCTGACCTTGGTCGCCGACTAAAACAATATATGCATCGGCTTTATCAACATCTTTCAAGGTGTAAGGGTCAACCGCAATTCGTGCTTCTTTTTCCTTAGGGATGCGTTCTTGACACATTTCACAACAGCCGTAATAGATTTTCCCCTCGTAAGAAACCTCCAATTGCGGAATGCCCATATAGGCATCATTAACCATACATACCAAATTGTTTGGCACTTGGTCACCAACTTGTGGAGCTACATTTGCCGCGGCCTCTGATGACTCATCGCTTCCGGCTAGATTGCACGCGGATATTGATATCAATGAAATGAAGATAATACTGATGTATTTTAGTTTACGAACGATCATGCTGTAAAGTTATCGAATTCTTTCGATTTGTTGTTATCTTTGTTTAAAACCATTATAAACTTTTTAATGCCGACGCGGTTACTATAACAGCATCAGAATCAACATGGAAAACTATGAAAGACAATCAAAATTCTTCTAAAGAAACATCATACCTACCAATATCGTGGGATGATATGGAACTACTATATACACTCATCAAAAATAAAAAGGAAGGCAAGGTGTTCTTTTTCGGTAAGGACGGACAATTGGACGAAACCAAAGGTCATATAACGGCTATACACGACGAGAAGAAGGACGGTGTTTACGCCATCATGAGTGGGGGAGATAAAGTCCGTGTTGACCGGATTATTACAATTTTTGGTCAGGTTGGTGCGGCCTACGATGAATACGAAGCATTTGGAAATGCATGCATGGTTTGTAAATAATAGTACATGAATGCATCTTGGCTTTCAGATCACTCTTTAATGGTCACCTATGTCGTCGGCGGAATAGGGACTCATTTGAGAACGATTAGCAAGTTAATAGATAAACGTGTAAAGCAAAGGATATGATTATTTTAAATTTTGAACAATTATAGCGCTTCTGAAGTTAATTCCTTAACTGAATCCTAAAAACCTCAGTAAGCTGAAATTTCTTATGAAGATAATCGATTTAAAATACCTTGTTCATGAGCTCATTACGTGGGCAGATAATCGTAAAAATGACGAATTCGTTGCTCTCCCTATCCTCAAAATAGGCGACGAGATTGAGTACATACTCGATCCTGAAGATCACGATTTTGATAAAGAAGACTACTATCTTTCCATCGTTTCAGCAATTGCGGATTTGGATATGGTTGGTCTTTACAACTACAAGATTATAAAAATATATAATGACCCGAACCGGGTTTTGAATAAAATGCAACAAATACGCGACAAAGAAAAGCAAAACTTCACTAACGGTTAAATCAATTAACTTTCTTATAGTCAATATATATTTACTATATTTATTCCATGGCATATCAGGCATCAATACCTAATTGCGAAAAATTAAAACGTGCATTACCTCGTTATGATTTTTTATACGAAAATAAAGCATTTGCACGTGTGGCTGCATCATCGATGCTTTATATGCCAACAACTATAAACCTTCATCCAAATAAAGTAGTAGCAAGCCGATGGAAACTTTTGCCTTTTTGGGTAGAAACTGAAAAGGAAGCACAAGAGTTTACACACACATTAAAGGCTGAAGCAGAGAGCCTGTTTGACAAAGGTTCCTATAAAAGCTATATACAGAGATATAGAGGATTGCTCTGGGTGGATGGTTATTTTGAAACACATTATGATGAAAAAAATGATGTAAAAGAAGATTTTTGCATACGAAAAGCTGATAATGGCGTTTTTTCTTTGGGAATTGTGGTGGCACCCTGGTTAAATCCGGAAACCAACGAGATTATTAACACTTTTTCTGTTATTACCACGGAAGCAAACGCTCAGCTGGAAAAAATCAATAATATCTCGAAACGTATGCCCTTAATTATTCCCGAAGGTTCAAGAGAGTCTTGGTTGAGCGAGGACCGCGAGGAAGCGATTAAAGCGTTGATGCTTCCTTATCAAGGAAGCCTAGACGCTGAGCGCATTGATCGTACTATTTATAGCCGAATGTAGTCGTTTTTGAAGAATTTTAAACCCGTAAACATGCCCTAAATCCTCTGACACCATAGTATGACTCGGCTCCATTATGGTAAATGAATACCGTATCGAAGCGACGATCCCCAAAGATAGCTCCGCCTAAATCACGAATGTGTTTCGGTGTGCGGAGCCAACTAGATGTTTTCAAATCGAATTCGCCAAGCGTCTGCAATTGCTTGTACTGTTCTTCCGTTAATATCTCAATACCGATCTCTGCTGCCATATCGATAGCACTATTTTTAGGTTTATGAGCCTTTCTCGATTCAAGTGCCTCTCGGTCGTAACAAATACTCCTGCGTCCTTTCGGGCTTTCTGCTGAGCAGTCAAAGAACATATATTCATCTGCTTTTTTATCATACGCCACTAGGTCAGGCTCTCCTTCGGTAGCCTCCATTTTTGAAAGAGCCAGTATTTTCTTAGGATTTTTCTCAAGCTTGGCTTGTACATCTTTCCACTGGATACCTTTATGACGATCTTTGTTTTTCTCGAAACGAGCTTCTAGGTTTTTTAAGAATTCTGATTGCTCGGGAGCTGATAATGACATTTTACTCATAAATTAGGGATATTAATACGATTCTTGAGTAAATATAAAAAAACAACAAAAGCTAATCCAAATATTCTCAATAAATAGGTCAACTATATGACATTATCGTTAGAATATGTAGATTATTTTTTAGTAATATGTGCAAGACTATCATAAACAATTTTGCTTGTGATAAAGTCATTAAACATGATATTAAATATTAATTAAGCGTATGAAAATAGGGATAACAGGAGCTACTGGACAGCTAGGTCGTTTGGTAGTAGAGAAATTGAAACAGAAAACAAAGGCAGAGGATCTAATAGCCTTGGTTCGTAGTCCGGAAAAAGCTACCGAATTGGGAATTGAAATACGTAAATTTGATTATTCAGAACCAGAAGGTTTAAAAGGTGCTTTACAAGGAATTGACCATTTGATGTTGATTTCAGGAAGTGAGGTCGGAAAACGGGCAGCTCAACATCAGAACATAATCAATGCTGCGAAAGAATCGGGTGTCAAATGGATTGTCTACACCAGTCTATTGAAAGCGGACACGTCAACATTGAGTTTAGCTGCAGAGCATGTTCAAACCGAGGAAATGTTGAATTCGTCGGGAATCCCTTGTACGATTCTGAGGAATGGCTGGTATACTGAGAATTATTTGATGTCTATTAAAGAAGCCCTTACTGCGGGATCCCTATTAGGAAGCGCGGGAGAGGGTAAAATATCGTCCGCCACTCGTGAAGATTTCGCCGAGGCAGCGGCCATTGTGCTAACGAGTGACGATCAAGTAGGTAAGGTCTATGAGCTTGCAGGCGATGATGGATATACGCTGGCAGACCTAGCGGCAGAAGTTGACCGCCAATCTGGCAAAGATTTTCCGTATGTTAATCTTCCCGAACCTGAGTATGTTGAAGTCTTGAAATCCATCGGTGTTCCGGAGGACTTTGCTCCAGTTATAGCTGGTTGGGACGTGAGTGCTTCGAGAGGCGACCTGTATGATGATTCGAAAAACTTGTCAAGGCTGATTGGTCGCCCAACTACACCGCTGAAGATTGCAGTTGAAGCAGCCTTGAAATAAAACCATTATTTAGAAACGTAATAGCGCTCCTAAACTTAGTTAGATTTAGGGCGCTATTTTTTTCCAGTTCTTTTTTGTGTTTCATCTAAATGTTCTTTAATTTGTGATTAATCCGATATGTGGACGTAATCAATATTTCGGAGTTACTGAAACCTCAACCTAAAATTATTACAATGATCTCCAGATTTGCAATTACGTTTTTATTATCGATTTTATTATGGTCAAACGCTTCTGCTCAGCAAGAATATACTGCACCTGCGCTGTCTTCGCCTGACTCGTGGTCGATGATTTTATTGCCTGATCCGCAAACCTATAATAAATTCGAAAGGAATCAACCTATACTTGAACTTATGACGGCTTGGATCAGTGAGAATATTGATCCGTTAAACATTAAGATGGTGTTATGCACTGGAGATCTAGTTGAGCATAATGAGTTTATCAATCCGGATGGGAAAGTAGGAAACCAACCTAGTATATCGCAATGGAAACATGTGTCCCATGCCTTCGAGCGACTAGATGGTAAGGTTCCTTATCTTACAGCACTTGGTAACCATGATTATGGGTATAAAAGCATCGAAAATAGAAAATCGAACTTTAATACGTACTTTCCGGTTGACAAGAACTTTCAAAACCAGAAACTACTTAGAGAAGTCGGATTAAATGCAGAGGGAATTCCAACATTGGAAAATGCTGCATTTGAATTTACTTCTCCTCATGGAAGGAAGATGCTATTTCTCGTATTGGAATTTGCACCTCGGGATACAACAGTAGCTTGGGCAAAAGAAGTGATTAGCCAAGAAAAATATAAGGATCATACTGTTGTTGTTTTGACTCATACTTACATGAATAGTGAGAATGAACATATTGTCAAAGAGGGGTATCCGATTGAGAATGGCAATTACGGGGCAGCATTATTTGAAAAGCTAATTGCTCCATCTAATAACATACAAATGGTATTTGCTGGTCATATTGGTGCACCCGACAATCCTCAAGCTCATATTGCTTTTCGTACTGATGAGAATGCTTCTGGAAAAAAGATTCATCAAATGGTTTTTAACGCCCAAGCCTTAGCAGGCGGCTGGATGGGTAATGGGGGAGATGGGTGGTTGCGGATTTTAGAGTTTACCGCCGATGGAAAAGTAAAGGTTAAAACCTTCTCACCCTTCTTTGCGATTTCTCCAACCACGCAAAAATACGCATGGCGAACGGAACCTTATGATGAATTTACATTTAAGCTGGAATAAAGCTAAATTGCACCCTTTTTTTCATGTCCAGGACCATGTTTCTTAACATGTGTTAATCCTTCTGCTTTCGGAGCTCCGTAACTTAGCATAAAATAAAAAAGGATTATGGAAAATAAAATATTAGGGTTGCATCATGTAACCGCAATTGCGAGCAACGCAAAAGTAAACCTTGATTTTTATACGAATGTTCTCGGAATGCGTTTGGTTAAGAAAACTGTGAATTTTGATGATCCCAGTACGTATCATTTCTATTTTGGGGACGAAATAGGAACTCCAGGAACTATCTTAACTTTTTTCCCATGGGCGGATGTACGACAGGGTGTTAACGGATCGGGGATGGCCACCCATATAGGATATTCTGTGCCTCAAGGAAGTTCGAGTTTCTGGAAAGATAGACTAACTCAGTTCAATGTTCCTATAAAGGAAGAAGAGGTATTTGGTGAAAAAACGATCTCGCTCAAAGATCCTGATGGGTTGAACTTGCAATTTATCGAGACGAACAACGAAGATCTGAGAGAAGCATGGACTACTGGTGCGATCACGCAGGAGGTGGCTACGAAAGGCTTTCATAACGTTACGCTAACATTGAGACAGACAGAACCCACTCTGAAAGTATTGACTGATATTTTGGGTTATGGATTTCAGAAACAAGACGGGGATAAGATGCGGCTAGTGAC
The DNA here is from genome assembly GCF_042159835.1 of Albibacterium profundi. Taxonomy (NCBI): domain Bacteria; kingdom Pseudomonadati; phylum Bacteroidota; class Sphingobacteriia; order Sphingobacteriales; family Sphingobacteriaceae; genus Albibacterium; species Albibacterium profundi. The sequence goes on along the minus strand of NZ_JBBVGT010000003.1, from coordinate 685,822 downwards.
TGATGCTATTGAAACTGCAAATATTATTGATATTCATGAGTCTCCAATGGCTGGCTCGGGATTGAATGCTGCTGGCACCAATCATCATATCGCATTTCGAGTAAAAAACGATGATATATTAATGGAGTTCCATGAAAAGGTATTGTCAGCTGGATTGCATATAACTCCTAAGATTGATAGGGATTATTTCTTCTCTTTATATTTTAGAGAACCAGGAGGTGTATTGTTTGAATTAGCTACTGATAACCCTGGTTTCATGCGTGATGAGTCGCGCGCAGAATTGGGCACGAATTTAAAATTGCCTAAGCAGTATGAAGCCATGCGTTCTGAGATCGAAGAGGTTTTACCAGACTTATCTTAATATTATAAAAATTGGTATGTAAAAACTTTAGGATTATGAAACATAACTTAAGTATAGAAACAGCGGGACTCACTTTAGAGAAAGCATCAAAAGCGTTAATCATGATTCATGGACGGGGTGGAAGTGCTCGTGATACATTGAGTTTGTCTCAATATCTTCAAGTGGATGACTTTGCTTTATTGGCTCCGCAGGCAACCAATCATACTTGGTATCCGCATTCATTCATTGCTCCTGTGGATCAAAATGAACCATGGTTAAGCTCTGCTATAGAACTTATAGATGAAGCGGCTCAACGAGCTTTGGGTGCAGGAATTCCTAACGACAATATTTACTTTTTCGGTTTTTCACAAGGTGCGTGTTTGAGTTTAGAGTACTTGGCTAGAAATGCTCAAAAATACGGAGGTGCAGTCGCTATCATCGGTGGTGTCATTGGAGAGACTATAAACTCTAATCATTATAAAGGTGACTTTCAGCAAACTCCGATATTCTTAGGAACCAGTCATCCAGACTTTCACGTTCCATTAGAGCGAGTCAATGAAACGAGAGATATTTTAAGAGATATGAATGCTGATGTCACAGTAGAAGTTTATGAAAATGCTGGTCATGCGATTCTTCAAGAAGAAATAAATTGGGCCAATAAGCATATTTTTAAGTAAGGATTTGTTTTAAATATTACTAAAAGGCACCGGAAGGAGGAAGTTTTGCGTTATTGCAAGGCTTCCTCCTTTTTATTTCAATGCTAAATAATTTAGTATTATATTTGTATTGATTTCATAAGTCATATATATTTTAGCAAAAGATTATGGAAATGAAAAAGGGGTTAATTGACAAGTTGAAACGTGATATTCTATTATGGCAAGGCTATAAACCACAAAGCAATCATACTGAAGAAAAGATAGGACTGGGTGGACTTGAATCTGCTTTTCCTAATGGAGTATTTCCAAAAGGAGCAATTCATGAATTCATTTGTTTTCAACCAGAGAGTTCAGCAGCCAGCAATGGTTTTGTGGCAGCTCTTCTATCTGTTTTAATGAAGCAAAATGAAGTTTGTTTATGGGTCAGCACGTCCAGAAAGCTTTTCCCTATTGCTTTGCGAATGTTTGATGTGAAGCCTGAGCAAATTATCTTCATCGATGTAAAAACAGAAAAAGAAGCATTATGGGTCACGGAAGAGGCATTGAAATGCGAAGGCTTAACAGCTGTTGTTGCTGAAATCAATAATTTAAATCTCATTGAATCTCGCAGATTACAACTTGCAGTTGAAGAATCGGGAGTTACGGGCTTTATCATCCGAAAAAGTGTGCACAAAGCAATAACGACAGGTGCAGCCGCCCGCTGGAAGGTTATCCCGTTGCCAAGTGAAACAGAAGCAGGAATGCCTGGAATAGGTTTTCCTCGATGGAGTATCGAGTTGATCAAAGTGCGTAACGGAAATCCGGGAAATTGGGCATTTGATTGGATGGGAGATAAGCTTGTTGAAGTACTAAGCCATAAGCAAGAAAAGGAAACATCTTGGTTTGATCTTAATGTAAAGCTATTCGGTTAGAACATGAAAAAACGGTTTGCTTCCATATGGTTCAAACATTTGTTGACGGATTGGTTGATTATCCGTAGACCGGAGCTCAAAGAGAAACCTTTCGTTTTTGTTATGTCAGAGCATGGGGGTTTAATGATTACTGCAGTAAACCACCTCGCTCAACAACAAGGTATAAAGATAGGTATGCGTGCAGCTGACGCCAAAGCTATTTGTCCTGAAGTGGAAACCATTCAAAGTAAAGATGATAGATCCTTAAAGTTACTGAAAGGACTAGGAGAGTGGTGCATTCGTTTTTCCCCAATCATCATGATAGACGAATTTTCAAAAGATGGTTTATTTATGGATATCAGTGGCTGTACACATCTTTGGGGTGGCGAAGACCGATACCTTAAGGAGCTTGTTGGTCGGCTAAAATCTAAAGGATATACAGCCCAAATAGGGATTGCAGATTCTCTAGGAGCGGCTTGGGCGGTTTCTCGATTTAGAACTTTAAGTTCTTGGGTGACTACCGGAAAAGATATCGATGCGCTAATGCCCTTACCTCCTCAAGCGCTTCGTTTACCAGAAGATACGCTATCTAAACTAAAAAAGCTTGGTTTCTATCAGATAAGAGCTCTTTTAAATATTCCACGATCTGTACTAAGAAGACGTTTTGGAGAAAGCTTTTTGATGAGATTGGAGCAAGCATTAGGTACAAAAATTGAAGTAATAAAGCCGTTAAAAGAGCCTCTTCAATTTCAAGAGAGACTAGCCTGTCTGGAACCAATCAAAACAAGAGAAGGAATTGAGATTGCATTGGAAAAGTTACTTGAACAATTGTGTCTAAGATTACAGAAAGAAGAAAAAGGTGTTAGAGCAGCTACTCTGACTGGCTATCGAGTTGATAATAAATTAGTTAAAATTTATATTGGTACGAATGTAGCCAGTAATGATATGGAGCATTTGTTTAAACTTTTTCAGCTCAAAATAGAAAATATAAGACCAGGTTTGGGAATTGAATTATTCATTCTTGAAGCTGTAAAAGTTAATAATGCTAAGCCCGAGCAAGAAGCATTTTGGATAGAAAACAAAGGTATTAGCAGTCAGGGAGTCGTTCAATTACTCGACCGAATTGCAGGTAAAGTAGGAGTAGGTGCAATTCATCGTTACCTTCCTGCAGAACACTTCTGGCCAGAGCGATCTCTCAAAAACTCTTTAACCATAAGCGAGAAACCTAGTACCTATTGGCGTTTAGACCACCCTCGCCCAACAGAACTGCTTAAGAAACCTGAGCCTATAGACGTAATGAGTGTGATACCAGATTCTCCACCTAAGTTTTTTATTTATCAAGGTGTCAGGCATACAATTATAAAAGCTGATGGTCCAGAACGTATTGAAAAAGAATGGTGGTTAGATAATGAAAAACATCGTGATTATTATCAAGTAGAAGATGAAAGGGGGCAACGGTATTGGTTGTTTCGTTCAGGGTATTATGATAATATCGAGGGTGTAGAATGGTTTATTCATGGCTTTTTTGCTTAAAATGAAGTAAAATGGAATACAGCGAGCTACAGGTTACTTCTAATTTTAGTTTTTTGCGTGGAGCCTCTCATCCTTATGAATTGGTTCACAAAGCTGCTGATTTAGGTTATAAAAAAATCGCGATCACAGACCGGAATACAATGGCAGGAATTGTTAGAGCCCATGTTGCTGCTAAAGAAGCTAACATGAAAATAATACCTGCATGTCGACTTGATTTGCTTGATGGATCGAGCTTGCTTGCTTATCCAACAGACAAAGATGCGTATGGAAGATTGTCTGCTTTATTATCACTAGGAAATATACGTACAGAAAAAGGTGAGTGTCATTTATTTAAGAAAGACGTATATGAATATTCTGAAGGCATTATTTTCATAGCAATAAGCCCCTCTAAACTGAACCGTTATTTAACTTTTGAAGATGACTTTATTCAAAGCATTGCTGAATATAAGGAAGCTTTAGGTGAACAATTATACCTGTCGATATCCCGAACCTATTTAGGAAATGATGATAAACTTATTTTTCGAGTACAACAACTTTGTAATCAACACAATCTGTCTATAGTAGCAACCAATGATGTTCATTACCATGACCCTGTACGTCGTGAATTACAGGATATACTCACTTGTGTTCGAGAGAAATGTACTATTCATGATGCGGGTTTTCGACTTCATCAAAACGCAGAACGTCATCTTAAGCCTATAGATGAAATACACAGATTGTTTAAGAAGCACCCGGAAGCTATTCAAAATGCAATTGAGATAGCCGAAGCATGCACTTTCTCTCTCGACGAATTGAAGTATGAATATCCTGTCGAGATTAATCCTAATGGTCGTACACCGATTGAAGAGTTAGAATACTTGACATGGAAAGGTGCTCATACCTATTATGGTGAAAAAATACCGGAAAAGATAGAGGGGATGATTCGCCGAGAAATGGAATTTGTGAAAGAAAGAGATTATGCTAACTATTTTCTTTTTGTGGAAGATATAGTCCGTGAAGCACGTAGTAGAGATATATTATGTCAAGGAAGAGGTTCTGCTGCGAATTCTGCTATTTGTTTCTGTTTAGGTATCACTTCAGTTAACCCAGATAAGTTTGAGTTGTTATTTGAACGTTTCATATCATCCGAGAGAAACGAGCCACCAGATATTGATGTTGATTTCGAACATGAACGACGTGAAGAAATTATTCAATATATATATAATAAATATGGTCGGGATCGTGCCGCAATAGTAGCTACTGTTACTCAGGTACACCAAAAGGGAGCCATTCGAGACGTTGGCAAAGCAATGGGCTTATCCATTGATACGATCAATCGCTTATCAAGTTTGATTTGGAGATCAGGAGATGGTCAATTTGATGATGAAACAGTGACTAAACAAGGTCTCAATCCTAATGATCCACATTTAAAAAAAACATTGAGTTTAACCGCTCAAATGATCGGTTTTCCTCGACAATTAGGGCAACATACAGGAGGTTTTATTGTAACTCAAGGAAAACTGACTGATCTGTGCCCGATTTTAAATGCTCGTATGGATGGGCGTACGAATATCGAATGGAGTAAAGATGATATTGAAGAGCTCGGTTTTTTAAAAGTCGATGTGCTCGCCTTAGGCATGTTGACTTGTATAAAAAAGGCATTTGATATATGTAAAAAAAACTACGGAGAGAAATGGACATTAGCCACCGTACCCCAAGATGATTCCAATGTATATGAAATGATTAGTCGCGCTGATACGTTAGGTGTTTTTCAGGTAGAAAGTCGCGCACAGATGTCTATGCTCCCCCGGTTAAAACCAAAAAGGTTTTATGATCTCGTCATTGAGGTGGCTATTGTTCGTCCGGGACCTATACAGGGTGATATGGTTCATCCCTATTTGCGACGGCGTAATGGAGAGGAGGCGGAGGAATATCCGATGCCTGAATTGAAATCTATTTTAAAAAGAACACTCGGAGTGCCGCTTTTTCAGGAGCAAGCTATGAATGTTGCGATTAAGGCAGCTAATTTTACTGGCCATGAAGCTGATGGTCTCCGTAGAAGTATGGCTACTTTTAAGTCTAACGGGCAGATTAACCGGTATAAAGAAAAGTTAATTAATAGAATGATTGAGAGAGGCTATTCTCAAGAATTTGCAGAGAGATTATTTAAACAACTTGAAGGTTTTGGAAGTTATGGTTTCCCTGAAAGTCACTCAATAAGTTTCGCTTTATTAGTATATGTATCTAGTTGGTTGAAATACAAATATCCAGCTGTTTTTGCAACGGCTTTACTGAATAGCATGCCTATGGGTTTTTATCAGCCGGCGCAGATCGTAATCGATGCACAAAAACATGGAGTAGAAGTTCTTCCACCAGATATAAACCATTCGACTTGGGACAATCAGCTTGAGAGAAAAGAAAATAAACCCTATGCTATCCGTTTAGGCTTCAGACAAATAAAAGGTCTTCAAGAAAAGGAAATGAATCAGCTAGTGAAAACAAGAGGCTCTGGTTATAAGGCAATTACTTCATTAAGAAATACGGGTATAACTATTTCGACTTTAGAGCAATTAGCAGATGCCGATGCATTCAGGTCCATTGGTTTCGATCGACGAAAAGCTTTATGGGAAATTGCAGCCTTACATGATATGCCTATTGCGATTTTTAAAGATCAACCTTCTGAGAGTGTATTAGAAGGTCAGGTTGAATTACCATTGATGACACCGGGAGAGCATGTATTACAAGACTACAACACACTTGGGCTGTCGTTAAAAGCACATCCAGTAAGTTTTATTCGTCAACAATTGGAAATGTTGCGCGTGAAGTCAACCCAAGCTATCAATGAAGAACTTACAGATGGACAGTTTGTAAAGGTAGCAGGACTGGTGCTCGTTAGGCAACGTCCTGCTACGGCCTCAGGAATATGTTTCATTACTATTGAAGATGAAACAGGTTCTACTAACTTGGTGATATTTGAAAAGTTATTTAAAGTCTATCGTAAAGAAATTATGAACGCGAAGCTCCTGATGGTAGAAGGAAGGCTGCAGAAAGAAGGGACGGTCGTTCATGTTGTCGTTAGAAAGTGTTACGACTTAACAAAGCTAATGAGTAAGTTAGCACAACGCCTTCCCGTGATCCCGCAACACATTGAAAACCAGAACAATATCCCTTCTAAAGTATTTTATAAAGGCAGAAACTTCAAATAGAAACCTGTTTATAGTACCGAGTATGATTATAACAATGTAATGATATTCCCCAAAGCTGCATTTTGTACATTTGAGATTAAGGAAATTACAACAATTAAAACAATATAAAATGGATAAGAAAAACGTTTTGGTAATCGGAGCGAACGGAAAAGTGGGAACATTATTGGTGAAAAAACTTAAGGATACTAAGGAGTTAGCTCCTGTAGCTGGTATTCGAAAGCCTGAGCAAGTTGAAAAATTTGACAAATTAGGTGTTCAACATATCATGTTTGACCTAACAGCCACTGTTGAAGAGTTAGCTGCCAAAATGATCGATGTTCATGCGGTTGTATTCTCAGCCGGTTCGGGTGGACACACTGGCTATGACCAGACATTGGTTATCGATCTTGATGGCGCCATAAAATCCATAGAAGCCGCAGAAAAAATGGGAGTGAAACGATACATTATGGTAAGTGGTATTGATGCTGATAGTCGTGAAAACTGGGAAAATAGCGGTATAAAACCGTATTATATTGCAAAGCATTATGCCGACCGCTTTCTGAAATCTTCTAAACTTGAATATACAATCTTACGACCAGGACTACTGTTGGATGGTGAAGGCACAGGGTCAATTGCCTTGGAAGCAGGAGCCAATAAGCGACAAATATTCCGAGATGATGTTGCTTCAACAATTGTGGAATGTTTAACAAATGACAATACGATTGGCCAAAGTCTTGTTTTGGTAAACGGCGACCAGGCAATTGACTCTTCAGTACAGCAGCTTTAGTAAACATTTGTGTCCTTCTATTATGCATCTCCTTGCGTATATCTGCGTATAACGAGAACATAAAAAATTTCTATATTGCAGCGCAATAATTTAATTTGTCGCTATGGACATCCTAATGACCTCCCTTTCCGTTCTGCTAGTTGTATTGGGTCTTTTGCCGTTTATTCAAAACCAACACTGGGTGTTTCGTGTCCCAGAGTTTATTAAGTTACAAATACTGGTATTACAAGTTGTTGTTTTCCCTCTCACATTTGTGTTTGTTGAACTAACTCCATGGGTGTGGACTTTACAAGCTGTGCAATTAGGATTAATTGTCTATCACGTTTATATCCTAATGCGCTATACAAAGTTTTGGCGATCCCACAAGACTGAGAAAAGTGAAGACGCTTCAGATTCAATAAAGATAATTTCATGTAATGTTTACCAATTCAACGAAGAGCATGATAGGTTCATTGATTTGGTGAGAAATGAAAAACCAGACATATTCCTGACCATGGAAAGCGACAGTAATTGGGAACGTTCTATGCGTGTCCTAGAAGAGGATTACCCTTTTCAAGAAAAAATCACTCTCGATAATACTTATGGAATGCATTTCTATACCAGATTGAAAGTTATTAGTGCGACAACTCATTACTTTGTTGCTGATGATTTACCGAGCATAGAAGCAGAACTTGAAACCGAAGATGGTTATCGTTTCGTGTTTTTCGGAGTGCATCCGCCTCCTCCGAGTCCAACTGAAGAGGAAAACTCAAAAGAGCGTGACGGAGATTTGCTATGCGTCGCCAAAAAAATAAGAGGCACAAAAAAGCCGACAGTAGTTACCGGCGACTTTAATAATGTGGCATGGGCAAAGAGCTCCCTCTTGTTTAAGAAAACGAGTGAACTGATTGATGCGAGGATTGGTCGCGGAATTTTATCCACTTTTCATGCTAATTATTGGTTTTTTAGAGTCCCCTTAGATCTATTATTCCATAGCGCGAATGTATTAATCGACAAGCTGTTTATTTATCCTTCAGTTGGCTCTGACCATTTCCCAATTGGTTGTACATTTCATATCGACAAACAATCGGATGAGCAGGAGAAAGAAGTTAAAGAATTGGAAAAAGGGGAAATGGAAGAGGTAAATGAACTAATAGAGGAAGGTAAAGAAGAAGAAACAGATAATAGAGTAGAAGAATAATGAATGGAAATTATTTAATTTATGGTGCCGGCGGCCACGCAAAAGTATTGCAAGATTTGTTGGGGAAGTTGGATTTAGAGGTTGAAGTTTTCTTTGACGACTCAAATCAGCTTGACAACATCAGGGGCGTCAAAGTGTCCCCCTATGAAGCTGCATTTTCTCCGGATAGCCTGATCGTTCTGGGAATCGGGAATTCACGTGTGCGAAAACTACTTTCCGAGAAGGTGAAACACGGTTTTTCCGTACTGATACACCCAACTGCTGTGGTAGCTTCCGATGCGATAATAGAAGAAGGAACTGTCGTTCTTGCCGGTGCAGTTATTCAATCGGGAGCAAAAATAGGCAAACATGTTATTGTTAACTCTAACGTAACAATAGATCACGATGCGATCGTGGAAGATTTTGTTACCACCTATCCGGGTGTTTATATCGGTGCCGAGGCTGTAGTCGGTGAGGGTGCTGTCATCAATCCTAATAGTGTAATTATGCGGTTCTCCGAAATACCCTCTTATTATGAAATCGGTCCGAGTGAAATTGTGGACGGAAAGCTATAAAACATATTATAGAACATTAAAATAAAATAGAAATGTCGAAAAAAACTAAAGTAGCACTAATCACCGGAGGAAGTTCCGGTATTGGTTTGGGAATTGCTGAAAGCCTGTTGAAAGAAGGATATTGTGTAGCTATCACATCTCGTTCTCAAGAACGAGTAGACAAAGTTGTGGGTCAGCTAAAACAAATCGGAGCTGGTGAAATAATCGGTATCGAGGCCGATACACGATCCCTTGAACAACAACAAAATGCAGTTCAGCAGTGTATAAGTAAATGGGGACAATTGGACGTATTTGTAGCCAATGCGGGCGTCGGTCATTTTGCGCCGGTTGAAGAACTAAGCTTGGAACAATGGCATGAGACTATTGATACCAATTTGACTGGCCCATTTTATAGCATCAAAGCTTCCGTCGAAGCTTTAAAAGCAAGCCAAGGCTATTTTATTACCATCTCAAGCCTAGCCGGGACTAATTTTTTTGCAGGCGGTTCTGCTTATAATGCAAGCAAATTTGGTCTGACCGGATTTACACAAGCAATTATGCTTGATTTGAGAAATGCAGGAGTTCGTGTAACCACCATTATGCCAGGTTCTGTGGCTACAGCTTTCAATGATCACCAAGTAAGCGATGCCGATAAATGGAAGATTCAAAAAGAAGATATTGGAGAATTGGTAGTAGATATTTTAAAGCTGAACAGTCGCACTCTTCCAAGTAAAATAGAAGTTAGGCCTAGTAAAACAAGTTAAAAAATTATTAATCAATTTTATGGCTATCAATTGGATTAACTAATATATTTTGTATTTTTAATGGCTAATTGTTAAAAATGAATCATTGGTAAAATGATTGGCCACCAATTAGAAAAAAATAAATACAGAAAACCTTGGACAGAAAATCTTTTATAAAGAACTCATTTATATTTGCGGGCGGATTAGCCTTTTTACCATACCTGTCTTCTTGTGAAGACTCCGTAGAGCAAGCGAATCTGGTCTTAGCAGAATTGGGTGAAACTATAATTCCTGAGACGACTACTCCAGGAAGCAAAACTTTAGGGCTTCATAATTTTGTGAGGAAAATGGTTGAAGATTGTGGTGACGAGGAACAACAGAAACTTTTTGGTAAAGGTCTGGTTGCCTTCGAGTCGCGATTTAAGCGTTCCAATGACATCATCTTTGAAAACGCAACACCATCTCAGCGTTCGGAATTTTTAAAAACCATTGAAACAGGTGAACTTGAAGCTACGGATGAACGCGAGTTCGAAGAAAAGGAAATAATTGAAAGGTTCTATTCTTTAGTCAAAAGCCTGACTATTAGAGGATATAAAAATTCTAAGTATTATATGACCGAGGTTGTGCCTTATGAGTTGGTTCCAGGTCGGTATAATCCTTTTTACAAGATTGCATAGTATAGTATGATAAATAATAATAATTCTAGTAATAACTTCGATGTTATTGTGATAGGCTCTGGTATTAGTGGAGGGTGGGCAGCAAAAGAATTTACTGAAAAAGGATTCAAAACCTTGGTTCTTGAGCGCGGTAGAGATGTGAAACACATCCAAGATTATCCGACGACAAACATGGCGCCTTATGAGTTTGAACATAACCTAGAAGTGCCTTATGCTATTCGGAAAGAAAACCCAATTGTGAGTCGCTGTTACGCGTTTAAAGAAGATGCGATGCATTTTTTTGTTAAGGATAAAGAGCAGCCCTACATTCAAGATAAACCCTTCGACTGGATAAGAGGTTATCAAACGGGGGGGAAGTCACTATTATGGGCGCGACAAACTCAACGTTGGAGCGACTTTGATTTTGAGGGTCCTGCTAGAGATGGTTTTGCGGTCGACTGGCCGATTCGTTATAAAGATATTGCGCCTTGGTATAGCTATGTTGAAAAGTTTGCAGGTATCTCTGGTAACAAAGACAACGTGCCTCAACTTCCGGACGGTGAATTTTTACCTGCATACCCCTTAAACACAGTTGAAGACTACTTTAAAGGGTTTCTTGAAAATAATTATGCGAACCGCACGGTCGTATCTGCACGTTGTGCGCATTTGTCAAAACCTCAACCCATACACATAGAACAAGGAAGAGCCCAATGTATGAACCGAACGCTTTGCCAAAGAGGATGTCCGTTTGGTGGATATTTCAGCAGTAATTCATCAACGCTCCCATGGGCCGCAAAAACAGGGAATCTTACATTAGTTAATAATGCCATCGCAGAATCTATCATTATCGATGAAGATACAGGTTTAGCAAAAGGTGTCCGAGTGATTGATTCGAAAACAAAAGATGCTATAGAGTACTTTGCAAACGTCGTCTTTGTCAATGGTTCGGCGGTTAACTCCGTGGCTTTACTCCTCAATTCGAAGTCAAAAGTCTATGAAAACGGTATTGGCAACGAGAATGACTTAGTAGGTAAGTATTTTGCTTTTCACAATTACAGCGCAAGAATATCTGCACAATATGAAGGGGAACTGGATTTTTCTACCGATGGTAGAAACCCGGCTGGCGGAGGCTATATACCGCGATTCCGAAATCTGTATAAACAAGAGACTGATTTTCTACGAGGATATGCAGCTGGGTTCAGTGCCGGAAGATATTCTTATGCTGACACGGATTCGATTGGTATTGACCTTAAAGAATCCCTAGATAATCCGAAGCTCGGTATTTGGAGTGTCGGGTCCCATATGATGGGAGAGACTATTCCTAAAAAAGAGTCTTATATCAAGCTGGATTCTTCTGAAGCAGACGAGTGGGGAATGCCTCAAATACGAATCTCAGTCGACTACGACGATAATGATGTTAAAATGAAGGCTGATTATCTCGATCAATTTGAGGAGATGTTTGAAAAGGCTGGATTTATTAATATAAATAGAAATGATGCGACTCAAGCACCAGGATTGGATATCCATGAGATGGGAGGTGCAAGAATGGGGTTAGACCCCAAAACTTCGGTGCTAAATGCATATAATCAGGTTCACACATGTAAGAATGTGTTTGTAACTGATGGAGCCTGCATGACGTCTACTTCAACACAAAACCCGTCGTTAACTTATATGGCATTAACCGCACGTGCAGTTGATCATGCAGTTAATGAATTAAAAAAAGGAAATATTTAATAGATTTGCGGCATTAAAGGAAGATGTAGAAAAAGAATAATGAACGAACAACTTTTTAATGCCAAGGAACGCATTAAGGCTTTTTTACTTGAGGGCAAGACAATATCAAAATGGGTAATTTTATTTCTTGATTTCCTGATAATTTCTTGGTCCTTTTCATTTTCTTTTCTTCTGGTTAAAGGTTTTGATTTCTCTCAAATTGACGGAAACCGGTTTTTGATCTATGTGGCAGTGTTTTGTGTCAGTGCACTAACGGTCTTATATTTCGGAAGAATGCATACAGGTCTATTACGGTATTCGAATAGTGTTGACCTAATTCGTATTTTTTCCGCATCCATTACTTTTTCGGCAGTTTTTCTCGCATCGATATTACTCTTTGGTTCATCCGTAATTGACGGCGCATATTTGAATCTCTTCTTAGTTGTACTCATTAACTTTTTTATATGCACATCACTTCTGGTCATGCTTAGAATCATGGCTAGAAATACCTATCAGTTTTTAACCCGACGTTTTGCGGGAAAAGATTTTGTCAGAACATTAATATATGGTTCAGACCGAAATGCAGTCTTAGTAAAACAAGCGTTAGAGGCTAATCGCGAAGTGAACTATGTAGTTGTGGGCTTTATTGATACGAATAGGAAAAGACTTTACAGTTACATGGAGCAAAAAAAAGTTTATCATTTTAAAGAACTTCCGGATTTAAAGAAATATAAAAAGATTGAACAGTTAGTTATCGTTCATGAAAACCTTGACGAAAGATCAAAAAAAGTTGTAATTGAGCGGGCTATCAGACTCGGCATTAAGATCGTTACTGTACCTCCAACAAGTGAATGGTTGTCAGGCACCTTGGATAAAAAGCAGATGCAGAAACTTAAAATTGAGGATTTGCTGCAGCGTAAACCTATCAAAATCGACCAAAGCAAGGTTGAGAATGATCTCTGTGGAAAACGTGTTTTAATCACGGGCGCTGCCGGATCAATCGGGTCTGAGATTGTACGACAGGTAATGAACTACAAACCGGCTCTTTTGGTTCTCTGCGATAATGCCGAGAGTCCTTTGCATACAATACAGTTAGAGATTGAGGAAAAGTTTCCACAAGGAAAAATCGAAGTTGTCATATCGGATGTCAGGGATGAAAGCAGGATGGATAAACTGTTCCGTCTTTGCGCACCTCAGATAGTGTATCATGCTGCAGCCTATAAGCATGTTCCCTTAATGGAAAGTAATCCGCTTGAAGCCATTGCGGTTAACGTTGCAGGCACAAAGCATGTTGCCGATTTATCTGTAAAATATAAGGCTGAAAAATTTGTTATGGTGTCGACAGATAAGGCGGTAAACCCGACCAATGTGATGGGTGCTTCAAAGCGCTTGGCTGAGATCTATATTCAATCGCTGAATCAATTTGCGGAGAATAGTACACGTTTTATCACAACGCGGTTTGGAAACGTATTAGGCTCCAATGGCTCAGTAATTCCACGGTTTAGATCACAAATAGAAAAGGGTGGGCCTGTCACTGTCACTCACCCAGAAATCACACGATATTTTATGACCATTCCGGAAGCGGTACAATTGGTGTTAGAAGCTGGAACAATGGGTCATGGAGGTGAAATCTTCGTATTTGATATGGGGAAACCGGTAAAAATTATTGATATGGCAAAGAAGATGATTCAGCTTGCCGGCTACGAAGAGGGTAGAGATATCAAAATCGTATTTTCAGGTCTCCGTCCAGGTGAAAAACTCTACGAAGAATTATTAGCTACGGCTGAGTTAACATTGCCAACCCATCATGAAAAGATAAGTATCGCGAAGGTACGTGTTTATCCATATGATGATACGAGCAGATCTATCGATGAGTTAATAGGGGCTACGAAGACAAAAAATAATGAAGCAATTGTTCGTAAAATGAAGGAAATTGTCCCGGAATTTATAAGCAAAAATTCTGTCTATGAGCAACTTGACCAACCATCCTGATTCGAGACATGAGAACGATATCAAAATCGTCGATTCTCATGCTCATTTTTGGGACCTAAAGCAATTAGATTATCCATGGCTGGATCAGGTGCCCGCTATTAAACAAAATTTTCTAACGGAAGATTATCAAAGCCAGTCGAGTGGGATTCCGATAAACGAGATTGTATTTGTTCAAAGCGACTGTAGCGCAAATCAATCGCTTGATGAGGTTGATTTTGTAAGCAATCTGTCTTCGATTGAACCCAGGATAAAAGCGATTGTAGCGCACAATCCAATAGATAATGTTTCAAAGGCGATAAATGGACTTAAAGAATTAAATAAAAACCCATTGGTAAGAGGAATCCGCTGCATGTTTGATGATTCCAGTCGATTTCTTGCTGCAGATAGCATTCAAGTGTTGAGAATGCTTCCAGACTACGATTACAGTTTCGATATATGTATCAACTTTTGTGATGTGTCGACGGTCGTTAAAATGATAGAGCAATGTCCTGACACTCGCTTCATTATCGATCACCTAGCGAAACCGGCTATAAAAGACGGTCAATTCGAACAATTCAAGGTAGGTTTGAGTCAATTAGCAGCATTTCCCAATGTTTCTGCGAAAATATCTGGGCTGATAACCGAAGCGGGGAAAGATTGGACGGCAGACGATTTACAACCTTATGTGGCATTTTCCGTTGAACATTTTGGTTTTGAGCGCTTAATGTTTGGCAGCAACTGGCCGGTTGTTCTCATAAATGGGACATTTAAGGACTGGTATGAGACCATTACAAAGTTTATGAATCCATACTCCATAGAGGAGAACGACCAATTTTTCCGCGGAACCGCTCGGTCTGTGTACCGGCTTGAATAGCAGTTACCTAAGCAATTACATACACGTATATTCTGTTGTTCTAATAAAGAAATTGTCTCTATTGGCATGGTTTTTTCTTTTTCTTCATTGTTTAGATTGATTAATATAAATATCGACACTATGAAAAAGTTATTAATAGTATGTCTATTGGGTCTCGGAGCCTCGGTAACAATTTTACCTGCTTGTAGTAATGCCGATGGCAAACGATCTGAAGAAATGGCTGAACGCTTCGAAATAGAACAACGCATTAAAGATAGTTTGAAGCTTGATAGTTTTGAACGGGCCGAAGCAGCAAAGATAGCCTTGGAAGAAAAACAAGCTAGGGAACAAGCAGCTTTGGAGACTCAAGCTTCAAGCAGTACGCAGTCGAATCAAGTGCAATACGCTTCCGACAATGAATATGCTAATGAAGGATATCAATATCCCGTAGTTGAAAAGAAAAAAGGCTGGAGTGATGCTGCTAAAGGAACAGCAATAGGCGGTGCAGTAGGTGCCGGACTTGGTGCCCTAATCGATAAAGATAAGCGCGTAAGAGGTGCGATCATAGGTGCGGCTATCGGCGGTGGTAGTGGCTATGCTATTGGAAGAAAGAAGGACCGCCAAAGTGGGCGAGTACAGAAATAGTTTCTCGACACTTCTCTTATATAGAAAATTAAATTACCATTGTTAAAAGGGAATCTATTCGGGAACCTATCCGAATCGGTTCCCTTTTTAATCCTTAAAAATCCATTATTTACCTAAAAACGGCTGTGTATTTAAAGCAATAACTCTATATTAGTGTTGTATTTACTGGACCTTAAAACAAAATTATGACGACCCGTAGACTAAAAACACAATTTTATTTTCTTTTAACTACCTTATTTCTCGTTACCATAACGAATGCATATGCTCAGAATCCCAGAGTGGAAGATATTTTTGACGGGAAAACTTTACAAGGATGGAAACAACTAACCGGTTCGGCGACCTATGATGTCGTAGACGGAATGATTGTGGGAACAACGGTATCTGGATCACCGAATAGCTTTCTGGCGACCGAAAAAGAATATGGAGATTTTATTTTAGAACTAGAGGTAAAAATTGAAGGCGGAAAAAACAACTCTGGCATTATGACTCGGAGTCATTTTGATGCGAATGGTAATAACGGTGCGGGCCGAGTCTACGGAAGACAAGTAGAAGTAGATCCTACAGATCGGAAATGGTCGGGTGGTATCTACGACGAAGCAAGGAGGGGATGGCTTTATCCACTCGACCTCAATGAAGCTGCTAGAGCTGCATTTGATGTTGACAAATTTAATCACATTCGTATAGAGTGTATTGGTGATGAAACTAAAACGTGGGTAAATGGCATTCCGACGGCGCACGTTATTGACACGGTTGATCGCCAAGGTTTTATAGCACTACAAGTGCATTCTATTGCTAAAGATCATCAACCTGGAGAGAAAGTATATTTCAAAAACATAAAATTGAAAACCGACAATCTAAAACCAAAAGATTTTCCATCTAATATTAAGATTGTGAACTTGAAAGATGAAGAGCCCAAGTAATAAAAATAATACTTTCAATTGTTGGCAATGTGTATAATGTACACTATATTTGTATCATCATAATTTAGGTTTATAATTGGTTAGTAAAGGTTCCCATTCTCCCCGTTTGGGAACCTTTCTTTTTACCCATACTAAAAACCATAATATTTACCGAACACCATAATATTTACTAATTTAAGATAGCATTGATGTCTTTCATAAAACATCTGGAAAAATCAACTATTATAAATTTTATACAATTCCTTGGCTTTGCTTAGAAATATATTGACGGTTTACTATATTCGTAATTAAATCACTAATGAAAAAGCCAATTCTAGTCATAAAATTTGGGACAGCCTCCATTACAAATAAGGAAGGAGATTTAACAGATCACGTTATTGCGGATATTGCACGCCAAGTTGCTGAAGTCCATAGCTACTACAGGATCGTCCTGGTTTCCTCGGGGGCTGTAGCTGCAGGCCGATCATACATCAGCAACTATAAACAAAGATTAAGCGAGCGTAAAGCTGCTGCTGCAATTGGCAATACTCTCTTATTGAATAAGTATTCCGATTATTTTCGACCCTATGGAATATCGATCGCCCAGAGCCTTTGTGAACGAAACCATTTCTCCAATAGGAAACAATTCTTACAATTAAAAAAGACCTATGAAAAGCTTTGGGATAACGGCATTATTCCAATTGCTAATGAAAATGATGTTGTAAGTAACTTAGAACTGAAATTTTCCGACAACGATGAGTTAGCTACCCTAATCGCAGTCGGTTTTAATGCCTCGCTCTTATTATTCAGTACTTCCGTTCCCGGCGTACTCGATGAAAATAACGCAATTATTAGAGAGTTAGACACAAGTGACAAAAAACTGTTGGGGTTAGCTCGAAAAGAGAAGTCGGACGCTGGTTTGGGTGGAATGACGTCAAAATTGACCTATACCCGGCTCGCCAATCAGATGGGGATAAAAGCGGTTATTTTTGGTATCAATACACAAGATGGAATATTAAAGGCATTAAAAGATGAGGCAGGAACTGTTTGCAACGCACGTTTCTGTTCTGTGTCGGCCAAAAATCGCTGGTTAGCTAGCGGAAGCTTAATTAAGGGAAAGGTGAAAGTTGATTTAGGTGCGGAAAAGGCTCTAGCTAAGCGCTTTAGTCTTTTAGCCGTGGGTGTACAATCCGTAGTTGGCGACTTCGAAGTAGGAGAGGTCATTGAAATTATAGACCACGACGACACAACAATTGCAGTGGCTATCACAAAAATATCGTCAAAGTCATTAAAAGAAAATCTGAATACACAAAATTTAGAGGTCGCACATGCCAATGACCTCGTTTTGGTATGACGAGATCCTTCTGCTTTAGGAAAATTAGTCACAGAAAAAACTCTCATTCAATACTTATGATGAAAAACGTTTAACCTCTACCTTTTTTTGCTTAACTTTCAATTCGATAATTGGAACTGATGAGACTCCCCCTTTCTCAACATTTATTTTTTGTGGAGTGTACTCGGTGAAAACGTTATCTGGTAAGGAATCTTCGTCTACCTGAATAATGTATTCTCCGATAGGCGCAAACACGGTAAATTGGCCAAGAGTGTTACTGAGTGTTGATATTCGATTGCCTTCTTCATTGAGCAGCCAAACTCGAAGTCCTCCTAGTTGGTTACTCACTTCTTCGCTGAGACGTTCATCGTAATTATAGGCAAATCCACCCGTTACCCTACCTGTTTCCTGTAAGGGAATATCCAAACGATAACTCTTTGTATTAAGATAAATTTCTTCGGGAGTATTTGCATACCAATCAGACGAAGGCACGTCGATTGTATACGCTCCGTGGGGTACTTTTTTATAAACAACAGATCCGTCTGTCAAGCTAACAAAAGTGATATCACCAATTTTAACAATCCGGTCATTAGCCGGAATATCACCATCGTCAAACACGCCATTGGTATTCTTATCAAAAAACAGGAATAGCTCGATATTACCTCTTTTGCATAGTGCTCTATGGTTGGCGGCGGGTAGCTTATAGCTAATGCCAGTATGCATATTTACGAAAGAAGAAGATCTATAAAACGTACTTTTGTAATCGTAAACATATGCGTTCAAAAAGCCAGAAAATCGTTTCGAAAACTCGTAGGAATTATCGGTTGAAAAAGACCAATTATTCCCTACATATGAATCCCTGTTGAAATTGACAGATAAAGAGGTTTTCAGTCGATTATTAAGAAATGATTTATGAAATGTCGGGGATATATTCAATCGACTCATACCTCCATCGTTGTCCAGATAAACAGCTTCTCGAACACTAAAACTTCCGCGTTGATAATATGCATTCAATGTGAACGTTCGATAATTCCACAGGAAACTAGCTCGTACTTGTAACTGTCGCTCACCAGAACTACTCAACTGACCAAAGCCATTCTCGGAACTAAAATTAAACATGTGTTGCTCATTCTTAGTTTTCCAGCTAAAAGTTTCAGTCAGACGCCACGATTTTAGTTCTTGCTGGGACTCAGTCGTGCCAATATAGGAATTTACGTAAGCCTGATCTAACTGATGCTTCCCTGCAATATTCATGTTGAAGTTATTGGATATCGCAATGGAGGTTCCGGCTTCCAAGCTATTGCTCGTTGATTCAGAATTAAATAAAAAATATCTTTTCAGGTAATTGGGATCGTAGTTATAATAATTGTAACCTAACCAGATAGTAGCTTTATTAAAACGGCGACTTATTCTTTCGTTAAATTGAGCTAAACCGCGTCTTGTACCAGGATAATAGCCTGAACTATAGAAATTATTGCTCGTAATATTATATTCGCCTAACGACCCGTTTAATTTTGCTCCAAGTGCTAAAGAAGGTTGATAGTTGCTATTACCATCCAGTGTTCTCGTGAGCCCACCGCCGACCTGAACGGCTGCAGCCAATTCATTGTTAAGTTGAAATGCATAGTCGTTCATCAGAATTATACTCTCAGTTGTATGAAGTTCCGATTGGTCGTAGATAACCGACGCTTGATATTTCTTTTTATTCGTGGGGTTGTTGAAATAAGCATTTGCAAATGCGGTATAACCCCGATCGCCGACTAAGTGGCCTTGGCTGCCCAACAAGTTGTAATTCTTATCTGCGATACCAACTTCTATAGATTGAGTCTCCTTGTCATTACGATGATATAATTTTACACCACGTCCGTTTATAAAGGTTTCAAGGCTTTCATTCAAGCTACCTAACACGATTCCAGTGTTCTTACGTTCATAATTTAAATACGTATTGGTGACTAGAGGGTCAATATTATTTCTTGTATAGATGTAAGAATCCATATTAAAAGCGAGTGACCCTCCGACTGCGTTAAAGGTGCCTCGACCGTTAATCTGTACTGCTTCATTTCCGGTAAATATATTGCGTCCGCTAACGCTAATACTGTTCGGACTGAAGGAGTTATAGCTAAAGCCTTGATGAAGGGGATCCCGGTATGTCCGCGCTCCGGCTGCATTTTGTATCGGAACCATGATATTATTTATTAAATCACCGTTGGCATATAGCGCTGCAATATTCACAGTATAGTGATTGACTTCCAATAGCTCTTTTGTGATGATCCGTTTAAAACTTACTACCGTATCTTGGAAAGCAGAAAGTATAATCCTTTTATGCTTAATAATATTACCACCCGTCAGGTTAGGGAAAGAAGCCGTTATATTAATGTCCTCTCGATTATTCCCTTCATTCCTTAAAAGGGCTGTTACTTCAACTGAATCACCAACTTGCTTCATTAATTGTGTAGATCCATGATGTAGTAATCGCACTTTTGATATAGATTGAATGAACAGACTACTTTTAAAAGCGGTCACTAACTGTTCTTTAAGATCAATGAGCTGAACGGCAAAGGAGGTAGTCCCTGCAGGTACCAATTCACTTATTGATATCCGTAAAGGATAGTAAATAGAAGATTCGGCATCCAACTGAACAGGGATGAGATCGCGTCCGACGATAGAAACTCCGTGAGTTTCATTTATTTTAATATATCCTTGAAATGGACTCGGTTCCAGATTCTCTATTTTGAGTGTAAATGCAGCAATTGATCCGTTTTCAACCTGTTTTACGCTATCAGTCGATATGGTAACTTTCGCCGACCTAACCTGAGCGTGCAGAACACCGACACAACCAGCAAAGCCACCCCAAAGCAATACAGTTAAGAAAAAATATAGAGAATATTTTCGGCGTTCGATCATTTGTTATTTCTTAGACTATTGCGGTATAAGGGTATACATCAATGTTGTCTTGTATGAGTCTGGTTTTGCTTGGAGCATTCGCTCGTCATTGGGCTTTGTAAAATAACGCATATCAAAACTACGTGGCAGATTGTTTGAATTTATTCCATTAAAAACAGTTTGTAACTGATCTGAAAGCGCAACTTCACCTCCTAATGTTCCGTTAGCATCTGTTATTCTGAGATTGACCGCGTTTACTGGCAGCGAATTATTCACCGATGTTAGGTTAGGAGTTAGAGCTTTCACTTGCAGCGCATAAGGTGTAGTAGATGTGATCGTCAGTCCATTAAAGTAGTTTTGTGAAACTCCATTTACATAATCGCTTAACGTACGAAATTCCAATACGCCATCTCGTGCACTACCATTAATTTGGATAGAGTAAGTGGGTTCAACCGGTAACTGATCTTGTGGATATACTTGAAATGACCCTAAAGTCGTCGATTCAGCCACAAGTTTTCCCTCTCCATCAACCAAAGTAAAAGTTAGTTGCATGTTGTAGTTCTGCCAACTCTTTACTTTTTCCAAATAGGCACCACCGTCTATTATAATATCATACGTAAAATTCCATTGCCTATAATAGCCTCCCACTGGGAGCGGTGTCATTGAGTTCGCGATAATCGGCATATCAGAAAAGGAGAGAGGGATTGGCGTATCATTTGTACCGATCTCCTGAAGGGTCGGTGCCGGAGGATTAGGATTATTAATCCGTATTTTAACACGAGCTGGGTCAAAGACTTTGCCTTCTGAATTTGTCATTGGTTGCGATAATCGAATGTACAGAGACCAGTTCTGAATGCGGCGATCAATACGATCAATATGAAGTTCTGAGGCATAAGCCCCTTCTGTCATAGATCCTTTATATGAGCTCAGCGCTATCCAGTTGCCGACGTGAGCATTTAGTCGTACTTGCGAAAATGCCCCAAAAGGCCCAACCAGCAGAAGGGAAAAAACAACTAAGACAAAGTGCTTATTCATACGTAAAAGATAATTCGGCCATTTTTACAGCTGATGCATGTTCGTAGTCTACTATGGCGCTTGCAATATATTTTCCAACAGCTAGATTTTCTGGCAATTGGAAATATACGGTCCGTTTATCGCCCGGCATTGAGTAAAAAACGATGTCGTCCAGCTTTGTTTTTTTACCAGTATTTTGATTCAACACCTCACAAGTAATCGTTCCGTCGGACCATACGTTACCTTTGTTTTCAAAAACAAATTGGAGCTTATCATTTTGTTCTACTTTATGAGCAAAACCCATGATTTCCAGATCAGCTGCCCGACTTATATTATTTCGATGATAAACCTTAACTCCTGAACGTACAGCTATTTTAATGTTTGCACCCTTTTCGTCTACACCATCAGAGGGGTTAATCTGCGTTAAAAAAATCATCGCGGTATGTACAGGGATCTCTTCACTCAAGGTATCAGGAACTCGCATCCTTATATCCAATTCATGACTCGCCCCTGGAGCCAGTGAGAAGAAGGACTGAGGAAGAATTTCTATCCATTCCGCTGCAGACGTTTTTAGTTCTCCTGCTTCTTTAATCACGTTATTGCCCAGACTGTCATATTCCCAGTCATTAAATGAAACAGCCAACTCCAAAGTCTGTGTTTTACTGGGGTTACTTACTAAAAGCTTTTTGGTCTCAACTTGTCCGGGTCCTAAAGTAAAGTAGGTGCGGGGAGGGCTAACGGATAGGCTCGTTTGTGCGTGACCAAGTATGGGTAGCACAATAAAAAAGCTTATCAAGTAGCTTATAAGGGAATTAGTTTTTATTGTCATGGTTCAATATATTCAAAAAGTCGCAAAGAATAAAAGCAGTTCTGGTTTTCCCCAAAACTGCTTTTATCTGTTCATTTCCAGATTAGACTCAGATAGCAGAAGAACCTGCTTATTGAGCTATAATCGAATAGGTAACTTTCGTCGTATAAACAGTTGGATCTTCATCGTTAAAATACTTGTTAAGATATCCATCGTTTCCGATACCAGCATATTTGATGTTAAAAGTTTTATTCGCTCCACCTGTAGAACTGCTAATTAAATCTGTCTCGGTTGTAGAAAGTGATACATTGTTATAATTAGCTCCGGCTAATGGACTAGTCGATCCTTTACTCGCCTGTACCTTAATAGTAGATGCAGAAATTGTCTCTTCGCCCGCAGCTCGTTGAATATCGTTTGATTCACTCTTTACCCTAACGGCGAAACCACCTGTGCTGTATACTACCAAATGATCTGGTATATCTACTTCAACGCCGTCAGCGTAATCGGCTTCAGAATCATAAACTAAATCGATGTTATTAGAAGTCGCTGGGTTAATTTCAATTGTTTGAATTGGGTTCAACTTAACATTCAATGTAACTTCCGCAGATCCGGATCCGGTTTGTGCAAATGAAAATACGGTTGCTGTTAAAATAATCGCAGAAGTCAATAATAATTTTTTCATGGTTTTTTAAGTATTAAATTTGTTTTTTTTAATCATTATGCGCATGTCTATTATTTTTTTTGCGCACCACAAATTTAGATACAAGTCAAACCAAAGATTGTAGTAAAATATCTAGATTGTTGTAGTTTAATAACTACAACAATAGCGAAGAATTTTACGTGATCTACTGCGGTTCAATACTATAAACAACATCGACCAAAAGATGTTCTTTTTCTTTCGGAACGTAAACAACGTTATTCTTTTTATGCGATTTATTACGAGGTGACTCCTTTCGTATGGTTACGCGAGTCGGACGATCTATTTTGTTGATTACATAGGCTGTGGTAGCAAAGCTATTGACTTGATTAGCGAACGTGCTATCCATATGAGCATCGTTATAAGCAATTGCTTGAACGGGGTAAAGTTTAATATTAAGCTTTACTTGGGCTTGAGCGAGAACCATCATCGCAACAAGAACCGGAAGGGTTAATGCAATTCGTTTCATAGCCTTTCATTTTAGAATCCACTCCTTGAATTTACAGAATAAAATTAAAGAAAGCCATAAACGACTTGTAATTCTTTTATCCTATCAAACCTTCATAAAACCGGAAAACGTCAATCAATTCAGGAATATTTTTAACTTCTAATTTTTTAAATATCCTTGCTTTGTATGTACTCGCCGTCGATGAATGAAGGTTTAATTCCTCTGATATGTCTTTTAAGGATTCTCCCCTTATAAGCTTTTCAGCAATTTCCATCTCTCTTGTGGATAATGCTTTTAGAGGATTAGGTGATTTTTTGTCTTGAGATCGACTGGTGTTGGATATCAATTCATCTCTAACATCCTCGCTGACATATTTACCTCGTCGGAACATTTTTTCTAATGCACGTCGCACGGTGTCTTCATCCGCCATTTTCTGAAGAAAACCATCGGCACCCATTTTAAGATACCTAATAGCATAAACGCTTTCTTCCTGAGACGAGAAAACTAATATTTTAGCATCAGGCTGCTTTATTTTGATGAAATCAAACGTTTGTTGGAAACTGCCGTTCGGCATATTGATATCCAAAATAATTAGATCGTATGTGTTCTTTTTAACAAGCTCTAAAACACCCTTAAAGTCGACCGCTTCTTCTATAAGACTCTGAGTACGCAACTTCTTAACCATAATAGATAATCCGACCCGAACGATACTGTGGTCATCAGCTATCAATATTCTTTCAATCATGTATTCTGCTTTTGTAAAAACGTGTTAGGGATATTTAATTCAAATTTAGTCTCGGACGCCTCCGAAGTGACCCATATATCTATCGCTAAAAGGCTAGCTAATTCTTTCACGACAATTAAACTCAATCCAGATCCCTTTTCGCCTTGGGTGCCTGTAAATCGCGGACCATCAAATGAAAACAGCTTGGTTGTATCTTCAATACCCATACCTTGATCTACTACTGACAATTTAATTTTATCTCGACCGTCATTCATTACCGACACTGTAACAGTCCCACCATTATAGGAATATTTGATCGAATTCGCTAATATTTGGGTTAAAATAAATGAGATTAAATAGGCATCGGTTTGGATGGTTAGAGAATGGTCACCGATATACTGAAATCGTAACTGTTTTTCACTAATTAACACTCGTAGTCGCTCTACTAAAGCCACGTACAGGTTATACACAGAGACGGGCTCGATGTTAAGCCCTTTACCATGGGCCGTATATTTAACCCACTGAAGCGCATTCTCGGTTGCTTGACGATTAATCTCAACTTCCGTTTTTAATTCCGGTAACATTCCGAAAACTAAATCTTGAGGTACCTCCTTATTGTCCAATGAATCGACAACCCATTTTAAATTGCTGCTAATACCTCTTATATCATGCGCAAGCAAGCTCAAAGCGCGTTTACTCAAATCCAGTTGATGCTGAAGCTCTTCCTTTTCCTGCTGCAGCTTATCTAATTCTTTCTGAACTTCTTCCATTCACTTTCTCTATTCATGAGTCGCCCCCCTCGGTCAACATATTTACAACTATTGTGATCTCGTTATTCGTTTTCTCAAGTAGATCCTCTGTATAGTTTTTATCTAACTCTCCCAGCATCTCAAAGGCAACTGCCAATTTGCATAATTCAGTTAAACCGGCAGTGAGACTAGTTCCTTTCAGCTTATGGCCGAGTTTGTTCAAAGCTTCGAGGTCTTCCTCGTCCATCTTCTTTTTTAGACTTTGTTTGGTTTCGTTCAACTCTCCAACTAAAATCTCAACAAACTTGCTTTTGAATTCGGGGTTAATAATCGCATGTTCGTCAAACCAGCTTTCATTTATATGCTCAATTTGCCCGTCGTCTTCATTAGTAGTTAATTGCGGCTCTATATCGTCAGGTAGCCTATGACCGACCCATTTTTCGAACATTTCTTCAATTGTTTTTTTTACGACAGGCTTAGCCACAAAATCATCCATTCCTGCAGCCAAGCATCTTTCAATTTCTTCACTCGTAGTTCCAGCTGTCAACGCTAAAATCGGTATATGGACATCTTTATGAACTTTTCTGATTTCCTTCGTAGCGTCCAAGCCATTCATATTAGGCATTTGCACGTCCATCAACACCAAGTCAACTTCTTCTGATTTAAAGATATTAACAGCCTCTAAGCCATCTTTAGCTTCATATATAACGGCATCGGGTGATATTTGGTTAATGATCGATTTAGCCAGGAAGAGGTTTACACCGTTGTCCTCAGCTATTAATACTTTTACGTTATTGCATAGAATGGGTTCTATAGTCGACTGATTTAGTTTCTGTTCGGTATTTTCCTTCTTCAACCGTGCGAGCACTTGGTACATTTCTCGCATCTTAATTGGTTTAACTAAACGAGACTCGACTTTTAACTCATCACACGCTGATTGCAACTCATCGTTATCGGAAGAGCTATACAGCATAATTATAGGTTGCTCTTCATGACTGATATTTCCCTTAATTTTTCTGATGGTTTCAATGCCATCCATAATTGGCATATGATAATCCATGATTATGACGTCGTGTTCTATTTTGCCTTGAAGAATCAATAGAGCTTGCAAACCGCTATCGGCTTCATCCACCGTAATTCCTTTAAGCTCTAACATATGTCGCAAAATACGACGATTGCTTTCATTATCATCGACGACTAAAACACGTTTAATATCTTGGAGCGTTAAATCGTCAACTTCAGATTTTTCAGCTTTAAATTTGATGTCAAAATAAAAAGTACTGCCTTTACCAACCTCGCTTTTCAATTGAAGAGTACTTTTACCAAGTTTCAGTAGCCTGTTTGAAATCGTTAAGCCTAAACCTGTTCCTCCGTATTTTTTAGTGATCGAGCTATCTTCTTGTGAAAAAGCCTCAAATATTTCCTGTTGTTTTTCAAGCTTAATACCGATACCTGTATCTCTCACTTCGAATCGGATCAAGGTTGTGCCATCGGTATGCTCCTTAAGCGGTGTAATCCTTAGTTCTATTTCGCCTTCTTCAGTAAATTTCGCCGCATTTGCCAACAGGTTCACTAAGACTTGTTTTAACCTGACCCCATCACCCCAAACAACGTCTGGCAAATCCGGCGATAGGTTGATTAACAATTCCAATTGCTTTTTATCAACTGTATATGTAATTAAATCACATGCCTGAGCGGCAAGATCATGCAGATCGACCCTCTCGTTCGTTAGACTGATTTTGCCTGCTTCGATCTTCGAGAAGTCAAGAATCTTGTCAATGATCTCTAATAGGGTGGTTCCGGACTGATTAATAATATTGACATATTGACTTTGAACATCATCAAGAGAAGTCCTGCTCAGCAGGTCCGTAAAGCCAATAATACCGTTTAATGGTGTTCGGATTTCGTGGCTCATATTTGCTAGAAACTGTGATTTAGCTTTACTGGCTTGCTGAGACGCTTTACTGGCGTTTTTAAGATCTTCCTCTAATTGGATTCTTTCAGTTAGGTCAACTGCACTCCCGATAATATACATCTTGCCCGTATCGTCTTCCTTCACTACATTGCTAAACATCCATGTTCTTAACGTACGATCCTTTGTTACAACCTTCATGATTCCATCAGCCTTCCCAGTTTTCACAACCTCTTTTAAATATTCCTCCAGCAGATGATGACGATCTTCCGGGATAATATCAAACAAACTCATATTAGTAAGCTCCTCTGGATCATAACCGCTCATCAGTGAGCCGGTTTTATTTACGATTATAAACTTCCCAGTCAAATCGTGCATACATAGTAGTGATTGAGAGTTTTCAAAAAAAGCTTGAAACAGCCTTTCATTTTTGTAGCCCTCCAAAAGACCTGGTTGTTTATTTGTACTATCTTTCATTCGTTGTTATCCCTTTATTACCACAAAAATATGTTTTTTGTTTTATGTCTAAATGCTTTTATGTATTATATATAATATTCCCAATCAAAATTGGCGTGATTTTCGCTAGGATAGCCATTACAATTGTAGCTCCATTAGGTTTTCGGACGTGCTTATGAAACATAAATACATTTATACGCTGACACTTACTTTCGTTATCGTTGCTCTTATGTCAACAATCGACTCAGCCAGAGCTCAAATGACATATCAACCTTATTCTTACCATTTTTATCAGAAGTTGAACCGCTCTCTCTATAATAAAAATTCTAATCAACACACAGCTATCAAGCCGATGGTGCTTGATGCAGAAACAGAACTATTATACGACTCTCTGATGAACGTAGGCTATACTGAGCGAAGTACATGGGGGGGAAGGAAACTTTGGAATGAACATTTAATTGACATTCAAAAAGATGATTACACATTCTACGCGGATTTTATACCCGATTTCCAGGTTGGAAGAGACTTCGCTGGTAATGGTAAGACAACCTGGTTGAATACGCGGGGATTCCAAGCAGGGGGGACGATAACGGATAAGTTTTTCTTCTATACGAGTGGTTACGAAAACCAAGCGGTATTTCCCGACTATGTTGACGATTTTATAAATACTAATCGAGTTGTTCCCGGTCAGATGTACGGAAAGATAGGAAAGGAAACCCAAGATTGGGCTTACGTATCTGCAATTGTATCTTACGCTCCGGTTAAAAATATTAATCTATCGTTGGCTTACGGTAAAGACTTTATCGGTGATGGATACCGATCTATGTTATTGTCTGATGTGTCGTCCAATAAAACATCCTTTAAATTTAACGGTACATTCGGAGATGTGAGCATATTGAGTATTTGGTCGTATATGCTTAGCCCTAGAGAGACGGAAAACGAAGAGTTTAGCCGTAGTAGAAGCCTGAGAAAATATGGTGCATTTCAGTATATAGATTGGAACGCGACGAAGGAACTATCATTAGGTATTTTTCATTCCTTTATGTGGGGTAATCGTTCATCCATATATTATATGCCAGATTCTTCAGGTTTGGCATTGCCAGAAGGGGAATCCAATATGATACAAGTGGGAGTCAATGCTAAATACAAGGTATTAGATAAAGCATCTTTATATGGTCAAGTTTTACTAAGCAAAAACATCGGCGCTCAGATTGGTATCAGAGGTTTTGATGCATTTGGAATACGAAACTTGAATTTCTTAGGTGAGTTTAATATGGCACAGCCGTATACTTACACTGACGGAGACCCATTAACAAGTTACAGCAACTATCATCAACCGTTGGCTCATCCTTTTGGTGCTAACTTCAATGAGTTTGTAGGGATTGTAAATTACTCCTTTCAAAAATTCGATTTTTCACTCCAAGGGAATTACGGAACATATGGCTTGGATCCCAACTCGACTGATAATTACGGGAAAGATATATTCAAACCATACTATGAACCCTATGACCAAGGAGCTAGCATCGGCCAAGGCTTGAAAACTAACTTGGCATATCTAGACGGTCGAGTAGCCTATATTCTGAATCCTAGATATAATCTTAGGCTTGAAGCCGGCGCTGTATTTAGGCGAGAAAGTAATAAAGAATGGACCAAAAATACGGGAATGCTTACATTGGGATTGCGGGCTTCCTTCAGAAACCTTTACTATGATTTTTAAAAGTCATAGTAAAGGTTTCTGAACGATGATCGAAGACCGAAAGTGACCATAGCCGTTGTATTCCGACCTAACTCATTAGATTCTCGTCGTAGTACACCACCCAGTTCTAAACGTAAATTGTATTTAGGATTAAATAGATAGGAGATACGTCCGTCTAAATAACCTAGATTCGTTTTCAATCCTTGTCCAATTTTATTACCATACATATTTTCAATGCTTCGGTATGATTTAAAAATATCTTTACCGCGGTTAACATCATCGCTTTCATCTAAACCATAAACAGAATAGTTTCCTTGTAGCGATATATCAAAGCGATTATAGGAGTAATTAACAATACCTACGAACTCTCTGAAATTTGCTCCCATCGGGTGGGCGAGCGGTTGAGAAAAATGGCTGTAATTGCTGATAGGATCGAAGTGGGTGTAGGTGTACGGACGCGCCATATTCAACTCGCTCAAGAAATTTAGGTTTTGAACCCCAAATATATCAAAGCCGCGTAAACCAATCTGAGCACCCCACTTATTATGTGCATACCCATCGCCAGCGAAGAACTCTTTCGCCGTGAACTCACCAAGCAGGAATTGTCCATAGGCTGTTAGGTTGTTTTGAAGTTTATATTTAGTGTTTAATCCTAGATGCATTTTATCAGGAGAACCAGGATCTGAAGATTCGATCGGTCTAAGGAAAATGATTGGATTTAAATATGCAGGCTCGAACCCACGATGACCGTCGGTTTCCGTACGATTGGCCCATATAATGGACTGGAACAAGCCTATTGAAAATCTATTGGTCACGTTCCAATCGAGATATTGAAAAGTCCCCCATTTACCCCGTGTCTTATCCTGAAGCAACTGCGGTGCTAAGGGATCAATCATGTATGCCCACATCGTCATGTATTGAACGTTGCCCAAATTTCCAGTCAATTTCAAAGAAGTGTAGTTAGAGGCGACATCAGATAATAACATGGAACGATAACCGTCACCAATAAAAGTTTTGTCATAAGCCAGACTGATGTTGATGTATTTGCTGGGTGTATAAGACAGGTTAGCGGTCACATAATTCCAGTCTTGTATCCGCTCACTCACATCTCCTAAAGTTTGACCCGGTACAACTTCATATCGGTCGACAAAATCGTTCACATAATTCGGGAACGCTGCTCTGTTGTTATATGCACTAAGATAGTATGAGAATTGATTGTCAACTGAGCCACCTATTTGGACCCCGACAGTTCGCAAAAATAAATTTTTTCCACCGCCAGCAAAATCGCGCCCCAGATATAAATCGGGCAGGATGTCCGCATAAAAAACATTGCCATCATTCTTAACATTGATAAGGTGTTCGTTAAACAATTTCGTCTCCAACCACGAACTACCGTCAGAAGCTTGACTGTTCATAAGTGAATCCCAGGTCGGTTCTATCACTGAATCTATAATATACGGCTTCAAAGCCGTATGCTGCCTAGTATCGAGACTATACTGAGTTCGATTCAGTTTCTGATAAAAGTGATAATTATAGGGTTGATATGTTGCCTGGCCATATAAAAAAGTTGGCATAAAGCAGAGGATACCGAGGGAAAGCACCCATAGTCTCGGTGCAAAATTGTAAGATTGTTTCATAAGCAAAGCTAAACTGCCTTTTATAGCTATCAAAGTTAATGCAAAACAAAGCTAAAACCACGCCAGAATTAGCCGTCAAGGACGCAAAGCCAATTAATACATAATAAAACACGATCATTCTTGTAATTATAAGAATGATTTATGAAATTAGACGTTTGAAAAAAACACAACTAACGAAAACCATTTAATCATAGATATTAAATATCGATGAATATCAACGCAAATGCAGCAAGAGTTCTCGTGCTCTTATCAATAGGCTTACTGGTAGCCTTTCTTTCTTTTTCCGCATTCAATAATGAAAAAACTGATAGTCCGACTATCAATGATAAGATCAATACTGCTGAATCAACAAGTTCAAACTTTGTGCCAGAGTTTAAATATGGAATTGAGATTACTACATACAATACCGAGGAAAGCAATATTAAAAGGAATGAATTTTTATCTACGATTCTGTCACGATATGACGTTGACCCGCTTACGATTGCTACAATTGTAGAAAAATCCAAACCAATTTTCGACGTCCGCTCTATGAGGGTTGGTAAACCCTATACAGTCTTTACTGAGAAGTCAGATAATAAAAAATTAGCCTATTTTATTTACGAACCAAATCCAGCGGAGTTTATCGTTTATGACCTGCGCGATTCGATCTTTATCGAGGCACACCAAAAAGAATCTGAAACTAAAATCGAAGATATCGGAGGTACCATTACAAGTTCGCTATACGAAGCGCTTAATGAAAATGGCGGCGATCCGGATTTGGCAGTTTACTTGTCCAAAATATTCGGCGGTGTCGTTAATTTCTATTCGATAAAAGAAGGTGATTGGTTTAAAATCCGTTATGAACGTCAATACGTTGAAGGGGAACCTTATGGGACAAGCAAAATCCTTTCGGCAATATTTAATCATAACGGCAAAGAATTTCAAGCACACTATTTTCAGCCCGATAGTCTTAGCGATGGTGAATATTACGACGAAGAAGGTAATAGCTTGCGTAGAACGTTTTTAAAGGCTCCCTTAAAATTTAGCCGGATAAGCTCTCGCTATTCTAAAAGACGTCTTCATCCGGTTCAGAAAGTCTGGAAAGCCCACTTAGGAACAGATTTCGCAGCTCCTCATGGAACCCCGATAGTCTCAACCGCTGACGGTGTTGTTATCGCATCCGGTTATACCAGAGGTAACGGTAACTACGTGAAAATTAAACACAATAACACCTATACGACACAGTATCTCCACATGAGCAAAAGAGCGGCGAAGAGAGGACAAAGAATAAAACAAGGGCAAGTTATTGGATATGTTGGTAGTACTGGATTAGCCACCGGACCACATGTTTGCTATCGATTCTGGAAGAATGGACAACAAGTAGATCCGCTACGCCAAGATTTTAAAGCAGCAACACCCATTGAAGATAAACATAAAAATGCCTTTTTAAATCAGATCTCTACACTGAGAATGGAAATGGCCTCAATAAGTATTGAAAATGGCGTAACAGAAGAGCCTGAACTTGCTCTTTACGACGAACGTCCGCCTTCACTATTCAGGTACTTTGACGGCGAGATTTAAACGGAATACCGTAAGTTTCTCTGAAATATTTTTGTAACTTGTAGGCTATTCACATTCCCGTTATGAACAAGCACCACAAATATAATCTCACCATTAGGTGGACAGGTAATAAAGGCCATGGAACATTCGATTCACGACTGTATGGTCGGGATCATCGTATCGTATCTGCAAACAAACCCGATATTTTGGGCTCCTCTGATCCAAGTTTTAGGGGAGATAAAAATAAACATAACCCTGAAGAGCTATTAGTTGCTTCTCTCTCAAGTTGTCATATGTTATGGTACCTTGACCTATGTGCCAGTGCAGGTGTTGTCGTAGTTGATTATCACGATAATGCTGTGGGCATTATGGAGGAAAAATCAGATCGCAGCGGCCAATTTATCGAAGTTACACTACAACCCGTCGTAACCGTAGCAGAATCTTCTATGGTGGAAATCGCGAATGATCTCCACAAAGAAGCCAACAGGTTATGTTTTATTGCTAACTCAGTAAACTTTCCAGTATATCATAATGCCCACTGCTTAGTTTTGTAGATCAAGGGAAATATGGTCACAATCAACAATGTTCACGAACAGTTTGCCACTTTTTTCGAAGGCGAAAAGCTAAAGCCATTTGCTTATCTCGTTTCTAAGCAGCTGAGTGAGGGTCATATTTGCATAGATCTTAATGAAATCATTACGGGTGACATCGAGTTCCCAGTTGACTATCGGCGGGTTGCTGATATAGAGCGTGATCTGTCTGCTGAAAAACTTGTGGGAACGTCCTTTGAAGATCGCCAACCTTTTATCTTATATAATTCTCGTTTTTATATTCAACGCTATTTTGCTTATGAAACCTTAATATTAAAACGAATTAAACGCTTTTTAGAAAATGAAGAACAGGCGTTTATCGAAAGAAAAGAGCAGTTGCTGGCTCAGCAGGACTATATCAGGGAGCTTTTCGATAGCAAAGAGAATGTTGAGCATCTATCGTTAGAAGAACGGGTTGACTGGCAGCAAGCAGCAAGTATACTCGCAGTGCTGAACAATTTTACTATTATAACAGGAGGACCTGGAACTGGAAAAACGACAACTACAGCCAAATTATTGAGTATATTAAGAAAGGTAAATCCTGATCTAAACGTAGCATTAGCTGCGCCTACGGGCAAAGCCGCTGCTAGACTCGCAGAATCCTTATCAGGAGCTGAGTCGACAACCATTCATAGGCTTCTGAAAACCATACCGAATACGCATCATTTTTATTATAATGAAGCTAATACCCTACCTTATGACGTTGTTATAATTGATGAGGCATCCATGATTGATGTTACACTTTTTGCGAAGCTACTTTTAGCAATAGGCGATGGTACGCGTTTAATTCTACTTGGAGACAAAGATCAATTAGCTTCAGTCGAAGCCGGGAGTCTTTTTAGAGATCTGTGCCTCACACAAACTGAAAGCAACGCGATAACGCCTGAAATTAAACAGCTTATAAATTCCTTAATCCAGGACTCGCAAAAAAAAGTTCCGACAAACGATACTCAAGTCGTTGATAGTACATTGTTGACTAACCACATCATCGAATTAAAACGAAGCCGTCGTTTCGATAGTAATAAAGGTATTGGGAAACTGAGCAAAGCTATTATCAATAATGATGTAAATCAGCTAACAAGTTATATAAATCTAGGTAAGTCGGAACAGGTACAGATTGATACAACCTATTCAGAAGCTTTGTTCAATCAGTGTGTTGCGCGCTATCGTGATTTTATTGAGGAAGAAAATATAAAAATGGCGCTCAAGAAGTTCAACGAATTTCGGGTGTTATGTGCGATACGCGAAGGAGAGCAAGGCCTGTATCATATCAACAGACGCATAGAAGATATGTTGGCACGAATGGGCTTACTATACCCCCATATTGAGTTTTATCAGAATCGTCCGATAATCGTCACCAGCAACTACTACAACCTGGATTTATATAATGGTGATATCGGCATTATCCGGTTTAATAGAGACCAACAAGCCGTTGCTTTTTTTGATGACGGGGACGGACTAAAATCAATCGCACCAAGCTTGATCGGACACTGCGAAACAGTATTTGCGATGACTATCCACAAAAGTCAAGGATCCGAATATGGTGAAATCTTAATTGTTTTACCCGAAAAAGATGATTTAAACTTGCTGACTCGAGAACTATTATATACTGCAATTACGAGAGCTAAAAAAGGGGTAACCATTCAGAGTAGTGAAAAAGGTTTACAGAGTACAACTGATCGCCAAGTAAAACGAACCTCCGGAATAAGTGAACGATTTAAGATGAGCGTGATATGAGTTTGCAGTTAAACGTGTCGAATTCTTTATACCAATTGGTTGACGAGTTAGCTATAAGTCTTCGTAAACCACTCCCAACTGTTTTTCATCCCCATTATGTTGTAACACAGACCGACGGGATGAACAATTGGTTGAAAGTAGAGATAGCAGCTAGATTGGGTATCACTGCGAATATCCAATTCTTGAAGCCGAATGATCTAATAACAAATATCTATTATATACTAGGCGGCCCTCATGATCAGGTTCTGAGTACTCATAACCTTCAGTGGGTCATCTATGAAGTGTTAGACGAATCTCATTTTAAAAATAAATTCAGACACATCAGCGAATATTATATCAACAGCGATGTAAAACGTATTGCCATGGCTGAGAAAGTAGCTGATTTATTCGACCAGTATCAGATCTATCGTCCCGAGATGATTGAAGACTGGAATGAAATAGGAGACATAGGAGAAAGGGAAACCAACTGGCAGCGATATCTATGGCGATCTTGTTTAGAAAAGGTAGGGGATAAAATGCCGGATAAGACGCGGATTGGCAAGTTTATACTTACCGCGTTGGACGACCTCCAAAATCGTGAACGAATAAAAGAGCGAATCCCACTAATTAGTTTTTTCGGTATTTCAATTATTACATCCTATCATCTTCAAATATTTCATGCATTAGCACAGCATATTGATGTCTCATTTAACCTAATAAACCCTGCTCCGGATATCTATTGGTTTGAAGATCGTAGTGCGAAATATATCGCTAAATGGAGAATTAAAGATCGCCTTCAACCGCAACTTTATGAAGCTCCTCTCGAAGGAAATCCATTACTTACCAATTGGGGTAAAGTTATTCAGGACACCTTCAGCCTATTTTTAGAGGACGATATTCTCTTTAACCATTACCTGGACAATGGTCTGGAGCCTCAACCCGTAAAGCTTCTAGGTAAGTTACAGAATGATATTTACCATAACTCAACTCAAGACCATCGGAATAAATTAGAAATCAACGACCTACTAGATGAGTCAATATCAATTAACTCCTGTTACACGCCGATACGGGAAGTCGAGGTCCTTTATAATTATTTGACACATTTGGTAGACACGAATCCGAATCAATATTCTCCCCGGGATATCGTAGTGATGGTTACAGATATTGACTTATATGGTCCTTATATCAAAGCCATATTTAACTCGGCACCTTATCAATTTCCTTTTACAATAGCAGATGAGCGCTTAGATCGTGGAAATAGTCTCTTTGGAGCTATTAATGCTTTCTTAGAGCTAGACGTTAATGCTTTGCATGCAGAGGATGTTCTGCAATTACTAGATTGGGATTATATAAAGAATCGCTTTCAGTTACGAGATATAAACCTAATTAGGAGAGCGGTCGACTTAGCAAATATCAGATTGGGGATCAAAGGTGACCTCGAAAACGACACCGTTCACGTTAGCTGGCTAAACGGGTTGAATCGGATTATGTATGGTATTTGTATGTATTCGGAAGATGAATATTGTTTAAATGGCAATTGTTTCTTTCCGGTCGATCTGGCTGAAGGGGAGAGTGCGGAAGAGTTAATCCGATTTACTCATTTTGTCAACGTACTGATCGATAGTTTAACTCAACAACGTAAAAAAAGAAACCTGACAGACTGGGGCGATTACATAATAAACATCGTCAATAATCTAATGTATCTGCCCGAGGAAGATGAGAGTCAAGACTATCAGGTATTGCTTCAATACGTTGAACGACTGAACCTAGTTGCTTTAGATACGCATGAAACGATTAGCTATACCGTATTTAAACACAACCTGATAAATGTAATCTCGGGTGAAAGTCGCTCAGATAATTTTGCGTCGGGGGGAATTACTTTCTGTTCTTTAATTCCGATGCGAAGTATTCCTTTTAAAGTTGTTGCGTTACTAGGAATGAACGCTGGTCAGTTTCCAAGGAATGAAGTAAAAAATGGCTTTAACCTCATACAACAGAAGCCGAAAAAGGGTGATAGAGATATTAAAGGCAATGATAAACACCTTTTTCTAGAAACTATTTTATCCGCGCAAGAACATTTATTTATAAGCTTTATCGGAAGAAATGTAAAGGATAATACTGTTTTACCACCTTCCATTTTAGTGGATGAACTTATCGATTATATCACAAGTGGTGTATTGGATGAGAATGAAGAAGCTGTTCGTAATGCATTGATTATTAACCATCCTTTACATAACTTCTCAACGCAACCTGCACGAATAGTAAATTATATTGCTTCTGAAAACAACGCTTATCGTCGCAAAGACAGCATCATCGGTCATACAG
Organism: Albibacterium profundi; assembly: GCF_042159835.1. Lineage (NCBI taxonomy): Bacteria > Pseudomonadati > Bacteroidota > Sphingobacteriia > Sphingobacteriales > Sphingobacteriaceae > Albibacterium > Albibacterium profundi. The sequence goes on along the minus strand of NZ_JBBVGT010000003.1, from coordinate 648,732 downwards.
CGAATAATATCGAGAGAATCGAATTTTCCGAAGTTACAGTCCGGGAGTTCATTAGTTTTTTCAAGGATCCTTTCAAATGCTATTATAACCGCATCTTAAATATCAACTATCAAGAAAATGATATCTTACTACGAGAGAGCGAGTGGTTTGAATTAGATTCTTTAGGTCAATGGGACGTCAAGAATGATCTATTAACTATTGACGACGATCAGTTGTCAGACTATATTCAAACAGGTATCAGAAAAGGCTATTTACCGTTAAAAAATTACGCTATATACACTATTAATGAAATAGTCGAAAAAGTAAGACCTTCTAAAGAAAAATTAAATCAATTAACAGCCGGATACAATGCGGATTTCATTTCTATTCAATTAGACGTAAACGGTGTGATGATTAATGGGCAGATTGAGAACATATACGGCGATAAAATCATCAGCGTATCATTCTCTAAAAATAAACATCCTTACTTACTTGATGTTTATATTAATTACTTGCTGGCCAAAGCTAGCGGAGTCTCGCTAGATGGAATTTTAATCGACAGTGAAGACAATGAAGTATTTAGGTTCCCTAAAGACGCCATTGATGAGACAGAAGCATTTGATAAATTGGCATCCTTGCTAGAACTATATCAGACCGGTCATCAAAACTTACTGATTTTTCATCCACGTTTTGAGAATGATCCCGTCAAAGTGGCCAAATTAAACCATCAAAACTTTCAAAAAAACATCGAGGAGTTGTCTCAATACAACAGCTATATTCAACGTGAACATCTAGATGGTTTATTTGAGAAAGAGTCTATTTATGAACAGTATTTAGAAACCACGGATAAGGTGTTTTCTGATATTTATTCTATACTACGACAATGAGCAATATTGAATCAGAAACAAGGCATCTTCATCACTTTGATGTTCAATCTGTTCCACTTCAAGGGCGAAACCTTATTGAAGCAAGTGCAGGAACCGGAAAAACCTATTCAATAGCCATTCTCGCTCTTCGTCTTATATTGGAGAACAAAGTCAGTATCAACAAAATACTGATGGTTACATTCACCAAAGCTGCGGTTGCTGAATTGGAAGAACGAATACGACTATTTGTTCGAAACGCGTATAAAATAGCTAATGGAGATTCAACTATCCAAGACCCAACACTCACAACGATCCTTTCAAGAGCTATTGACAAAAATGGGAGGAAGGAAACGCTTGAATTATTAAAAGAAGCTAAACTACTCCTCGACGAGACTGCAGTGATGACTATCCATAGTTTTTGTCAACTAACACTCGGTGAGTTTGCATTGGAAACCCATCAGCTTTTTGAGTCTGAAATGGTGCAAGATATGACGGCTATTCGACAAGAAAAGGTGGATGATTTTTGGCGACAAAATATTACTACGCTAGATCCTATTCTATTACAGAATATTATCCCGATGAATTTTAGCCGAAGTTCAATCGCGGAAATAATTGACAAGTCGCTCGGTGGCCAGCGTTTCCTTTTTTATGATAAGAACGCGAATCATTCGTTTACACAAGAAGACGAAATACGGGTACTGGGGCGACTGGGGGAGTTGAATAAAACACTCGACACGAGTTGGACGCAGCTGATTGATGAAGTAGTTGCGAACCGGTTGGAGTTACTTGCCAAGTGTGATAGCAATTTCTATACGCGGAAGAATTTATTGCCGCTTATCGACGATCCTCATAACTTTCTTACGAAGCTTACAGAGGTAAAAGAAAAAGCTAACGCGATCAAAACACTCGGAGATTGGATCGATAAACTCGCGCTAATAGATAAAATAAATGACGAAAAAAGAATACTAACTGAAGAATTAACAGATCACTTGTACTGTACGGCCATTGAACAAATTTCGACGAATATAAAACGCTACAAAGATGACCAAGGTCTCCTTTCTTTTGATGACCTGATCACGCGACTGTATCAAGCAATCAACTCAAATGGTAGTTCAAAACTAAAATCTGGTCTTAGAGAAAAATATCAAGCCGTTTTTATCGATGAATTCCAAGACACCGATAAATTTCAATACGAAATATTTGATAAGGCCTTTGACGACCAGACGGTCGTTTTTTATATTGGAGATCCTAAACAATCAATATATGCTTGGCGACAGGCTGATATTAACACATACTTTAAAGCGGGCAGGGAAGTAGATAATCGCTACAGCATGAATGTCAATTACCGTTCGGGTCGCATGCTGATTGAGTCTATGAACTCATTCTTTAGACCTACTGAGGATTTTGACACATTTAATTTTAAAAGTCAGGATGACGGAATTTCGTATATTCCCGTGGAAGCGCCAAAAGCGGGTAAGGAGCTCCACCTGTCATATCAAAAATCCGCACAGGCCGGGATTACGATATTTTCAAATGCTAATAAAGCAGAAATACTAGAAACACTTGCCAATCAAGTGTTGTTGCTGCTGACTGACAAGGACTATAGTCTTGATAAGGACGGACTTAAGCGGAGGATTCGACCGTCGGATATTGGGGTTTTAGTCCGATCAAACAGTGAAGGTCTAAACGTGAAAAAGCAACTAAGTAAATTAGGAATTACGGCGGTTACCATTGATACGAACAAAGTTCTTATGACAAGGGAGGCCCAATACATCTATCATTTGCTAAGGGCTTTCGTTGACATTAATATACATACGGTGAGTCGTGCCTTACTTAATCCGCTTACAGGTTTCAACACCAATGATCTACTGCAATTAAACTACGATGAAATCTTTCTCGAGTTTGGGATATTGAAACAAATATGGGAAACGTCTGGTACCTATTCAGCCTTGACCAAATTTATAAAGGACTTTAACGTCAAAGAAACGCTGCTGAGTACCAATAGGGCGCGTACACTGACAAACGTCCTTCAAATTATCGAGATCCTTCATAAAACACAGAGTCTAAAAAATCTATCCGCTTTGGAGTTGTTAAATTGGTTGAAAATGGCCAGTGAAGGAATGAAAATGGATGGTGATGAATACGAACAACGAATAGAAAGCGATGAAGAAGCTGTGGAGATCGTAACTATCCACAAAAGCAAAGGCCTGGAATATAATATTGTTTTTGCACCATTTCTTGATATGAAAGCTTCGTTTGAACGAAAGTCGCTTATAAGTTTAAAATCAGCATCTGATCAGGAATATATCTTTGCACAGCCTCATCGATTAAACGACGAGCAACGAGACGAAGCACTCACCCAAATCGAACAAGAAAACAGACGACTGATCTACGTGGCGATTACTCGTGCTGTTTATAAATGTTATATTTTCAGAAATAACCACAGTGCGAAAAACAGTTCGCTTACGCCATTTATCGAAGCCGCACGAAGTCATAAGGAGGAATCAGCCCACACTCTTATTGAATTTGCAGACCAACTGGAAATAGAGACGAACATGATATATCAATCAGGAAGAGGCACCCCTCCAATACAGGGTACACCTATTCCCGTTTCCAAATTCGAACTAAGGCAAAGAAATTGGGTAAAAATGAGTTATACATTCCTCGCTAGAAAGCCGGAATACATTCGAAGAGAAAACGATCGAATCAACCTCAATAGTTATGATCATTTTATCTTTAAACAATTAGTCAAGGGAAGCTTAGTCGGAAATTTCCTCCATGACGTTTTTGAAAACATCGATTTTACAAACGATACATCATGGGAAAAGCAAATTCAGGCATCTTTAGCACGTTATTTACCTAAGCACGACGATAGCATTGTACCGATGGTTAATGAGCTCGTTTATCATGTGGTTAATTCCTCAGTAAATATCGATGACGAAGTATTCACACTTTCTAAAATTGCATGGAAATCTCGATTAAACGAATTGGAGTTCAATTTTAATGTGTCCTCTTTTTTAGGACTGCAATTAAACCAGTTAGCGGAAAAGGAGAGGGCTTTTGTTGTAAGAAGTATAGAACAGCTAGAAGGGGTAATGAACGGTATAATTGATATGGTTTTTCAGCACAACGATCGCTATTATATATTAGACTGGAAGTCTAACTTTCTGGGCGACTTCTTGATTCATTATGAGCAAAATCAACTCAACGACATCATGACCGAGAATAACTATCACTTGCAATATTTGATATATGTTGTCGCGTTAAAAAAATATCTTCAGCAAAGATTAAGTAACTTTGATTATAATCGGGATTTCGGCGGTGTTATCTATTTTTTCATAAGAGGCGCGAGGGCTGGTCAACAAACCGGAATATACACCACCAAGCCTTCTATAGATTATATTAATAAACTCGAAAATCTTCTATCTGAAAAATGATGAATAAAAGATTTATATATTTACTTGTAATTTAAACGGATGAAAAAGTTAACAAGATCGCTCAAAATTGCTTTTTTCTTCATATTATCCACATTGATATGTGCATGCTCGATCGGACAGCAAGCAAAAGAGATAAAAACATTAGCCGATTGCAAGTATACGATTACACGTGTTGATGATATTTATATCTCGGGAACAAATATTCAAAAAATCATTGAAGACCGTGATTTCACATTGACCAATATGCCATCCTTGGCTTTAGGTTTCCTTAGCAAAAATATTCCCTTACGAGCTAATCTGCATGTTATGATTGACAACCCCACGGACAATGCAGCGTCGATTAACTATTTCGATTATGAGATTTTAGTAAACAATCATAGCTTTACAGAAGGCACGATTGACCAAGAAATAAATATCCGACCAAATGACAAGCAGGAGGTAGAGCTTGCGTTTAATACAAATATCTACGAATTTCTCAAGAATGACTCAATCAGAAATGATATACAAAATTTTGTTCTCGCTTCACAGGGGGGCAATGAAAAGAAAGCATCGGTTACATTAAAAATTAAGCCGGCCATTGTCATCAAGGACAAACTCTTTAAATACCCTGGCTTTATTAGTATAAATCGCGAATTAAGTAGCAACCTTTTAGGGCTTGATAGGTTTTAAGCTACTTTCCGACATATAATTTCAATTGCTCTTTGAACATCATTTTTGTCAAATGGCTTTGACAAAAATGCGCAGGCTCTATTCCGTTCCGACTGGTCAGCGATATCCACGGACGACATGTAGATGAACGGTCTTTTAGACTTTTCCAGAAATTTCCCTAGCTCGAATCCCTTTTTATCACCTTGAAGGTTTATATCTACAATAAACAAATCAGATGTCCGCATATGTATCTTTGATATAGCTTCGTCCACGGAGGATGAAATATTATTCACTTGATGCCCCATGTTCTCAATTATATCCTGTAAATCATAGGCAATGATCACCTGATCTTCAACAATATGAACTTTTAAGTCCGTCATATTTTTTATTTCCCTTTGTTTGATTCTCTCGCTGCCTTTGGAAAACAATATATGTGCCGTTTTATATTTTTCATACAAATAGAACCTGTAATCCTCGATTTGCAATATAAATATTACATAAAACTCTTCGTTAAGTGTAAATTGTACACTATATTTGTACTATCATAATTTAGGTTTATAATTGGTTAGTAAAGGTTCCCATTCTCCCCGTTTGGGAACCTTTCTTTTTTGCAACGTAATTCGTGTGTACGTTTGTTACGTTCAGTGATCCAAAACTCTACCTCAAAGACTCTATCTTGTATTTCTCAAAGACTCTATCATGTATTTAATTTTATCTATTTCTTGCTAAATCGTTTTATAAAAAATATATTTGGTGTATAAAATTATAATCCTCAATAAAACGCTTATGCAGACAATGAAATCTTTCGCAACAGTCCTATTATTATTACTAAGTTTCGGTGCATCAGCCCAATTCGTTGATAAGGTCAATGATCACGTGGAGTGGGTTAATCCACTAATGGGTACCGATTCCAAGCCTTCATTATCCAACGGGAATACCTATCCCGCCGTTGGCGTTCCATGGGGCATGAATTTATGGACTCCACAAACAGGAAAAATGGGTGATGGCTGGATTTACAAATACACTGCTGATAAAATCCGAGGCCTAAGACAAACACACCAACCATCGCCATGGATGAATGACTATGGACAATTTGCAATTATGCCCGTAACAGGAGATTTAAAATTCACTGAAGATGACCGTGCTAGTTGGTTTTCACATAAATCGGAAGTGTCAAAACCATATTATTACAGCGTTTATTTAGCAGACCACAACGTCACCGCAGAATTAACGCCTACAGAAAGAGCTGCTCAATTTAGATTTACCTTTCCGGAAGAAGATAATTCCTACGTAGTTATTGACGCATTCGATAGAGGATCTTATGTGAAAGTTATTCCTGAAGAAAATAAAGTAATCGGTTATACAACACGATACAGCCGGGGAAAACTGACAAACTTTAAAAATTATTTCGTTATCCAATTTGACAAAAGTTTCGATTTTACAGGGACTGCGGATACGGGTGTTTATAAGGACGGGAGATTGGAGCTCGAATCAGAACATGCTATCGCGGTTATCGGATTTAAGACTGATAAAAACGCGGTGGTAAACGCTAAGGTCGCATCCTCGTTCATCAGTTTTGATCAGGCTGAATTAAACCTCAAACGGGAATTAGCCAATGATGATTTTGAAGCGACAAAGTCAAAAGCCAAAAACCTTTGGAATGATCGTCTGTCTAAAATTGAAGTTGAGGGAGGTACAATTGACCAGATTCGCACTTTCTACTCGAGCATGTATCGTACCTTATTTTTTCCAAATAAATTATACGAGATAAACGAGAATGACGAAATCGTACACTGGAGTCCGTACAATGGCGAGATTTTACCAGGATACATGTTTGCTGGTACCGGGTTTTGGGATACTTTCAGAGCATTATATCCATTCCTAAACTTGGTATTCCCGTCCATTAACAAAGAAATGCAGGAAGGGCTTATCAATGCCTACAAAGAAGGTGGCTTTTTGCCAGAATGGTCAAGTCCTGGATTTGCAAATATCATGATCGGTAATAACTCCGCTTCTGTTGTCGCAGATGCGTACATAAAAGGTCTTCGGGGTTACGATATTGAAACCCTATACGATGCTTTAATTCACGGTGCAAATAATGAAGGACCAATGGATGCCGTAGGTAGGAGAGGTGCGCCGTATTACAATGAACTGGGCTATGTTCCATACGATGTAGGCATCAATGAGAATGCTGCTCGTACGCTCGAATATGCTTATGATGATTTTGCAATTTATCAATTAGCTAAAGTTTTAAATAAGCCTAAAAAGGAGATTGAACTATATGAAAAAAGAAGTCAAAATTTCCGTAATCTGTTTGATCCGACTACAGGATTGATGCGAGGTAAAAACGAAGACGGCACGTTTCAGGAACCATTCAATCCATTCAAATGGGGTGATGCTTTTACTGAAGGAAACAGCTGGCACTATACCTGGTCCGTGTTCCACGATGTAGAAGGACTGATCGGATTGATGGGCGGTAAAGAAGAATTTGTAAAGAAACTTGATTCAGTCTTCACCTTGCCTCCAATTTTTGATGAGAGCTATTACGGCAGTGTCATCCATGAAATCCGTGAGATGCAAATTGCAAACATGGGACAATATGCGCATGGCAACCAGCCGATACAGCACATGATCTATCTCTACAACTACGCTGGGACACCATGGAAGGCACAATATTGGGTACGTGAGGTTCTAGATCGCATGTATCGTGCTACGCCTGACGGTTATTGTGGTGATGAGGATAATGGACAAACATCCGCATGGTATGTGTTTTCCGCTTTGGGCTTTTATCCAGTGACCCCTGCCGTAAATCAGTATGTGATTGGTGCACCACTATTTAAGAAAGCAACGATTACATTGGAAAATGGAAATAAGATTGTATTAAATGCTGATGACAACAGTGCAACAAATAAATACATCCAGGCTATCGAGGTTGATGGTAACAAATACGAGAAGAATTGGTTTAGCCATTTCGATCTAATGGACGGAGCGACAATCGATTTCACAATGGATAGCGAGGCTAATAAATCGAGAGGTACAAAAGAATCTTCATTTCCATATTCATATTCAAACGACAAATAATACATAAATATCTTCGATTTATTTGCTTTTTGATGAATTCGTGCTAAATTAGATTTTTATATTCTAAATATTTTAGACCACGACTCAGATTCATGAAGTGTTATAATATACTGATACCGTTACTAACATTAACGTTCATTACACAAACAAGCACAGCTCAGCAAAAAGCAAATAAACTCGAAGATTACACCCAAGAAATAAACGGAACGAACCTATCGTTTACTATGCAAGCCATCCCAGGCGGCAGTTTCTTTATGGGGAGCGAAAATGGAGAATCGGATGAAAAGCCGGTTCATAAAGTTCAGCTGGATCCTTTTTGGATGAGTACCTTTGAGGTTACTTGGGACCTCTTTGAGCCTTTTCTATATAAAGATTACGAAGAGAGCAGTAGCACCGAACCAATTTCTCCTGAGGTTGACGCAGTAACCCGTCCGACAAAACCTTATCTGGACATGACTTTTGGCATGGGAAAGGTCAATTACCCTGCTCTAGCAATGACTCAGTATAATGCGATTCAGTTCTGCAAATGGATTTATACGCGTACTGGGGTATTCTATCGTTTGCCAACCGAAGCTGAGTGGGAGTACGCGGCGCGTGCTGGTGCTAGCACGGAGTATTTCTTTGGAAATACAGAGGATGACTTGAAAAACTACGCTTGGTTTATTGACAATAGTGAGGAAACAACTCATGAAGTAGGACAAAAAGAGCCTAATCCTTGGGGCTTACATGATATATACGGAAACGTTGCCGAATGGACCTATGATCAATATCACGAAGACTATAGTGCATTTGCGGAAAAAGAAAACATAAATCCAGTAGCAGAACCAATTACTCTGTATCCCCATAGCGTTCGAGGAGGCTCCTATCTCGATGAAGCGACGGACCTTCGTTCTGCTTCCCGATTAGCATCAGATCCATCATGGAAACAAATTGATCCACAAATACCTAAAAGCAACTGGTGGCTACCTGATGCTCCTTTTGTCGGTATCCGTTTAGTTCGACCTTCGGTTCAGCCAAGCAAAGAAGAAATTGAGGCTTATTACAATAAGGAGCCAATCCCGGATTTTTAAAGACTAACAAATTCCGAAAGCGATTAAAACTAATTAACTTATATAAAACTAAATAATAGAAAATGAAACAAGATCGACGTAGTTTTTTAAAGTCTTCTAGCGTGATTGCGGGAGCAGCTGCTCTTGGTACAGCACCCATGTCTAATGTCTTTGCATCCAATGATGATACAATTAAAATTGCCCTTATAGGTTGCGGAAGTCGCGGCACCGGAGCTGCTGTTCAAGCGTTGAGCACCAAGCAGAATATCAAATTAGTTGCCATGGCAGATGCTTTCCAAAACCGCTTAGATGATAGTTATAAACTATTGAAGCAAAAATTTGGGGATAAGGTCGATGTTCCGGAAGATCGTCAATTCGTTGGTTTTGACGGATATAAAAAAGCGATACCTTTAGCAGATGTGGTACTCTTAGTTACGCCTCCGGGGTTCCGTCCAGTTCATTTCGAGGAAGCTATCAAGCAAGGTAAGCATGCTTTTATAGAAAAACCAGTAGCTGTTGATGCACCGGGTATCAGAAAAGTATTGGCAACAGCTGAAGAAGCGAAGAAAAAGAAGTTAAATGTGGTTGTTGGTTTGCAACGTCGTTATCAAGACAATTACCGCGAGACAATTAAACGAATCCACGGTGGAGATATCGGCAAAATCCATTCGGGTCAAGTTTACTGGAACTCTGGTGGCGTTTGGGTAAACCCACGAGAAGAAGGACAGACAGAGATGGAGTATCAAATGCGTAATTGGTATTACTTTAATTGGCTCTGCGGAGATCATATCGTGGAACAGCATGTACATCAACTTGATGTAGCCAATTGGGTTTTAGGCGGGCACCCTGTTTCTGTACAGGGTACAGGTAGCCGTGCTTGGCGAACCGGTGAAGATTATGGTGAAATATACGACAATCACGCTGTTGAGTTCACCTATGGTGACGGAGCAGTGATATACAGTCAATGTCGTCACTTCGAAGGTACATCAAACCGTGTGGATGAAACGTTCCAAGGCACCGGAGGAAAAGTTTATCTTTCAGCAAATAACAGCGGTGTACTATGGGATCCTAGCGGCAAAGAGCTTTTTAGCCACCCTACTAAAAATAATAGAAACCCATACCAAACAGAACATGATGAACTGTTCGAAGCAATTGCAAATGGAGAGTTTAAATTCCAAGATGCTGAGTACGGAGCTACAAGTACGTTCACTGGAATCATTGGCCGACTAGCCACATATTCAGGAAAAGTTCTAAAATGGGATGAAGCATTAGCATCTGATATCAGTCTAATGCCTGATGAGCTGAGTTGGGATGCCTTGCCTAAAGTACTTCCGGACGAAAACGGTCTATATCCGTACGCACAACCTGGAAAAACAAAGGTTATCTAAGAAGCGATCTCTGTGAAGCGGTTGTTGATTTCTTCGCCGATAATCATTATTTGTCTTGCTTTCTTGTCCTTTCAAGAAGCAAGACAAAATAATTTTACGATAAGGGGGCGAGCACAGGGGACGAGCTATCACGTTTCTTACTATCATTCTAAAGAAATAGTCTCTAAATATCAGATCGACAGCATCCTCGAGCAGATCGACTACTCTATGTCGCTTTATGTACCCAACTCCCTAATTACACAATTTAACAAATCATCAAAAGCTGGTAAACTAGATGCACATTTTTCAAATGTACTGCAGAAGGCTTTTTTAATCAGCAAAGATACAAAAGGCATTTTTGATATTACAGTTGAACCACTACTGGATGCTTGGGGTTTTTCGGCAGTTAGGAGAGATTCATTACCAACAAAAGAAAAGATTGACAGTCTATTGCCATTCGTTGGTATGGGCAAGTTAAAACTAGAAGGGAATCGCCTAGTCAAAAAACAAGCAGCCGTACAAATTAATGTCAATGGAATCGCACAAGGTTATACAGTTGACGTTTTAGCGGATTTCCTAAAAGAACATGGTATCCGCAATTTTTTTATTGAACTTGGTGGAGAGATCAGAGCTGAAGGTCGCAAACCTGACAACTCGCAGTTTATGATAGGAATTGAAGGCCCTTTAGAAAAAGGAATAAGCAAGGTGGGCATCAAACACCGCATATATTTAGAGAACATGGCAGTCACCACTTCGGGTGGTTACAATCAGTTTGTTCGCGAAGACGACAAACAATATATTCATATATTAAACCCGACCACAGGCTTCCCAATCGAGTCTGACATCCTTTCTATAACCGTGTTAGCGAAGGATGCTATTACAGCCGATGGATACGATAATGCGTTAATGGCTATGGGAATGAATGAAGCACTTAGGTTTCTGCGAAACAGGCCATTCATTGATGCCTATATCGTTTACCGAACATCAGATGGAATCGTCCAAGATACCATGACCAAAGGGTTTAAAGCAATTATTAAAAACTAATTAATCATAATATGAAAAGAGGTAAGTTTATACAAAACAGCATACTAGCCGCAGGCGCCGTAGTTTCAGGGTCGACCATCCCTGCGTTCGGAGCAGAGAAAACTGTTTCAAGTGCTAATAATAATCAGCCATTCAAAATGAATTACGCACCACATCAGGGACAATTCCAAAATCATGCTGGAAAATCGTTTGTCGATCAAATTCAGTTTATGTATGATCATGGTTTTCGTGCGATAGAAGACAATGGCTATTTAGGCAGATCAGTTGAGGAACAAGAAGCAATTGGCAACAAACTAGCTCAGCTAGGAATGACGATGGGCGTTTTCGTAGTCGACGGCGGAGACAACTGGAAAACATCATTATCCACCGGAAAAAAAGAATTCCACGATCACTTTATTGAAACATGTCACCGTTGTGTTGAAGCTGCTAAACGTTGCAATGCCAAATGGCTAACGGTTGTACCCGGCTTTTTTGATCGTTCACAGCCTTTAGGTATCCAGACATCCAATGTTATCAATACTCTGCGTTATGCGGCGGAGATATTTGAACCAGAAGGCCTTATTATGGTAATTGAGACCTTAAGTGACACTCCCGATTTGTTGCTACAAAAAACCGATGAAACCTATTTGATATGCAAGGCTGTAGATAGCCCTTCGTGTAAAATCCTATACGATTTCTATCACATGCAAAGAAATGAAGGTGATCTATTAAAAACCATTGATCGTTGCTGGGATGAAATAGCGTATTTTCAAATTGGGGATAATCCGGGACGTAAGGAACCCGGTACCGGTGAGATAAATTATAAGAACGCGATGAAACATGTTTATGATAAAGGTTTCCGCGGAATCATGGGTATGGAACATGGGCTTTCAGGCTCAGGAAAAGAAGGCGAAATCAAGCTCATAGAGGCTTACCGGGAAATTGACAGTTTTTAAAGACGAATACAAAATCGAGAAGAGTATAGGTTTTCATAAAATAATCACTTACATTTAATGTGCATTAGTCGTATCGAAACCAATAACATTTATTAGAGTAATTAACATTTAATCAAAAAAAATAAAATATGAACGCTGGAATACGCTTTAAACTATCATTTATGATGTTCCTTGAATTTTTTATTTGGGGAGGCTGGTTTGTAACATTGGGAACGTTCCTGAGCCAAAATCTTCAGGCATCAGGACCAGAAACTGCAAACGTTTTTTCCACACAATCATGGGGAGCTATTATTGCCCCTTTTATTATCGGCCTCATTGCAGATAAATACTTCAACGCAGAGCGTATACTAGGAGTTTTGCATCTTGTTGGTGCGTTACTGATGTACCTCATGTATTCTGCGCCAGATGTATCAGTTTTCTTTCCATATGCGCTTGGTTATATGATTATTTACATGCCAACGCTGGCATTGGTTAACTCCATCTCATTTCGCCAAATGGACAATCCAGAGAAGAACTTTTCAGCGATACGCGTATGGGGAACCATTGGTTGGATAGCAGCCGGCCTAGCCATTAGTTATATTTTCCAGTGGGATTCGCAGCCAGGTGCGTTAAAATATACCTTCCTGTTATCGGGTATTGGTTCACTTATACTAGGGTTGTTTAGTTTTGCTTTACCGAAAACACCTCCCATTAAAAAATCGACCGGAGAAAAAAGTAGTATTTCTGATATATTAGGGTTAGACGCTATCAAGCTATTAAAAGATAGGAACTTTTTTATTTTCTTTATTTCATCTATACTCATATGTATCCCATTGGCATTCTATTACCAAAATGCAAACTTGTTCTTGCATGAAATAGGTATGGAAAACCCAACAGGGAAGATGACGATTGGGCAAATATCGGAAGCATTGTTCCTATTATTGCTTCCTGTATTTTTTACACGATTTGGATTTAAAAACACAATATTACTCGGAATGCTCGCTTGGGTATTACGCTATGTACTGTTTGCATACGGCAACGTAGGTGAACTATCCTACATGCTGATCATTGGTATCGCATTACATGGAATTTGCTATGACTTTTTCTTCGTGTCAGGACAGATCTATACGGATTCAAAAGCAGGAGAAAAATATAAAAGCTCGGCTCAAGGTTTAATTACACTCGCCACCTATGGAATCGGTCAATTGATCGGGTTCCAAGTTGCCGGCCTTGTTAGTGAACATTATAGCGGTCTTGCTACTTCTGAGTTTTGGCACAGCGTGTGGCTAATACCAGCAGGTATCGCAGCCGTCGTGTTTCTGATATTTTTATTTTCTTTCAAAAACGAAAAGACCGAAGCTCCAGTGCTCGAGCAGTAAAATGCAAGTTGACTTCATGTATTCATGCAGTCGGGCTTCGTAAATAATACAAAACAAGTTAAACAAAACAAAACAAGATTATGGCAGAGAATACTTATGATGCAATCGTAATCGGCTCCGGAATCAGCGGCGGATGGGCTGCCAAAGAATTAACGGAGAAGGGATTAAAAACGATTGTATTGGAAAGAGGCTGGAATGTTGAACACATTAAAGACTACCAAAACAACACGAAAGACCCATGGGAGTTCCCTCATCGCGGAGGACGCACCCAGGAGATGATTGAAAACTACCCAGTTCTCAGTAGAGATTACCCTCTTAACGAGAAGAATCTTAAATTCTGGGTGAATGAACAAGAAAGTCCGTATACAGAAGTCAAGCGTTTCGACTGGTACCGCGGTTATCAAGTAGGCGGTCGCTCGCTAACTTGGGGGCGTCAAAGTTATCGCTGGAGTGATCTGGATTTCGAAGGAAATGCGAAAGAAGGAGTTGCGATCGACTGGCCCATTCGGTATAAAGACATTGCTCCCTGGTACAGCCATGCAGAGCGCTTCGCCGGTATCAGTGGTAGTAAAGAAGGGTTATCTGTATTGCCCGATGGAGATTTTATGCCTCCGATGGAGATGAATGTTGTTGAAAAACATATCGCTGCGCGTCTAAAGAAACAGTACAATAACAATCGTCATATGATTATCGGTCGCGTAGCTAATATTACTCAGCCGCACCACGATCGTACTAATTGTCAATACCAAAACAAATGCTGGTTAGGATGTAATTTTGGAGGATACTTCAGTTCAAATTCTGCAACCCTTCCTGCAGCGGCAAAAACAGGAAATTTAACCGTTCGACCGTTTTCAATTGTAACTCAGATCCTTTATGACAAGGATACCAAGAAGGCAACAGGAGTGGAGATTATCGATGCGGAAACCAACCAAACTTATACCTATCACGCAAAAGTAATTTTCGTGTGTGCTTCCGCGTTTAACTCGACTTGGGTGCTGATGAACTCAGCAACGGATGTTTGGGAAGGTGGTCTTGGCAGTAGCAGTGGTGAGTTAGGACATAATGTAATGGATCATCACTTCCGCTTAGGAGCGAGTGGACGAGTAGAGGGTTTTGATGACAAATACTATTACGGCTCTCGTCCGAACGGTATCTATATTCCTCGCTTCCAAAACGTCGGGGATGATAAACGGGATTACCTACGTGGATTTGGGTATCAAGGCTCAGCTAGTAGATCAGGCTGGTCACGAAACATCGCAGAACTAAACATTGGTGGGGAGTTCAAAGATGCGCTAAGCGAACCGGGCGACTGGTCCATCGGTATTACAGCCTTTGGTGAGATTCTACCACATCACGACAATAAAATCAGTTTAGATAAAGAAAAGAAAGACAAGTGGGGCTTACCTGTATTGGCAATGGACTGCGAACTGAGAGAGAACGAGCTGAAAATGCGAAAAGACATGACAGCCGAGGCCAAGGAGATGCTTGAAAAATCAGGTGCTGTTGATGTTCACACATGGGATTCAGGCTATTACTTTGGCCAAGGTATTCACGAGATGGGAACTGCCAGAATGGGACATGATCCTAAAACCTCTGTTTTGAATAAACACAACCAGGTTTGGGATGCATTAAATGTATTCGTGACCGACGGCGCTTGTATGACATCTGCAGCAGCAGTTAACCCATCGCTCACTTATATGGCACTTACGGCTCGGGCAGTTGACTTTGCTATAAGTGAGTTAAAGAAACAGAACCTTTAATATTGAATACAAAGACATGAACAGAAGAGAAGCAATTAACAGAGTAGCATGGATCTTTGGAGGTGCCATTATCGGTAGTCAATTATTTTTAGAGGGTTGTACCAGACCGGCAACTACGGATGTGGCCACCTTATTCGAAGAAGATCAAATTAACTTTTTGGGTGATATTGCCGACACCATCCTTCCGCCTACAGGTTCGCCAGGAGCGAAAGAAGCAGGGGTAGGGGCTTTCATTCCGGTGATGGTACGTGATTGCTACACCGAGGAAGACCAAAAAGTTTTTCTAGAGGGCTTAAATAAACTCGAGGAATCAGCAAACAAAAAATACAAGAAGAACTTTCAACAGCTCAGTGCGACCGAACGTACCGATCTTCTTGTAGAGATTGATGCTGAACAAAATGAATATCACAGTAGCAAAGAACCAGAGCAGCCTAATCACTATTTTCGTATGATTAAGCAGCTGACCTTATTGGGCTTTTTTACATCTGAATTAGGCGCGACTAAAGCGTTGCGTTATAATCCAATACCTGGTCGCTACGACGGAGACTATCCTTATAAAAAAGGAGATAAAGCCTGGGCTTAGTCTAATTTCTTGATCTTCAATCTGAGGGAGTTGCCTATAACAACAACGTCAGAGCAAGCCATAGCTAAAGCAGCCAACATAGGTCCCAAATACCCTAGAGCTGCTAATGGTATGGCGAAGATATTGTAGAAGAAAGCCCAAAATAAATTTTGCTTAATAGTGATCAACGTATGCTTACCCACTTTTAAAAGGGTAATTACAGAATTCAGGTCATTATTAAGCAAAATTACCTTTGCCGATTGAATGGCAATATGACTTGCATTTCCTAAAGAAACACCTACATCAGACGTCGTCAATGCAGGCGCATCATTTATGCCGTCGCCAACCATAGCGGTTGTACCTTTCTTTTTAAAAGAATCGATAACCTGCAGTTTCTGTTCGGGACGTTGTTCTGAATAAACCGTATCAATTCCCAGCTTCTGGGCAACGAATTCGCATTTTTCTTTCCGGTCGCCACTTAATAAGACCGGTGTTATTTTACGCTCTTTTAATAGATCGATTAAGTTCTTCGCCTCCGGTTTCAGTTCATCCTCAATTGCAATCTTACAAATTAGTTGATCATTTTTCTTCAAAAAGACATCAAAGCCATCGATATCAGTTTCCGGTTGTACAATCTTACTTGAGCCTATCTCATATTGATTACCGTCGGCATCAATAGCCTTGATACCCATTCCTTTCACCTCGTTCACTTCGGTGAAGATAAATCTCTTCATCTTATCACTCTCTAATTCTGCCACGAGTGACTTGGCAATTGGGTGGTTAGAATAAGACTCAAGCGCTACGATCAACGATTTTGCTTCAGCCATATCCAAGTCAAATACTTGTATATCGCGCACAGCAAAATTACCGGTGGTCAAGGTACCTGTTTTGTCAAACACCATGTATTTGAGATTCGCCATCTCTTCAACCGTGGCACCCCCTTTTATGAGCACGCCTTGTTTTGCCCCTCGGCCTAATCCGACCATTACCGCTGTTGGGGTCGCCAAACCCATCGCACAGGGACAGGATATAACTAATACGGCGATCGATCTCATAATGGATTCGCCCAGTTGCACATCAAATATCAAATAGGATAAAACAAAGGTTAAGACAGCGATACTCACGACAACGGGAACAAAAATTGCTGCCACCCGATCTCCTAATCTTTGAATAGGTGGCTTAGAACTCTGCGCGCGTTTCATAATCTCAACAATCTGCGAAAGCACAGAATGTTTACCAACCTTTGTTGCCAGTATTTTTATACTACCTTGCTCGACTACAGTACCGCCAATAACAGAATCATATTTATTTTTTTCGATTGGCAAACTTTCTCCCGTTAGCAAGGATTCATTGACAGATGCGTTTCCCCATATAATGTCCCCATCGGCTGGTATCTTTTCTCCAGTATTTACCAACAGCGTATCGCCACTATTTATCATACGCGAATCGATTACCTCTTGTTCATCACCAATCAGTCGAATTGCCTTCACCTGCTGATATTTCAACAAGTCTTTAATCGCCGAGGTCGTTTGAGACACCGATCGCTTTTCGAAGACATTTCCAAGTAACACAAGCGTAATAATAACCGCCGTTGTCTCGTAAAACATATAATCCGGACCGAGATTGAGGACCGTTCCCGTCAAGCTATAGATAAACGCCGAAGTGAACCCGATAAATATTAAGACATCCATATTGGGAACGCCACTGCGAAGCGAGTTGATCGCGCTTTTCCCAAAATAACTCAAACCCAAAATAAAGACCGGTAAACAAAGTGCCAGTTGAATATAAGGATTGTGCAGCCAATGGAAGGGCAAAAACATATGAGAAAATAGCGGAACAGCAAATATTAAACTGAAGATAAATTTGTTCTCAACCTTCGCAAAGAAACCCTCTTGTGGTATTTCTTCATTTTCATAGACCTTAAAACCGAGGCCTTCAATATCTTTGATAATACCATCGAGGTTTAATTCGCCCGCATTTGAAAATTTCACTTCTTCATTAGCGAAATCTACATGAACCTCTTTTAAACCTTTTTTCTCTAACATTTTATGAACCGATAAGGCACAGTTATTACAATGCATACCAGTTACGTTCAACTCAACTAAATTAGATTCACTCATAACGTTCTTTTTATCACTATCAAATTTACGCTGATGTTGACATGAAAAAGATGATAAAGTCAGGAATAAATAGTACTTTTCACGGATTATTAGATTTGTATGGAAAAAAGCAAGATCCCTATTCACAAAAGCCATAGCAATTTAGCAAGTCCGGAAGACTTTTTTAATATGCAGTGGATTGACCTGAATATCGAATCATTGGAACGAATTGAAAGCCCGCATCGTCACGACTACTACAGCATCTATTTTCTTGTGGCAGGGGAGACCCTTCAGTTTATCGATTTCCACGAATATAAAGTACAGGCTGACGCACTAATCGTTATGCGTCCAGAACAGATTCATTATCACGTCCGGGCAACCAATGCCAAGTTATTACGCATTAATTTTAAGGAGCAGTTCCTTCTTCGCTTCCAAACAGGACGGCACAACTGGCAAGATATATTCAGTGTAGACGTTATTAAAGTAGACGCTCAGAGCATGAAGAGCTTCCTCAATTACATTGATCTGTTAGATACCGAAAGCAAATCTCCATTAGAAAGTAAGGATATTCTATCTAAATTGTTTAGCGCCTTGCTTGATAAAATATCACTCTATCTTAACACTGAGGACTCTCCGAATAGTAGCAAGTATACAGCAATCTACAAACAATTCAAACAACTCGTTATCCAACATTCATTATCTGAAGTGAAAGTGACCGACTATGCTAAACGATTATTCCTATCGGCTGGCCATCTCAATGACGTCGTCAAAGAGGTCACAGGCAAAAATGCAAAGACCATCATCAATGAACAGCGAATTCTTGAAGCAAAACGTTTGTTATACTGGACCGATATCCCTATTGGTGAGATAGCTTACAAGACAGGGTTTGAAGATCCAGCCTATTTTACGAGGTTTTTTAAAAAGTACACCAATATGCTACCAAGCGAATTTCAGAAGAAAATATAAGCTTATATCTTTTTAAACTTAATTTGTTTAATAGAGTGATCCACATCTTTTTCAAGAATTAGATTCGCACGGTATCGTGTCGGTAAAATGTTTTTAACCAAATTAGGTCCATTGATTTCCTTCCATATGTTTCTTGCAAAATCAATCGCGTCTTCATGACTCAAATTCGCATATTTATGAAAATAGGACTCCGAATTCTGAAAGGCCGTTTCCTGAAGATTTAAAAAACGATCTAAATACCAGTTAATCAAATTCTTCTCTGTAGAATGCACGTAGATTGAAAAATCAAAGAAATCGGATACGAATATCCGCGGGCCTTTGTATTGTTTCTTAAGATTAACCTGTAGGACATTAATACCCTCAATAATTACAATATCTGGTCTGTCGACCACCTGTTCAGCACCCTCTATAATATCGTATTCAAGATGTGAATAAACCGGCGCACTTACTTTTTCCTTCCCAGATTTAATCTCTGATAAAAACCGAATCAAGCGCTTGGTGTCGTAACTCACTGGGAAGCCTTTTTTATTCATAATATTCCTCGCTTCCAAAATATGATTCGGATAGAGGAAGCCATCCGTTGTAACCAGATCCACACGCGGTTTTCCCGGCGATAGTGATAGCACCTTTTGAAGAACTCTTGCTGTCGTGCTTTTTCCCGCCGCGACACTTCCTGCAATACCAATAATGAAGGGAAGCTTTTTAGATTTGCTTTTTAAAAACTTACTAGCCCTTTCATGAAGTTGCTGTGCTTCTTCGATATGGATCGTTAATAGATGCCCTAAAGGAAAGTACACCTCTTGAATCTCTGATAAGGTTAGCGGCTCGTTTAATGCATTTAACGAGCTGATATCCTCATTGGACAGGTTGTAGGTTATGGATCCGTTTAACTCGCGCCATCGTTGCCGATCGACGGTAATAAAGGGTGAGTATTCGTCATAACTCATCTTATTTTTGTATTAGGGTAGAATTAATCACTATTGGATTTTGCAGTAATTTATGCGTCGGGCATTTGTCAGCTATTTTAATGATTCTCGCTTTTTGCTCTTCATCTAAATCGCCTATCAGTTCAATGTTTGCATTGATATAGGTTGTCTGCTGTCCGGAAGTCTCTTGCACTTCCAAATCCATTTCCAATTTAACTTCCTCCAGTGCCCATTCCTTTCGATCTGCATACATACGCATCGTTATTGCTTTGCATGCAGCTAAAGAAGAAAGTACCAATTCAAAAGGAGCGAGGCCTAAATCTTCACCGCCCAGATCTTCTGGCTCATCGGCAATAATGCTATTCCGATCGTTCGTGATTTCCGTTTTGTATTTATCTTTACCAATACTGGCACTAATCCGATATTTCATTTACTCTAGATTATGAAAGTGATTCCTTTTGTAAGCCCAACAGAATGAGTTTTGCCGTCGCAGGATTGGTTGCAAGTGCCACATCATGCACATCGCAAATCCTCATCAGCATTTGAATATCAGGTTCATGAGGGTGCATACCCAAAGGATCCCTAAAAAATAAAATTCCACGTAACTGACCTTCGGCAGCCATCGCAGCGATTTGTGCGTCTCCACCTTTCGGCCCACTAAGTTTGCAATCTACATCCAAACCAGTTTCTGTGATTCTCTTACCTGTTGTACCCGTTGCAACAATCTTATATGCTTTTAGTTCGTCATGATACTGTTTTACAAACTCAATCATTTCAGGTTTTTTCCCATCATGGGCAATGAGTGCAATTGTCGTCTTTTCTTCCATGTTATCCGAAAAATATATATGCGATGATAATAGCGGCTACTACGCCGGCCAGTTCTGCTAACAACGCGCAGGGCAGGGTATGTCTTGTATTTTTAATGGCGACTGAACCATAATAAACGGCCAAAACATAAAAGGTAGTTTCTGTTGATCCTTGGACTACACAGGCTACTAAGGAAGCGAAATCGTCAGCACCATTGACTGCCATTAATTCCACCATTAAACCTCTGGCACCGCTGCCACTTAAAGGTTTCATAAACGCTACTGGCAATGCTTCAACAAAACGCGTATCGGCTCCAAACCAAGAGACCACCGCGCTAACACCGTCCACCATATAATCCATTACACCTGCCTCACGAAACACACCAATAGCTACCAATATTCCCACTAAATAGGGAATAATCTTAATTGCCACACCAAAGCCTTCTTTTGCTCCTTCTATAAAATTTTCATAAACATTTATCTTACGGAACATCGCCAGACCAATAAATGATACGATGATCCCGAATAGAATTACATTCCCGCCAACCATGGATATCTCTGAAATCCGGTCTTGCGGAAGCGTTGTAAAATAATAAAGCAAACCTCCGATAAAAAGTGCAATACTTCCTAGGTAAGCTAAAATGACCTTGTTAAATAAATTGATCCGTTGATAAATAGCAACCGTAACTAAACCTACAATGGTTGAAAAGAATGTTGCTATCAAGATCGGAATAAATACATCCGACGGGTCGGCAGCCCCAGCTTCCTTCCGATAAGCCATAATACTAATGGGCAATAGGGTCAAACTCGATGCATTCAGCACCAAAAACATAATCTGCGCATTCGTTGCCGTATCTTTTTTCGGATTCAACTCTTGCAGTTCTTTCATCGCTTTTAAACCCAAGGGCGTAGCTGCATTGTCCAGACCGAGCATATTCGCAGAAAAATTCATTAAAATAGAACCCAGAGCCGGATGATTTTTGGGTATTTCGGGAAATAGTTTGTTGAAGAAAGGGCCGACAGCTTTTGCGAAAAGCTGAATCATGCCACCTTTTTCACCGACCTTCATAATACCCAACCAGAATGCCATGAGGCCAATGAGACCCAAAGAAATTTCAGCACCTGTTTTTGCACTATCAAAAGTGCCGCTAATAATACGCTGAAAAATCTCAACATCTCCTAAAAATATCAGCTTAAATAAAGCAACTAAAAAAGCTATGAGAAAAAAAGATATCCAGACGTAATTTAAAGCCATAAACTAAGGTTGATGCAGTAAAAGTAAGATTTTAATCGACCAAATCAAATCCCCAATCAATTCCTTTCAATGTGGCCGGAACACCTTTTTCTAACCATACAGGTGCAGGCTTACCTTTCAGATAATGATCGAAGAACTGCTGCTCACGGATTTGGATATCTTTCCTGTTCTGTCTTTTCATCAGATTATGCTCATCGTCATTATAGTTCAGCATCCAAACGGGCTTCTGTAATCTCCTCAGTGCTGTGAACATTTCGATACCCTGATACCATGGGACAGCACCATCGCTGTCGTTGTGCATAATAACTACGGGAGTATTTACTTTATCCAGATGGAATAGGGGAGAGTTCTCGATATAAAGATCCAGATCCTCCCAAAGAGTGGCACCGATCCGACTTTGCGTGTGTTCATATTGAAACTGTCTGTTCAGGCCGCTTCCCCAGCGGATTCCACCATAAGCAGAAGTCATGTTGACAACCGGCGCTCCAGTCCACGCCGCAGCATACATATCGGTCCGGGTTATTAAGTGAGCAACCTGGTAGCCACCCCAACTTTGTCCCTGAATACCAATGTGTTCTCCGTCGACAAACGGATATTGCTTAAGGGCTTCTACACCGGAGTTAATATAGATTTCCGCAGATTTTCCTGGATAGCCAATATCATAGGAAATATTCGGCGCAAATACCAGGTAGCCATTGCTAACAAAAAAGCTAATATTTAATCTAGAAGGCGTCGGAACCGGTGGTATATAACCATATAAGCCATCACTAAGCTTTTCGTAGAAATAGACGATCATTGGGTACTCCTTATTTTCATCAAAATCTTCTGGCTTATAGAGAATACCTTCTGCTTCTTTGCCATTAGACGCTGTCCATTTAAACAATTCCGCCGTACCCCAATTGTACGCAGACTGCTGCTGGTTAATGTCGGATACCTGCACTTCTGACGTAAAATCGCTACTCAAATAAAGATTAGGAGATTCCACGTAGTTTTCCTTCGTATAAGCAAATAGCGATAAATCTTTACCAGCTGTTTCCCGACCGTAGCTGAAAGGCCCCATAGTTAGTTGTTCAGGATTCCTTTCTTTTGCCGAAGCGAGATACCAACCGCTTTCTTTGCTCGTATTATCAAATGCGCTGATATAGTTAAACTCGTTCCAGTCGATTATAATCGGTTCACGTCTCGATCGTTGAAAGCGGTCGCGTGTTAAATCATCGTAACGAAACGTAATTTGATGATCGCGTCCAAAACCATTGGTCACCATTTTTGGTTTTTTCCCGTTCAATGGTACGGACCAGATATCGTAGCGATCATATAAGTACACCAAGTCACCCGCTTCATTCCAACCGGCCATACCATACTGTCTTGGTCGGTCCGGTGAATCATTCTCCTCATCAAAGAAAACTACATCCAAATCCTCGGTTAAGGCCCTTAACTGTTTTTCGGCAACGGAATAACTGTACCAATGACCTTTGTCACGATCGAACCAAAGAACATAATCACCATTCGGCGAAAGCTCAACATTCGCACGAATGCTATCCGCAATCTGGAAACGTTCACCCGTCTTCGTCGATATCAGGTAAACATCATCATAGGTTGTCCCCAACCATTGAGAGGCTATTCGAGTACCGATATCCGAAGTTCCTAAAGCAAATTCATTGTTTCCATGATGTGTAATTGAAACTGAAGGAAGCTCCTCATTGCCAAGTGAAACAATTTTTTTAGTCTCAGGGTATATAACACTGAGGTAACTGCGACTAGAATCACGTTGACGATTCAACAGCTGACGAGGTTGCAGATAATCATCCTTCCAATGCCAGATATCTACTTTGGCTACCTCAAAATCGACTATATTCGTATCCACCAGCTTAGCGATAGGAGCCACACCAAAATATAACTTCTGTCCGTCTTCGCTAAAAATAGGTAAGCGACTACCATTCACACTCCAGTTATCCTGTATACCAGTGCTAGCTTCATCAACCAGCATCACCGCTGAATCACTATCCAGATTAAAGTAGTAAAGATTATGAAGCTCGTTAATCGACTTTTTCACAAAGGGTTGAAACGTAAATGCTATCTGCTCTGAGGCTTCATCAAATACAATATGATTATAATCGCCTTTACCACCCTTAATCCTCTGTAACTTATCCTCCTTTACATTGTATACATACAGGCCATCCTCATTTTTCAGGCTATCTTTTTTGGGTAATTCTTTATGGAAGACAAACAAGGAGCCATCTTTATTTAACTCGTACGAATCGACAAAGTCGAACGACCGCTCCGTATTCTCATCCAAGTTTCTGATGACCAACTTCGTTCGTGTATCCGTTTTCTTCTTTGATTTAGAAGCTTTGTTCTCGGTAGTATCTTTCGATAGGGTATCTGGTTCCACTTTTACTGTATCTTCCAACAAGTAACTTACAATGGAGGCGAAACCCTCTTCCGGAACTTCAAATGATTTCACCTTCGCAATCTTTTCAAGTCGGTTGTCGCTTATTGAAAAAATAGCCAAAGAGTCTTTAGGCATATCATCTCCCTTCTTTTTGTCAATCTTCGCTTGGCGTACATCTTGAAAGAAAGGTTTTATTAAGGCTATTAGATAACGAC
This sequence comes from Albibacterium profundi, assembly GCF_042159835.1. Lineage (NCBI taxonomy): Bacteria > Pseudomonadati > Bacteroidota > Sphingobacteriia > Sphingobacteriales > Sphingobacteriaceae > Albibacterium > Albibacterium profundi. Next base: position 623,987 of record NZ_JBBVGT010000003.1, on the reverse strand, counting down.
TGTTCGAGGTAAATTCAGCACCACTGCCACGAGCAACGCTGGTAATATCCTTTGCATCCCTATTAACCAGTTTGAGTTCCGCATCACCTTGTTGCGGGGTAATGGTATAAAACACGTATTGACCGTTATTGCTGATTTCCGTAGAGCCAATCGACTGCCACGAATCATATACAGAATGGTCTAAAGGCTTTTTTTGAGCAAAGCCTGAAGCAAAAAAAGTTAATAAAATAAGGCTCAGTACTAGTTTTCTCATGTCGTTATTTTAATCGTATTACTATGGACAGTTTGTTAGTGTGTAAGATAAAGTTTCGCTATTTCTTCAGCATATTTTTTCTCTACCACCCGTCGCTTTGCTTTAAGCGTAGGTGTCAGTTCACCAGATTCAATTGAAAAAGGATTTCGTTTAAGAGCAAAACTCCGAATACGTTCAAACTTGGCTAATTCGTTTGATAGTCGCTTAATATCTTCATCAATCCAATCAATTATTTCCTGATCTCTAATAAAATCGTCATCTTTATTGAAGAAGGCTTCATTCACACCAAACACCTCCCGCAGACCTTCTGCCGATGGAATAATGATTGCCGTGATATATTCTTTCTTGTCGCCAACTAAGAAAAGCGCGTCGATTTTTCTACTTTTTAAGTACACATTTTCAACCGGCGTCGGGTAAATATTTTTTCCAAAAGCATTAACCAACATGTTTTTCAGTCGATCCGTTATCTGTAGGTTACCCTTATAAAAGCGCCCAATATCACCCGTATGAAACCAGCCATTGGCATCAATCACATTAGCCGTCTCTTCCGGCTTTTTCCAATATCCTTTCATCACACAGTGGCCACTAACAATAATCTCACCTTCCGGACATTCAAAATCAGGATGAAAAGACTCATAACTCTGTTCCGTATAAATCTCCAAGGTATCGATATTCTGAATTCCGATTTTTATTCCCGGTACCACTCGTCCAACCGTCCCATACACCTGACGATGGTATTCGGTAACCGCTACCACAGGAGAAGTTTCTGTTAAGCCAAAGCCCTCTAACACTTTGATTCCTAAGTCGCCAAAAAACTCGCCAATATTTCTCGGGAGCGCACCACCACCGGATATAAGAAACTTCAACCGCCCACCCGTCTTTGCTTTGATCTTACTGAAGACCAACTTTTCGGCCAACTTGTATTTCAATGATAGAACCGGATTCGGAGTTTTTCCAGCTTCCTTTTTCAATCGGTATTTCCGACCGTTTTCCAGCGCCCAATTGAAGATTTTGGCTTTCGTTCCACCACCTTCGGTGCCACCCTTCATGGCCTTATCATGTATACGCTCCAGCAATCGCGGCACGCAATTCAGTATCGTTGGTTTCACCTCTTCCATATTCTTCGCCAGGAGCTCTAAACTTTGGGCAAAAGCAATTTGACAACCTACAGCCATAGCAACATGATAGGTTGCTGTTCGTTCAAAAACATGCGACAGCGGAAGGAAAGACAGAAAGCGATCGGTTTCATCAATCACCGGAATCTGATCTAGGCAAACACGTACATTATTAACCAGATTGCTATGCGTTAGCATCACGCCCTTCGGTGTACCCGTTGTCCCAGAGGTATAGATGAGCGTTGAGATATCGCTGGATAAGATAGCCTCCGTGCAAGCCAGAATATTGCGTTTATAATCGGGATACAACCCATTTCCCTGATCGAGCAGCTGATCGAAAGACATCACACCTGCACGTAAATTAGTTTTTTTTAACAGATCGTCATAATTAGGAAAGTTAGCGATAATACGCGTCAAGTTTTCACAATTATTCGATACGCTGATAAGTTTCTTAAACAGAAAAGGTGTGCCTACTAAGATAACCTTGGCGCCACTATCATTGAGAATATATTCAATTTCATGTGCTGGAAGGGTAGGGTAAACGGAGACATTAATGGCCCCAATCTGTTGCAGACCTTGATCAAAATACAGATAGTCGGGACTGTTATCGAGTAGAAAAGCTACGCGATCACCTTTCTGAATACCGATAGCCAACAAATAAGCCGATACGGCGTTGATTTTATCGTAAGCTTCCTTGTAAGAAATGGATTGCCAATCATCATCGACTTTATCCAAAAGGAAAGTATGGTCAAGAGGGTGGATCGTATCTACAACATTGCGAAGTAAATCCGGCACCGTCATGTCCGCCGTAACTGGGTTCATATTTTTTTATGTTGGTTAATCATTACAAACATAAAAAAAATATGTTTACGGCAAATTAATGTAAATATGATATTCGCTTAAACTGCAAAGCTTTCTCCACACGCGCAAGAACGTGAAGCATTGGGATTATTAAAGACGAAGCCTTTTCCGGTCAGACCATCGGAATAATCCAATTCAGTTCCTGAAAGATATAGGAATGATTTGATGTTCAGAACCAACTTGATGCCCTTATCTTCAAAGATTTGGTCGTTTTCTTGCTCTTGGTTATCAAAACTTAAGTTGTATGTAAGACCCGAGCAGCCTCCACTTTCTACCGCAACGCGAACGAAATATGACGGATCGTAGCCCTCAGCCTTCAAGATATCTAGTACTCTGCTTTTCGCTTTTTCTGTAACTGTTATCATATCGTTAAAACTTCAATACAAATATCGTCATTATCTCCGAGAGATGAAAATGTACATTGTCAGCTGAATATAGTCTTTTAGGTGATGACTCCTTTTTTGAAAAGCTCCCAAACCGGCGACTCCCCACGCAGCTTGGTGACTTTTTGATTCAGCATATCAATCAGCAGGTCAATTTCTGCTTCTGTATTAAATCGTCCTAAACTAAAACGCAAACTGCTATGAGCATCCTCCTTATCAAGACCCATGGCCATTAATACATGCGAGGGGTCTAAGGAACCAGTTGCGCAGGCCGAGCCAGAAGACATAGCAACATTCTTTAAGTTGGCCATCAATTGCTCCGCCTTAATAAAACGGATAACGATGTTTGATACATTAGGTAGACGTTTGGCGTCGCCGCTATTAACGAAGGTCTCGTCTATATTCAACAGGGCACTCTCTAGGTATGAACGTAGCTTAGCGATACGCTTTCCGTCTTTTTTCAACAGCTCCTTGCAGCGTTCACAGGCTGCACCTAAACCCACAATCCCCGGCACATTATAGGTGCCACCACGCATACCTTTTTCCTGTCCGCCTCCATGAACTAAGGGCTCCAACTGTATTTTACGACTCTTTTTTCGAACGTACAGCGCACCAACACCCTTAGGTCCGTAGATTTTATGTCCGCTAAGGGCCATCATGTCAACTCCAATCTCCTTTACCGAAACCGGGATCTTTCCTATAGCTTGCGTGGCATCGCAAAAGAATAGTATGTTTTTATCCCTGGCGATCTCTGCAATTTCCTTTACCGGGTGAATAACACCCGTCTCGTTATTCGCAAACATAAGTGAAATCAGAACCGTCTCGTCAGTGATGGCTTCCTCCAATTCGTTCAGATCGATATTACCATCTTTGTCAACCGACAGGTAGGTAACTTTCGCTCCCTTTTTTTCGAGCGCACGTAACACGTCAAGAACCGATTTATGTTCGGATACACAGCTGATAATATGATTGCCAATACTTTGATAGCGTTCAAAAACACCTTTAATCGCCATGTTTATGGATTCTGTGGCTCCCGATGTAAAAACGATCTCTTCTTCCTTTGCTTCCAGTAGATCAGCAACCCGCTCTCGCGCTCTTACAACCGCAGCCGACGCTTTTTTCCCAAACACATGGTTGGTACTTGATGCATTTCCATAATGTGTAGTAAAGTACGGAAGCATCTCTTCCAGCACTTGCGGATCAACTGCTGTGGTGGCATTATTGTCTAGGTATATCTGAATAGCCATAACCAAAGATATCGGTTTTTTAATAATATAGACGAACGAACTTTTCCCTACGGCGACTTTTGCTACACTCTCGTTTTGCTGTCTTTCGTAGTTCACAGTCTGTTCTCTCGGGGTTGAGTCGATAAATCGCGTAAACTCTCGACTCAACCCCGACGCAACAGGCTCTTGTGTCCGTCGGTCAGTAGAACAAGGTATAACCAAGTTCGTACATGTAACAAGTGAAAAATTAGCTTTCGATCAGCTTCTTATAATTTTCTTCATTTTCGAAGTAAACTACCTCACCGTTCTGGCCAATCAACACAATATAAGCATCCGCTTTGTCGACTTTCTTCTTACTGAACGGGTCGATTGCATAACGTACGCTCTCATCTTTCGGAATACGTTCCTTACACATATCGCAGCAGCCATAGTATGTTTTACCCTCGAAAGGTACTTCAAATTGCAAGCGCCCCATGTATGCATTGTTAACCATGCACACATAATCGTTTGGAACTTGATCGCCCAAAGCAGGCATATCAGCACCTGTGGCGGCCATCGGTTGCGGCATCGTTGTAGCCGCGCTTTGTTCCGTTTGAGCAGCTGTGGTGGTTTCTTGGTTATCAGTTGAATTACAAGCAGTGAACAACACAGCTGCTAAAGCAACCATGCTGAATAATTTTATATGAACTTTCATGTTTTATTGATTTTTTTATGTGAATTTATGGATAATAGCGGTGTTGGCCTGCTATCAAATCCGATACACACAGTGGAGAATATAGAGCGGGTTATGCCCGACCGGGAGTTTAGCCCTAAGATAGGGAAGGCCTTCTTTATCATTGATAAAGGTAGAATCAAAGATAGCTCCTAATATTGTCGGAGTCCCCTCATCCGAAGGCTTGATGGAAAAACTGTAGTTGCTTTCCTTTTTAAGGCTTTCGTCTATTTTGACAATTTTTGATGCTTCTTCACAACAGCCATCTTGTTTCTCGTCACTGCCCATATCGACCGAAGAACAGAACGGGCAAGGTTCATTGACTTCCCACGGCTCCGTCATCTCGGTCACGGGCTTTGTCAACATTTCCTTGCAGATATGAACGGTCTGGGTAAAACCAGTGGTTAATACCAGGTATAAAGACGAAAGGAAAATTACAAATAGCTTTTTCATAAAAACCTTGACGGCACAAAGATAATAATTTCTCCTACTTCTTTCTGAGGTAGCTGTCGAGTGGTCCCGCGGTGAACCCGATGGAACAGCCGTTTGACTACGTGCACCAGCCGGCCACCGCCCGTCCACCGCGGGGACACCCTATACAAGGGTAGTGCAAAGTCGATGTCTCTGTCACGGTATGATAGCATTACATGTAAGTGTTATTCTTAGATTTAAATAATAAATTTTAATTTACGAAAAAACGAAGGCATGAAATCCACCACCAAAGAGATTGAGGAACGATTTGATAATGATGTTGAACGGTTTTCCAATCTGGAAACCGGTCAGCAGTCGACCGTCGACGCGTCGATCAACATGGAATTAATCACAGAGGGGATTGCTCGTCGACATCCAGACCTTCAATCGGTACTTGATATCGGGTGTGGTGCGGGCAATTATTCGGTGAAGTTAGCGCAGAAACGGCCGAATGCAGACTATACATTGGTTGATTTAAGTCAGCCGATGTTAGATAGAGCATTACTAAGGGTAGGGGCAGAAGCGAAAGGAAGGGTAGAAGTGTACAAGGGTGATTTTAGATTGATCGATTTAGGCGGCAGGAAATTTGATGTGATTATCGCGACAGCCGTCTTACATCACCTGCGTGATGACGACGATTGGGAAAGGGCATTCCGTAGACTATACGAATTATTGAACGAAGGCGGCAGCATATGGATATTCGACCTAGTACAACAATCTGATCCGAACTTACAAGCGTATGTTTATCAAGATCTGTACGGCGAATACCTAATGGGTTTAAAGGATGAAAACTATCGTGATCATGTTTTTGCTTATATCGAAAAAGAGGACTCGCCACGAAGTCTGATGTATCAATTGAGTTTACTGGAGAAAGTTGGATTTACGAAGGTTGACGTTTTGCATAAAAATCTATGCTTCGCATCCTTTGTTGCTGTTCGTTAAGGAATACTAATCAAATGCTATTTCAAAATATCGAAGAATAGCTTTGTAATTATCCTGAACGGTCAGACATGTGTCTAATAGATATTCTCTTACATGAGGCCACTCCTGTAAACCTCTGTAATAAAATAATTTAAGGTCGTCATCAATTACAAAGGGCACGATATTGTTTGCGAGGCATTCTTTGAATAGTATCAACCTGCCAACGCGACCGTTACCATCCTGGAAGGGATGGATGATCTCAAACTTCATTTCTTTCTGCTCCTTAAGGTGATGGAGTAAAATATTATGGCTGATTTAGTCCAAAGCAAGTACCAAACAGACTAAAGTCAACATTAATAAAATGTTCGTGAGGAATGCTCTCTAGGTTGTTTAAAAGACATTTGGAATACGGTTATATATTCCAAATGTCCGGTTGTACCCCCAACAGGATTCGAACCTGTGACCGACGGTTTAGAAAACCGTTGCTCTATCCAGCTGAGCTATGGAGGCCTCTCATCGAGCGATGCAAAATTAACAAAATCTTTAATATTCAAGCAATAATTTCGAACAAAGTGCTTGGAAACATTTGTTAAATCATGTTGTTAGTTCTACTGTAACAGCATTCGATTGATTAACATGGGCTTATCTGAATATAATAAAAAGCGTGAATTTTCGAAGACACCTGAGCCAAAGGGAGGAAAGTCGGCAGGGAGGGAGCTGAGATTTGTGATCCAAAAGCATGATGCGACCAATTTGCATTACGATTTCCGTTTAGAAATGGGCGGGGTACTGAAAAGTTGGGCGGTACCTAAAGGGCCTTCTACCAACCCTGCGACAAAGCGCCTAGCCATGATGGTGGAGGACCATCCTTACGATTACCGGAATTTCGAGGGAACAATCCCCAAGGGGGAGTATGGAGGCGGGACTGTTATGCTTTGGGATGAAGGAACTTATGAGCTTGCGGAGAGTGAGCGACTAGATGTAAACAAGGATCTGGATATAAAGACACTGGAAAAGGAGCTTCTGAAACAGTTAAAGGAAGGCTCCTTAAAGGTTACTCTACACGGGCAAAAACTGAAGGGTGAATATGCCTTGGTAAAAACCAAGGGGATGGGTGAAAACTCGTGGCTTTTGATTAAACACAAGGATAAATTCGCTTCCGAGAAAGATATTTTGACAAAGGACAAATCGGTCGTCTCCAAAAGATCTCTGGAGCAGATAGCGAAAGCGGAGGGTCAGGATGAAACGGCCGAAAATAAATCCACGAAGGCTTCGGCTAAAAAAAAAGCAAACCCCACTACAAAGAATAAAGAAAGCTCAGGAACTGTTAGCAAGACACTTAAAGGTGCCCCCGAGCAACGATTTTATACCAAAGTTAAGCCCATGCTTGCTACCTTGGTTGATGAGCCTGTGGATAGCGACGAGTGGCTTTATGAAATCAAATGGGACGGATACCGCGCGGTTAGCTTTATAAAGGGTGATCGGGTTGAAATCAAGTCGCGCAACGACAAGTCGTTTACGGATAAATATCCGCCAATAGTCGATGCACTGAAAAATCAGAATATCGATGCTGTGGTCGACGGCGAGATTGTGGTAATCGATGAAAAGGGCATGGCTAAATTTGGTTCACTACAAAACTGGAAAGATGAAGAAGATGGAGAGTTGCTGTATTACATATTCGATATATTATGGTACAATGGGCATGATTTGAAAGCTTTGGAGCTCACAGATCGGAAGAAAATACTAAAGGAGGTGATTGTTGAAGATGATATCATCAAGATCAGCAAAGATTTTTTAGTAGATGGTACTGAGTTTTTAGCAGCCGCTGAAAAAATGGGCCTGGAAGGCATCATGGCAAAACGAAAGGATAGTACGTACGAAACCGGCCGCAGATCACCCAATTGGTTAAAAATCAAAGTTAATAAACGGCAGGAGGTGATTATCTGTGGCTATACAAAAAATGAAGACACCTCAAAGCCATTCAGTGCGCTACTTGCGGGGGTGCATGAAAATGGGAAACTGGTCTATAAAGGCAAAATTGGTACTGGATTTTCCATTCAAACGCAGAAAGATATGTTGAAAGAATTTGGCCCGCTAGAAGTAAAAACCGCGCCTTTTAACGACATACCTGATGTAAATAAACCTACACGTTATCGAGGACCGGTGAAGGCGGCAATCACGTGGCTAAAACCGAAATTAATCTGCGAGGTTAGTTTTACAGAATTTACAGACGAAGGACTAATGAGACACCCTTCTTTTAAAGGGATGCGAGAGGATAAAAATGCTAAAGACGTAGTTATGGAAAAGGAAAAGAAAGTTGAGGAAGTCGTGGAAGATGCAACGGATAACAAAGGTTCTGAAACTACAAAAAAGACAGGGACAAAAACCGCTAATAAAAAAGGGGCAAAAAAAGGGGCAAAAGAAATAAAATCCGAATTGAAGGTAAATGGGCAGCTTTTGACGTTCACGAATCTGGATAAAGTGTACTGGCCAAAGGAAAAAATCACGAAGGGTCAGTTAATTACATACTACGAGCAAGTTTCCCCCTTTATACTGCCGTATTTGAAAAACCGTCCGCAATCACTGAATCGCTTTCCGAATGGAATTAACGGTGAAAGTTTCTATCAAAAAGATGTAACCGACAAGGTGCCTGATTGGATTGATAAGTACCAGTATCATACCGACGATAGTGACGAGGATAAGCATTTTATGGTAGGGAATAACAAAGCGACCTTGCTGTATATGGCGAATTTGGGATGTATTGAGATCAATCCATGGAGCAGTACGACCAAGAAGCCGGATTATCCCACTTGGTGTATACTCGACCTGGATCCTGATAAGGGTAATTCTTTTGATGAAGTGATTGAAGCAGCGCAAGTGATTAAGCAGATCTTAGACGACATGAAGGTTCCAGGCTATTGTAAAACAAGTGGATCAACAGGCTTACATATATATATTCCATTGGGTGCAAAATATACATACGAGCAGTCAAAAGAGTTTGCTCGTATTATTGTAACCTTAGCAACTAGAGAGCTACCGAAAACAACGAGCATTGAAAGAGCATTGAAAGACCGGAAGGGTAAGATCTATCTGGATTTTCTACAAAACAGATCGCAAGCTACGATTGCTGCCCCTTATTCGGCGCGACCAAAACCGGGTGCAACTGTATCTATGCCTTTAGAATGGGATGAAGTAAAAGAAGGCTTAAAAATGCAGGATTTCACCATCTTCAATGCGCTGGACCGAATCCAGAACAAAGGGGATATCTTTAAGCCTGTATTAGAAAAGGGTATTGATATTAAGAAAGTGATAACCGACTATAAAAGTATGACTTAGGCCCCCTTTTTTGAATTAAGACTTTCCATGAGTTGATCGTAAAGATCGTCGCTTTTTGCCTTCTTGGGTTTGAGTTTTTTAACAGCAGCTTGTTTGCCTTTCGCCTTTGCTTTGATTATGCGCAGAAGCTCTTTGCTGTACTCGTCCTTAAAACCAGTAATATCGAAATCAGAACTATATTGTTTAATCAAGGCGAGCCCCATATCGAGTTCCTTCTTGCTAACTTTGACATCATCTACTTTTTTAAGTTCATCCCGCTCGCGTATTTCTTCTTGAAATCGAATTTTAGATACGACAATGACATCATCCAGCGGATGTATTACACATAGGTTTTCAGTATTACGCAGAACAAAACGACCGATACCCGCCTTTTTTGATTTAAGGAGTGCTTGAAGTAAAAGGGCATAGGCCTTTACTCCTTGTTTTTCCGGAGCCGAATAATAGGATGTTTCGTAATAGATTGGATTGATTTCATGAATATCCACAAAATTTTCAAGCTCAATAACTTTATTTTTTTCAGGTGCTGCCTCTTCAAAATCGTGATCGTCGAGAATGATATAACGATCCTTTAGAAAATAACCCTTAACGATATGATCATAAGGTACTTCCTTACGCGTATCTTCATTTATCCGTTGGTATTTGATATTGGCATGATCACGCTCGTCCAGCATGTCGAGATCTAGATTACTGTTCTGTACGCCGGAATAGAGTTTGACAGGGATGTTGACAAGACCAAAACCGATTGACCCGTTCCAAATAGCTCTCATAGTGTTTGTTTTTTACTTATGTAGCCAACAAGTGATGAGAGGGGATTGTTTGCTTCTTAATATCAACGTCCTTTGATCTTTTTAAGACTTTCCTTGGCATCTTTGTTAAGTACCAGTTTGCCACTGATAGCTGCATTTTCATAAAGTAGTGTATCCCAACCTTCGGTTCCGTCCCAGAAAACCTTTTTCAACGCTCGGAGCGCATCGATGTTGTAGCTGGCAAGTCGCTTACTAAACCCAGAAGCAGCTTCTTCCATTTCTTCCATCGTATCAAATATTTCCTGAAATAAGCCGTGCTGTTTAGCCCAAGGGGCGTCCCGCCATTGATCTGGGTTAAGGGTCAGCTCTACGAAGGGCACCAAGCCGATTTTACGTTTTACGACTGGTGCTATTACGAAGGGACCGATGTTAATCCCTAACTCGCTAAGCCTAATTTGCGCATGCTGAGTAGCAAAAACATAGTCGCATGCAGCTACAAGACCCACACCGCCACCAATAGCCTTCCCCTGCACTTGTGCTATAACCATTTTCTTGCACAGGCGGATAGCATTAAACACATAAGCGAAGCCAGAAAAGAATGTTTTTCCAGCGCTTTCGGTTTTGATATCGATTAGTTCATCAAAGCTTGCGCCTGCACAGAAACTCCGGTTACCGTCGCTTTTGAGTAGAAGTACTTTTACATTTTGATCTTTACCCGCTTCTGTTATAGTCGCAGCCAGCTCTTTTAATAAGGCGGCGGGAAACGCATTATGAGATGGGTGTCCGAACTCTATTCTAGCAACTCCGTATGAGTCTACTTCTTTCTTTATATACCCTTGGTTTTCAGCTGGATCATACATTAGGAAAATCGATTTGGTTCTGTTTAAACATTGGCTACCACGCAGCCATTTTCTAAAGATAAGCTTTTATTCACACAACGAGGTATATCTTCCGGATAATGACTCACATAGATCACGGTAATTTCACTGTCTGCACACAGTTGATCTACTAAACCTTTAATTGTTTCTTTTTGCTCTGTGTTTAAGCCTTGGCATGGTTCGTCGAGAATTAACAGAGGAGGACTCTTGACAAGCGCCCGTGCAATCAAGCAAATGCGCTGTTGACTTATCGACAGCTTATCAAAACACTTGTTTTCTTCACCCGAAAGCCCAGTTGCTTCCAACCATTGCAATACGATTTTCTTTTGACTGGCGCTACATTTCCTGAAAAGGCCCAAGGTGTCAAAGAAACCAGAACATACGATATCGAAACAGGTCTGCTGCGTTGGAAAGAACTGAAAGAATTCAGGTGAAACGTAACCTATTTTTTTCTTGATATCCCATATACTCTCACCACTGCCTCGTTTCCTATCGAACAAAATGATGTCATTGGCGTAAGCCTGCGGATTATCTCCATTGATTAAACTGAGGAGGGTAGATTTACCGGCGCCATTAGGACCTCGCAAATTCCATCGTTCTCCTTGACGTATATCCCAGCTAACGTTTTCCAGAATTTGCTTGCTACCATAACGAACGTTTACATTGTTCATCAATACAATATTATTGTATCTCAGCGGTTCTTTTGAATTCAACAATGGCTTTATGTTATCTGTAGTAAATTGCTTTTTATCTGAATATTGAGAAGAGATGGAGTTGATTTTAAAATCATCTATTTTCCGCTGTTTTGGCATAGCGTCTTTGTCAAATATGATAACATCGGTGACGATTGACGGTATTTCTCGGTGATGACTGGATATGATTAAATGTATGCCCGACTCAACAATCTCTGTAAACAAGGCATCAAATGCCACGCGAGTGGATGCATCGAGACCGACGAATGGATGTTCAATGAGAATGATCTCCGGATTTTTTATTAGAGCAGCCGCAAACATAAGTCGCCTCGTTTCTCCATTCGATAGGGATATCATAGGCTTATCGATCAGCTCGCTCAGTTGAAGGCGATCCGTAACACGATCAACATTCCATATCCCTGTTTTGTTGATAGTTAATGACTCTAGATAATCAATCACTTTAACGGAATCTTCAATCTCAAAACTATTAAATCGCTGCTGATAATAAAACTGGCTGATGTTCGATTTATTACGAAAATGGTGTCTGAATGATATATAAGAAATCCGATCCGCTGCTCTTCTATATTCGCCAATTGGCGTGGCGTCTAGATAATCTTTAGCAAATGGGTAATGAATCTCTCCTGATTGGACAACTTTCTTTGTCGCTAGAGTATCGAAGAAATCTTTTTTGGCTAGATCGTCGTTCCCAAGAACAAGCCAAGTTTGACCGTCTGTCCATTTGAAGTTAAATGTTGTATTTAGTTCTATTAGAGTTTTCATTTGTTAAGAGTAATCGATTTACTTTTGTATTTATAACGCAGGAAAAGGAGCAAGGAAGATGTCATAAGTCCAAATGTTAAGCCATACCAGATACCTTGCAATCCCATGTCCAGGTGAATACCAAGCAGATAGCTAATTGGCAAACCTACTATCCAATAGGCAACAAACACGATAAAAGTCGGTTTGTTCACATCCATCATGCCACGTAATATACCAAGTCCGACAACCTGTGTGCCATCAAATAGTTGAAACAACCCTGCGATAATCAATAGTTTCGCCGCCATGGCAATCACCACCGTATCGCTGGTAAAGATCCACGGAAGATATTGATTGAACAAAGCAAATACGACGGCGGCAAAAGTCATAAATATCAGAACAATATGGTAATTTGCATTTGCAAACTTAAGCATTCGGTGATAATTTCTTTTACCGAGACTGTTTCCGACTTGTATCGTTGCAGCTGACGCTATTCCACTGGCCATCATAAAGGTTATGGCGGCTAAATTAATTGCTACTTGATGCGAAGCCTGCTCTTCTGCACCCAAGACACCAGCAAGTATGGCCGCACCAGCAAAGGCACCTATTTCAAAAACATATTGCATGGCTACCGGGGAACCTATTTTTAAAATAGCATAACAGCTGGCAAAGTCGATCCGCTTAAAAACGAAATGTGAGATATATCGTTTAAAATCTTTCGAACGGAGGATATAAATCCCCATAACAAGAGCCATCGCACAACGGTCGATTAATGTAGCGTAGCCTACACCTCTGACACCCATCGGTTCGATACCAAACATACCTTTAACAAAGACTATCGCCAAAATAATATTAACGACATTTCCCCAAATGGTAATCCGCATCGCTTGCTTGGTAAAGCCTAAACCTTCAGCAAACTGTTTAAAAGCGCTAAAGATCATGATAGGAATGATCGAGAGGCTAAGAATAAAGAGATAAGGTTTCGCTTCCATAACTACCGCCGGATCCTGATCTAGGTGATCAACGAGCGCCATTGAGCCAAAATATACTGTGATGAACAACAAAATACCCGTCAAAATATTCAAAAACAGGCTATTAGAAAGTAAATGAGCGCAATGTGCATAGTTTCTTCTTCCATTTTCTTGCGCTATAAGAGGTGTCAGGCCAAAAGCAATACCTAACCCAATTACCATGACAATCATAAAAACACTGTTCACAAGTGAGACAGCAGCTAAAGGAATGGTACCAGCGAAGTGACCAACAATCACACTGTCAGCCGTATGCACGAGGGTGTGACCGAGTTGTGAGATCATAATCGGGCCGGCCAAATGAAAGCTTGACTGATAGTAGGCTTTGTATCGTTTAAGGAAATTCTTCACTGTCTAAAATTATAAGTCGGCAAAGATACAGCAAAATATTACAGCAATTTTCATTATGAGATTCCTTGTTCTGTTTAAAAAGTAATATCTTTGGGCTTATCAATCATTAATCGCAACAGATGTTTAGTACTGTTTTTCTATTTTTGAATATCGGTAGTCAGGAGATGATTTTTATCTTCGTGATTGCATTAGTGTTGTTTGGAGGAAAGAAACTTCCTGAATTAGCCCGTGGCTTAGGTAAGGGGATCAGGGAATTCAAAGATGCTTCCGAGAATATTAAACGAGATATCAATGATCAAATCAACGATTTTGATAAAGAAATTGAACGTCAACCGACTAAAAGCGAAACTAAACCCTCCGCTGCTGAAGGCACAAGCTCAACGGATAATGCCGCAGCGGATGCTCCGAAATTGGACCAATCAGTAGATATTCCTGAAATACCGGACGACTACGCTGGAGAGTATGATCATAACGATGAAAACTCTGATGATGTGTCACACTCAGACAGCTTTTACAAACACAATTACGACTATAACGAATCGGAAGAATATGTAGATTCTTCTGAAGGAACTGCTGCTGATAAGAATGATGTACGAAGCTAAGATCTCGAAAGAGTTAGGATTGACTCAATCGCAGGTTAAAAACACAATAGGCCTATTAAATGATAGTGCTACTATTCCTTTTATCGCTCGCTATAGAAAGGAACTTACCAACGGTCTTGATGAGGTTCAAATAACGGAAATACGCGATCTCCAAAAGCGGTTCCAAGACGTTGACAAACGCAGAGAAGCTATTATTAAATCAATCGAGGAGCAGCAAAAGATGACTCCAGATTTGCTGAAGCGCTTAAATGATGCAGATTCGTTATCGATACTAGAAGACATTTATCTACCATACAAGCCGAAGCGAAGAACACGTGCTACGATTGCCCGTGAGAAAGAACTACAAGGGCTGGCTGATATTTTATTGGAACAGAAGTCGGGTGACCTAAAGGATTTGGCTGAAGGATACGTGAATACTGACTTAGGCGTTGAAAATATCGAAGACGCTTTAGCTGGTGCTCGTGATATTTTAGCGGAATTGTTTTCTGAGAACGCCGTTGTTCGTGCGTCAATCCGCAATCTGTTTTTAAATAAAGGGATTTATAAGTCTTCCGTGATCGAAGGCAAGGAAGAGCAGGCCCAAAAATATAAAGACTATTTCGATTGGGAGGAGCCGATCAAGACAATTGCCTCACATAGACTGTTAGCAATGCGTAGAGGCGAACGTGAGGAATTTTTACGTCTAGATATCTCGGTGACAGAAACAGATGCGCTAAATGTCTTACGCAAAGAATTTCTATACGGAAAGAATGAAAGTTCTGAGCAGGTAGATATTGCCATTCAGGACAGTTATAAACGCCTGATTAAACCATCTATTGAAACCGAGGTACGAGTACTGTCTCGGCAACAGGCAGATCAGGACGCGATTGCTGTGTTCGCGGAAAACGCCCGTCAATTATTGTTAGCGGCGCCATTGGGTCAGAAAAGACTGTTGGCAATAGACCCGGGATTTCGGACTGGATGTAAAATGGTTTGTTTAGATGAGCAAGGTAAATTGCTTTACAACAGTACAATATATCCGCATAATGGCGAAGCGAAACTCCAAGACTCGACTCGAATCGTACAGAATATTATAGCTCAATATAATATTGAAGCTATAGCTATTGGCAACGGTACCGCCGGAAGAGAAACTGAATTATTTATTCGAAACTTGGTTCCATCGTCTATAACCGTGGTGATGGTCAATGAAAACGGAGCTTCAATCTATTCTGCATCTGCGGTGGCACGAGAGGAATTTCCCGATCATGATATTACGGTGCGTGGAGCTGTTTCTATTGGCCGAAGATTAATGGATCCCCTTGCTGAATTAGTTAAGATTGATCCGAAATCAATTGGTGTAGGGCAGTATCAACATGATGTAGATCAAACGAAACTGCAAAGCTCACTGGATGATACGGTGAGCAGCTGTGTGAATAATGTAGGTGTTTCATTAAACACGGCATCTAAACAAATACTAGCCTATATTTCAGGTTTGGGTCCAGCCCTCGCACAGGCGATCATAAAGTACCGAGATGAAAACGGCCCATTTAAAAGTCGCCAAGACTTAAAAAGGGTTCCCCGTTTAGGTGAAAAGGCTTTTGAGCAAGCTGCAGGTTTTCTTCGGATTGCGGATGCCGATAATCCACTAGATGCCAGCGCAGTGCATCCGGAGCGTTATAGCATTGTTGAAAAAATGGCAAAAGACACCAACAGCACGGTGTCCGATCTTTTGAAAAATGAAGAGAGTCGAAAAAAGATCGACTTAAAAAATTACATCACGGATGAAGTTGGTTTGCCTACTTTAAATGACATTCTTGCCGAACTTGCTAAGCCTGGAAGAGACCCTCGAGAACAATTTGAAGCATTCTCGTTTACAGAAGGGGTTAACAGCATTGAGGACCTGAAAATAGGCATGAAGATGCCGGGGATCGTGACTAACATTACCAATTTCGGGGCATTTGTTGATATTGGTGTCCATCAAGACGGACTGGTGCACTTGAGTCAATTAGCTAACAAGTTCGTGAAAGATGCGAATGAGATCGTAAAAGTAAATCAGCAGGTGGAGGTGAAAGTGACCGAAGTTGACATCGCGAGAAAAAGAATCTCGCTTTCAATGAAAGAGGAGCAGCCCCCTCGAGAAGCACGACCAAAGAAAACAGATCAAGCACGCAAGAAGCAAAACAACAAACCATTCAAAAAACGTTCGGAACGTAATGAGCAATCGGATATGCAATCAAAACTTGCGGCTCTGAAAGCGAAATTCGGATAATCTGTTATTTTTCATCTTTTTTGTAAAATTAAATTTACCTTTAAGATGAATATGGCTTCTACCAACACCTTTTTTAAGAACTACAGCAGTATTTTATTATTAATTCTGGGCATTCTGATAGGTAGCTTAGTCGGCTTGTTTGCAACTGACCTGATATACTATTTAAAGCCCATCGGGGATATCTTCCTCAATCTCCTTTTCACCGTTGTCATACCGCTGATATTCTTTGCGATAGCATCAGCTGTTGCGAATATTGATCAGGGTAAGCACTTGGGGAAAATCATTAGTACCATGGCCCTGGTATTCTTGGGTACGGTGCTCATAGCAGCTATCTACATGATCGGCGTCATGGCTTTCTTTCCATTAGAGCAGGGCATCTATTTAAGTGACGAAGTGATAGATGTTCCACAAGGTGAATCAAACTGGGGCGAAAATATTGTTCAGTTTCTAACGGTAAGCGAGTTCAATCAGCTGCTTTCCCGAGAACACATGCTTGCTTTTATTATCTTCTCGTTTTTAGTCGGTATAGCTGCATTGCGCTCAAAGGAAAAAGGAAGTGCATTCCGGGCCTTCCTTGATTCGGGAAATGAAGTAATGAAAGTTGCACTAATATTGATCATGAAAGCAGCACCTGTGGGTTTAGGGGCTTATTTTGCTTACCAAGTGGGAACAGTAGGGCCGCAATTATTCGGTATCTATGCAAAGCCCATGGGCTTATATTATATATTTGGAAGCATCTATTTCATCCTTGGGTTTACGTTTTATGCATTTGCATCTTACGGAACGATCGGGGTCAAGGCTTTTTGGAAGAATACGATTTTACCGGCAGCAACGGCCATTAGTACATGTAGTAGTATTGCTGTAATACCGGTAAACCTGGTTGCAGCAAAGAGGATGGGAATTCAAGAAAGTATTTCGAACGTCGCTGTCCCTTTAGGCGCCACCTTACATAAAGACGGGTCTTCTCTATCATCAATTGTTAAGATCACAGTAGCTTTTGCTATTATTGGAAGAGACTTTATGGATCCGATGACCATTATTACTGCGCTGGGGATTACGGTCATTGTTAGTATTGTGGCAGGCGGGATACCCAATGGCGGTTATATTGGTGAGATTCTGATGATTTCGGTCTACGATCTGCCTGTCGAAGCAATTCCAGCTGTGATGATTATCGGTACGCTTGTCGACCCACTAGCCACAGTATTGAACTCAAATGGAGACACTGTGGCATCGATGATGATAAATCGGATTTTAGGATATAAGCTAAAATCTCCGGCATCAGATATTGCTAAATAATGACTAAAATATTAGTCTCTTTCTTTTAAATTTACTACTTTTAGGAGCCTTATTCTGGCTTGTTAACTAAGTGAGAATTTATTGGTTGTTTTTCTATGTTATGTATCCTTAACGTTAAATATTTATGCATACATAGCATATATGAATGATTTTCTTATTTTTGTATTAAACCGAATCTTAATATGTCTGAAACTATTTCTTTAAAAATTAACGATAACAATCTGGAACTACCTGTGGTGACAGGAACCGAGGATGAAAAAGGTATTGATATTTCTAAACTTCGCGCTGAAACCGGTTACGTAACTCTTGATCGGGGCTTCAAAAATACGGGAGCTACAACGAGTGCGATTACCTACTTAGATGGAGAGAAGGGTGTGCTTCGCTATCGTGGTTATGCAATTGAAGAACTAGCGTCAAAATCAAGTTTTGTAGAAGTTATTTATTTGCTGATATACGGACATCTACCGTCTCATGATGAATTGGAAACCTTCAGATGGACCGTTAGACGCCATACATTGGTTCATGAAGATATGAAGAAGTTTTTCGATGGTTTCCCATCAAAATCTCATCCCATGGGTCAATTGTCTGCTTTGGTGGGGGCTTTGTCGGCATTCTATCCCGAATCTTTGAACCCGAATGCAACAGATGAGGAAGAGAACCTAACGATTATTAAAATGTTAGCCAAGATGCCGACGATTGTATCTTGGATCTATAAAAAATCACTAGGTCATCCAATTGTTTATCCGTCGAATAACTTAGATTATGTCACGAACTTCATTAATATGACGTTTGGGCAACGTACCGAAGATATTGATATTAATCCGGTAGCTGTATCGGCGATGAATACATTGCTTATTCTTCACGCTGATCATGAACAAAATTGCTCTACATCTACAGTTCGTATTGTAGGCTCATCAAACGCTAATCTTTTTGCATCTATTTCTGCGGGCATTTCTGCTCTTTGGGGACCATTACATGGTGGCGCTAACCAAGCGGTTATCGAAATGCTTGAAAAAATAAAAGATGACGGTGGAGACTGTGATAAATGGATTAATAAAGCTAAAGATAAAAATGATCCGTTCCGTTTAATGGGCTTTGGTCACCGTGTTTATAAAAACTTTGATCCTCGGGCGAAAATAATCAAGAAGGCATGTGATGAAGTTTTAGATAAATTAGGCATTGATGACCCAGTTTTGGAGATTGCAAAAAAACTTGAAGCAGCAGCTTTAAACGACCAGTATTTCGTAGATAGGAAATTATACCCCAACGTTGATTTCTACTCGGGTATTATTTATCGGGCATTAGGTTTCCCAACCGAGATGTTTACTGTGCTGTTCGCATTAGGCAGGCTTCCTGGCTGGATTGCACAATGGAAAGAAATGCGTACGAATAAAGAGCCAATTGGACGTCCTCGTCAGATCTATACGGGCGAAACGGAACGTTCATATGTAGATATTTCAAATCGTTAGGATATCGAATATAAAGAGTAAAAAAAATCCTGTTGAATCAACAGGATTTTTTCTTCCAATAGAAGATGGTTTATTATATTTTAGCGTTTTTTGTCGAGTAAAATGAAAATAACCCCCGCAGCTAAGAGTATCCCACCGGCATACGATGGCCATGATACTTGTTCCTGTTTTTCAGCGTTGACCTCTAGGGGGCCAATATCAACCACTTTTTCTTTTTTAGTATAGCTAAACCCAGTCCAGATTAGCATGACTACACCAACAATGGCCAAAATAATTCCGAATGTTTTCATAAGTATGTTAGTTTGATTAAATTATATAACATAAATCCATTTTGAATGTTTTGTAGTTTGTTGTAAATAATTCTTGTAATATTGTCTTTAACTTATTTGTCCTATGTTTCCAACCTTATCTCATTTAATTGAATATTTTACAGGAATATTTATTCCACTGCCTATTCAAACCTTTGGGTTATTCGTAGCAATTGCCTTTATCGTCGGCTATTCTTTGTTTGTGAAAGAGATGAAGCGCAAGGAGAAGGAGGGCTTGATAAAGCCGTATAAACGTGTATCTATCCAAGGCGAGCCTGCGGGAACGGGCGAGTTAATTCTAAATGGTGTTATCGGCTTTCTTTTGGGTTTCAAGGTCGTTCACGCTCTATTCAACTATAGCAGTTTGGTCCAAGATCCACAAGGTTTTCTTTTATCAGGAGAGGGAAATTGGTTGGGTGGTATAGTAGGGGCAGGACTATTTGTTTATTGGATATGGAAAGAAAAAAAACAAAACCAGCTTCCTAAACCGAAGAAGGTCACCGAAAGCGTTATGCCACATACATTGATGGGAAACGTCTTGGTATGGGCCGCGATATTTGGATTAATAGGTGCGAAGGTTTTTCACAATCTTGAGTATTGGGATGAATTTATGGCAAACCCGATTGAAGGAATCTTTTCGTTTAGCGGTCTAACATTTTACGGTGGACTCATTTGTGGAGGTGCAGCAGTACTCTATATTGCCAATAAATACGGGGTTAAGCCTGCGCATATGCTTGATATTGGTGGAGTGGGTATGATATTAGCCTATGGTGTAGGTAGACTGGGCTGTCAGTTATCTGGTGACGGGGATTGGGGAATCGAGAATACAAACCCTAAACCAGATGCTCTGTCTTGGTTGCCTGACTGGGCTTGGTCCTTCAAGTTTCCGCACAACGTATTGGATGCAGGAGTGCCTATTGAAGGATGCACAGGTAGATTCTGCCATGAACTACCTGTCGGCGTTTATCCGACCTCATTGTATGAGTTTGTCATGTGTTTGATCATCTTTGGGATCTTATGGGCGATCAGAAAGAAAATTCGGTTCCCGGGTATGCTATTTGCAATCTATTTAATCTTTAGTGGAATTGAACGGTTTACAATCGAGTTAATTCGTGTAAACTCAAAATATAACGCTTTCGGATTAGAGTTCACACAGGCTGAAATGATTTCTGTAATCATGGTTATTGCGGGAGTTATTGGAATTTTCTGGAGCATGAACTACGGCAAGAAGAATCCGGAAACAATGGCTCCGAGATATGATTGATTTAGCACATACTACCAAACAACTCATTGAGGCTTGCAAGGAAACCGGCGACTACATAAGAAATGAGTATCGTGGTTTTTCATCGCATAATATTGAAGTAAAGGGTATTCGCGATACGGTTTCTTATGTTGACAAGGAATCTGAACGTCGCTTGGTTGAAGCACTCCGGCCCTTGATTGACGGCGCTGGGTTTATTACCGAAGAGAATACCGATACTAGTAGGGGCGAAGTTTATAACTGGGTTATCGATCCTCTTGATGGGACGACCAACTTTGTACATAAGATCCCTGTTTTTAGTGTTAGTGTGGCGCTGCTCCGGAACGAAGAGTTGGTTGTTGGTGTGGTTTATGAAATCAACCAAGATGAGTGCTTTTCTGCCTGGAAGGGTGGAGGCGCCTATTTGAACGGCGAGCGCATTCAAGTGACCGATAATCAATTGTTCTCAGAATCATTGATAGGAACAGGGTTGCCTTTTAGAGACTTTGAAAAGCTAGATGGCTATATTGAGGTGCTGAAGACTGTTATGCAAAAGACGAGAGGTATTAGGAGAATTGGTTCTGCGGCAGTCGACTTGGCTTATACTGCATGTGGTCGATTTGATGCATTTTTCGAGCAATACCTAATGGATTATGATATGGCTGCTGGTATTCTTATTGTCCAAGAGGCTGGGGGGAAGGTATATGATTTCGAAGGTGGGCAAAATATGCTGTCGAAAGGAAATGTTGTTGCGGGTAATCCTTACCTAAGCGAAGAATTACTGTTGGAAATAAAAAAGCATTTTTAAGATTATAACTTAAAAATGCTTTTAGCTCAGCGCTTTGCGCTATATTGTTGTAAGTTATACAGAGTCTGCGACAACCTCTTGTACTTCAGGAACCATACGCTTAAGCAAGCCTTCGATTCCAGCTTTAAGTGTGATAATGGATGAAGGACACCCGCTACAAGAGCCCCTTAGTTCAACAGTTACTACACCTTCATCGTATTTCTGAAAAGAGATAGCGCCACCGTCTTGTTCGACAGCCGGTCTTACGTAATCGTGCAAAATTTGTTGGATCTTAACTTCAATATCGCTTCCTTCAAAACTTACATTATGATCCGGAACGACTTCTAGAATGGTCAACTCAGACTCAACAGCACCTTTTACAAATTCCTTTAAGATCGGTTCGATGTCTTCCCAAGCACTATCAGGTGATTTTGTAACAGTCACGAAATTACTAGCAAAGAATACCCCGTCGACAAAGTTGAACTTAAACAGTTCGCTTGCAAAAGGGGAGGCCTCTGCTTTTTCCCGAGATGGGAAGTCGTGACTTCCGTTCACTAATAATTTATTAACTAAAAATTTGCGTGTAGCAGGATTCGGAGTTTCTTCCGTATATACTTTTATGACGGCCATAGCTTTGTTATTAAATAGTATACAAAATTACAAAAAAAATAGGTGTGAAAGTCAGCGCTACGTCAAGAGGCTTTTCGGCGTGCGATTTCATCGCGTATTTTTGCTGCTCGTTCATAGGCTTCGTCACTCAGTGCTTGCTGAAGTTTTTCTTTTAATTCAGCGTCTGATAGCGTAGAAAACGACATGGGAGAACTTTTCTCACTTGAGTCGCCTTTCAAGTTATCTGAATCCAAGTTTTCTAAAAATGCAAAATCGTTCCCCTCGATAATTATCCCAGCAGTGGAGAGAATAAATTCATAAGTGTATATCGGACAATTAAATCGGACTGCAATAGCGATCGCATCAGAAGTCCTGGCGTCAATCTCTATATCCTTTTTACCATCATTGCATATCAATTTAGCGAAAAATATTCCGTCGACCAGGTTGTAGATCAAAACTTCGCTGACTACGATGTTGAAAAGGTCTGCGAACGATTTAAACAGATCATGCGTTAGCGGCCGACTAGGGGTCATTTTTTCGATTTCAATAGCAATGGCCTGTGCTTCGAAACCACCTATGATGATCGGGAGTCTTCTCCGACCGTTAACTTCACCAAGAACAAGTGCGTAAGCACCAGACTGAGTCTGACTATACGATAAACCGACAATATCTAATTTAATTTTATCCATGTATTCACTTTAACAAAGATCGATAGGTGATAGTTCTAGGAAATAAACATCACCTATCGATCTTATTATTATCCTGCTTTGTAGGATTTTACGGCTTCGATAAGTTTAGGAACGACCTCAAATGCATCACCTACAATACCATAATCTGCTACCTTAAAGAAAGGGGCATCAGGGTCTGTGTTGATAACAACGATGGTTTTAGAGGAACTAACGCCCGCTAAATGCTGAATAGCACCCGAGATACCGATAGCTATGTATAAGTTTGGACGAACGACGATACCTGTTTGCCCAACGTGCTCTTCATGTGGACGCCAGTCGGCATCCGACACGGGTTTAGAACAGGCTGTGGCCGCACCTAGCACCTCGGCTAGTTCTTCTATCATACCCCAGTTTTCGGGCCCCTTAAGGCCACGACCGCCGGATACGACAATTTCTGCATCAGCTAAACTTACTTTGTCCGTGGCACGTACGATATCTTTTATGATCGTTTCTAGGGTATCGGTCTTTTCCGGACTATAGTCTACAATTTCAGCTTCAACTTCGTTTTTACGCAATTCAAAAGAGTTGGGTGTCAACGAAATGACTTTTATTGCAGATTTCATCTCAAGGAAAGCAAAAGCTTTACCTGAAAACGCTGATCGTTTAACCGTGATCGCATCATCATTGATCACTGGCAGCTCTACTGCACCTGATGCTAAGGCTGCTTCTAATTTAGCGGCAATTCGAGGCGCGAGCCCCTTTCCACTAAACGAGTTAGAAAGAACAACTACTTTAGCATCCTGTTCTTTGGCAGCGGAAGCGATAACCGATGCATAAGCGTGATTAACAAAAGATTTGAATTGTTCAGAACGAACGTTTAAAACCTTGCTCGCTCCGTATTGTCCTAAACGCTCGAGATTAGAAGAGTCTACAGATCCAATGGATAAAGCGGTAAGATTGGTATTTAGGGAATCTGCAATTGCCTTTGCATAGGAAACGACTTCGTATACGGACTTCTTGAATTCACCTCCGGTATTTTCTACATATACTAATACAGACATGTTTGTTTCTATTTTAGGTGTACTATTTTAACCAAGCTTAGATAACTCTAGCTTTGGTATGTAATAACTCAACCAGCTTTTCTGGCTCGTCAGCAGGAATCATGGTAACGGCTCCACGTGGTTCAGGCGTCTCAAATTTTTTGATTGCGGAATTCTCTTCAACGGCGATTGCCTCTACTACATCAAGCGGCTTGCTTCTGGCTGACATAATTCCGCGCATATTGGGTATCCGTGGTTCAGCAACGCCTTCAGAAACACCGATCACAGCTGGCAGAGGAATCGAAAGGATCTCTTTCCCGCCTTCAACTTCGCGATCTACTTCGATTTGTTGATCTTGTAGTTCGACTCTCTTTGCGATAGAAACTGAGGGTATATTGAGCAATTCACCTACCAGACCGGCAACCTGCGTACTATTATAGTCTATAGACTCTCTTCCGGTTAATATTAAGTCAAAATCGTTTTTCTTTGCATAATCCGCTATCTGATGGGCAACAAACCAAGCATCTTTGGGTTGAGCGTCAACTCTAACTGCTTTGTCGGCTCCAATAGCTAGGGCTTTTCTAATGGTGGGGTCGGTTCCTGCATCACCAACATTTATAACGGTTACTTCTGCCTTACCGCCTTCAGCCATCTCAACTGCTTTGGCTAAGGCAATTTCATCATATGGGTTTACAATAAATTGTACCCCTGAAGAATTAAGTTCGGCATTATCATTTGTAAAGGTTATTTTTGTTGTGGTATCTGGAACACTGCTAATACAAACTAATATTTTCATATATATTCCTTTTTTACAAATCTAACAAAAAGTAGCGATTGAACAATGAGTAATAAACGTTTAGAACAATTATTAGGCTTTTTATCGGACGGATCTAAGGACCCTTTTATCAAGTATGCGATAGCTACTGAATATGCAAAAATAGGTGATCATGAAAAAGCATTGAGTTATTATAATGACCTCGTTGATAATGAGCCACTTTATGTTGGCACATACTACCATTTAGGAAAACTCTTAGAGCAGTTGGAACGAAAGGAGGAGGCTGTTTCGATTTACGAAAAGGGGATGTCTGTAGCTACCAAGGTAGGAGACAGACATGCGTTGTCAGAACTGCAGACGGTTTACCGATCGGCTCTTGGAGAATTCGATGATGACGATTATGATGACGACTAAAAAGGATCGTCGTTCATATCATTCAGTCTGGAAGAACGGGTAATAATACCTGAATTGAACTCTTCTGAAGGGGACATGCCCGCAGAAAACGAATCAGGTGAACCGAAGTCATCTTCA
Organism: Albibacterium profundi; assembly: GCF_042159835.1. Classification (NCBI taxonomy): domain Bacteria; kingdom Pseudomonadati; phylum Bacteroidota; class Sphingobacteriia; order Sphingobacteriales; family Sphingobacteriaceae; genus Albibacterium; species Albibacterium profundi. Next base: position 598,685 of record NZ_JBBVGT010000003.1, on the reverse strand, counting down.
AGATCAGTAAACTTCACAAATTTACCTACAAACTTCAGCGGAACGGTTGCTATCTCACCATTTCTGTGCTTGGCGATAATCACCTCACCGACACCAGCGGTACTATTTCCGTTTTCATCTTCTGTGAGCCCGTAATATTCAGGGCGATACAGGAAAAGTACCATATCGGCATCTTGTTCAATCGACCCCGATTCACGTAAATCGGATAACATCGGTCGCTTACTGTTGCCTGGTCGACTTTCAACTGCACGACTCAATTGAGAGAGGGCTATGACTGGTATATTGAGCTCTTTGGCGACCGATTTTAACGCACGAGAGATGCTACCTATTTCTTGCTCACGATTACCACCTTTGCCATCTACTTTTCCATGCATTAACTGCAGGTAATCGACAATAACCATTTGGATATCATATTGAGCTTTCAGTCGCCGGCATTTTGCTCTAAACTCAAATACGTTTAGCGCTGGGGTGTCATCAATTAATAAAGGAGCCTCCGTTAACTTTCCAATTCGAGAATGCAACTGAGTCCATTCATGATCGGCCAAGTTACCTTTTCTTAATTTTTCTTGCTCTATTTCAGTCTCTCCCGATATAAGGCGGTTGACCAACTGTACAGAAGACATTTCAAGTGAAAACACGGCAACTGGTTTATCATATTGAACAGCAGCATTTCTGGCGCAACTCAAAACAAAAGCGGTTTTACCCATGGCGGGTCGCGCAGCGATAATAACTAAATCTGATGGTTGCCATCCCGAAGTAATACGATCGAGCGCCGTAAAACCAGACGGGACGCCAGTTAGTGAGTCGGTCCGATCACGCAATTTTTCGAGTGCATCAACCGCATTACGCATGATGTCGTCAATTTTTTGTGTATCTCGACGTAAGTTATTTTGTGCAATATCGAAAAGAGACTTCTCCGCGCCATCCAGCAATTCGAAGATATCAGATGTTTCATCATACGCTTTTTTTATGGTATCGGATGATATCTGAATCAATTCTCGTTGGATGTACTTTTGCGAAATAATCCGAGCATGGTATTCGATGTTCGCAGCCGATACAACACGATCAGCTAATTGGGTAAGATAATAGGCTCCGCCGACTAGCTCTAAGGCGCCCATTTTGCGTAGTTCAGCAGTAACTGTTAATATATCTATCGGCGAAGACTTCTGGAAAAGATTGGTAATAGCTTCAAAAATCTTACTGTGTGCTTCTGAGTAAAATGTTTCAGGCTTCAGAATATCAATAACAACGGAAAGTGCATCCTTTTCCAACATCAATGCACCTAAAACTGCTTCTTCTAAATCCGTAGCTTGAGGCGGGAGTTTTCCGAGCTCGTGAGCTATTTGCTGGAACCTAGACCGTCGGTCCGAAGTCCCGAATTTATTTGGACGATTAGACGAAGAAGAGAAGTCATTATTTGTACTCATTGATTATTAGACAGCTTAAGATTTACTACTATACTTACTTTGATTATTGGGGTAACAAAGGTATCTAAATTTAATCGAATTGGCGATATCACTTACACACATGTAAAATTATAAATTATTAGAGATATGATTATTGAGTTGGTTTAGGTCGATCTTATCAACAATTTAAGTGCAAAACTTGTTGATATCTTTCGACGGCATTTGAGTATCAGCAACTTGACGCAAGTGTTAATAACTTTCGTTCTGTTAGTATGTCAACATTAATGTCATAATAATTGGCATAGATTTATTGTATGATAATATTATTGATGTAACTTCGTGCAGATTTTTTGTTTAAGCTATGCAACACTATTCAAGACCCCAGAAAAAAGAAACCAATCAACTCGTTTTTGGCATCCGTGCTGTGATCGAGGCTATCGAAAGCGGTAAAGAGCTGGAGTCGCTCTTTATACAGCGAGGTTTAGGAGGCGGGCTAATTACTGAATTGAAGACTTTAGTCAACCAGCATAACATACCCTACCAACAGGTTCCGATTGAGAAACTCAATCGCCTAACAAGAAAAGCACACCAAGGCGTTGTAGCGGTTATTTCGCCAATTGTTTATCAGAACATTGAACATATTATTCCGGATATATATGATAGGGGAGAGACACCGTTAATTCTAATGTTAGACGGCGTGACGGATGTGCGAAACATGGGTGCAATCGCTCGAACAGCCGAATGCGCCGGAGTGCACGCTATTGTTGTCCCTAAAAAAGGTTCCGCAGAAATCAACCCAGATGCGGTAAAGACCTCAGCTGGCGCACTGTTTAATATTCCTGTTTGCAGAGTGGATAGTTTGTATAAAACCGCAAAATTCCTTCAAGAATCAGGCTTGCAAATGGTTTCTTGCACGGAAAAAACTGAAGCTACCATTTATGAACCCGACTATACTGCACCGACCGTGCTTATCTTGGGTTCAGAAGAAGATGGCATCTCAGACGAATTGATCCGGATTTCTGAAAACTTAGCGAAAATACCGCTATTCGGAAACATTGCCTCATTAAATGTGTCTGTGTCTGCCGGTGTTGTTGTTTACGAGGCCATTAGGCAGCGTCGCGGTCAAAGCTAAGCAGCTTTTGCTAAGAGCCTAGCTATTATCCGCGTTGTTCCGTGAAAATGCAAAAAGAACACCTCGATTAGAGGTACCTGCTTCCGTGCTTGGATTTCACATCTGTTAAGATCTGCTTGATGTTCTTTTCCTGATCTCGTGGGATGATCAGCAATACATCTTCAGACTCTACAACAATCATGTCGTTGACTCCTTGTAAAACCACTAACTTATCCTTCTCAGCGCTGACCATACAATTAGAAGTATCGTAAAACATAACATTGTCCTTCGGTATTGCCAGGTTGCCAGAGAAATCTTTTTCGGCAAGGTCATATACCGACCCCCAAGTACCAAGGTCTGACCATCCGAAGGTGACAGGGAGCACGTAAACATTTTCAGCTTTCTCCATCACCGCAAAATCTATAGAAATATTTGGACAACGTTGATACGCCAAGGCTATGAATTGCTTTTCTTTATCGGAGTTTAAATAGTGGGCTCCGTCTGAAAAGATATCGTTTAACTCTTCAACATGGGCATGCAATGCTTGGATAATCGCATTAGCAGACCAAATGAATATTCCGGCATTCCAGAGAAAGTCGCCGCTCTGAATAAACGTTTTGGCTATCTCAAGGTTAGGTTTTTCCGTAAACGTTTTGACTTTCTTTAACTCGGTTTTGGGTGAGCCGTCAATGTATTGTATATACCCATAACCGGTATCCGGCCGCGAGGGACGTATTCCCAATGTTATAAGTCGGTCCTCTTTAGCGGCAGCGTCTATCCCTTTTTTAATAGCCTCATGAAAGTTTGCTTCATCTAAAATCAAATGATCTGACGGAGAAACAACGATTGTAGCGTCTGGGTTTAGGTTTTTTATCTTGTGACATGCATAGGCGATGCAGGGAGCCGTATTACGCATAATAGGCTCCGAAAGAATCCGTTCGTCTGCAACCTGTGGTAATTGTTCTTTTAACAACTCTAAGTGAGACTCGTGGGTTACGATAAATATATTTTCTTCTGGTATGATGGCTTTGAACCGATCAAATGTGGTTTGGATCAACGTCTTTCCGGTTCCAAAAATATCTAAGAATTGTTTTGGGTATATGGTTTTGCTTACTGGCCAAAAACGGCTACCGATTCCGCCAGCCATAATAACCGCAAATATGTCTTTCATTTATAATTAATTATTCGTTATAGATTAAGTCGCGAAACATTAACATTACCAAATGTAATGATTTGATTAGATAATCCCTTCTTTTAGTAGGTCATGAAGATGTATTATTCCGTCATAACCCTGGTTCTTGTTTAAGACGATGATTTGGGTGATATTATTTGTTCGCATTAAATTGAGTGCATTAACGGCTAATTCACCCTTTTGTATTGTAACTGGTCTTCTACCCATAATATCGTTGGCAGTTAAATGCCCGATTTTATCATGTGTCTCGATCATTCGACGGATATCACCATCAGTTATGATACCTAAAACTTCATCATTTTCCATTACAGCGGCAGCACCCAGACGATTTTTGGTAATCTCCAAAATAACGTCTTTAACGGGTGTCGTGGTGGATACGACTGGTTTCTCATTTTGAGCGGATAGGTCACCAACCTTCAAATAAAGTCTTTTTCCGAGCGAGCCACCTGGATGATAACGCGCAAAATCTTTATCTGTAAACTCCCTGCACTCTAAAAGAGCAACAGCTAGGGCATCACCCATAGCTAGTTGGGCAGTTGTGCTGGTTGTCGGTGCCAAATTCAAGGGGCAAGCCTCTTTATCGACACTGGTGTTTAAGATATAGTCTGCTTGTAATGCTAGATAAGATTGGGTATCACCGACGACTGCAACAAGCTTATTTTCGGACTGCTTTAAAAGCGGTACAAGAACTTTGATTTCTGGAGTGTTTCCACTTTTTGAGATTGCAATTACTAAATCATCGGCTTGTAGCATTCCCAGATCGCCGTGAATAGCATCTGCCGCATGCATAAAAATAGAAGGTGTTCCAGTTGAATTAAGGGTCGCTACAATTTTTTGCGCAATTATAGCACTTTTGCCTATTCCGGTAATAATCACGCGGCCTTTTATGCGTAATATCTCTTCGACAACCTTAACGAAGTCATCGTCAATTCGTTCAGTCAATTTTAGTATTGCATCGGCCTCAATTTTAAGTGTAGAAACGGCTATGGATTTTATCTCAGGATTAGTTTTCACAAAATATTTTTTTTATATTTAGTATGGAATTAAGACAAAAATATGTTATTTTGAGTAATCTACGAGAACATATTAGATATTTTCCTTGAGGACAATGCAAATAGAAAAATCATTATTCGATAATCTGCAAATTTTCTTTGGCTTTGATACGTTTAAGGGTGAGCAGGAAGCCATCATAACCAATTTGTTGCAGAAACAGGACACGTTCGTTATTATGCCGACGGGAGGGGGTAAATCTATATGTTACCAATTACCCGCATTGATGAGTGAAGGAACCGCGATCGTTATTTCGCCCTTGATCGCCCTCATGAAAAATCAGGTTGATCAATTGCGCGCTTTCGGAGGCTCGGATAGCATCGCACATTTTCTTAACTCATCTTTAAATAAAAGTGAAGTAGCCAAAGTAAAAAAAGATGTTTTGAACGGAGACACAAAACTGCTTTATGTTGCTCCAGAATCTTTGGCGAAAACGGAAAATATTGAATTTTTAAAATACATTACGGTATCCTTTGTTGCCGTTGATGAGGCTCACTGTATTTCCGAATGGGGGCATGATTTCCGTCCTGAATATCGCCGGATTCGGCAAGTAATCAATAGTATTGGCGAGAATATTCCTATCATAGCGCTGACGGCTACGGCTACCCCAAAAGTTCAGTCGGACATACGGAAGAACCTTCAAATGGTCGACGCAACGCTATTTAAATCATCTTTTAATCGACCGAACCTCTATTATGAAGTGCGACCGAAAATTAATGTTGTTAAGGAAATCGTTCGATTTATAAAAAACAATTCGGGGAAGTCGGGGATTATCTACTGCCTTAGCCGTAAAAAGGTTGAGGAAATTGCCGAGATACTGAAAATCAATGGGATCAAAGCTCTACCGTATCATGCGGGATTAGACGCAAGGAAGCGTGCGGAAACTCAAGATATGTTCCTGATGGAAGGTGTTGATGTGATTGTTGCGACTATTGCATTCGGAATGGGAATTGATAAACCAGATGTCCGTTATGTGATTCATCACGATATCCCAAAGAGTATGGAGGGCTATTATCAGGAAACCGGTCGTGCTGGACGTGATGGAGGTGAGGGGAGATGTATTGCATTCTATTCCGAAAAGGATATCGAGAAGCTTACCAAATTCATGAAAGACAAGCCCGTTTCAGAACGTGAAATTGGCACACAAATATTGAAAGAGGTGATCGATTATTCAGAATCTGCCGTGTGCCGACGGAAGCAGATCCTACATTATTTTGGGGAAAACTTTGATGCTACCGGCTGTAATTGCATGTGCGACAACTGCAATTCGGAATTTAGCAATTTCGATGCAGAAGAACCTTTGGTAAACGTTCTACAATTCATTAAGGATGAGGGCGATAAATTTGACGACCATCACATCATAAACGTTATGATGGGGCAAAACAATCAGCCTATATCATCGTACAAACACGATACACATCCACTGTTTGGAATAGGGAAAGAAAAGGGAATCGACTACTGGAAATCTTTTTTTCGCCAAGCCGTGCTTGAAAACTTCCTTTCAAAGGATATTGACAATTATGGTTTGCTCCAACTAACACAAAAAGGCGAAGCTTACTTATCCAACCCGTACGCCATTAAATTTATTTTAAACAGACCAATGGATAAGGCTAGTGAGGAAGGAGAAACGCAAGCAAATACAACAGGAGGGAGTGCGGTAGACGGTACGTTACTAAAACTACTTGATAACCTTCGTAAGAAAATAGCAAAACAGAAGAGTCTTCCTCCGTTTGTTATATTCCAGGATCCTTCACTGGAAGAAATGTGTATACACTATCCGGTAACGCTAGATGAGTTGAAACAAATACACGGGGTAGGGTCAGGTAAAGCGATGAAGTTTGGAAGTCAGTTTGTTTCCTTAATTAAGGACTATGTGGAGGAAAACGAAATTGAGCGGCCGGTAGATTTGATTATCAAGGGTACTGCTAATAAATCGGCTCTTAAGGTTTCAATAATCCAAAACATTGATAGAAAAATTGGCTTGGACGATATAGCATCGTCTAAAGGCATTACATACGAAGAAATTCTAAAGGAGGTAGAGTCGATTGTTTATTCAGGAACGAAATTGAATATCAACTACTTTATCGATGAAATGTTAGATGAGGATCGTCAGGATGAGGTATTCGATTATTTCAAAGAAGCGGATAGTGATTCGATAGACGAGGCTTTAAAAGAATTAGGAAGCGATGATTATACTTTTGAGGATATACAACTTATGAGAATTAAGTTTATGTCTGAAATGGGAAATTAATTTTATAGATACCAGAAATACACAATGAAAATCAACCCGTTAACCGATATAAAGAATGCGGATTCATCGAATTTTTTCTTGATGGCAGGCCCTTGTGCAATAGAGGGCGAAACGATGGCTTTACAGATTGCAGAAAAGATTGTAGCCATAACAGACAAATTAAATATCCCATATATTTTTAAGGGTTCATATCGTAAAGCTAATCGCTCGCGATTAGATTCTTTTACGGGAATCGGCGATGAAAAAGCGCTCAAAATACTAAATAAAGTTGGCCAGACATTCGGTATTCCCACTGTAACGGATATCCATGAAAGCGGAGAGGCGAGTATTGCAGCGGAATATGTAGATGTTCTACAAATTCCAGCTTTTTTATGTCGACAAACAAACTTGCTGGTAGCAGCAGCAGAGACTGGAAAAGTTATCAATATTAAAAAGGGACAATTTTTATCTGCGAGCTCAATGAGCTTTGCAGTTGACAAAGTAAAAGAGTCTGGTAACGATCAAGTTATACTTACAGATCGAGGAAACACCTTCGGGTATCAGGATTTAATTGTCGACTATCGAAACATTCCAGAGATGCAGTCGTTTGGAGTGCCTGTGGTTATGGACTGTACACATTCACTGCAGCAGCCGAACCAAACGAGCGGCGTCACAGGCGGAAAGCCTCAACTAATTGAAACCATCTCAAAAGCGGCCATAGCCGTGGGCGCAGACGGTCTGTTTATCGAAACTCATCCAGATCCAGCCACGGCAAAGTCAGATGGAGCAAATATGCTAAACTTAGACTTACTAGAAGACTTGTTGGCAAAACTAGTACGCATACGAGAAGCCACATTGTAAAACACACCGCCAAGGTAAGGGATGTTTTGTTCACTGCATACTATTTAACATAATATAGATTATAAAAAAATATAATATTCACGTTGTCGGATCGCAATCTGAATGTTTGTTATATATATGTTAACAAAACAATGATTCTATTAACATAATTTGATTAACACCTAATAAAACTTGCAATTTACACAGGAAATGACTATAATTGCTGGAATATTTAAGCAAACAAAACAACATGTCGAAAACTTTTAACGCATTTCTTAAGAATATTAAAGTAAAAAATCCAAACGAGCCAGAATTCATTCAAGCAATAACAGAGGTTGCAGAAGATATAATTCCATTTATGGAAGAAAGCTGCCCAGAATATATAGATTCTAAAGTATTGGAGCGTTTAAGCGAACCAGAGCGTGTTGTAAGTTTTCGTGTGTGCTGGGTTGATGATAAAGGCCATGTACAAATTAATCGAGGTTACAGAGTCCAAATGAACAGTCTAATTGGCCCTTATAAAGGCGGACTGCGATTTTCACCGTCCGTAAACCTCAGTGTTTTAAAATTCTTAGCTTTTGAACAGATTTTCAAAAACAGTTTAACAGGGTTGCCTCTAGGTGGCGGTAAAGGCGGTGCTGACTTTGATCCGAGAAATAAATCGGATAATGAAATCATGCGCTTCTGCCAAAGTTTTATGACTGAACTATCGAAGCATATTGGTCCTAACATAGACGTTCCAGCTGGCGATATTGGCGTTGGAGAACGTGAGATCGGTTTCTTATTTGGGCAATATAAAAGAATTAAAAATGAATTTACCGGTATCTTGACAGGAAAAGGTCAACATTTTGGCGGGAGCCTGATCAGACCCGAAGCTACAGGCTACGGGCTGTTGTACTTTGTTGAGAAAATGCTCTATGAAAAGAATCTATCTTTAAAGGGAAAAACCATAACCGTTTCCGGCAGTGGAAATGTCGCACAATACGCAGCGATAAAAGCGATCCATATGGGTGCAAAAGTAATCACTGTATCTAATAGCGATGGTGTACTTTACGATAAGGACGGGTTTACAATTGACAAAATCCATTTTATTGCTAAACTGAAAGCCAAGGGTTCACGAGATTTTAAAGAATATACTAAATTGTATAACTCAACCTTTACAGCAGGAAAGAAGCCGTGGATTTATCCTTGTGACATTGCCCTCCCATGTGCAACTGAAAATGAACTAGATGTTTCTGACGCCAAATTTTTGATAAAAAGTGGTTGTTTTTGTATTGCAGAAGGTGCAAATATGCCATGCACTGCAGACGCATTAAAAGTTATTCAAAAGTCGTCGATCGCTTATGCACCCGGAAAAGCTGCTAATGCTGGCGGAGTTGCTGTCTCAGGGCTAGAAATGTCACAAAACAGAATTGGCCAGTGTTGGTCTGAAGAAAAAGTTGACAATAAGCTGAAGCACATTATGCATCAAATCCATGATACTTGTATCCATTATGGAAAAGAAGAAAGTGGAAAAGTTAACTATTTAAAAGGTGCAAATATCGGCGGATTTATCAAGGTTGCAGAAGCTATGATAGCTCAGGGTATCGTATAACTATATTATTATATTGCGAAAATGAGAACTATAGCTGAACTCCCCCACCCAGATTGTAAAATCACCATCTTTTCGATGAATCAAAAATTCATTGTGAAATTCGAACAAGGTGCACTGGAACAAACCTATAAGATTTCCGAATTAGATGTTACAGGAGGTGTTGATGGAGTTTTTCAATTAATTGACGATGAATTTATAAAAGCAGTACTAAACCTGTTTAAGGATATGAATAAAGAATTCACCCAGACATACAACAGGCACGAATACTAGACGCTACAGCTCTCTAAAACATCCGCGCTGAAAAACAGATGATTTACTTGTTTACATTAGTAGTCTTAAACAACTGACCATAAGCACAATAAAACAGTAGACAAAATTTAATGTTGGCTTTCTGTCCTACATACATGGAAAATGACAGAAGAATGCATAAATCAATACTTAATATTGATTATATAAAATCCTGATTTACAGACAATAAAAATCCCCACAAAATTAAATTTTGTAGGGATTTTTGAATCGAAACGGTTCTACTATCTTTTAAGGTTTCGCTATAGCAAGCTTAGGTACATATGATTTTAATAACTCAAACCCACCAAACATTACACCGCTATACAAAAGGGTTCCTCCTAGGAAGTTCTTTTCAAACGGAATCGCTAATACCAAACAATGAATAAATCCTGAAAGATTCTGTTCGTAAACTGGATTATGTAGCCAGACACCAATGTCAGCAACAACCCAATGAATTAAAACAGCTGCGAAAGCAGATAACAAAATAGGCAGAGGTTTCACAATTTTAATTGCTTTACCTAACAACACGATTAAAGCAAAACTAAGATAAACCCAAAAAATACCCTCGTAATACAAAGTAAATTCTCCGAAATACGCATAATTCAGGATCACATCTGATGCGAATAATACTGCTAAGGGTATTAGGAATGCTTTCCACTTGCTTTTAAGGTAAACCCCACCAAATAAAGCGATGGCACCTACTGGAGTGAAGTTAGCCCAGCTACCAAAACTTTCAGGACTCATTCCACGTAACGCTGCAAAAACAAGAATCACAGCTACTATTGCCCATGTCCGGACGTTGATTTTTTCGATTGACATAATTTATAATATTGAACAGGTAAAGATAAAAAATATAACGATAGACAACAATTCGAATAAAGAATATCCAAACAAATTGCCCCTAAATCTTATCTTTGTTCGCATGATTCAAATTTTTACTGACGGAGCATCAAGTGGCAATCCTGGTCCAGGTGGATATGGTGTTATTTTAAGGAAAGGCTCGCACTACAAAGAGCTTTCAGGCGGATTTAGAAAGACAACTAACAATCGAATGGAACTTTTGGCTGTGATCACCGGTCTAGAAGCAATAAAGAACTTAAATCAGGACGTAACGATTTATTCTGACTCTAAATACATCATTGATAGTGTAGAAAAAAAATGGTTAGATAGCTGGATCAGAAAGGGATTTGTTGGAAAAAAGAATAAGGATTTATGGATGAGATTCCATTCAATCTACACACAACACACCGTTCGTTTTATATGGGTAAAAGGCCACGCCGGCCATCCTGAAAACGAACGGTGTGATACCTTGGCTGTGGAAGCTTCGAAAGATAAAAACAACTGGAAAATTGACTCTGTCTTTGAAGCCGAACATGCCAAGATACTTTAAGCCCCCCCAAACATGTTCTCGATGTTCAAGATATAAAGCACTTTATTAATTTCGTTCTCCGCTATAGACATAACGAATCTCGTTACGCAGATTGTAGCCAGATGACATCACTTCTCCATAAGCACCAGCAGAACGGATTGCAATAAGATCACCACGTTTTGCTTCGCGCAATGACACTTCCTTAGCAAAACAATCTGAACTTTCACATATGGGTCCTACAACATCATAGTTAAAGGTTTCGCTGCTTTCATCAGAATTCGATAATTGTTGAACTTTGTGGTATGCCTGGTAAAGTGCCGGTCGCATTAATTCGGTCATTCCGGCATCCAGTATAATGAAATTCTTTTTGATTCCTTTTTTCACATACAAGACTCGACTGATTAAACTACCACTTTGAGCAACGACCGCCCGCCCGAGTTCAAAATGAACCTCTTGGTTGAGTTTTCTTTCCAAGAATTGATCAAATGTTTTAAAATAGGATTCAAAATCAGGAATATCGTTCTCGTCCGGATTGTGGTAGTCAACCCCTAGCCCCCCTCCTACATTTAAAACCTGTAAATAGTGTCCTCTTTCTTCAAACCAGTTGTTCAGCTCATTTACTTTAACACACAGACTCTTAAATACATTAAGATCCGTGATTTGCGAGCCTACATGAAAATGAATTCCAATTAATTTTACAGAGGACAGTTTTTTCAAAGTATTAATGCAGTCTTCAAGCTCCCACGACTTTATGCCAAATTTATTCTCATCTAGTCCGGTTGTGATGTAATGATGAGTTTGTGCATCCACATTTGGGTTGATTCGCAGGGCAACACGAGCTACTTTGTTTTTCTCAGCGGCTAATTCGTTAATAACTTCTAGCTCCTGAATAGACTCTACATTAAATGAGAAAATATTATTTTCTAGTGCTATATTAATTTCCTTATCCGATTTTCCTACCCCTGCAAAAACAATTTTATCGGCATCAAAACCCATCTCCAGTGCCTTTAATACCTCGTTCCCACTCACACAGTCGGCGCCTAATCCATTTTCTTGAATCAATCGTAATAGTCGATCATTGAAATTGGCCTTTAAAGCATAATGCACATGAAAATTATATTTAGTCGCCTCAAGGTCAATAGACTTTAAAGTTCTTTTTAATAAATCAAGATCATAATAATAGAATGGCGTCTCCTCTCTCTCAAACTCTCTAATCAGCTCTATGTCAAACATATAATATATTGTCCAGTATTTCTAAAATAAACGATTGTGTAATGATTTCAGTGCTTCCAACTTGTCTTCCGTCTTTAAAAGCAAAGAAATGTTATAATCACTTCCACCATAGGATATCATACGAACAGATAGGTGCTTAACAGCATCAAGCACTCGAGATGCATAGCCATGAGTTTCAAGGCTAAAATCGCCCACAACACAAATAATAGTTTGATCAAAATCAATATCCACCCTACCAAAATCTTTCAGTTCATTCTTGATTTCTTCCAAATATTTAGGTTGATCAATTGTAAGCGATATTGCTACCTCCGAGGTAGTAATCATATCAATTGGCGTCTTATAGCGTTCAAAGACCTCAAACACCTTCCGCAAAAAACCATAGGCTAGCAGCATTCTAGAGGAATGTATCCTGATAGCGGTAATGTTATCTTTTGCTGCAATTGCCCGGACACCAGATTTGATTGCTCCTTCAGAACTAATTTCAGTTCCCGACGCCATAGGATCCATCGTATTCAGTAGCTTCACAGGAACGTTGTATCGCTGCGCAGGAAAAACACTCTGCGGATGCAATATCTTGGCACCGAAGTACGCCAATTCAGCGGCTTCATTAAAAGATAGATGTGCAATCGGTTTGGTGCCAGAAACTAATCTCGGATCATTGTTGTGCATACCATCAATGTCCGTCCATATTTGAATTTCTTCTGCTTGAATAGCGGAGCCAATTAGAGAAGCTGTATAGTCGCTCCCTCCTCTTCTGAGATTATCTATTTCGCCAAATGAATTCCGACAGATGAACCCTTGAGTGATGAACAAATTGCAATCCGGTTCCTTTTCGAGTAAAGCATTTAAGTTGGTCCGAATATGATCAATCACAGGCTCGTTGTCGTCGTCAATCTTCATGAAGTCTAACGCTGGCAAAAGTGCAGATTTAATCCCTTGTTCATTCAAATAAAAATGAAACAAGGTAGTAGATAATAACTCACCTTGGGCAAGTATTATTTTATCCTCAATGGGAGTATAAAGCTTGCCGTTAAACGAGTTAATAAGTCTAAAATGATAGTCTACCAGTTCAGTTCCGTTTCTCAAACCCTCTTCCGTCGAAAAAAGTTCTTCAAGATAAAGATCGTACGTTTTTCGAAGGGTCTTTATTTGTTGGTCAGCATCTTCTTTTCTACCTTGTTGAAACGCTTCTCCGATGGACACCAGCGCATTTGTCGTTCCTGATACTGCAGACAGTACGATAATCTGTCTATTATTTCTTTTCGCAATATCATAGAGCGATTTCATTCTTTCGGCACTGCCTACTGACGTACCTCCAAACTTCAATATTTTCATTAATATACTTCTATTAGCGTATCATCTTATTGAGAAACGGCAAGCTCTTGGATAATCAACGTAGCCAGCTCTTCTCCTACTCTTTTCTGTGCCTCGTTTGTCGCAGCGCCAATATGTGGAGATAAAGAGACTCTTGGATGTCTCAACAACGAAGTTTTTGGTGTGGGTTCGTTGTCAAAAACGTCAAGCCCCGCAAAAGCTATTTTCCCATTGTTCAAGTGCTCTAGAAGCGCGTCCTCATCAATCACCCCACCCCTAGAAGCATTTACAATTCCTGCTCCGTCTTTCATCTTTGCAAATTCTTCATTACCGATTAACGCTTTTCCAAGGAAAGGTACGTGAAGACTAATAAAATCAGCAGATCCTAATAACTCATCAAAACCTATTTGAGTAACTTCAAAATCCAATGTCTGACCCTCGAAGAAAGAAAGAGTAACTTTCGTATCAATTGGATGGGTATCGCAGACAACAACTCGCATTCCTAAACTCAAACCTATTTTCGCAGTTTCCCGTCCGATTCGGCCGAAACCGATGACACCTAAGGTCTTTCCACGAAGCTCGCTTCCTTTAGCATAAGCTTTCTTTAATCCAGCAAAATTAGACTCGCCTTCTGTCGCCATCTTCCTTTGCGCATCATAAAGAAAACGGACACCGCTAAAAAAGTGGCCAAACACCAATTCGGCTACAGAAATAGATGATGCCGACGGCGTATTGATAACAGCAATACCTTTTCCGCGTGCATATTCCACATCGATATTATCCATACCAACACCGCCGCGAGCGATAATTTTTAGGTTCGGACAGGCATCAATTAAGTCCTTTCTGATTTTAGTTGCACTTCGTACCGTTACTACATCGTATTCTGGCAATCTTGAAATTAATTCCTCTTGTGGTATATGGACAGTATCGACCTGAAAACCAGCTTTTTCAAGCATTTCTTTTCCCAGATTATCAATACCGTCATTTGCTAATATTCTCATTGTATTTTATGTTATTTTTTTACTTTTTCTTCAAACTCTTGCATTACGTCGACCAATAAATGCACGCTTGACAGCGGCAATGCATTGTAAAGGGATGCTCTAAAACCGCCAACACTCCTATGGCCTTTTAATGCAACTAGATCTCTTTCAGTAGCTAATGCCAAGAATTCGCTCTCTAAACTAGGATCTTCCATTGTAAAAGCAACGTTCATTCGGGACCGGTCCTCTAGATCTGCAGGTCCTTTGAATAAAGGATTGCGGTCAATTTCTTCATAGAGCTTTCTAGCCTTGGCTATATTCTCACGTTCAATTTCCTCAATGCCTCCCTTTAATCTCAACCACCGTAAATTCAACATTGCCACATAGATAGAAAATACCGGAGGCGTATTATACATCGATTTAGCCTTTATATGTGATTGATAATCAAATATTGCAGGCAATGTTCTACCAGTGTTTCCTAGTAAATCATTATTGACAATGACAATGGTTAACCCTGCCGGGCCGATGTTCTTTTGCGCCCCCGCGTAGATTAATCCATATTGAGATACATCGATCTTTCTGCTCAAGATATCGGAGGACATATCACAAACAACCGGGATTGGGGAATTAGGAACATCAAAAAGCTCCGTTCCAAAAATGGTATTATTAGAGGTATAGTGAAAAAAAGCTGCATCATTTGGAATGTGGTATGTTTTGGGAATACTTGTATAGTTGTTATCTTTCCCTGAGGCAACCACCTCCACATCTCCGATGTTACGAGCTTCTTTAATAGCATTTGAAGCCCAACTGCCCGTATCAAGATAAGCCATTCGTTCACCTTCCCGAGTTAGGTTCATCGGAACCATCGCAAACTGCTGACGCGCTCCACCTTGTAAAAAAAGAATTGAATAATTACTAGGTACAGACAAAAGATCCCTGATCAGAGACTCCGTTTCAAAAACAACAGCTTCAAATTCCTTTGAACGGTGTGAAATCTCCAAAATAGATAATCCAGTATCGTTGAAATTAATAACAGCTTCTGAAGCCTGCTTAAAAACTTCCTGAGGCAAGATACAGGGTCCGGCACCAAAATTATGTTTCATATGTATATGAGGTTAAATAAAATTTTTGATAAAAATAAATATTTATTTTCATCTTTTCATTATAAGTGCAGTAAAATTGCGAATGTAATCACAATTTAAATGTAATGATGAAAAAATTCAATAAAAAAAGCGGAGAATTAATTCTCCGCTTCATCTGTATTCTTTATTAGAAAATATCAAACGGAGATACTATCCAGGGATACCTTCTTCATTTCTTCTATTGTCTTCTCCGGCTCATCCGAAGCAAAAACAGCATTTCCAGCAACCAATACATCGACACCAGCTTTCAGTAGAGCAAGAACATTGTGCTGATTAACACCGCCATCAACTTCAATTAATAGATTTTCATTTCTTTCACTAGCCAATAATCGGAGTTGACGTATCTTTTGATAGGTATTCTCTATAAACTTCTGACCGCCAAAACCAGGATTAACAGACATGATTAGCACCAAGTCTAAATCTTCTATAATCTCCGTTAAGACCGACACCGGCGTATGTGGGTTTAATGCTACGCCAGCTTTACAACCCAAACCTTTTATAGCTTGAACTGTCCTGTGAAGATGTGTACAGGCCTCATAATGAACCGTAATAACCTCAGCACCTGCATCTTTAAACTGCTGTAAATAGCGGTCCGGATCCACAATCATCAGATGTACATCTAGCGGCTTGCTGGCATAATGATTAATTGAAGCCAATACAGGAAAACCAAAGGAGATATTCGGTACAAATACACCGTCCATGATATCGATATGGAACCAATCAGCTTTACTGCGATTGATCATATCGATATCTTCTTTTAGATTAGCAAAATCTGCTGATAATACAGAAGGAGCAATCAGATGTTTCATTTTGATTCGTTTTTTTCTGGTCTTGGAAGTAATACTTTTCTAGATAATTTTAATTTACCTTGTTTGTCGATATCTAGCAATTTTACTTTCACTATATCTCCAACTTCAAATATACCATCCATAGTTTCAAAACGCTTCCAGTCAATTTCAGAAATATGGAGTAAACCATCTTTACCAGGCATGATTTCAATAAATGCACCAAAAGGCATAATGGTTTTCACTTTACCTTCGTAAACTTCGCCCACCTCTGGTTTCGCAACTATATTCTTAATACGTCCAACTGCATCATCAATAGCTTGCTTGTTATCTGCAAAAACTTGAACAACACCTTTGTTATCTACTTCTTCAATTGAAATAGTTGCACCGGTTTCACGTTGCATCTCTTGGATAATCTTACCACCCGGCCCAATCACAGCACCAATAAACTCTTTATCGATTGAGAAGCTAACAATTCGCGGAGCGTGTGGTTTATAATCCTCGCGAGGTGCATCTATTGTTTTTAACATCTCTCCTAAAATATGTAGACGCGCTTCTTTCGATTGATTTAAAGCTTCCGTTAGAACTTCCCATTTTAAGCCATTGATTTTTAGGTCCATCTGACAAGCAACAATACCTTTTTCAGTACCCGTCACTTTAAAATCCATATCACCTAAATGATCCTCATCACCTAAAATGTCACTCAATACAGCATATTTGCCAGTTTCCTCATCCATGATCAATCCCATTGCTATACCGGATACAGGAGAACTAATTTTAATCCCAGCGTCCATTAGAGCGAGTGAACCTGCACAAACAGTAGCCATCGAAGATGAACCATTTGATTCAAGAATGTCAGAAACTACACGAATTGTGTAGGGATTATCATCCCCCCCAGGTAATACTTTTTTCAACGAACGCATAGCAAGGTTACCGTGTCCTACCTCTCTACGTCCTGGACCTCTGTTCGGTCTAACTTCACCCACCGAGAATGCCGGGAAGTTATAGTGCAGCATAAATTTGTTATATCCGTGGATGAACGCACCATCTATAATTTGCTCATCGTCCTTCGCGCCTAAAGTAACAGAAGTAAGTGATTGAGTCTCCCCTCTTGTAAATACAGCGGACCCATGTGCTGCAGGAAGATAATCTACTTCGCTCCATATTGGTCTCACGGTACGGGTGTTTCTACCATCCAAACGAATACCTTCGTTTAACACTAAATTCCTGACAGCGTCCGACTGAACGTCGTGGAAATATTTTTTAGTTAAGAAAATCGTATCATCGTCCATTTCCTCATCTGTAAGGAACTCGGCTTCAATTTCTTTGAACTTAGAAGAACGTTCTTTTTTCGACAAACCTGACTTAGCAACTTCATATACACGATCATAGGCTGCTGCATAAATAGTTTCGCGTAGCTCAGGGTTCGATGGTTCATGAGAATATTCTCTCTTCACCTTCTTGCCAACTAGTTCAGCGAGTTCGTTTTGAGCCTGAACTTGAACTTTGATTGCTTTGTGAGCAAACTCTATTGCCTCGAGCATTTCTTCTTCTGAAATCTCATTAGCCTCTCCTTCAACCATGCCAATATCATCCGCAGAACCCGCCACAATGAACTCCAGTGTGGAGCGTTCTAAGTCGGCAACTGTAGGGTTAATAACCAATTGGCCATCAATCTTTGCTACACGAACCTCAGATATTGGGCCATTAAAAGGTATATCGGAAACCGATAGCGCAGCTGATGCAGCTAAACCTGCTAACGCATCAGGCATAATATTTTTATCAGCAGATATCAAACTGATCATTACTTGCGTATCAGCGTGATAGTCTTCTGGGAACAATGGACGCAATGCTCTATCTACTAATCGTGATATTAATACTTCATAGTCTGATAAACGGGCTTCACGGCGCAAGAACCCTCCCGGAATGCGACCAGTTGATGCATATTTCTCTTGATAATCAACCGAAAGAGGTAAAAAATCGGTTCCTGGTTTCGCTTCTTTTGCCGATACTACAGTTGCCAAAAGCATGGTATCACCTTGTTTTACCACTACGGAACCATCAGCTTGTTTTGCCATCTTTCCGGTGGAGATTTCAACCAGGCGACCGTCGCCTAAATCGAATGATGTTTTAATTTCTGTGTAACTCATTTTGTCTCAATAAATACGGTTTCATCTTTCTGCCGTATCAGTCTAATATATAAATTTTACTATTTTTAAAAATAAAAAGCCATCTCCGATTTGGGATGGCTTTCTCAAAATTTCACTGATTTCTATTTGATAATATCTCTCAGTTTTAAGGCTTTGATAATCGCACGATACCTTTCAATATCTTTTTTATAAAGATACGCTAATAAAGAACGACGTTTACCAACCAATCTTTGAAGTGCTAACTGAGTAGAAAAATCTTTTCTGTTTTTCTTTAAATGCTCAGTTAAATGAGCAATACGATGAGTGAACAAGGCAACTTGGCCTTCCGCAGATCCCGTATTGGTTTCTGATTCAGCGAATTTTTTAAAAATATCCGCTTTGTACTCTTTACTTAAATACATTACCTGAATAATATTAAAGTGTGATTAATAAATTTTAGTGCAAAAATAGTCTTTATATATTAAAATACAATGAATTGAGTAATTAATTTTTAATTTTGGTTGAATGAAGACATATTCACGTTTCTCTACTTCTTATCGTGTTCGCCCCGATGACATCGATATGTTTCAACATGTCCATAACAGTAAATATTTTGACTATGTACTGGCTGCACGCTATGACCAAATGAGAGATTGTTACGGTGTCAGCATGGAAGAGTTTATCGACTCGGGATATGGCTGGGTCGTTCGAACTGCTCATGTAGATTATAAAAGAGCATTAACTATGGGCAAAGAATTCAGTGTCGAAACTGGTATAGAAAGTATGAATTCTAAAGGTTGCCGTGTCAGCTTCGAAATTACAATCAAAGAAACCGGAAAAGTCGCCTGTGATGGTTGGTTTGACTACGTCCTGATTGACATCAAGACAGGCAAATCAGCGAAAGTTACCCAAACGATGATTGATCAGTTTTCGATATGATACATTCTTCCTTCCGTTGCTAGGTGCGAATTAGGGAAAATCGATCGACACTCCTCTAACAATGGGCTCAGTTCGCGGTATCTCGCCGAGAAATGTCCTATTAATAACTTTTTTGCTCCCACTTTTAGCGCTATTTGTCCGGCTTCCAACGCAGTAGTATGATAAGTTTCCTGTGCACGTACAAGCATACCATGCAAAAAAGTAGCTTCATGATACAGCAAGCTTACATTTTCTATAGAAGAAAAATATACTCCCGAATTAAGTGTATCCGAACAGTATGCGTAACTCCGGGGTGCTTTTGGAGGGAGTGTTAAATCAGTATGCTGGTGTATAGTACCATTTTCATCGATATAATCTCCCCCTTTCTTTATTTCCGAAAAAAGGTGAGATGGGATATTGAGCTCATCGCACACATCGCGATTGATCTTAGCGAGCGGGGGGGGCTCATCAAAACGAAAACCGGTGCATGGAATTCGGTGATTCAATGGAAAACTGCGAACAGTAATATGTTCATTCTGAAGGATAACTCGTTCTTCATCGTCCACTGTTGGAATAAAATGAACGGGGTATCGAAGGCGTGTATCCGAATACAACAAATGAATATCTATAATTTCTTTGAGTGCCGGTGGCCCGTAAATCGACAGTTCGTCTTTCCTTCCGCCTAAGTGCATCGACGAAAGTAAACCGACTAAACCCAAATAGTGGTCACCGTGCAGGTGACTAATAAAGATATGCTTAATACGAGAGGGTTTTATTCCGTATCTTATTAGCTGCAACTGAGTACCTTCCCCACAGTCGATCAGGTACAGTCTATTTTCAATGGATAGGATTTGTGATGTCTGATTTCTTCCATAGGCTGGAGTTGCTGAGTTGCTGCCCAATATGGTTAAATCAAACATCATGTACAAAGTCGATTACTCCTCGGAGGTCGAAAATCCGCGAAACTCTTTCTCAATCTCTTCCATGAACACGATATCTTCCGCCTCTTGTATTGTTGGCACAGACACTAGAGCCTCTTCAAGCTTACAGAGTTTGATTAATTGGGTGATAGCTTCATTAGCGTTAGCCAGTATGAAAATTCCACCAAGTGCTTTACACATTCTATGTGCCATCAATGCCGACCGAAGCCCTGAAGAATCAATGGTTTCAACTTCAGAAAGATCGAGCACGATATTTCGTTGTCCATCTGTGTTGATTCGTACAAATTCTGACTTAACCTGCGGAGCCGCATTTCCATCCAAAACCTTCTCATGAGGCTTTAACACAACATAACGTTCGTGTCTATCAATTGTAAATTTCATGCTGCTATATCTATTAACTTTTTGCTATTTTTTTTAACGACTCTAATATACTCTTTTCTACTCGATTATTAACATCCTCTTCATCCGGGTAGATGAATTTTTCACCGATAATGTGTTCATATAGCTCAATATAGCGCTCAGAAATCGACTGAACAATTTCATCTGTCATCTCCGGTATAACCTGTCCTTCTTTACCTTGAAAATCATTTTCAATTAACCATTTACGAACGAACTCTTTAGAAAGTTGACGTTGGGGCTCCCCCCGATCCTGTAACTGCTGATAAGTGTCTTCGTAAAAATACCGTGATGAATCGGGTGTATGAATTTCGTCAATTAAATATATTTGATCACGAATCTTACCAAACTCATATTTCGTGTCAACCAAAATAAGTCCTCTTTTCGCAGCCTCTTCTGTCCCTCTTTCAAATAACCTTTCGGTATAATCAACAAGCTTTTGATAATCGGACTTACTAACAATACCTTGATCGATTATTTCTTTACCTGAAATATCCTCATCGTGACCTACATAAGCCTTTGTACTCGGTGTGATGATGGGTTTTGGCAATCGATCATTCTCATTCATGTTGTCCGGAAGCAGTTCACCACAGATTTCGCGTTTTCCTGTCTGATATTCCCGCCATGCGTGCCCCGACAAATAAGCTCTAATAACCATCTCGACCTTAAAGGGCTCGCAAATCCGACCAATACTCACTGCGGGATCTGGTACGTCTAATAGCCAATTAGGTAAAATATCTTCTGTCGCTTTCAACGATTTAGCAGCAATCAGGTTCAACACCTGCCCCTTATAAGGTATTGCTCTGGGTAATACTACATCGAATGCTGATATTCGATCGCTAACCACCATTACCAGATAACTATCTGCAATCGTATACACATCTCGCACTTTACCTTTGTAGAAGGCAGTTTGTTGCGGTAGTACAAATTTTGTTTCCTTTAATGCGTTCATTTTTTCTTCTAAATATCTCCGTATGCGGCAAGAATTCTACGAACCAATTTATGGCGAACCACGTCCGATCCACTTAAATAAATGATATCGATCCCTTCTATATTATCTAATAGTTTTATGGCTGTGTTTAACCCAGACTGCTGCTTTTTCGGCAAATCAATTTGTGTCACGTCTCCTGTGACAATGAACTTCGCCGTAGGTCCCATTCTTGTTAAGAACATCTTTAACTGAAGGTCTGTGGCATTTTGAGCTTCATCCAAAATAACAAAGCAGTTATCGAGGGTCCTACCGCGCATAAAAGCCAAAGGAGCCACTTCGATCACTCGGTTCTCAAGCATATATTTTAGACGCTCCGTGGGAATCATATCATCTAGAGCATCATAAAGGGGTCTTAAGTAAGGATCCACTTTTTCCTTCAAATCTCCCGGAAGAAAGCCTAAGTTCTCCCCCGCCTCTACCGCTGGACGAGTCAGTATGATCCGCTTAACCTCCTTGTTTTTTAATGCTCTCACCGCTAAAGCAACCGCGGTATAAGTTTTCCCTGTACCGGCCGGACCGATAGCAAAAAGTATATCATTTTTCGTAATACTATCAGCCATCTTCCGTTGGTTCGGTGTTCGTGCTTTGATAATCAAGCCATTTGCACCAAATACTAGAGGCTCCTCACCGCCTTTTGAACTTGGCTCCTCTGTCTTCTCTTCCCCGTCGCTTTTCTTTATATCAAAAATATTTTCGATGTCATGCGGATTCAATCGGTTAAATTTTTCTACGTGAGCTAAGATGGATTGAAAATAACTCTGGAAAGTCGCTAACTCGTTGATATCTCCTAACACTTTAAAATCGGTCCCGCGGGCCACCATTTTTAACTTTGGAAACTGCTTTCTGATTAGTTCAAAGTTTTCATTTTCAGGTCCCCACAAAACTGAGGGGTCTACCTGTTCCAGATTAATCTTTACTTCGCTCAAATTAATGTCTTTTGTTGGGTTAATTATATGCAATAAAAATTGAATATTTGCAGAGCAAAATCCTTACGCAAGATTACTAATAATGGTGGATAAAAAAAAGCAAAATAATTCTGCTTATGTTTGCAAGGATGAATTAAAAACGAATTCGGACTGTAGGAGATATTTTTAATAATGGGTATCATAACCTTAACGACAGATTTAGGACACAAAGATTTTTATCAGGCCGCGTTAAAAGGAAGCTTGCTTTCCTTACTGCCAGCGGTTCGAATCGTTGATATTTCACATGACATTGCACCCTTTGATCTGCAACAAGCAGCCTTTATCATTAAAAACTCCTATCACTATTTTCCTAAGAAAACCGTCCATCTCATTGGCGTAGATTCGGTCTATAATAAAGAGACCCGTTATCTCGCCATGAAGTATAAAGGTTACTATTTTATTGGTGCAGACAATGGTATTTTCTCGTTGATATTTGATGATCAACCTGAGGAGATTGTAGAAATTTCAATTATACAAGACCTAAAGTTTCTGCACTTCCCGCTGACAGACATCTTTGCCAAAGCTGCTTGTCATTTAGCCAAAGGAGGAAAGCTTTCAGAAATCGGCGAGCATGTTGACAATTTGGTCGAAAAGAAAACACTAGAGCCCATCGTAGACGACGACTCTATTCGAGGACGAGTTATCTATATCGATTCCTTTCAGAATGTTATTACTAATATTCATAAAGAGCTTTTCACACAGGTACAGAGAGATCGTCCTTTTGTGTTAAATTTCAAACGCAATGAAACTATCAGTCATCTAAGCTGGCATTACAACGAAGTTCCGGAGGGAGAAAAGCTTTGTCTTTTTGGAATTAGCAATTACCTCGAAATTGCTATCAATAAAGGGAATGCTAGCGGCTTACTGGGACTGAAAGCCGACGAAGTCGTTCGAATAGAATTTCTAAACAAATAAATAAACAATGTCTTTTTATCGAAGTTTATATCTCTGTTTATTCTTCACGTTTTCTTATGCACAAAGTTACGCACAAGATAGTCTTGCTTATGAGGTGCAGCGACAGCGAGTTAATGATCTACTTGATCAGCGCAGCGCACGCTTCGGTCAGTTTAATCAAAGCTTAGAAGCCAAAACAGGTATTTTTGGTCTAAAAACCAAGAAAGATATGCAAGCCTCCATTGATATCCTACGAGAAATTGTTCAGACTGATAATCGTATTTTTAAGGAGACAAAAGTTCTGTTAGATTATAAAGACATGGAGAAGAGCTTCATCTCTTATCAGGCAGAAGAAAACAAGGACCGTATCAACGGTTATGTAAACACCATCAGTAAACTCCAAAAACATCAGGAAGCTCAGAATCTCCAAATCCAAGAATTAGAAAATCAAAGCAATCGGTATTTGACCTTGCTTGTCTTTTGTTTTATTCTTGTCATTATTTTAGTCTTTATACTCTATAAGCTCAAATTTGGACGTAAAACAAAAGGTATCCATTAATTCTTAGTATTTTTGACCCCGTTATAGATCTCACAAATAAAGTATGGCACGTAAGACACCAACGTCTAAAGAAGAGCTTCCAAAAGCCAAAATAAATAAAGACACCATAAAAAGCGTAAAAAAACTTTTAAGGTACCTCAAACCCTACCGGACAAAATTTCTTATCGGTATGGTTTTTCTCTTCTTTTCGAGTGTTACTGTACTCGCCTTTCCGGCGCTGCTTGGTGCCATGATTGATGCCGCTCAATCCGTGCAAAAATATGACTGGCTCCCGATGAGCATTCAAACAATTGGTGTCATTTCATTTATAATAGTATTTTTCCAAGCCTTCGTATCCTTTTTTCGTATACGCTTATTTGTCGAAGTATCTGAAAAATCGATTGCCGACATTCGCCGCGACACCTATTTCAATCTGATATCGCTCCCTATGAACTTCTTTTCGAATCGATGGGTTGGAGAGCTAAACAGTCGCCTATCGGCAGACCTAACTCAGATTCAAACGACTATGACTACTACATTGGCGGAGATGATACGACAAATCATTTCGCTAATCGGTAGTTTAGTGTTCCTAATTATCGTATCACCAAAGCTTACTCTGCTAAACTTGACTATTCTTCCCTTAATGATTGTTGCAGCGGTCTTCTTCGGTCGTTTTATTAGGAACCTATCCAGAGAAACTCAAGATAAACTAGCCGATTCGAATACAATCATACAGGAAACCCTTCAAGGGATTTCCAATGTAAAAGCATTTGTTAATGAAGCTTTTGAAGCTGGGCGATATAAAAACTCACTATCAGAAGTTGTACAGGTTGCTATTCGTGGAGCCAATTATCGCGGAGCCTTTGTCGCATTTATCATCTTCTGCATTTTTGGTGCTATCATTGGAGTGATCTGGTACGGGTCGGTCTTAGTATACAACGGAGAACTGTCGGTCGGCGACTTAACAACCTATATTCTCTATTCAATGTTTGTAGCAGGATCCATGGGCAGCTTCCCTGATCTCTACGCGAATGTACAAAAAGCTGTAGGAGCTAGTGAACGGGTAATTGAGTTACTCGAGGAAAATAAGGAAGCAGTTTCATTGCAGCAGGTAGACCCGAGTCAAGTAGAAACACTATCGGGTAATCTTGCATTTGACCAAGTGCAATTCGCCTACCCTTCCAGAAAAGAAGTACCCGTTCTAAAGGGCATATCCTTTCAGGTAAAGGCTGGCGAGAAGCTCGCTATCGTCGGATCTAGCGGAAGTGGAAAGTCAACTATTGCTTCTTTAATACTACGCTTTTATGATCCACAAGGGGGTGTTATTAAGTTTGATGGTCAGCCAGCTGAGAGTTTTTCTTTAACCGATATTCGCAGCCAGATCGCCATTGTCCCCCAGGATGTTCTTTTATTCGGCGGTAGCATACGCGACAATATTGCCTACGGTAAACTCAATGCAACAGAAGAAGAAATCGTGGAAGCAGCGCAACGTGCTAATGCACACGAATTTATCTCTGGTTTTCCGGAAGGCTATCAAACCCTAGTTGGCGAGCGAGGTGTCAAACTCTCCGGTGGACAGCGTCAGCGGATTGCCATTGCCAGAGCTCTACTGAAGGATCCAGCCATTTTAATTCTCGACGAAGCAACATCTTCACTCGATTCTGAATCAGAACGACTTGTACAAGAGGCTTTGGAAGAACTACTTAAAAATCGGACATCCATCATCATCGCGCATCGTCTTTCCACAATCAGACAAGTAGACAAAATCATCGTTGTTAATAATGGCGAAGTAATAGAGAGTGGCACCCACGACGACCTCATGCAACAAGAGGGTGGCATGTATCGTTACCTGTCAGAGCTGCAAACAGAAAACAAACCAATTCAGCTCTAAGCTGTTTTGTTTATATGAAAAAATTATTCTTTAAGCTTTTATTAAGAATTAATAATGCTATCCTGCCACGATATGCGGGTAAAGACCCTTTAAATCTCACCGCCGTTCAAAAAGGGATATTGGCTTTTCGTTACTGGGTTCTCAAAAACGCTTTATAGATTTTCGCTATTTCGTCTCTCTTCATCCCTTAAAGCTTCTAAACGCGGCGATACACTCTTTACATTGTCATTACGATAGTCGTTTTCAATCAAACCGTCTCGCATTCTAACAATCCGATGTGCATGTTGTGCAATATCCTCCTCGTGCGTCACCAATACAATGGTATTGCCTTTCGAATGGATTTCTTCTAACAGACCCATGATCTCTACAGATGTTTTCGTATCCAAGTTACCAGTTGGCTCATCTGCTAAAATAATCGAAGGATTGTTAATCAGCGCACGTGCCACGGCTACCCGTTGCCGTTGTCCACCCGACAGTTCATTTGGTTTGTGATGAACACGATTACCTAATCCAACATTCTCCAGCGCTTCCTGTGCCCTAGCCAATCTATTGGTTTTATTAACACCAGAATATACCAAGGGCAAAGCCACATTGTCTAAAGAAGTTGAACGCGGCAATAGGTTGAATGTCTGGAAAACAAAACCGATTTCTTTGTTTCTCACATCCGCCAGATCATCTTCAGACATCTCACTCACACGAATGTTATTTAAATAATACTCGCCTCGAGTCGGCGTATCTAAACAACCTAAAATATTCATGAGGGTTGACTTCCCAGAACCTGATGGACCCATTAAGGCAACGAACTCTCCCTTATTGATCTGTAAGGAAACGGATTTTAATGCGTGGATGGTTTCCGTGCCGATAACGTACTTTCTTCCTATATCAGTAATGCTTATGAGAGCTTGATCTATCATTCTTAGTATCGCGTTTTTATTTTAGACTAAAGAGTCTGGTATTTGTTACGATTAGGTCGAATTTAAGTTCTTTTTAAAAAGGCCATACACCCTATCTCTTAGTTCGTTTGCCCCTATAGTCAAGTCTTCGTCTTCAATAGGCTTAAGTACGCGAATGTGAACGATCCCGGGTTTACTTCCTTTTTTTGCTCCGTCATCCCAAAATACTTTCCACGCATCTTCAATGACAACCGGCAAAATCGGAAGATTTAAGTCGACCGCCAACTTAAAGACACCATTCTTAAAAGGGTCAAGTACAGGTGGGTAATCTTCACCAATACCTCCTTCTGGGAATATAACAATGCTTTTCCCTTCCTGTAAGTACTCTTGTGCCCTCCGAAATGCACGGAATGACGACATCTTGCTGGTACGTTTAATCGGGATATCTATTGTTCGGAAGAAAAGTCCGGTTACGGGGTTTGTTAGCAACTCATCTTTCCCTATAAAAGAAAAGTCATGTTTACACACCTTGATCATTGCCGTAATATCTAAATTTGAGGTGTGATTCGCACAAACAATATAGTTTCGACCCCAGTCAACCTCCTTCTCCCATTGAATCTGATACTTAAAACCGACGAGCGACGAAGCTGCTAAGGCAATTTTTTTACGAATTTTTACAAAGGTCGAATAGCGCTTATGACTCTGTTTTCGTAAAATAAACAAAATCGGCCAAAACGGAATAAATATCAAGAAAACGGCTGCATAATATAAATTCCGATGTATGTGCTTCACGGCTTCTTAATACATTAAATTTCTCCATGCGCAAAAATCGATTCCTTTACGCCGCTTTTCTTCAGCAAATAATAATGGGACAACATCGCCTGGTACGCCGGATAGCATTTATATGGCAAATTATACTCCTCTGCATAACGACGGATAATAGGTGTGATTCTTGGGTAATACGTATGGGCAACATGTGGAAACAGGTGATGCGCCACGTGATGCGTAAAACCACCGAACAAGAAGTTCGCTAAAGGGCTGTCTGCACTAAAATCTTTTGTCACCATCAGCTGATGTTCTGCCCAAGTGCTATTCATCTTACCATCTTCCGGAGGCATAGGAAATACAGCGTCTTCATCCACATGAGTTGATATTAAAGCAACAACACCTAGTAAACTCGCAGAAATATGCATAACTAGCCAAGCTAGTAAAATCAAGTGCCATGGTTGAGACAGCACCAGAATAGGAATTCCGATTAGGTAGAAGAGATTAAAGATCTTCGCAGCAAACATCTTAACATATTCAATCCGCGGTATCTTCAGAATCCTTTTTAAGTAATTGTCTTTCGTCCCAAAGAAATCTTTAAAATCACGGATAAATAGCCAATTTAATGTGTATAATGGGTATAAAAGCCACATGTAAATATGCTGATATTTATGGATTTTTAGCAGTGGGCTGTCTGGAAACAGATGCACTAAATCGCTCTGCTTAATATCTGTATCCCAATTTTGAACATTCGGATACGGGTGATGTAATAACACGTGTCGTTTAGACCAGATGTAATTATTACTACCAAACAGCTCCAACACGTACATAAACCATTTGTTGTACTTCTTAGTCTTAAACACGGCGCCATGAGCAGCATCATGAAAAGCATTGATAAACAAGATGATGGTATTAAAGCCCAATAGGATATAAAAAAAGAACAACAAAAACGTGTTATTCCCAAATAGTAAAACACAAGCGTACAATACAAAATAGGATAGCAGAACTCCTATAGACTTAATCACATTCCGACGCTGAATCTTCGGATTGTTTAATACATTTTCTTGTACTTCTTTCTGCAGCTTCTTAAAGAAATCATCAGGGCCTGCTTTGCGGTACGTAGGTTTAACAAGTGTATCTTTCATTAAAATAAACAGATAAATAATTGCTCGAACAAAAACTGTAAAAATCCTATTAGCTACACAAAAATAACAATTAAACCCCATAATTCACCTCCCATTTGTATCAAATTGTTTGCGTAACGTCAAAATAGTTTACCTTGGTCACGAGACCGTGGAGTTAAATTATTCAAGACCAAGGCTTGCTGTATTGTAGGAAATCTGTATTTTCGCAGGTATATGGAAACAGTTGTTAGCGGTATCCGGAGCACCGGAAAATTACATTTAGGAAATTATTATGGGGCAATAAAGAATTTCCTGGAAATGCAGGATAATTATAATTGCTTTTTCTTTATAGCCGATTTGCATGCTCTTACCACGCATCCTACCTCAGCAGAAATGCATCAAAATGTTAGACAGGTAGTCACCGAATATTTAGCAGCTGGAATTGACCCGGAAAAAGCCACTATTTATGTACAGTCTGACGTTCCTGAGATTACCGAGCTTTATCTCTATCTCAATATGAACGCCTATTTAGGTGAATTGGAGCGCAGTGCTTCCTTTAAAGATAAGGTACGTTCGCATCCAGATAATGTCAATGCAGGCCTATTGACTTATCCGGTCTTAATGGCGGCGGACATTCTCATTCACCGAGCTACTAAGGTTCCTGTCGGTAAAGACCAAGAACAACACCTGGAAATGGCGCGGACCTTTGGCAATCGCTTCAACCGACTGTACCAGAATGACTACTTCCCCGAGCCATACGCCTTTAGCTTTGAACAAAAATTAGTAAAAATACCTGGGTTAGACGGGAAAGGGAAAATGGGAAAATCAGAGGGTGAAGGAAATGCAATCTATTTATCAGATTCACCTGATGTTATTCGTAAAAAAGTAAAGAAGGCAGTAACTGATTCAGGACCTACCGAAGAGAATCAAGAGAAGCCAGACTATATCCAAAACTTATTCGATCTCATGAAGATTGTCTCAAGCGAGGATACGTTAAACCATTTCGACGACTTGTACAATCGCTGTCAAATACGTTACGGTGATTTTAAGAAGCAGCTTGCGGAAGATATGATCATCGCAACCGCTCCAATTCGTAATCGTATTAATGACATTGCTAATGATCACGAGTATCTACAAAAGGTAGTTACCATGGGAGCTGAAAAAGCAAGAGCTTCTGCTCAAAAAACAATCTCTGACGTTCGTGAGCTCATCGGAATTAAGCCCTTTTAATTATGCATATAGCTATCGTTGGTAATATCGGTGCCGGCAAAACCACTTTAACAGAGCTGCTCGCTAAACAATTGGGTTATGAACCCCAGTTCGAAGCGGTCGAACACAATCCCTATCTGGAAGATTTCTATAGCGATATGAAGCGTTGGTCATTCAACCTACAGATTTTCTTTTTGAACAGTCGCTTTCGTCACATGTTAGCACTACAGAAAGAAAAACGCGATATCATCCAAGATCGTACAATCTATGAAGACGCTTATATCTTTGCAGAAAATCTACACGATATGGGTCTTATGAGCAAAAGGGACTTCGAAAACTACAGTAATATCTTTGAAAGTGTTTTACAGTTTGTAATCGCGCCAGATCTATTAATCTATTTAAAAGCATCTGTTCCAACATTAGTTAATAATATACAGATTCGGGGCCGCGACTACGAAGCGGGTATTCGCTTGGACTACCTATCGAAGCTAAACGACAAATATGAAAAGTGGATCAGTAGTTATAATCAAGGTAAATTGCTAATTCTCGACAAAGATAAGCTCGATTTCGCGAACCGAACTGAAGACTTGGCCTTTGTTATCGAAAGTGTAGAAAGAGAACTACACGGCCTGTTTTAGCGAAAACAAATCGAGCATGAAAACCATCGCCATCATACCAGCCAGATATGCATCTACCCGCTTTCCAGGCAAACCACTTATAGACATCGCCGGTAAGTCAATGATTCAGCGTGTATATGAGCGCACGAGCCAAGCGAAAAGTATACAGTCGGTGGTGGTTGCTACAGACGACCAACGAATAGCAGCTCACGTGCAAGAATTTGGCGGTCGCGTCATTATGACCTCTGAATCCCACACCAGTGGAACCGACCGTTGTGCGGAAGCGGCTTCTCATTTTGATGATGCCGATATAGTCGTCAATATCCAGGGAGATGAGCCGTTTATCCAAGCAGGACAGATCGATCTATTAACAGCCTGCTTTAAGGATGACTCGGTCAACATTGCCACGCTCATTAAAAAGGTGGATGACGCAGAAGATCTATTTAATCATAACATTCCCAAAGTCACTGTGACAAAGGGCATGAAGGCACTTTATTTTAGTCGCAGCACCATCCCCTATCTCCGCGACGCGGAGCAATCATCATGGCTCGATAAACATCTTTATTTTAAACACATCGGTATTTATGCTTTTCGTCGTTCTACTCTAATACAGTTGACGGAACTTCCACCATCTCCTCTCGAGCTGGCTGAGTCGCTCGAGCAATTGCGCTGGTTAGAGCATGGCTACAAAATACAAACAGCTGAAACTCCATACCAGTCACATGGCATTGATGTTCCAGATGATGTTGAGCGGGTAATTGCTCTATTTAAAGACGATCTTTAAGGAGGTCAACGTAGTGGTTCTTTCTAGCTGGTAACATTTTATTCTACTCCAAATAAGTTCCCATCCGCATTAACAGCGCTCTGTACTTATTGAAGATAGCCGACTTCGACACAAAACCCACGTATTTATTATTGGTATCTACCACTGGCAGAGTCCAGATGTCTTCCCGATCCATTTTCCGCATCACATCATACATATTCGCGTCGATCCGGATAACATCTTGTGGGGCCTGAGCTAATTCTTTCATCGTTTTCCCTCCCTGACTTTCGCCCACTAAAATCTCAAAGAGCTTTTCACTATATATAATACCTAACAATTCACGGTTATCGTCAACCACAGGAAAAATATTTCGTTTCGTATAAAGAATATCTAGTTTGCGGTCTATAGCTTTCTCGTCCGGGTGCAGTATTGTAAAATTCTTTTCCACCACGTATCTCAATTTCATCATCCGTAACACCGTTTTATCTTTATTTTCATAGGATAATAACTCTCCTTTTTCGGCAAGCGATTGTGTATATATCGAGTATTTTAATGCACTTTTGTTGATGAAATACGAAATGGCCGAAACGATCATTAAAGGAACCATTAAAGCATAACCACCGGTAATTTCCGCGATCAGAAAGATCCCCGTCAACGGAGCATGCATAATTCCACTTAGCGCACCG
Organism: Albibacterium profundi; assembly: GCF_042159835.1. Taxonomy (NCBI): domain Bacteria; kingdom Pseudomonadati; phylum Bacteroidota; class Sphingobacteriia; order Sphingobacteriales; family Sphingobacteriaceae; genus Albibacterium; species Albibacterium profundi. The sequence continues at coordinate 566,431 of NZ_JBBVGT010000003.1, read as the reverse complement.
GCCATCCCTACCACAATAAAGTTAGCTGTATTCAATTCAACTAGTCCTGTGAGATTAACGCCGTGAGCAAAAGCAAAACCTAAGAGTCCGCCCATTACCAGACTAGGTCCAAAGTTACCCCCATTACCGCCACTGTGAAGCGTAAAAACCGTCGCGTAGGCCTTGGCGAAAACGGTGACTGCCGCATATAACACAACCAACCAACCAATATGTTGATATTCCTTGAAAATGCTATTAGACATCAAAGACAAGTTTTGCCCAGCCAACAGTTGCTGGATTGCCAAATAACCTTCTCCATATAATGCAGGAAAAACGAAAATTAAGATTCCGAGAATCAACCCGCTGACAATCGCTCGTCTGTATGGGTTTTTAAAATTATTAAACCAATTCGCAGCACGATAATTCAATCGGTTAAAGAAAATGGAAAACAGTCCTACTAAAATGGAGATAACGAAGTAAAAAAATAGAGATTCAACATGCCATGTATCAGTAACCAAATGGAATAAGGGTTCTTCATATAATAGCCTTGATACAACGGAAGAAGTAGCGGCTGCCATTAATAATGGAATAAAAGCCGGAATAGAAAACTCTGCCAACAGGATCTCAACTGCGAAGACAAGCCCCGCAACCGGACTATTAAAGGCACCAGCGATACCAGCCGCAGCACCACAGGCCAGTAACATCGTCACCTCTCGATAGTTTAATCCAAAAAAACGACCGATATTAGAACCGATTGCTGATCCACTTGCAACGATTGGTGCCTCCAGTCCTGCGGAGCCACCAAAACCCACAGTCAGCGCACTTGTAACAATTTGCGAATAGACATTATGTACCGGTATACGACTCGATCGGTTTGAGATGGAATACAAAATCGGTGTAATCCCATGTTCCATCTTTTTAGCCCTAATAAACTTTCGCACATAGAGTACGCTCAACAGAATCCCGACCATCGGAAACACGAGAAATAAATATCCTCTAAAATCCCAAGAAACATCATTTTGTAATACTGTAGCAATATAATGGGTTAATGCTTTGAGTGCAGAAGCCGCCAATCCTCCAATCAAACCAACGATCACCGCCAAGATGATCATAAAGTTTTTATTAGATATATGCTGTATTCTCCACTCGTTCAGCTTATTAACTACACGTATGGCCTTTTTTATCATGATCGTTTACTATTCGGAAAGTTCTTAACTTTGACAAATATAATATGTTCCACAGTATTTAATATTTTATGAAGATTTTTAACAAAAATACCTTAGCGATAGTTTTCCTTGTTATCGCGGGTTTCTGCAGCAATTCCTTCACGAACCTCGACGAAGGAATGTACCCATTAAGTGATCTGAACCGAGTCGACTTGAAAAAAGCCGGATTGGAAATCGACCGGACAGATATTTTTAATCCTGGAAATGTCGGACTGGTTGACGCTCTTGTCCGCGTTGGCGGATGTACAGGATCCTTTGTATCAGACGAAGGGCTTATCATAACCAACCATCACTGTGCATTCGGCGCTGTACAGGCAGCTAGCACGCCAGAGAACGATTATTTGACCAATGGTTTTGTCGCACCACAGAGAGGGCAGGAAATTGAAGCGAAAGGTTTAACCATTCGTATTACAGAAGGATATGAAGATGTTTCTGACCGCGTGCTGAAAGCTGCTGCATCAGCCCATGATCCAGCTGAAAGAATACGAATCATTACCAAAGAAAGACAAAAAATAGCACAAGAGGCAGAGAAAAAAGACCCCTCTATCAAGGCAGAGGTTTCGGAAATGTTTATCGGCAAAAGCTATGTACTCTTCCGTTATAAAACCATTGAAGATGTACGCTTGGTCTATGTACCGAAGGAAAGCATTGGAGTCTTTGGCGGGGAAAGTGATAACTGGGTATGGCCAAGACATACAGGCGATTTTGCCTTCCTCCGGGCTTATGTAGCACCGGACGGATCACCAGCTTCCTACTCGAAAGACAATGTTCCATACAACCCTAAAAAGCATTTAAAAGTAAACGCGCAAGGTGTTAAAGAAGGAGATTTTACCTTTATCCTTGGTTATCCGGGTCGCACCTTCCGTCACCGACCTGCACAATACATTGAATATCAAGAAAGATTCTTACTTCCATACACATCAGAACTTTACGAATTTCAAAATAAAGTAATGGAGGAAGCGGGAAAGAATAACAAGGCTACTGAAATCAGCTTAGCAACGCGCATCAAAAGAAATGCCAACGTAATGAAAAATTACCAAGGCAAAATGAAGGGACTGAACGGCATCCAACTTGTTGCAACGAAAGAAAAAGAAGACCAAGCCTTAGCGGAATTTATAGCAGCTAGCCCAGAGCTTAAGGATAACTATGGCAACTTGATGTCAGATATCGATCAATATTACCAAAAAGTTTTTGCGGATGCAAAACGCGATATGTGGTTCAGCCAAATCCATTCAAGTACCAGTCTATTGAATGCTGCTCGCTATATAAACTCATTTAAGGCCTCTTTAATCGCGAGCACCAACAAACCAAAAGCTTTTAAAGCCAATCTACCGAACTTAAAGAGTGCATTAGAAAGAATATATGACAGCTACTATTTTGACGTCGATAGCGCAATCTTCGGACATATGTTAGTTGACGGAGCGGAAATAGCAAGCGATCAACCTATCGCTGCCATGAAAATGGTTTCCAACCCATTACAGTTTGTTAATACCAGTCTTTCGTCATCAAAATTAAAAGACCGTGATTTTGTATTCAATGAATTATTAGAATCACCTGAAGCCCTACTTGGCTATTCCGATGAGCTTATGGTCTTTCAGCAAGCTATCAATCAACAACTTATAGAATTACGTCCTGAAGCAGAACGTCAAGAAGGAGTTCTCAATAAACTAATGGGCGATTATGTTGCAGTTAAAGAAAGGTTTCAAAAGAAAGACTTTATTCCCGATGCGAATAGCACACTACGTTTAACCTTCGGCTATATTCGGGGTTATTCGCCAGCAGACGCAACCTACGTAACACCTTTTACTACAATCAAAGGGATCATTGAAAAAGGTCGTATAGACAATCCAGAGTATGATTACCCTGAAAAAATCAGACAAGAGTGGGAAGCAAAAAACTTTGGAAAGTATGCTATGGATGAGTTAGGTGATGTACCGGTAAACATGCTATACAACATGGATACCACGGGTGGTAATTCGGGATCACCCATTATGAACTCCAAAGGAGAACTGGTAGGCGTCAACTTTGACCGTGCATACGACGCTACAATCAATGATTTTGCTTGGAATGAAAGCTATAGCCGGTCGATTGGTGTTGACATTCGCTACGTACTTTGGGTAGCTGACAAAATAGACAATGCCAACTTCCTGCTAGAGGAAATGGGTATTTAACTTATACGGATATAGCCGTAATAGTTTCTAATAAAAGCATTCCTGGAAATCCCTTTGGACGTACGGGAATGCTTTATTTCTTCACCCCAAGAGAAAATATCGAAACATATTGTCCTAACCGATGCATAGTCGCTAGTCGGCTCTCCCTTCTGATCGACCATCCGTAGACCGCCTTCGTAAGCCACCCAATGGTATTGAATGAAGTTTTTAAGATGGTAATGCGAGTGATTATAAAGCATATCCGAATCCACCAACAGAATTATCTTCGATCCCTGTTGGTAGTATCGATCCACCTCTTCTACCAGAATTTTCAATTTAATATTATCTTTCAGGTAATCCCGTATATACGTCTTTATAGGTGAAAATAATTTAAAGTGGGTGTTTTGATAGCCCAAGAAGTTCCGACCCAATTTGATCAAGATATGGGGCCAATTAATCGCACTCGCCACCTGACTTGCCCTACCTTGATATCCTAACCGACTTTCTACATTTCGCACTGAAGCTAATGTAATCCAATCGACATAGGCCATATTTCTTGGATATTGGTGATTCTTTTCTGGATCAATACGACACAAATATGCATTCGGTAAGATCAAGAAATTATTATGATGCGCATAACCGTACTGATGCAAGCGCAGGGCTAAGCGTTCATAGGTATCTGGATCGTCCTTAATCAAGAAGTAGAAAATACATGCAATACCACATAAAGAAGTGCTATGTTGACTTATTTTCCACGGGTATACTTTTCGCTCCGTTATCTCATTTAGTACTTGAGGTCTTTGAAACCAACGAAAAGCATAGTGTATCCAAAATTTAAACCTCCTTGGTCTGGTGACGACCGGAGTTCCACTTTCGTTCGTTGCTTCTTTAAAACGAAATTCTAACTGTAAGCCACCCCCTTGGAGTAAGGGGTTAACTACCGTGATTTGAAATGCTAACTCGTCTTCAGCATCAAGACGTCTATTTTGAGTATTTCGATCACTCTTAGGGAAGCAAAGCCTGATATCCCCGTCGGGAACCTGTTTGCTGTTGAGATAAAAACGGACCGATTCAATACCATCCACAGTAATATTCTGGCTTCCACCAAGCAGCAGACAATCATACTGTTTTTGAAGGATAAGACCCTCTTTTAAGTTGCCGCTACCATCGTAACCTAAGCTCGCTTTGATTATCTGTAGCTTCATTCTTAGCTATCTATTTGATCGACTGCACCAACTCTGTCAACACACCGTGACAGTCTTTTGGATGAATAAAACAAACCAGTTTATTATCAGCTCCTTTTCTTGGTTTATCATTCAAAACTCTGAAACCTTGCGCTTTAAATCGCTCAATTTCACTGTATATATCAATAACCTCGTACGCGATGTGATGAACCCCTTCGCCTCTCCTAGCTAGAAAATCAGCTATAGGGCCATTCTTGTCCATAGCTTCTAATAGCTCTATTTTGCTTTCACCAATTCTTAAAAAAGCAGTTTTTACATTTTCAGATATTACCGACTCTGTTTTATAACAAAGCCTATCCAACACCTTCTCGTATTTTGCAATCGCCTGCTTCAGGTCTACAACCGCAATCCCGATATGATCAATTTTCTCCATATACAAACAGTCTTTAACAAATATACGTGACCGTCTATAGATAAACAAAGCTGATCCCCGAGTTTGCAACTCGACTCTATTGTGGTGTTTATATTACGGTACTATCGAATATTAGGTGTAAGGTAGATAACCGTACTCCGATGTTTGTGATGCTTCCCTTTATTACCTTTGCCTTTTCCACGATTTCCTCTATTTTTTCGCTGACCAGGGGCAAAAGGTTTAGCCGATTTTGTACCAAATATCTTCTTGGCCTGTCCAGGTGGGAGACCATTGTTACCTCGTCCATTTGAATAGGTAGCACAGGATGACATGAAAGCCACACTTGCAATCATCGTAAGATATAAAAAGTATTTTCTTAAGTTCTTTTTCATAAATAATAAACATGCAAATACTACGCCATTATTTAAGAAACATTACATTTATAGTATCAAAACAATCCAATCAATATAACACTTAGAACAGGTGCGAAGAATATTCTTTTCTACATTATAAACCATTCTATTATCACCGAGCACAGATCGCTACAGAGTTTAGACAAAGTGGACTTGAGCCCCTGTCGACTGATTATGTTCATTATACACGTCCCTTATAAGCAATTAAAACAAGCACTATGCTTTAATTGTATTATAACATATGCATACAGATGAAGAAATAAAAAAGGAAGGATTCCGACAGCTCTCAGAAATGACCCCTGCGGAATTAGAAACACTTACGGAAATAGATTTCGAGGTAGTTCTACAAAAGAACGATGGCGGCTCCGAACGTTATACCATTTTCTTTGAAAGAGGCTTTGCTGACGAAAAGAGCGAATGGACTGTAAGAAACATTATCCGCCCAGATAAGCTTCAAGATCCCGAGCCGAAAAATAATGATACGATAGAGTAACTACCCTACTGCATCTGGTTTCTTTTTAGAAAAGTGTTTGCGTTGACCGTTCTTCCTAAATGGTTTTTTCTTTCGTCTGTTGTTTCCGTTTTTATTGGTTGAAGCTAAAGGATTAGACGGGCCTTCACCCAGAAACTCGGGTAAAGGAATAATATCCACTACCCTACCCATAAACTCTTCAATAGCCTTGAATTTTCGGAAATCCTTATTATTCACAAGTGTAATAGCTGTTCCGGTCGTTTCAGCACGAGCGGTACGTCCAATTCGGTGGATATAATCTTCCGGATCACCGGGAACGTCAAAGTTAACGACAAGATCGATTCCATCCACATCAATTCCTCGCGACAATACATCAGTTCCAATTAACACAGAAACCTTTTTATTTTTAAAATTCAACAAGATTTCTTGTCTTTCCTCTTGCTTTAAATCGGAGTGGAATGCTTTTACTTTTAAGCCCAACTTCCGCAGGTCAGTACTCAGATGCTTCACCTTCTCTTTGGTGGAAGCAAAAATAATGATGCTATTATAATCGCCTTCTTTTAGTAAAGAAAGCAAGAGCTTATTTTTTTGTTCGTCAAACGTGCGGTAAGCCTCTTGCTTGATTCCTTCTGCAGGTTTTGAAGTTGCTATATTGACATGTTGTGGATTATTAAGTAGCTTTTCAGCAAACTTTCTAATTTTTGCTGGCATAGTGGCCGAGAACATGAGCGTCTGTCTGACTTTAGGTAGCTTTCCAACAATACGCAATAAATCTTCTTGGAAACCCATATCGAGCATCCGGTCGGCTTCATCAAGTACAAGATATTTAAGTTGGTCTAGCAAAACACCGCCCGAATTCAAATGCGCAATTAACCGCCCGGGAGTGGCAATGACGATGTCTACCCCTTCTCTTAGAGAACGTCTTTGTTGTTCATAATCAATCCCATTACCACCGCCGTAGATAGCAATGGAGGTAATACCTGTAAAATAGGCAAGTCCTTCAACCTGCTGATCAATTTGCAAAGCCAGTTCTCTGGTAGGTGCCAATATCAATGCGCTAATGGGTGGTCTCTTTTCTAAACGACAAATACCATCCATAACTGGAAGCAAATAAGAAGCTGTCTTACCGGTGCCAGTTTGTGCACATGCGATAAGATCATGAGCTGATTGTACGATTGGAATGGCTTGGGTTTGTATCGGAGTTGGGGTTTTGAAACCCATGCTATTTAGACCATCTAATAATTGATCGTCAAAAGCAAAGTCAGTAAAAGTCAATAGTATATAGAATTAATTTAGTTACAAAAGTACGAAAAAAACGACCAATTAATCAATTATTATTATTTCGGTCTTGAAAACCAACAATAATTCTTACTTTTGTATCCCGTACGAAAACAATCAGAAAATAGTCTAAAAGCAATTTTTTTGAGGGTTTATCCAAAATAATGACATGACAAAATACATCTTCGTTACGGGCGGCGTTACCTCGTCTTTAGGTAAAGGTATTATTTCAGCATCCTTAGCTAAACTTCTTCAAGCACGTGGTTACAGTGTAACCATTCAAAAATTTGACCCTTATATCAATGTTGATCCAGGCACACTCAATCCGTATGAGCATGGCGAATGCTTTGTAACGGAAGACGGTGCCGAAACCGATTTGGACTTAGGGCATTATGAACGATTTTTGAACACGCCAACTTCACAAGCCAATAACATTACGACAGGTAGAATCTACCAACATGTAATTCAAAAGGAGCGTGCAGGCGATTACTTGGGTAAAACCGTTCAAGTTGTTCCACATATTACGGATGAAATTAAACGCAATATGCGGCTACTTGGTGAAAATGAAGATTACGACATTGTAATTACCGAATTAGGTGGTACTGTGGGTGATATTGAATCTTTGCCGTTTATTGAAGCTGTTCGCCAATTACGTTGGGAATTGGGCAATAACGACTCGTTGGTTATTCACCTCACATTAGTTCCATTTCTTGCAGCGGCTGGCGAGTTAAAAACAAAACCGACGCAACATTCGGTTAAAATGCTATTGGAATATGGCATTCAGCCCGATATTTTAGTTTGCAGAACAGAACACCATTTAACAAGCGAAATTCGTAAAAAACTAGCATTGTTCTGTAATGTTAATCTCAATGCTGTCGTCGAATCAATTGACGCTCCATCTATCTATGATGTGCCGCTCCTGATGATGAAAGAGCAGTTGGATAAAACGGTTTTAGCTAAATTGAAGTTACCGACTAAACCGGAACCAAATCTTGATCTTTGGAAAGCGTTTTTAGGAAAGTTAAAGAACCCCACTTCGGAAATTGGCATTGCATTAATAGGCAAGTATGTAGAGTTGCCCGATGCATATAAATCGATTACAGAAGCATTTATACACGCTGGTGCACAGAATGAATGCAAAGTTCATGTACATTGTCTTTCTTCTGAAGATATCACCGACGCCAATGTTGCCGATAAATTGAAGCACATGAGCGGAATCTTGGTGGCGCCCGGTTTTGGTGAACGTGGACTGGATGGAAAGATCCAATCTATTAAGTATGCACGTGAAAATCAGATTCCTTTCTTTGGTATCTGCTTGGGGATGCAATGTGCAGTAATTGAGTTTGCTCGCAATGTGCTGGGTTTAAAAGATGCGAACAGTTATGAAATGAATACCAAAACGAAGAATCCGGTGATCAACTTGATGGACGAGCAAAGAAAAGTGAAGGATTACGGCGGTACCATGCGTCTTGGATCATATCCATGTGAATTGAAAAAAGGAACGAAAGCGGCGTCAATCTACGGAAAAAGTAAAATTTCAGAGCGTCACAGACATCGTTATGAATTCAACAACAAGTATCTAAAAGACTTTGAAAGCAACGGGATGATTGCTTCAGGAATTAATCCGGAGAACAACTTGGTAGAGATCGTGGAACTAAAAAACCATCCATTCTTTGTTGGATCACAGTTTCACCCAGAATTAAAATCAACAGTTATAAATCCTCATCCACTTTTTGTTAACTTTGTGGCCGCTTCGCTGGCTTACTCGAAGAATCGTAGCGACGCTAAAAAGAAAGCAGAGAAAAAATAAACACATACGACACATACTATGGATAGAAATACCTTTACCGGACTCTTTTTGATGTTGCTTATCATTGTGGGCTCGGTATACCTTCTAAGACCTTCCGAAGAGGAGTTGAAACGAGAACAACTTCTTCAGGACTCAATAGCTAGAGCCAAATCTGCGCCAGCGGCGGGAGCTGATACGCAAACAGTCAATGCGGCGACCGATTCAACTGCTTTACTTGATAGTAATCGAGTTGCTTCGTCGCAAGACTCAATACCTGCTACCGGTCCCTTTGGTAGTGCAAAGAATGGAACAGCAAGAACCATCAGCCTGGAAAATGAGCTAATTAAAGTAAACATTAGCAACAAAGGAGGACGGATAGAATCTGTGGAGTTGCAAGACGAAACCGATTACTTAGGAAATCCTCTTATTATGTTCGAAGGCGATCAAAACACATTTGGATTACAGTTTTCAACTGCTGGGGTCAATGTCAATACAAACGATCTTTATTTCGAAACGACTAGTCAGGATGTTCAAGTTAACAGTGGGGATTCAGCCACAGTAAGCTTACGTCTCAATTATGGGGATGGAAAATACATCGATTACATCTATTCGCTAAAAGCGGAAAGCTACCAAGTAAGCTTGAACATCGTTACCAAAGGCATGCAAGATGTCGTAGCACCAACTCAGACATCGTTGTTATTAAACTGGTCAGCTACCTTGGGACAAAAGGAAAAAGACCTAAGTAACGAACAACGCTATGCGTCTGTTTACTATCGTACGGCAGAAGAAGATGTTGAGAACCTAAGTACGGGTAAGGATGACAAAGAAGATATCGGTAAAACACAGTGGGTATCGTTTAAACAGCACTTCTTTTCAAATACATTAATTGCAGATCAGTTTTTTGAAGGAGGTACCGTTGAAGTTAAAACTGTTCCCGATACAGACGTCGTTAAGGCTTATTCGACCAACTTAAATCTTGCTTTCGCACGTCAGGACATTAACAATTATCCCCTGCGCTTCTATTTTGGCCCTAACAAATACTCTACGTTAAAGAATCAGGGCTTGGCACTTGAACAACAGGTCGACTTAGGTTGGGGACCGATGAAGTGGATTAATCGCTTTATCACGCTACCGGTATTTAACGTATTGGAAGATTTCCACTTGGGTTACGGCTTGATCATCTTGATTTTAACTGTCCTGCTCAAACTCCTCCTTTCACCATTGAGTTACAAATCATATGTATCCATGGCGAAAATGCGTGTATTGAAACCCGAGATGGATGAGATTAAAGAGAAGGTCGGAAGCGACAACCCTACCCTGCTGCAACAGGAATATCTAAAACTCTATAAACAAGCAGGAGTAAACCCCATGGGTGGTTGTATACCAATGTTATTGCAAATGCCATTTACAATTGCCTTCTTCTTTTTCTTCCCGAATCTATTCGAGCTAAGAGGAGAAAGCTTCCTGTGGATGAATGACCTTTCTACATACGATGCTGTCATTACCTTCAAGCCTATTTTTGGAATCGGACATATTAGTCTGATGGTGGTACTGATGACCTTGGCCACATTGCTGTCGACATGGTATAATAACTCGGTATCAGGAGTTACAGGACAAATGAAGTACATCGGGTATTTTATGCCATTGATATTCTTATTTGTGTTAAATAGCTTCCCTTCTGGACTGACCTATTACTATTTCTTATCGACCGTATTTACTTTCGGACAGCAATTTACAATCCGTCAGTTTATCGATGACGAAAAAATACACGCTAAAATTCAGGAACACAAGAAGAAGCCGGAAACAAAAAAGAAGAAATCTGGTTTTCAAAAGAGAATGGAAGATTACATGCGCCAACAACAAGCAGCTGCAGGAAAGCAAAGCGGTTCCGTTTCTAAAACAGGTGGTGCTAAAAAGAAATAAAAGATATGCAGGGACAAGGTCGGAATTCAGCGAATAAGAAGAGTAAAGCGGAGAGATTGTTGCGTAAGCACAACCTAAAAGTAACGGTGCCCCGCTTAAGTGTTCTTTCCGTTATTTCAGAAAAGGAAACTGCAACCTCGCAACCTGACTTAGAAAAGATTTTAGGTAAAAGCGTAGATCGGGTAACTCTTTACCGTGTATTAAATGCGTTTGAAGAGAAAGGTATCCTTCATAAAATATTTGATCTTCACGGTACAGCAACCTATGCCTTATGCTCTGACGATTGCCCCGAACATATACACAGTGAAGAACACGTGCACTTTACCTGCTCGAAATGTAATAGTGTCTATTGTCTAGATGAAGTAACCCTACCTGCTATAAAGGTACCGAAGGGCTTTCAGCTAGATATGGTGGGGATTAATGCGGTTGGGGTGTGTGCCCATTGCAAATCCAAAATCAACTGATAAAATCATTTAAAATAAAAAAAGACGCTTAATTGAAGCGTCTTTTTTTATTTATTGTTCTCGTATCACTACTAATACTCATCTTCGTTAAAGAAGAAATCGTCTTTAGTAGGATAATCTGGCCATATTTCTTCGATATTTTCATAGGGTTCGCCGTCATCCTCAAGCGCTTGTAAGTTTTCAATAACTTCAACAGGAGCACCTGAACGGATTCCGTAGTCTATTAATTCATCTTTCGTTGCCGGCCAAGGTGCATCTTCTAAATGAGATGCTAACTCTAATGTCCAGTACATAGTTAATTTATTTATCAGTTCAATTTTCCGCAAAAATAGAATAATTTGTCAAATAAAAAAATTTATGAACTAATAATATCTAAACCCTTGGAACCCAGATATTTTCATTATTACCTGAGTCTAAAGCTACTTTTCGGGCTAAGACGAAAAGATAATCACTCAGACGATTCAGATAAATAATTACTTTTTCATCTACATAACTTGTTTCTGAAAGATGGACAGACAAACGCTCAGCACGACGACATACACATCTAGCCAAATGGCATGCAGACGAGGCCAATCCTCCACCTGGCAGGATAAAGTGCTTTAATGGAGGCAACTGTTCAGTCATTGTATCGATTTGCTCTTCTAAGAATTCAATATCGGTATTATATAAGTCAGGTATTTGCTTGGTAGACCGTTCAGGATCTGATGCAAGTGACGAGCCGATCGTAAAAAGCCGATCTTGAATTTCTTTCAGTGTATCATCCTGCTTCGAGTCGATCTCATAACTCCGAATTAAGCCAATATAAGAATTCAGCTCGTCGACCGTTCCGTAGCTTTCAATACGGAGGTGATGTTTGGCTACTTTGGCACCTCCAATCAGAGACGTTTGCCCCTTATCCCCCTTTTTTGTATATATCTTCATCACATTATATTTTATTGACCTTCCTTAGCTAACTCTAGAGCCTCGGTTGTTGTGTAGTATTTGGCAATCATATTAGGGACTTCCCAATCCGGCATATTGCCCTTTTTTAAATACTCAAGATACTTTTCAGTCACTTGTGCAAAATGCGCTTCGTGGCCTACCTTATATTCGTCCGGAACGAGTACTTCCCAGCCCTTGTCATACTCTTTCAACTCAACTCCCGGAAACTTTTCCTGTATTGTCTTCAGTCCAATCAAAAGTGCCTCTTTATATGCGTCGGTTTTTCCCTCTACGGGTTCTATATACAAGGCTGGTTTATAGCCCTGATCCGCACCTTGACGGATCACTAAGTTAGTTTTACTCCCTCTCATAATCGAGTAATGGGTATCGCCGGTACCTTCGGGAGCCTGAAAATTCCAAATGACGGAAACTTTGGTGTGAACACCTTTTAGTGTGTAATTCATCTCTCCATTCGAATATACCTTCAGGGAATCGCCCACGACATCCTTGTGAAGGTAGTCGGGATAATCAGACTGCTTGGTCGCCTCCTGAAATTGCTCCCTGCTCATCGTGGTAGGCCAACGCTTCGCAGACAGCATATTAATATCCCTCGTGTAATCGATCACTTCTCCCGGAAATAAAGACCATTGGATCATATCTACTAAATGTGTGGTTACATCTACTATTCCCTCTCCTTGTTGCGCTACGTCAAAAAACCAAGCAGGGCGGGTTAACGGATTGCCGGACACGTATTTAAAAAAATGGTGAACACTCTCTTTGGTTACCGCCGGATTATCCTCCGTTCCCATTTCCTGTTCACCATAAACATCTTTTAATAATGAAAATTCCTTTTGTAGCATAGTCGTAATCTCGTAACGCTCGGTCATGATATCGTATAAAAGCAAATCCTGTTCTTTTGCTTTATCAAAGGCAGTTTTCAGCACTTCGAATCCAGCGCGGTCAATTGCCATTGGCTTATCAGCCAATACATTGAACCCAGCAGCAATCGACTGGTCGATATAATTAATTTTATCCCGGTTATTCCCTGCAAGTACGACTACATTTCCCGCCTTTTCTTCAAGCATCTTTTCGAAATAATCAGAACCCGTATAAACCGCTTCTTTCCAAGCGGTTGGCTTGTCAGAATCAGAATTATATTGTTTAATCAACGCCATATGAGCATCTAACTCTGCACCTTCGGGGGCGTACACGTGAACTGTGGAGTCAACATCTGCGTACATACTTTTCTGCACCAATGCCGCGTGAAAGTGCCCGGGCGCAAGGGTCATAAGCTTTACTTTAGAATTCATTTCGTCAGAGGAATTATTGTTTGATGAGCCAGAGCAACCCGCTGCGAATAAAACAGTTAGGATCAAATAAATTTTCTTCATTTAAGATAAGGTTTGTATGAAAGCCAATTTTTCAGCTTCCAATATATGATTTTCTAATTTGTTTTTTCGACATTAACTATATTTATACTGAATATAGTTCGTCCCATAGGGATATCGTTGGGGTCTAGAAAGAAGTTTATTCGCTTCTATATTGTCTTTAAATTGTTCCTTATCGGGATCCCATTGTAATTTTCCGGGAACTTTCATCGCCGCATGAAGAATTAAGCAGGCACTGCACGACCGATGCGCCACTTCCACCGGGCTAATGGGTTCTTTTCCGTTCTCTATGCATTCCAACCAATTTTGGTGCTGCTCCGGACTTGCATATAAATGAACCTCATTAGCACCTATTTCCGATCCCAATATACTCGGATCACTTGCTTGAAAGGCTTGATTATCACCACTAGTCGGATCGCTTGCGGTAACACCTACATTTCCGCGCCCAACGAAAATCCAACCGTCGCTACCCTCAAAACGAACACCGTTCGGATAGTCGCCCATCAACATCTCGATTCCATTGGCATAACGTGCTCTAGCTTCGTATTTTCCATGAACATTCCATAAACCCGTCGTCGGAAATTCAGCGGTAGCTTCCACCTCAATTGGCCCCGTTAATTCGGTATCCATTCCCCAATGAGCAATATCAATATGATGGACACCCCAGCCCGTGATCATTCCAGCCCCAAATTGCTCCAAGCGCAACCACCCGCCACGATCATGTGGGTTCTCCGGATGCACACGATCAATCGTATAAGGCACATAAGGTGTTGAACCCAGCCACATGTCATAGTTAAAACCTTCAGGTATAGGCATCTCGGCACTTGCTCCACCAGCCGGGTCAAACGGCAAACCTATTTTTACGGTATGAATTTTACCAATCCGACCATTGCGAACTAACTCACATGCTTTTTTAAATTGTGGCCATGGGTTCATGGACCGTTGTTGGCTTCCCAACTGGAACACGACACCTGCTTTCTGAACTGCATCGCTCATTTGTCGCCCTTCCTCAATCGTTAACGAAGTAGGTTTCTGAAGATAGATATGCTTATCTGCTAAAGCAGCCTCAATAGCCGGTTGTGCGTGCCAATGGTCCGGCGTACTGATAATAACTGCATCAATGTCTTTATTTTCCAACAATTCATGATAGTCGTCATAGGACTGGATTTCTGGAGAGCGATTGTCCCGTTTTGTGTACCAACCCTCTACTAATTTTTTACATCCTACGAGTCGTTCCCGATCTACATCACTTAAAGCAGTGATACGGACGTTTTTGTGTTTAAAGGTTTCCGGCAAATCGTGAGTCTGAGCAATACGTCCGCACCCAATCTGTCCGACATTAATCTTATTACTAGGTGCATCTTTCCCTAAAACGAAAGATGGGACGATGGATGGGAAACCAGCAAAAGCAGCGGAACCGGCTGCAGCCGTTTTTACAAAATCTCTACGGTTTATGGAAGAACCTGTTCGTGTATGTGTCATAAAATAATAATTTTAGATTTAAAAATTGAGACTTCAGTAGCGGACTTCATCGTCCCGTCCTCTTGCATAAGCTTCAGTGTAATCCAATGCGCCCGTTTCATTGAACACATACTGAATTCCCTGTAAAATATGCTGCATAAACACAGGATCCTGATAGCTTTCTTTCATATGGCCAAGGGTGCTTATCCAAATTGTACCTCCGTCAAACTTCTGATGCCACACTGCCGGATATAATTCACCAAAGTGTGCAGAGTGCTCTTTTACTAAACGCTCCTGATTGTCTGCTAAGCTGAGATCTAACGAATTCAAATCGTGCGCCATCAAAACCTTAATTCCAGGATACATCTCCTTTGTAAAATAACATTCATCCTTTCTGACCCATCTTTTCGGCAACCCTTCTACAGACGGATGCTCTGGTCGGATATTAACTACTGTAAACTCCTGGAGAACAGCATGCCAGGAAAAACTACCACCGACCATTTTCTTAAACCAAGTCCAATTCCTCTCTGTTCCGGTAACCGAGTGAATTCCAACAAAACCTCCACCTGCTTGTATATATCTGCGGAAGGCAAGCCGTTGATCATCTGTATCAAAGACATCGTTATTAGTGCTTGAAAATATGAGCAACTTGTATTGCTTTAAATTGTCTTCTGTAAAAACCGAGGGATCTTCTGAGACGTCGACTTGAAAATCGTACTCAGCACCAAGTTTTTTAATAGCCTCTACCGCATAGGGAATATTATCATGTACGAAGCCTTCGCCATTTTTGGTATAAAGCAAGACTTTGCGGCTTTCCTTCACGTCTGATGTTGAACCAGCAATGGCTCCAGCACTGAGATCGACTGCAACTTTTGGTGGGTGTGCATACTGCTGCCAAGCTTCTTCTGCACGCTGCTCGTCCATTTCTCCATTGTAAACAAGAAAGCGATATTTCTGAACATAAGTATTCCCCGGATAGAGCGGCCAATCCCGATCTTTCGTAGGTGAGAAATTGGCAAATACATCCCCCCGGCCATTGGTACCTTCAGGCCAGATTCGTAGCGGTTCAGGATGATTATAGTTTATCGGGTACGACATCATTAGTGCACCTCCATAATCGGCGCCCAAGCTGCCTTGTACAATTACCCAGCGTGCTTTGGTGCCATCAGCATTTTTACGAGTATTTCCTTCCGAGGTCAATACTTCGCTGTTATCGTCGTTCCATGCTTCCGTTGCCCTCCAACCCAAACCTCCATAGCGGTACTCCTGAAGGATGACTGGACTGGCAGAGGCGCAATCTAGCTCTACGGTAATATCCATGATGTAATAATCATCTTCTGTATCCGGTTTGTAGATTCGTACAGACTGTACTTCGTTAAGAGCAGTTTTTTCGCTGCCATCTTTTTTAAAGGCAATATGCTCATGTACTGTTTGATAATCTCCGTAAATAGCGCCTTGATTTCTTGAAATAAGATGAGCGAAACGAACAGTCCCTTTACCGTCTCTTATGTTCCAGAAGTCGACCGTATCACCGTCAAACAACACCCTGGTCCACGGATTCCATAGTCCGAAATGATGATAGTGATCGGGTGGGTCGATCCGCGTGAGCTCTTGTCCGTTCGGTGTCCAAAACGGATGGATAAAGCCGCTGCGCTTATAAGCACTGTCGACCCCCTCGGGTGGATAATGTGTTTTATAAACATAACGCAGTAGGTTATTTCCGGACGACTGGATGAGCAAGGCTCCATTCTGATCTAGGACCTGCACCGCAGCTTCAACTACGGTTGGCTTACCCTTGACAAGCTCAAAAACACGTTCCCTCTTTTTTTGCCCCTTTTTATTCGGACTTAGCAACCAGTGCATTTCCCTGTCTTGTCCATGTTCAATTTGGTATGCAACCGATCGGCGATCACCATCAGTTATTTCAAAAAGTGACAACATTGAATCAGGGAGCACGGTAATATCATCCAACGATACAGAGACCGGAACATGAAAGCTTCCCGAAGTATTGTTAATCGGCACAGTTAAGGTTGCTATTTTCTGGGCCGAAACCGACATAGTAAAAATAAAAAAGATAGAGGCAAGAACACTTCTAAGCATATAAGCACATAAATTTAGGTTTGAAAAACTAATTTAGTAATTTCAAAAGTGCTTATTCAACTTTATAGTAAAATTCTTTTCTAAAAAAAAAGCGTATTACCATAGATAATACGCTTTTTCTAGAAAAGATAGATCGCTCTAATACACCTTCACCATATAGATATAATCTCTTATTTTCTTTATTTGTGCAGTTCGGGGAAGACCCTTTAACAGATTGGTTTTATTGTAAACTAACTTTTTGTCTAAAGAGTCACGCGACACGTTTTCTAGAGACTTTAGTAAATATTCGGTTTTTACCGCAAAAGCAGCTCCATCGGCTTCTTTTTGCTTTCCACTAATAACACCAATGATGTTTCCTGAATCATCCAATACCGGACCACCACTATTCCCCGGGTTTACCGGAATTGACACTTGGTAAGCAACTGTGTCGCCACCGTATCCTGTATTTGAACTCAAATATCCCCTACCATATACGGGTTCTTCACGTGGAAAGCCAATAGTGAAGATATCCTGTCCGAGTTCAGACTCTCCTGTCTTAAACGTATAGGGAAGTGGGCTTAAGTCCTGAAATGCAGGGTCAATGATTTCCAATAAAGCGATATCATAGGCGGGATCGATATAAACGACATTTGTTTTATACGACACCCCTTCCCCGTTTTGTACATACACAGAATCAGCCCCGCTAATAACATGATAGTTTGTAGCAATATAACCATTGGAGGTTAAAGCAAAGCCTGTTCCTCCAAAACTACTAGGTTCCGATTTTTGTACATTGGAACTAATGGTGTTAATTACACGATTTTGTGCATTTACATTGCTTTGAATACGATTCATATCACGCTTCAACGCGCTGTATTTGCTTGTGTTATCTTTTACATTACTATAAAACCCCGACATCCACAAGGTTGAAAAGACAATCATTAAAGCAACTGAAGCCGCAATCAATGTTGTCGCGCCGTGGTTTTTCCAGAAGCTGACCATAGCGTTCGACTTGTTGTTACGCTTTTGCTCTGTGAGATTCAAATGAGCACTTATTTGCTCCAGCTTTGCTCTAAACTCTCCCCGCTTCTGATATTCGCTCAGCTTTTCCACCAACAAATGATGTTCTTCATAAAAAGCAGCAGCCTCTGGGTTGTTTTTGCAATATATTTCAAACTCATTCCGCTCTTCTGGACTCATTTCACCTCTGATATAAGCATCAGCTCGTGCAACAAAATCTACATCCTTCTTCATCATGTTCTTTTATTTAAAAAATAGTTTCTTTAATCGTTGTAAGCATTTATACTTTTGATTCTTAGCATTATCTGCATTCGTGTATCCAAACTTTTCGCATATCTCCTGCATTGATAAATTGTGGAGATAGAAATCACTTATAATCGTTTGGCAAGGTTCGCCTAACAGATGTAAAGACTGTTCCATCAATAGAAATTGATCCTCTCGCTCGTAGTATTCCGCCAAATCATCTTCCACACCTACTAGCTCGTCCTGCTCTTGCGTATTTAAAATGAGGCGATCTGACTTATTTAGTCGCTTTAACCAAAGCCGCCTACAAACAGAGTAGATAAAGGTTCCTAGTTTACTGCTAAGAACGAAGTTGCCAGACTGAACTTTGTCATACAATACAATCACGGCTTCCTGAAAAATATCCTTCGCATCATCCTCTTCGCCGCTATTCTTAACGATAAGCTGATAAACCATCGGATAGTATCGTGTGTATAGATATTCCAATTCTGTTGTTGAACCTTCCGCTATACCTCTTAGTATTTCCTGATCGTCTCTGTATTCTTCTTGTACTCTGTTCACCTTTTAATACTTAAAACGAATAAAAGTAACCCATTTTTTGATAAATATATAAATATAAATTTGTGCTCGTTAAAAAGAAAGAGTGGGCCATACAGAAAAATATTTAAAAATTTTTGAGTTACCGGGGTTACCTTTTGAGATATGAGGTATTAAGGATAAAATAAACTAGTTATTTTAACAACAAAAAACAATTAAAATGAAAAATCTATTCAAATTTGGTTTCTTAGGCCTAGCTTTGACTTTCGCAGCAGCTGCTTGTAACACTCAACCAACTGAATCTCAAGAAGCAGAAGAAGTTGATGTTGTAATCGAAGAAGATACTGCAATCGTTAATGATGTAGATACTGCAGTTATCGATTCAGCTGATATCGATACTAACGTTATCGACTAAGCAATCTGAGAAATCTCTGATAACAAAAAAGCCCGCACAATATCTGTGCGGGCTTTTTTGTTAAATCTAGGTTATTATTTACATTTGTCATCTCAAAAGACTGATTCATGACACTTTCTCCCCTTTCTGCTATTTCACCAATTGATGGCCGCTATCATAAGGTGACGACGCAGCTGACTAACTACTTCTCGGAATATGCACTTATCCGTTTTCGAGTGCTTGTTGAAATAGAATATTACATTGCGTTGAGCGAAACAGAGATTCAACAATTGTCTAAATTAGACGATCCTACGAAGAAAAAGCTGCGTAATATTCTTGACGAATTCTCGAAAGAGGATGCAAAACGAATTAAAGAAATAGAAAAAACAACAAATCATGATGTTAAAGCTGTCGAATATTTTATCAAAGAAAAATTTGATTCGCTCGGCATCAAGGAAAACAAAGAGTTTATCCATTTTGGACTAACTTCGCAGGATGTTAACAATACGGCAATCCCGCTGTCATGGAAACAGGCCGTAGAGGAAGTGTATCGTCCAGAACTACAATCTATTCTTGAAAAACTTGGCAACCTATCAGAAACGTGGAAGAATATCTCTATGCTGGCTAGAACACATGGTCAACCTGCATCACCCACTCGCCTCGGAAAGGAAATAAAAGTTTTTATCGAACGTTTGGAGAATCAGGTTAAGCTGTTGAATCAAATACCATTTTCTGCAAAATTCGGTGGGGCAACGGGTAATTTTAATGCTCATCATCTAGCCTATCCACAAATAGATTGGGTTACATTTGGAAACAACTTTGTCAACGAACAGCTCGGCCTTAGTCGCTCACAATTCACCACGCAGATAGAGCATTATGACAATTTCGCTGCTCATTGCGATACGCTGAAACGCATTAATAATATTCTGCTGGATCTTTGTAGGGATATCTGGACCTACATCTCGATGGATTATTTCAAACAGGAGATTGTTGCCGGCCAGATTGGCTCATCAGCGATGCCACACAAAGTAAACCCGATCGACTTTGAAAACGCGGAAGGAAACTTAGGGATAGCTAATGCTTTACTAGAGCACTTGGCAGCTAAGCTTCCTATATCAAGATTACAACGAGATTTAACCGACTCAACGGTATTAAGAAACATTGGGGTACCGTTCGCGCATACCTTAATTGCTTTCAAATCGCTCATGCGAGGATTGAACAAGTTGATTATCAACGGAACAGCTTTCCGGTCAGATTTAGAAAACAATTGGGCTGTTGTGGCTGAAGGAATCCAGACAATCCTTCGGCGCGAAGGTTATCCGAAACCTTATGAGGCATTGAAGGACCTGACAAGAACCAATGATCAGGTTAATGAACAAACAATTGCCGCATTTGTAGATGGCTTAAACGTTTCGGACGACATTAAAGCCGAGATTAAAGCAATTACACCCTGGAACTATACGGGAATATAAAATAGCTGAAAGGCGAGTCTATCGTACACCGATAGACTCATACATAAACCCGATTTCTTTCATCTTTATAGCATCCAGCAGGTTTCGCCCGTCAAAAACAAATGCTGGCTTTTTCATATTATCAAATATCTTTTGCCAGTCGTATGTGTTAAACTCATCCCACTCTGTCAAAATAGTGACAGCATGTGCATCTTTACAAACCTCATAAGGGTCAGAAGATACATCAACAAGCTTTCTGTTTTCTTCCGGAGCACGCGTTTTAAGATAATCTAAATCAGCATAGATGGTTTCCTTGTCTACTTTTGGATCAAGCACCATTAGTTCGGCTTGTTCGTTTAACAAGATATCGGCCACATAAATTGCTGCTGACTCTCGTGTATCATTTGTATCTTTTTTAAAGGCCCAGCCCAAGAAAGCTATCTTCTTACCAGAAACTGTATTGTAGAGAGTTCGGATAATATTATGCGCGAAGCGTGTTTTCTGATAATCGTTCATGATAATGACCTGCTCCCAATAATCGGCAACTTCGGTCAGTCCGTATGACTTAGCAATATAAACCAGGTTTAAAATGTCCTTCTGGAAGCAGGATCCGCCGAAACCAACCGAGGCTTGCAAAAACTTACTACCGATACGACTGTCCATTCCAATGGACCTCGCCACTTCGGTGACGTCTGCACCTGTAACTTCACAAAGTTCGGAAATCGCATTAATTGATGACACCCGCTGAGCCAAAAAAGCGTTTGCTGTCAACTTTGACAACTCAGAAGACCATACGTTTGTCGTTAGGATCTTTTCCTTCGGTATCCAAGCCTCATATATCTTAACCAATGCATCGATAGCTTTTTGGCCTTCTTCGTTATGGTCACCCCCTATTAATACACGATCTGGATTTTCTAAATCACGGATCGCCGTCCCTTCAGCTAAAAACTCTGGATTCGATAAGATCTGATATTGTACACCGTTACCGGTATGCTTAAGAATACTTTTAATGGTCTGCGCCGTACGTACCGGTAAGGTTGATTTCTCAATAACAATCTTGTCATCTTTAGCCACATGAGCAATCTGTCGCGCACATAATTCAATGTATTTTAAATCGGATGCCATTCCCTTGCCTTTACCATAGGTTTTAGTCGGCGTGTTCACAGAAATAAAGATCATTTCTGCGTCAAAAATCGCTTGATCGACGTCCGTAGAGAAAAATAAATTTCTCCCTCTAGTCTCGGCTACGATATCGCTTAAACCGGGTTCGTATATAGGGATATTATTGACATCGGAATCGTTCCAGGCAGCAATACGTGCAGCATTCATATCAACGACAGTGACTTTGATATCAGGATTGTGCTTTGCAATAACGGCCATGGTTGGTCCACCTACATAACCGGCTCCGATACAACATATATTGGTAATCTTCATCTTTCGTTCAATCTTTATTTAAATGCAAAATAGTAACAAAATAATACAATAATTCTTAATGAAATGATATATTTGCAGTCCGAATCCTTACCCGGGTGGCGAAATTGGTAGACGCACCATCTTGAGGGGGTGGCGCCCTAAGGGCGTGGCAGTTCGAATCTGCTCCCGGGTACTTTTATTCTCCTTATGCACCTTATAATCAACAACTTACTGGTTTATCACTCTAAATAACCACAGTATTAGCCACACTAAATCAGGTATTCACGTATTTTATATCCGTTTCATCTGCCGTCAAAGATATTATTTTAAAATAACTCTCTCCAATACCAATTAATGGGTATTCTAAAATAAATCAGCTTAAGGATTCGTTCTGCTATAAGTCTTATCAGATACCCTGTTCACTCGCCTATTCGTCGAGTATTCATACCGTATAGCTATGTTAGGTCCCTGATAACTGGCTCTCAACACCGAGAGAAGGCAAAACAAGTCTTAAAGAAAAAAGATTTATAAAATAAATATGGCCCCACAATGGAGGCCATATTTATGTTTCAAATTAAGTATAGCTTAAAGTACCTGTAAAAAATGGGTTAAAGTTTTAATTCGGTTCAATAAACTAATCAAAAGTACTGCCTTTTAAAGAATTATCAATACCTATAAATGGTTATTTTTAAATTTAGGGTATTAATCAATTTCCTGTGCCATGATTCGTGCAGCCTCTTCGTCTTCATACTGTTCGATCAATTCGGCCAATTTCGCTTTCAACTTGGCAGTAGTCTTTTCATAGCCCGGTTTTCCATAGAGGTTTTCCATTTCATTGGCATCTTTCTTCAAATCGAAAAGTTCCCAACTTTCTACTCGCTTATAAAAGCGAATCAATTTATAACGCTCTGTGCGGACACCAAAATGTGGTGAAACAGAATGCTCGCCATTTTCATAATAGTGATAAAACATAGCGTCTCGACCTTTGGCTGACTTCTTGGTCAATACCGGCAAGAATGATTCTCCCTGCATTTCGGCTGGAATCTCCAAACCAGCAACATCTAACATCGTTGGCGCTACATCTAAGTTCATGATAAAATCATCCGACTCAGTCCCAGGCTTAATCACACCAGGATAACGGACCAGCATCGGTGTCCGAAAAGACTCCTCGTACATAAATCGTTTATCAAACCAACCATGCTCACCTAGATAAAACCCTTGGTCAGACATGTAGATGACAAGCGTGTTTTCAGAAAGATTATGCTCGTCCAAATAATCCAATACTCTACCTATATTTCTGTCTAAAGATGCCGCTGTTGCCAGGTAATCCTTCATATAGCGCTGATATTTCCATTCGGTTAGCTCATTTCCCTGTAGGTTTCTTGCTTTTAAATCGGCTTCTATAGGTCCATAAAAGTCTTGGTATTTCTTCCTTTGCTCTGGAGTCATGCGGTTGACGGTTCCTTCGTTTTCTACTCCTGTAAGCATTTTTAAATCATAACCCATTACCATGGTTTTGGAAATAGTCATGTCTTGAACTTCAGCTGCCTCTCTCCCATCATAATCATCATAAAAGTTGTGTGGTAAAGGAAAGGTCACATCCTCAAACATATCCAAGTCGCCCGTATCCGGCATCCAAGTTCGGTGTGTAGCCTTATGGCCGACAATTAGACAAAAAGGCTGATCAGATTCTCTTTCATCAAGCCAGTCGACCGTTAAATCAGAAATCACGTCAGACACATAGCCTTCATAATGCGCACGTGTTCCGTCCATTTTCAAAAAGTCCGGGTTAAAATAGCTGCCCTGACCTGGAAGAATTTCCCAGTAATCAAAACCCTGGGGTTTGTTACCTAAATGCTGCTTGCCAATCCACGCTGTCTCGTAACCGGCTTTTTGTAGTCTTTTTACAAAAAGATCTTGCCCATGATCAAAAGTGGACGTTTCATTATCTTTAAAACCATTCTTATGACTGTACTTTCCAGTAAGTAAAACAGCTCTACTCGGGCCACAAATAGAATTCGTCACGTATGCCCGATTCAATAAGACCCCTTCTTTGGCTAAACGATCCATATTAGGGGTCTGCATTAGATTGCTACCGTAAGCACTAATTGCTTGAAAAGCATGATCATCTGAAATGATTATTACGATGTTCGGAGGTTTTTCATCGCCTTTTACTTGAGCAAAGGCCGAGGATACGATAGAAATAAAGAAAAGCAAGCTTATGCTGCTCAAAGCAGCACTTCGTGTAAATGGTCTCTTCATAAATAGTTTATTCATAATCTAGATCAATGTAACAATTATTATGTGATATTTAATTTTTTTTATCGCTAAATCTTTCCAACGAGCACTTTAGTCATCTGACTAAAATCAAGGTATTTATTTGCTAATCGTTGTACATCTTCGGGTATCATTTGATTAACTTGCTGGGTGTAATAATCATAGTAATCCAGTGATAAGCCAGAATAATACACTTGTCTAAATTTGTCGACATGAGAAAATACGTCTTGCAGGCTACCAAGCAATGAACCTAACAAATAATTTTTCACCAGGGCCAGTTCTTCATTAGAAACCGGTTCGTTCTTCAGACGATCTATCTCGTATTCAACTTCGGTCAATGTTTGTGATGTAAACTCAGCACCAACTTCCGTCGCGACCGTCAAATATGCGGCATCCGACAAGGAAACTAAATGAGACCCAATTCCATACGTATACCCTTTATCCTCACGAATATTAGCCATCAGTCGGGAGCCAAAAAATCCACCGAATAAAGCGTTCACCACTTGCAAAGAAGGGAAATCAGGATGACTACGCCCGATACTTATATTACCTAATCGGACGGCAGTCTGCAATGCTTTATCTTTCTGAACAACAACTTCTTTTGTTATTCCATTTAAATTTTTTATTCTACTTTCCGGTTCCAGCTTATCACCTTTTTTCCAGTCTTTTTCAAGCGTCCGAAAAACATAGTCAGTCATCGCGTTATCAACCTTACCGGAAAGAAAGATGGAACAGTTTGACGGATTTATTTGCTGCCTAAATAACTCTATTACATCTGTCCTTTGCAGATTATTATAGTCTTCTTCCCCTGCCTTGAAACCGTACAAGGTATCGCCGAACAATGCGTTATTAAATTCGCGTCGAGCAACAGAATCATTTTTCTTCAGCGCAATTTTCAATGATTGTTTTGAATTCCGACAATAGGTATCGAGCTCCTCTTGCGGAAAGTTAGCATCATTTAGTATATCAACCACAATCGGCAAAACTTTATTGAGGTGTTTTCCGAGGGTAATAAGACTGAGAGCTGTATGATCATAGCTAAATTCCGGATAGAGGAAAGCTCCATAATAATCAATAGACTCGGCAATGATTGCACTCGAGTGCTTTGTCGTTCCTTCCATCAAATTAGCACTTAAAGCTGCATGTGCGAGTGGCTTGTCTATTTGAAATCCTCTATTGTTAAATACCCATTGCACTCGAATCAAATCTTGATCGCCAGCCGAAAACACAAATAATTTGGCTCCATTACTCAGCTCCATTGACTCCGGAGAAAGAATATTTACACGTTCTATAGGATGAAAAACAGGTGGGTCTATTCGATTAAGCATGTTCTTGGGATAAATAAATTAACGTAGATGAGTTTTCTTTTCTAAAAAGCTGACTGCTTACTCTCCGAATATCTTTCGGAGTAACAGACAAATAGCGTTCGGTTTCTGTATTGATCATTTCGGCATCTCCCAGCAATTCAAAATAAGCTAGGTTCATTGCTTTATTCAAAATAGACATTTCTGAGAATGCCATTGTAGATTCAATTTTATTTTTAACTTTTTCGAGCTCATAATCCAGCACATCTTCGTCGGCCATCGAGACAAGCTCCTTCCAGATCGCTGCTTCGGCTACCTCTACAGAGACACCGGGTAATGGCTTTCCTTCGACCACAAACAGCCCCTTATCAATACTGCCCATGACATAGGCGTTGATTTCACTAAACATCTCCTGTTCTTTTAACAGCCGTCGGTATAAACGTGACGACTGCCCTCTTGATAAGAGATCAGAAATAAGATCGGATACATAATAATCGGGGCTATCATGTTCGCACATTTGAAATGCTATATAAAGACTATCGCTAGGCACATCGGCATGTACAATCTCCCTTCTTTCGTCATTTTGTTCAGGCTCTAACGGGAGGTTTCGAACATATTTATTACCCGGACTAATAGGTTCGAACCATTTCTCTGCCAATAGCTTAATCTCATCGGTCAGCACATTCCCGGCGACAACCAAAATGGCGTTCTGAGGCGTATAATGTTTATTGAAGAAAGCCTTAACGTCAGCCATCTGTGCGTTCTCAATATGCGATAGTTCTTTCCCAATTGTAGCCCACTGATACGGGTGGTTTTTATATGCCAAAGGTCGCAATTTTAACCAGACATCCCCGTAGGGTTGATTAAGGTAACGCTGCTTAAATTCCTCGCAAACAACATTTTTCTGTACATCTAAACTCTTTTGACTGAAGGCAAGGCTCAGCATCCGATCGCTCTCTAACCAAAAGGCTGTTTCAATATTCAATGCAGGCAAGGTTAGATAGTAATTGGTAATATCATTACTGGTAAAGGCATTGTTTTCTCCACCAACCAACTGCAGTGGCCTATCATACTCTGGAATGTTCACGGAACCGCCAAACATCAAATGTTCAAACAAGTGTGCAAACCCGGTCTGATTAGGATTTTCATCGCGGGCGCCCACATCGTATAAGATGTTAACTACCGCCATAGGCGTAGAAGGATCTTCATGAACTAACACTCGAAGTCCGTTTTTCAAAACAAAACGGTTGTATTTTACCATATTCTTATTCTTTTGTTCAAGCAAATAGCTACAAATTTAATTAAATAAAGAAAACATGAAGAGATTTCGTAAATTAACCAGGAACAATTAACACCTAAACGACTATGGACTTCGATCGCTATATGCTGAGCACGGAAGAGCAATTAGCACTGTATCAAGCACTTTTATTTCCGCGTTTATTCGAAGAGCGGATGCTGATTTTACTAAAACAGGGAAAGTTAGGCAAATGGTTTTCGGGCATCGGACAAGAAGCTGTTGCCGTCGGTGCAACCTTGGCAATGAAGGAAAGCGAATACATCCTTCCGATGCATAGGAATCTAGGTGTGTTTACGAGCAGAAATATAGACCTGGTCCGTCTGTTGGATCAGTTTCAAGGGAAAGCAAGTGGCTTCATCAAGGGACGCGACCGATCTTTCCACTTTGGGAGCCAAGAGCTTAAGATTGTCGGCATGATCTCTCATTTGGGGCCGCAATTAGCCGTTGCTAATGGAATTGCCTTAGGTCATAAACTTGATGGGGACGAAAAGTGTGTGCTCGTATTTACGGGCGAAGGTGGAACCAGTGAAGGTGATTTCCATGAATCCGTCAATGTCGCCGCAGTTTGGGATCTCCCTGTAATATTTATTATAGAAAATAATGGCTATGCACTATCAACGCCAACAGACGAGCAATATCGATGTGTTAATCTTTCAGATAAAGGAATAGGCTATGGCGTTGAAGCTATTCAGATTGATGGAAACAACGTTTTGGAAGTGTATACAACCATCAAGGAGAAGGCTATTGAAATCCGAAATAACCCAAGACCTATCATCATCGAATGCAACACATTTAGAATGAGAGGACATGAAGAAGCGTCGGGTACGAAATATATCCAACCGGAAGTTTTTGAACCTTGGAAAATGAAAGATCCACTTTTATCTTATGAATCATATTTAGTTGATAGTGAGATTATAGAACAGGGTGAAATAGACCGTTTATACACTAAGTTTAAACACGAGATTGAAGCCGCCATTAATGAAAGTTTTGGTTCACCAATTGAGCCGATCGACCCAGATAGCGAGATCGAAGACATGTATTTTCCTCACCAACCTGAGATTGTAAATCCGGTGACAGAGTCGACAACAGAAAGACGCTATTTAGATGCCATTTCAGACGCCCTTCGAACAGCCATGAAAAAGTATGATAAACTGATTATGATGGGTCAGGATATCGGTCACTATGGTGGTGCATTTAAAGTAACCGAAGGTTTCGTCGATGAATTTGGTGCGCATAGAATCCGCAATACTCCTTTATGTGAATCAGCTATAATAGGCTCAGGACTAGGATTATCAGTCGGCGGATATAAATCAGTTATTGAAATGCAATTTGCTGATTTTGCAACAATGGGTTTTAATCAAATCATTAACAATTTGGCAAAGTCTCATTATCGGTGGGGGCAGAATGCAGATGTCGTGATTCGCATGCCTACAGGCGCCGGAAGCGGTGCAGGCCCCTTTCACTCCCAATCCAATGAAGCTTGGTTTATGAAAACTCCGGGGCTCAAAGTTGTATACCCGGCTTTCCCTCATGACGCTAAGGGTTTATTGCTTTCAGCTATCAACGATCCCAACCCAGTAATTTACTTCGAACATAAATATCTTTACCGTTCGCTCCACCAGGAGATTCCTGATGCCTATTATACCACACCCATAGGAAAGGCAAACACAATCAGGGAAGGCTCCCATCTGTGCATAATAACCTATGGTTTAGGAGTCCACTGGGCTTTAGATTACCTAAAAAGTCAACCCGAACTCTCCATTATGTTGGTTGATTTACGGAGCATCTTACCTTGGGACAAAGAAGCGGTGGAAGCTGCCGTGCGGAAAACCGGACGCGCACTCATCTTACACGAAGACACGCTCGTCGCCGGCGTTGGTGCTGAAATTGCCGCGCATATTTCGGAACATTGTTTTGAATACTTAGACGCGCCCGTTATGCGTTGCGCAAGCCTCGACACCGCTGTTCCGATGAACAAGGGCTTGGAGCGAAACTTTCTAGCTAAAAGTCGCCTTCCAGAAACAATCGAAAAACTACTCGCCTACTAAAATTCTATTGTTGGTTTTCCACAAAAAATTGATCTGAAAAATTCAAGAGAAACAGTTCGGTAGTCGCCCGCGTGCAAGCTGTATACAGCCAACGCATAAATTCTGTATCGACCATCTCTTCGGTAAGAAAACCCTGATCAACAAAAACAGCACCCCATTGCCCACCTTGAGCTTTATGACAGGTCACTGCCATTGAAAACTTGACTTGCAGTGCATTATAATATGGGTCTTGTTTTATAGCCTGAATTCGGTCCCGTTTATTTGGAAGGTGTTGGTAGTCCGCCATAACCGACTCAAAAAGTTTATTTTGATCCTCACGAGAAAGGTTGGGACTGTCCGAATACAATGTGTCGAGCAATACGCGACAACTTAAAGGTTCATTATTTACGGAGTCAATAAACTCAAGCGACACATCTGCAAAACGAAATCCAAACTGCTCGTGAACATTACCAACACGGCGCACCTTGGCCATGTCACCATTGGCAATAAAACTTTGATTATCATCTTCTCCAGTCCAGAAATAATTATTTTTAACAATCATGATATGATCCCCTCCTGTCAATTCTTCTTCTCGATACAGAACACGATTACGAATATTCTGATTATACAGATTAGCGTTTTTATTAGAACGACAGACGACCAGGGTATCCTCCATTCCATATTTGTTATAGGCGTATTCAAGTCCTTCAATCAGGCGTTCGCCAGTCATCCGGTACACATCCTTGAACCCGCGAACGAGCAGTTGCGGATAACGAACCTCTCCCTGATCATCATCGGCATCTAACAACTGATTACGAATGGTCGTCGCGTTATAGAGAATACCCGATTCACTTTGCTGTCTCACAACCTCTCGCAACTCCACACCAAACATTTCTAAGCTAAACAAGGTTGAAAGCGTTTTGAGTGATAATGCCGGACTTTCGATCAACCCCACAGGAGGAAGCTGTGCGGTATCACCGACCAACATCAAGCGACAGTTTTCACCATTATAAACGTATTCTATGAGGTCTTCTAATAGGCTCTGGCGTGAAAAGGCAATCCGCTCATTCGAAATCATGGATGCTTCATCGACAATAAAGAGTGTATTTGAGTGTTTGTTTTCTGCCAGCATAAAATCCATCTCCGGGGTTCCGGCAACCTTTTTTCGGTATATTTTCTTATGGATTGTAAAAGCAGATTTTCCAGAGTAAGCGGTAATAACTTTAGCTGCCCTACCTGTAGGCGCCAACAGGACTGTGCGCATCTTCAGAATCGGTAGCGCTCTAACCAATGTACTAATCATCGTTGTTTTCCCCGTACCTGCATAGCCCTTTAAGACGTATGCGGCGAATGATTGACGAGAATTAAGAAAACGGACGAACTCCTGAAAGGCCTTCTTTTGATCCTGTGTCGGATTTGCCGGAAAATATTGCTCGAAGAATTCAGCTTTAACCACATTCAAAGTTATGAAAAGGTTTGTCAAATCGAATTGAAAAGCTATTTTTGTTGTAGATGGATACACAAGCCGAAATAACCGAAAACGAAAAATTTGTTAAGGAGAATAGCTTAGAATGCAAGTTATATATTCACCAAACAGACCGTACTTGTCAAATTGCTATTGTTGATCATCATAATCGAATTCGGCTATTGCGGGAATCGGCAAGTGACCAGGCTTTTAAGGAAAATACAGAAATCCTGAGTCTCCGGTTTCAACAAACGAGCTTAGTTGTTTTCCCAAAAAAGATCTTTCTCCTCCCGCAGGAACTGCAAGAAGGCAAACACTACGACACGGTTGCTGAAATGAATGATATCGATGTTAATGAAGTTCAAACAGCGATCATAAGAAGCCAAGAATGCGTAGCAAACTTTATTCCTCGCGACGAGTATCAGTTCTGGATATCCGTACTAAAAGATGCCGACTTAATTCCGACTACAGCAGTCATTATCAACAAATTAAGCAACGTAAAAGTTAAATACAAGGTTTTGGTAGGCATTCATTTTTTCAACGATGCTTTTGAGATTGTTTTACTGGAAGACAATGCGTTAAGGTTCCATAATATTTTCAAAGCGAATACACCGGACGAATTTAACTTCTTCATACTAACAGTATTTAATAAACTGAATATCATACCATCGATAACCCAGTTCTACCTTTGGGGAGTAGAGGATGAGAACAGTGTTTATTATAAGAAGTTGGAAAAATATACCAGAAACATTTCCTTTCCAACAGGATCTAGCGAAATCATTGACGTTCATGATAGTGAACATTCCGACATACACATACTAACAGGAGCTATAGAATGCGAATCATATCAGGCGAGTTAAGAGGTCGTAAAATCAACCCACCAAAGGGTCTGCCAGTTAGACCCACAACTGACATGGCCAAAGAAGCGCTGTTTAATGTGCTCACGAACCGTTTTCATTTTGAACAGATACGAGTACTCGATCTGTTTAGTGGAACGGGTAGCGTAGCACTTGAATTTATATCAAGAGGCACCCAGAGCCTGGTGGCGGTCGATCAAAACAACAAATGCGCTGCCTTTTTAAGTGAGATGGTTGAAAAGTTTGATCTTTCTAATCTCCGGGTAGTGCGAGATAATGTTTTTAAATTTATAGAAAGAAGACATGAACCTTTTGATATCATTTTTGCTGACCCACCTTATGATATGGATAAACTGAAAGAAATTCCGAAACGAATTCAAGAGAGTGGATTACTGAAAGAAGACGGATGTTTTATCTTAGAGCATCCATCTTATTTCGACTTCGACAATGAGCTAAACTTTACCGAAAAACGTAAATATGGGCAAACAGCCTTTTCTTTTTTTCAGTCACCGTCAAACTAAACCAGATGAGTAATATTGCGATTTTCCCCGGTTCTTTCGACCCCATCACCAATGCTCATGTAGACATCATTGAGCGGGCTTTACCTCTTTTCGACAAGATTTATATTGCCATCGGTGTAAATAGTTCGAAAAAGCCATATATCGAACTAGAAACGAAGAAAGCAATTCTCGAAGAAGTATTTAAAGGAAAGCGTGAACAGGTCATAATAGATAGCTATCAAGGATTAACGGTCGACTATTGTAAAAAAGTCGGTGCTCAGTTCATATTACGAGGCATGCGGAGTGCTAAAGACTTCGAATTTGAGCAGCCAATCTCGCAAAACAATCAGTTACTAAACGAAAGCGTACAGACCATTTTCTTGATTAGTAGCCCCGGCTACGGACATATCAGCTCAACCATTGTACGCGATATACATTCCAACGGTGGTGATTTAGGGAAATTAGTACCCCAAGCAGTGATCGACCATCTGGACGGTCGTGATCAGCGCTAGCTTTCGCTATTGCTTTATAACCGGAAACAAGTCGCCTATCATTTCTTTTATTAATGGATACGTGTTTTTCAATACAGATGCGAAACTATCTGGCTTTATCCATAGGGCTTGTTGGATATCTTCCTCGATCTGCGGCACCAAAGCAGGAGTGCCCTGAACAGACATATGATACCAGTTTGTTTTTTTAAGGATGAACTCTCCCCGAAGGAAGTAAACATGGTAAGTGGATCTGATTTTTTCGCCGAGCGATTCAACGCTAACACCGCACTCTTCTTCTACTTCTCGTACCGCCGTCTCATCCATTCTTTCACCTGTCTCCACCTTGCCCTTTGGAAGGTCCCATTTACCCAAACGCTCGATAAACAAATAAGCGGACTCCGCATTTTTTACCAGTCCGCCAGCTGCTTTAATTAGCGTTACAGAGCGTTTTATTTCCTTAAAGCGCTGTTTCGGGTCGTTTACACGCATTAAAAACGTGTCGACAAGACCATTTTCTTCAACATCCTGAAAAAGCTTTACTATGTCAAAATATTGACTATCAATCTCTTGAGCCTCAACCGGTATTTTTTCGCTAAAATCAGTGATAATCAACACCGATTCGTTCATATAAATTTTATAGATTTGTGCCATGGATAACATGAGTGAGATTGAACAAAAAATCGCTGAATTTCTTTTGCAAATAAAAGCAATAAAATTGGAACCTACGAATCCGTTTACATGGGCGTCTGGACTAAAATCACCTATTTATTGCGACAACAGAATTACCTTATCCTACCCTACAATCAGAACCTATATTCGACAAAAGTTTTCTGAAGTGATCCATGAGGAGATCGGATCTATCGATATGATTTCGGGTGTGGCAACGGCAGGTATTCCACAAGGTGTATTGGTTGCACAAGATCTTGGTTTACCGTTTACCTACGTTCGTTCAAATGCCAAAGGACACGGTCGTCAAAATCTGATCGAAGGCGAAGTGGTCGACGGTCAGCGCGTAGTTGTTATTGAAGATCTGGTTTCAACGGGTAAAAGCAGCCTTGCAGCAGTCCAAGCATTGCGCGATGCAGGTTGTAATGTAGTAGCCCTCCTGTCAATCTTTACCTATAATCTACCTATAGCCGAGGAAAACTTTAAAGAAGCTAAATGTCGCTTTATTAGCTTGTCTAACTATGATGCTTTGGTACAATATGCTGCAGCGAATCAATTTATTAATGACAACGAAAAGTCATTGCTAGATAGCTGGCGACTAGATCCTGAAAAGTGGAGCGAAGAACAAACTGCTAAATCCAAATAGATCATCACGCTAGAGATAAACAAGCCATGACTTCCTTTATCAGTAAAATAAAAATAGATAAGCCTGTCGAACAAGTTTATCTATTTTTGGAGGATTGTAACAACCACGAAAAACTACAACCTGAAAACATCTATAATTGGACGTCTACCCGCGATGAGGCTCATTTTACCATCCAAAATATGGCGAAACTATCACTGGTTGTGAAAGAAAGAATCGCTAATCAATCTATTGAATTCGTACCTTCTGGCAATGCCCCCTTTGATCTCTTTTTAAAATGGATGCTTAGCCGCGACACGGACGGATCCAGTAATGTTATACTAGAGTTATCAGCGGATCTGAATATGATGATGAAAATGATGGCATCCGGACCGCTTCAGAAACTGGTTGACTACCAAACGGCAAAGTTAGCCGAAGTTCTGTAAAAAAGATTTGATTTCATGATAGACCCTAGCCGTAGGTAAGCCTACAACATTGGTATAAGAGCCGTCAATTTTATCAACCCCAATCATTCCTATCCATTCTTGAATACCGTATGCACCAGCTTTGTCGAAGGGTTGGTAGTTTAGGATGTAGTACTCGATTTCTGAATCAGTCAATTCTTTAAAATGAACAACTGTCTTTTCAAAAAATGAAAATATCTTTCCTCGATGCAGGAGTGCGACACCCGTAATCACTTCATGACTGCGAGCAGAAAGCGCATTCAGCATTTTTTTTGCGTCCTGATAATCAACAGGTTTTCCAAAGATTTCATCATCTATGGTAACGACGGTATCTGCGGCAATCAACAACTCTGAACTCACATGTTCAACAAAAGAGTTGGCTTTCTTTTCAGCAATATAGACAGCGACTGCCTCTGGTCTAAAGCTCGTTGGGTACGACTCATCGATGTCTTTCGACTTCACCTCAAAATCAATTCCCAGCTGACCAAGAAGTTCCTTCCTTCGCGGTGAATTGGAGGCTAGTATTACATTGATATTTGAAAGGTATTGTCTCAGATCCATTTTATTTACTTTTAACGCTTGTGTCTCTGTTCCATTGTCCCTGTAGCTTCATGACTTTCTCAATTACATCCCGAACAGCACCTTTACCACCGGCACAGGTCGACACATACTGAGAAACCTCCTTGATTTCCTCGACGGCGTCAGAAGGGCAGCTCGCTATCCCAGCTTCTTCCATCACAATCAGGTCCGGGATATCATCACCCATAAATAGTAAATCATCCACCGTTAAGTCTTGGGCTTTCAGCCATTCATACAAAACTGCACGCTTGTCGGTCACACTTAAAAACACATCGTGTATACCTAATCCATTTAAGCGTAACTTGACCCCGTTAGATCGCCCCCCAGTAATAATAGCGATCGGGTAGCCTTTTTTGATTGCAAGTTGCAAGGCATATCCGTCCTTTATAGAAAAGCTACGCAACTGCTCCCCCTCTTCAGTAACCAAGACCTCGCCATTCGTTAACACACCGTCAACGTCAAAAACAAAAGCTTTAACCTTTTTAAATCGCTCGAATAATTCCATATTATTTCTGGGTCGATATTTTTATTAATTCTTCGCTCAGCAATTTATAAATTTCCTGCCAGTCTTTTTTATATTCCAAAAACTTTATATGATCGCGCACAATGCTCATATCCTTCCGTATAGCCGGTCCGGTTTGAACATCTTTTGGCGCATGTAATTGCGCCTTATCAGCTGTCTCCTTAATCAAAGGCCTTATCAGACCGAAATCTAAATCATGCTCTTCTAGGAGTTGCTGAGCGATAGCATAAAGAAAGTTTGTATAGTTGCAGGCAAAGACAGCTGCAATATGCAAGGATTTTCGCTGAGCGGATGTGACTACTTCTACCCGATTCGATATAGACGAAGCTAGGTTCTTTAACAAATCGAGTTGTGAAGAGTTTGAAACCTCTAATAAGATTGGAATTGCTTGAAAATCGACTTCCTTGCTTTTTGAAAAAGTCTGCAGAGGATAAAATACTCCAACCTTATCGAATCGACCTCCAAACACGTCCATGGACGTACTACCAGAGGTATGGACAAGCATGCCGTTAAGGTTCCCCTTTATGTGCTTTAGCTGTGTGATAAGGTCAGAAATAGCATCGTCCACAACCGCGATGATATAAACATCGGCATTGAGGTCCACTTGGTCCAAACGATCCGTAGATCTCGCATTAAGCCTATGAGCGAGCTCTTCTGCGTTTACCCCTTGGCGGCTCCAGACCTGCAAGATATTATTACCGGCGTGGACAAGTGCTTTACCCAAATGGGTAGCCACATTACCACTTCCCAGTATAACAATATCCATATTTCCTGATTACTTGACTTCCTTGTTTCTTCTTACTATCGACATGATAAAGCCAATGGTCATAATAATTGTACCCGCCCAGAAAAAATTAATATAAGGGAATTCAATTGCCTTCATCACAATCCATTTCCGTTCTTCGGGTGGACGCTGATAAACCATTAATTCCAATATATTTTCATCCGGCTTAATGTTTGTAAAGCGGAACTTTAGACCCTCTTCTGTTACGTCTTTTCCAAAATCATAAACACGACCATCTTTGATAAGGTAGATAGGCTCGGCAGTATATTGCTTATCGTCGTTAGCATAAACCTCTAAGGTCATCCCAACCGCAATATCACTATCTGCCACCGGGATGTTTTGTATAGTAGCGTTCCGGTTCACCTCCTTCACAATGATGTAACCACTACGATAACGCAGCGTGTCACCAATATTTACTTCATAGGTGGCAGGCTCTTCATATCCTTCATAAGGCGAATGTCCTTCATGATCTTCGTGCGTACCCTCCTCTAATAGTGCCTCAATCTTTGGTGCGGCCGTTACGATCGTGTAAATATCTTTCGTTAGGTAATGACGGGTACTCGGTGTACCCACCAGACCCATGTCCGGGTTTTGCTGAGCTCGAGGAGTCAACTGGAATCTTTCCTTCACATTTCCGTCTTCGTCCTTCCGAACGTAGTTTACTTTATAATATACATCCACACCTTTCACACTGTCCCCAACATAGGTGATGGTATAATCACCCATTTGTATAGGTTCATTGATATACATAAATAAGTTATCTCCCGGAGTTTCAACTTCATCAAAACCTTCAACCGCGATAACCCCAGAGCTGTTTTTTGAAATGACACGTTCAGTAGCCGCGGCAACCAAGGCTCCGATTAACAGTAATGCAAAACCAATATGTGCCACCGCTGAACCAGCGAGTCTCCACTTACCCTTAAAGGCATCTCCCAGTACTTTAGCATTGGCTATGATAGAGAACACAGCTGCAAAGGTCAACAGAATATACATAAAATTGGTGTACACACCCGTTACATACAACACGATTGCCGTAACCACAGCAGCTACAATCACCGAACTTATAATACTTCTATAAAAGGTCTTAATATTTGTCTTCTTAAATTTCATAAACTGAGCTAACGCTGAAAGAATAGCGATAACTACCGCAAAAGGAACCTGCCATTTATTATAATGAGCAATCGGATCTGCCGGTGGCGCTACCTTGGTTCCAAATACCGCGTTGAACACGGGGATCGATGTACTTGCGATGATCTGAACACAAGCTACCAAAAGAACCATTGAACCAATGAATAGCCAAAACTCTCTAGAATAGGTTTCTTCGTCCTTTTTCGTAATTGGCAATTCTTTCCAACGAGCTACCAGAGCCCATATCATTAAACCAAAGAATATGAGGTTGAACAGTACCAACTGCCAGAACATTCCCAAATCAGTAAACGAGTGTACTGAAGTTTCTCCCAGAATACCGCTCCGAGTTAGGAAGGATGCATAGATCACCAACACAAAACTAATCATAACAAGCAATGCTGCGGTAAAATACGAATGGCCTGAGCTTTTATATGCGATAAGGACGTGTACTGCAGCGATCAAAGTAAACCAAGGAATGATGGATGCATTTTCGACTGGATCCCATGCCCAGAAGCCACCAAAATTTAATGCTTCATAGGCCCAGAAGGATCCCATGATAATACCGGCACCCAGAATCATCACAGCAAATAAAGCCCAGGGCATGACTGCTTTAATCCATTCACTATATCGTCTCTGCCAAAGCCCTGCAAATGCGTATGCAAAAGGAACGATCATTGACGCGAATCCTAAAAACAAGGTCGGCGGGTGAATAGTCATCCAATAGTTCTGCAACAAAGGATTCAGTCCCCTACCGTCAACAATCATTTTCAGATAGTCAGGGCGAGAAAATACCGGACCTTCCATCGCATCGCGAAGTAATATAAACGGAGAACTCCCTACGCGTTCGCCAAGCACCTCGATGCCCAGTAACATAGATGCCAATACTAGTTGGCATAACATCACGGTGGTCATTACGGAACTTTCCCAACTCTTTGCTTTAAAAACAAGGATCCCCCCTAACATGGCTTGCCAGAACATCCAAAGCCAGAAGCTACCTTCTTGCCCTTCCCAGAAGCTGGAAATAATATAATAGACAGGAAGTTTGGTCGACGAGTGCGCAAACGCATAATGATACTCAAACAAATGATTATAAATAATATAATACAATGTTGAACCAATACCGATTACAGCCGCCGAGTTAACCCAAAACGAAATTCGTCCTATTTTTTTCCAAGTTGCCGAAGATTCATCTTTGTATATAGTTGCGCAGAGATAACCGATAAACGATAATAAAGCGGCGCCAAATGATAAAACTATAAAGAACTGACCCAGTTGTCCGGGCAATAGGTTTTCACCTAGGTAATTAATCTCCATTAAAAAAGTAATAAATGTTTACGTGTTTGCTTTAGTATGCTGCTATCGACTATGAGGTTGCAATGGCCTCGCTAACTTCAATTTCCTGTTCGTTGTATTTCGACGGACATTTCATTAGAATCTTGGAAGCATGGAATTCTTCACCTACCATCTTACCGGTCAATACAATTTGTTCCGAACGTTCAAAATCTTGAGGTTTTGAACCATAAAATACCACTTTACGTTCCGCTCCTTCTTCATCTACCATGTAAAACGCAAAGTAGTTAGCGTTTTCAGTAGGATTGTATACGAGCTCTTTATCTTTATTCAACTGGCCTACGACGTGCAACTCTGCTTCGGTCTTCTGTGCCTCATCAAAAGAAGCGTATGTGCTTGAGTCACCGTAAATACTGATAACAATCGCAATCAATACTGCAATTAGAACTATTCCTAAAATCGAACTCTTTTTCATTGTCTATCCGATGATTATATTATGAACTGCAAAAATACGAAACCCAAGTCAAATGGGCGAACAATACAATAGCTGCATATTATATAGAACAATTCTAAATAACTATGAATCCCAACGAATCTGGCGATCGATTTTCTTAAGCGCCTGCTTCCTTTTTTCTGTCAATCGTGCTTCTTTTGCTTTCCGTGATGGTTTGGTTTTCTTACGGACTTTCTGAACTTTCAGTGCTTGTGTCAATAGTTGATAAAGTTGATCCATTGCCAATAATTTGTTCCGCTGCTGAGACCGACTTTCTTGAGAGATTACCTGTAAAAGATTATCCGATTGAAACCTGGAAGACAGCTTGTTAGCTATCCTATTCTTCTCTTCGTCATTAAAAACTGTAGCATTCCAAAGATCGAACCGAAGTTCAACTTTCGTAGCAACTTTGTTAACGTGCTGCCCGCCTTTACCACCGCTTCTGGAGGTGTGAAAAGAGATAAAAGGCATCAAGTCTTCTTTCGCAAAATTCATAATTCAAGTATAGTAAGTATAAAATAAATTTCAATAGATTCAACAAATAACTTTTAAATCTCGTTTGTGAAGCCGACGAAAATGTTACGAAAAAAACAACCCTTTCCTAACAAATACACCTATATAAGTCTCCCATAGAATGAGTTGAAGATACCCCTTCTACGGTTGTGCCGTAGACCTGCTAGAACGGCCGTTTGAATATGTTCACCAGCCGACCACTCGACGACAACCGCGGGAACATCCTGTACAAGGCCCGTACAAGACATTAGCTTTTACCTTCCATGTCTTGTATATAAAAAGCGATTTCTTTAAGTTTGCGGTACATGGACAGAAAGAATATGATAATCGCTATCGACGGTTATTCATCTTGCGGAAAAAGCACGGTGGCCAAGGCTCTCGCCAAGCACTTAAATTACGTATATATCGATAGCGGCGCCATGTATCGAGCAGTAACCCTGTATTTCATCCAAAACGACATAGATCATCAACAGCCGGATCAGGTAGCAAAGGCTCTGACAGAAATCCATATCGAGATTCATACAGAGAGAGGAGCAAACAAGTACTTTCTAAACGGAACAGTCGTTAATGACGACATTCGCGAAATGCGAGTTTCCGAACTTGTGAGTGAAGTAAGTGCCATTAAAGCGGTACGTACCGCCATGGTTGCCCAACAAAAACGAATGGGAGCGAATAAAAACATCGTTATGGACGGCAGGGACATTGGAACCGCCGTCTTCCCGAATGCCCAGATCAAAATATTTATGACTGCTGATCCGCAGATCCGTGCGGAACGCAGGTATAAAGAACTACAAAATGCTGGCAAAATGATTACGATAGAAGAGGTTATCGCAAATCTGGCATATCGTGACCATCAAGATACTACCCGAAAAGAGAGTCCACTAACAAAAGCCGATGATGCTGTTGTATTAGACACTAGTTCTATGAATCAGCAAGAACAACTTGAATTTGTTCTAAATGAGGTAAAAAACGCTTCGAAACCCCTCGATTAAGTCCCTATCAGCAAAATATCCTTATAAAATAGCTTTTTTTTATTAATTAAAATATTATTTACATACCTTTGCAGTCCTGATCAAAGATCGGGAAAAGGAGATAAATTAATTAATGGCAAAAAAACAAGAAGCAGAAAAAGAACTAGAGGCTAAAAAAGCCGAACTTCAGGACACTGATTTAAACTCAGTTAAGGAAAAGGAGAACATCGAATCAGAAGCTGATTCAAAGTTCATCGATGAAATCAAATCGACCACTTGGAGTACCCCGGAAGGAGACTTCGATTGGGACAAAGACGACAAAGGTTTCGGTAATTACGATGACGCTGAGCGCGAAAAATTGGAACAAATGTATTCCGGCACTTTCAACTCTATTAATCAAGGGGAAATTGTAGAAGGAACGGTTGTTTCCATTAACAACAAAGATGTGGTACTTAACGTCGGTTACAAATCAGATGGTTTTGTATCTTTTACTGAATTTCGTGACCTTCCTGACTTAAAAGTTGGAGATAAGGTTGACGTATTCGTTGAAACTCAAGAAGACGAAAACGGACAATTAATCTTGTCACGTAAACGTGCGAAAACGCAAAGATCTTGGGAAGCAATCAACGAGGCTTTAGAACAAGACCTTATTATTAAAGGTTTCGTGAAAAGCCGTACTAAAGGAGGTTTAATCGTGGATATCCAAGGTGTAGAAGCATTCTTACCTGGTTCACAAATCGATATTAAACCAATCCGAGATTATGATATTTATGTAGGTAAAACAATGGAATTCAAAGTTGTTAAAATCAACCATGAATTCAAAAACGTTGTGGTATCTCATAAAGTTCTTATTGAAGACGATTTAGAAAACCAAAAAACAGAAATCGTTGCTAAGCTTGAAAAAGGTCAAGTTCTTGAAGGAACTGTTAAAAACATTACTGACTTCGGTGTATTCATCGACTTGGGTGGTGTTGACGGCTTACTTCACATTACTGACATCTCTTGGGGACGTATTGAACATCCGAAAGAAGTATTATCACTTGATGAAAAAATCAATGTGGTAGTATTAGACTTTGACGATGAGAAAAAACGTATCGCGTTAGGTTTAAAACAACTAACACCTCACCCTTGGGAGTCGTTAGACACTGCGCTTGAAGTAGGTTCAAGAGTGAAAGGTAAAATTGTTACTGTAGCTGATTACGGTGCTTTCCTTGAAATTACGCCAGGTGTTGAAGGCTTGATTCACGTTTCAGAGATGTCATGGTCACAAAATCTACGTAGTCCTCAGGACTTTATTAAGACTGGTGACGAGGTAGAAGCTGAAATCTTGACGCTTGACCGTGAAGAAAGAAAAATGAGCTTAGGTATCAAACAATTGACGCCAGATCCATGGAAAGACATTGCTGATCGCTACCCTGTTGGAAGCAAGCACAAAGCAATCGTTAAAAACATGACTAACTTTGGTGTGTTTGTTGAAATCGAAGAAGGAATTGATGGATTGATCCATATCTCAGATTTATCATGGTCTAAGAAAATCAATCACCCGAACGAATTCACAAAACCTAACGAGGAAATTGAAGTAGTGGTTCTTGAGCTTGACGAAGAAAATCGTAAACTAAGCTTAGGACATAAACAACTTGAAGAGAATCCTTGGGATACATTTGAAACGATCTTTACGCTTGATTCACTTCACGAAGGAACGGTTTTAAAAGTTGGTGACAAAGGTGCAATCGTCGCTTTAGCTTACGGTGTAGAAGGCTTCTGCCCTAGCAAACACAGTATTAAAGAAGATGGTTCAGCATTAAAAGCTGATGAAACCGCTCAATTTAAAATTATTGAATTCAACAAAGACGCAAAACGCATTGTGATTTCACATTCTCGTATCTGGGAAGATGAACGTGCCGAAGCACGCGTTGAAGAGTTCAATGCTCGTAAAAAAGAAGCAAAAGCTACTTCTGGAGCAGTTAAGAAAGTGAAGGATTCAGTAGAGAAATCTACTTTAGGAGACTTAGACGTTCTTGCTAAATTGAAGAAGCAAATGGAAGGCGACGAAGGAAAAGGGGAATAATTTATTCACCGACCCGACCAACCTTTCAATACTTAATAATGAAAAAGGAGGCTAAATCAGCCTCCTTTTTTTTACTATATGCACCCTTAACAAAAAAATTATCACATCGCTTCAACAAGATAGGCCTTAGGTTCCTCTCTTTTTTTCCGTTCGAGATTAGTAAGGCGATTTTTTACACTGCAGTAGCCTGTTACCCCCCGGTATAGCAGTGCACCTCCCAATATCAGCTCCCATACCGCGTTGGACGGCTTTGAAAATGTATCTGTCAAGCCCTTCGAGATCATAAATGTTCCAGTAGCAGCGGAGACAACTCGCTCCGAAGTACCGACATTAGCATTCTCAGTTGATTGTAAAACAACATCAACTACCGAATCCATTAATTTGTTCATATTGCTCTTCATAGTTACAGCATTTGTTTATGTAATACTTACTTTCTAACAGTTGTCAATCCAGGTTGTTTGAAAATTTCGATTTATATACAAGACTGAAGCTTGGACTAGTTTTTGTATTACATGCTGATAATAAGTCATAAACATTAAAACCAACGATTATGAAACGCAAAAATATAAATTTTATTCTCATCGGTTTTCTAGCCTTCTTCATTATAGGTTGCTTAGGGGAACGTTCATTGAAAGACGAGGATAGTGCCGACTCAACGGATATGACAACTGAAAACGTCTCAGCAACGATACCTGATGAAGCTATGTGCTTTTTACGTACAGACGGAACAAAACACCAGGATTCAACCTATGTTTACATTCGGTTAAAAGGGGATTCGGTCAGCGGCATACACCATTGGGTTCCTGATTTGAAGGATGCTAGACGCGGCGTGATCACCGGCACGAAAAGAGGCGATACAATTGATGTTGTTTGGAATTATACGCAAGAAGGTATAAGTGATACCCTACATACTGTATTTTTAATGGAGGACGGTCTGCTGAAACAACAAGCATATGCAGTACGAGAAGACGGACGCCAGGTTCTTGACCCGAATGCTCCCTTCGATATCATATACAACCCAACGGATTGTCCTAAATTTGAATGATAATACGCTCTAGTGATAATCGATACCCGTTACACGGTCGTCTTCGTTTAGATGTCCGGCGAGCTTCTTTAGAGTTTTTTTGTCACGAGAAATTATTTTGATTTCTGAGCCACCATCATCTGTGCGGTCTATCGAGAAGTGATCAATCATTAAAACATCATCCGCTAGTAATTCCTTTAAAACTTGCTTAGACTCTTCGACTGCTTTCAACCGCACAATTAAAAGAGGTCCGTTTTTCTTATTCGAAAACAGAAATGCTTCCACTTTTTGGAAAACCAACAAGATAACCAAAGCGATGATGGTGGTAGCTACGGCGGCCCAATACATACCGGCCCCTACCGCTAAGCCAATTGCCGCAACCGTCCACAGACCGGACGCGGTTGTTAGTCCACGAATAATACCTCGATGCAAGAAAATAATTGTACCTGCTCCTAAGAACCCGATCCCACTCACCACCTGTGCCGCGATACGAGTGGGATCAAACTGAATACCCTCGCGACCTACGAAATGCTCAAATCCGTAGGCGGAAACAATCATATAAAGAGCTGAGCCAACAGCAACCATCATATGTGTTCGCATGCCGGCGGT
Organism: Albibacterium profundi; assembly: GCF_042159835.1. Lineage (NCBI taxonomy): Bacteria > Pseudomonadati > Bacteroidota > Sphingobacteriia > Sphingobacteriales > Sphingobacteriaceae > Albibacterium > Albibacterium profundi. The sequence goes on along the minus strand of NZ_JBBVGT010000003.1, from coordinate 522,282 downwards.
CCACTCCTTGCGTTCTCTTTCGATGCCAATTAACGCGCCACAAAAAGCTGCACAACTCAGTCTAATTATGATCTCGTAGGTATCTATGCTCATATATGCTTCTATTGATAACTTAAATTTAATATTAATCTTTCAAAATAAGCGCCAAATTAGTTAAAATTAGTTTACTTTGTTCTCAATGGAACTTAATACATGGCTCGAAATTGTCTCGGTTATCTTCGGTATTCTGTATTTGGTTTTGATGGTTAGAGAGAATATTTGGTGCTGGATATTCGGTATTCTTTCGTCAGCCATCACGGTTTATCTCTACACGCACGTCACACTTTACCTGGAAGCAGTTTTAAATATATACTACATCCTAGCTGGGTTTTATGGCTGGCATTATTGGCTTAATCATACGGTGAAGGATTCAAGCATTACGCCGGTTGTTACCTGGAAAGTCAATCATCATGTCATCACCATCATCAGTTGCGGCCTACTTAGCGTACTTCTTGGATACGTAATGGACCATTATACTGATTCTGAACGACCGTATATAGATGCATCACTCACCATATTTAGTTTTGTAGCGACTTATATGGAGGCCAAGAAAGTGCTTTCCACATGGTATTATTGGTTTGTGCTAAATTTAGTGTCTATCGGCCTCCAATTCGACCGAGGCTTATATTTTTTCTCGGCACTGTCGGTATTTTACACAGTGATGTGTATCTACGGATACCGACGTTGGAAAAAAACCATGCTTTCTCAAACGTCTATCGATACTTCTCTAGATAACTAAATTATCAGCAAAACCCGATTTGTATATTCGTTAATTTTTCTTCATTTTTGATTTAAGCGAATTGCTAAAACGATTCACTATATTCCAAACAACCGTTACTGCACCTATTATGAAAAATTTATTGTTACTACTCTTATCCATCTTATTTTTATCAGCAAATAGCTACTCACAAAAGAGGGAAACAAAAACCAATCCTCCGAATATACTTGTCATCATGGCGGACGACTTAGGCTACTCCGATCTCGGATGTTATGGAGGTGAGATTGAAACCCCCAATCTGGACTTTTTAGCTAAAGAGGGTGTACGCTTCAAACAATTTTACAATACCTCCCGATGTTGCCCCAGCCGCGCTGCACTACTAACCGGACAGTACAATCACGTGGCAGGCATTGGTGAGATGACCACTCAAACTGAGGCACCCGGGTACCAGGGACATTTAACGGATAATACGGTCACCTTAGCAGAAGTATTAAAAGAGGCAGGGTATCAGACGGCTATGGTTGGAAAATGGCATGTATCCAATACCATTGTTCAACCGGACGCAAAAGAACAGCTTAAATGGTTAAACCACCAGTCTACCCACCCCTTGTTTTCGCCAATCGAACAGTATCCGACCCGACGAGGTTTTGACAAATACTACGGTACAATTTGGGGAGTTGTAGATTTTTTCGACCCGTTCAGCTTAGTTAACGGCGAGGAGGCAGTAAGAAGCGTTCCGGACGACTATTACCATACGGATGCTCTAAACGATACAGCAGTAGCATATATTGAAAACTTCTCCAAAGACCAACCGTTTTTTATGTATCTGGCCCACAATGCGCCCCACTGGCCATTACAAGCTTTACCTGAAGATATTGCGAAATACGAAAACACCTATCAAGTAGGCTGGCAGGCCATACGCGAGCAGCGCTACAAGCGGATGGTTGATCTAGGACTCATTGATCCGAAAACCGAACCATTATCCGAGCGACTCCACCCTGAGCAATCTTGGGAAGATAATCCAAACAAAGAATGGGATGCACATGCCATGGCGGTTCATGCAGCGATGGTCGACCGTATGGATCAAGGTATCGGTCGGATTATTGACAAGCTGCGAGAACGGGGACAACTTGATAACACACTGATTGTTTTTTTAAGTGACAATGGAGCCAGTCCAGAGAATGCTATGCGCTATGGTCCTGGTTTTGACCGCCCTAGTCAAACAAGAGATGGTGAAACTATACACTACCCGGTTGATAAAGATGTCCTCCCTGGACCGCAAACTACGTTTACTTCATTTGGGGCCAACTGGGCGAATGTATCAAATACTCCTTGGCGAGAAGCTAAAGCTCAGTCTTTTGAAGGTGGCGTTCGTACACCCATGATTGCTTTTCTACCAAAATCCATGAAGGCTAAACGTGGTAGTATTAACAATCAGCACGTAGGACACATTATGGACTTCATGAACACCTTCATCGAAATTGCAGATGCAGACTACCCCGCTACATTTAATGGTCATGAAATAACGGCAAGTGACGGAATTAGTTTCCTAAGCGCTCTCCATGGTAAAAAATCGAACGGACACGAAGAGCTGTTTAATGAGCATTTTAATGCTAAGTATGCAAGAATCGGAGATTGGAAATTGGTTGTACGGCCGCGAGCAGAAAGCAAATGGGAACTCTACAACGTAAAGACGGACGCTACCGAAACAAAAAACCTGGCAACCACATATCCGCAGAAGGTAAAAGAAATGAGCGAACGTTGGAAAGTATGGGCAGATCAACATCAGGTATACCCAAAACCTTGATGTTTACTTATCAACAAGTTTTCAATCACTTCAATATCTTTCTTAATCATATTTAACATACCATAACATGCTCTACTAGATCATTCACGAATCTAAACCAAAGCATACTATGAAAAAAACTCTCTCCTTCATCTTAATCCTCATGGTCACTGCTGGGCTATCATATGGTCAGACAGATTTCCAACAAGACTTTGTTGCAGAAAAACAGTATCTGCGTCTTCCAGTAAAGAATGGAGCGCCTAGCAAGACAGTTGAAATAAAATCTGAAGGTGAAAAATTACGTTGGTTTACTATTGAGCTCGCAGAGGGAGAAGCAGACTGGTACGCATATTTAGATATCAGTGCATGGAAAGGCGACACACTGAGCCTCCATGTAAATGAACTAAGTAAGGGAGCCAACGTATTTCAGCCCATTGTACAAACCGACGAAGACAAAAACGAAGGGGTACTTTATGAAGAAAAGCTTCGCGGACAGTTTCATTTTTCACCCAAAAGAGGCTGGAACAACGATCCCAACGGTTTAGCTTTTTACAAGGGTGAATACCATCTGTTTTTCCAACATAACCCTTATGGACGGGGCTGGGGAAATATGCACTGGGGGCATGCGGTTTCCAAGGACCTCGTACATTGGGAAGAGATAGACATAGCGCTCTACCCCGATAAATATGGAACGATGTTCAGCGGAGGCGGCGTTGTGGATTCAAATAATACAAGCGGCCTCGGAGAAATCGGTCAAGCGCCACTCATACTCTACTACACCGCTGCGGAGCATTCATGGAAACAAGGCCTAGCCTATTCTGTCGACGGAAGAAATTTTAGCAAACTACCTGAACCTATTTTGGATAAGATAAGCGATGGGAATCGGGACCCTAAAGTTATTTGGCACGAACCGAGTAAGCGCTGGGTGATGGTACTTTATGTTACTGAAGCAGACGAACTGCATAGCATGTATTTCTTTACGTCGACTAATATGAAACACTGGGAGTATGCCAGCAAGTATTCTGGTGGGTATGGAAATGATCGCTATATGTATGAATGTCCAGAGTTTTTTGAGCTGCCGGTGGAAGGAAATCCTTCGGTAAAGAAGTGGATATTAACGGGTGCCAACGGTCAATATGCTATCGGAACATTTGATGGAAAAACCTTTAGCCCGGAAGAAGAAAGACTATTCAGTCAGCATGGACGCGACTACTATGCCGCTCAAACCGTAAGCAACGAACCGAAAGGGCGACGCATAGAAATCGGCTGGTGGCGTACACATACAGATCGCAACGAGATGAACTTCAATCAGAGTATGAGCATACCTACGCAACTCAACTTGAAACAAACGGAAAACGGATTGCGATTATTCAGGACGCCGGTTGAAGAATTAAAGGCTCTGAGAACCGACAGCTACGAGGCATCAAGCATCAAATTAACACCCAATGGCGACAATCCTTTATCGAAGCAAAAGAGCGAAACTGCCGAAATTAGAATGACGATTGACCCAGAAACTGCGAACAATCTGCAAATTAATCTTCGTGGCCTTGTACTGAACTATCAAATGAACGACGAAGAAATCATCATCGACGGTATCCGAACGCATGTCCCTCTCGTAAATGGGAAACAAGAGTTTATCATCTATGTTGATCGTACTGGTGTAGAGATATTTGCTAGTGGCGGACAGGTTTTTATCCCTGTGAATTACAACTTCGCTCCCAGCAATACATCATATGATGTCAAGGTGTTGGGTGGTGATGCGGTAATTGAAAAACTGGAATTTCATAAATTAAAAAGCATCTGGTAGGCAGCTTGTGTTTAAAGTATTAAATTAGTCGACAAATAAAAGACACGATAATGCATAAGTCAACTTACATCAACTCGTTAAGGCTAGTAGCCGTTCTTCTGTTTATTGCATGTGGTTCATCGAACCTTCCAGCGCAATCCTCGATCGACATCAAGGCCACCTGGCAAGTTTTAGGAGAAGACGATGCCGGAAAGCGGTCAATATCTCAGTTTGTCATATACAACAACTCGGACGATTCTGTTCTTAGTTCTGAATGGTCGCTATGGTTCAACTCCATGCGCTCGATCGATGTGACCCAAACAACGGGTTATAAGTTGACCCATGAGAACGGCGATTTGTATAGACTTCAATTTGCAGATGGATTTTCGGGAATAGCACCTGGCGATTCGATCGAGGTTCCTATCGAGTTTAAGAGTAAAGTAATCAACTTTTCCTTTGCTCCTTCGGGACTTTATCTCGCATCAGATGACTCAACGGTTAGAGCAATTGACATTGAAGACTATCAGGTCCTACCCTATACCGGGTATCAAGAGTTACAACTCAATGCATTAGCAGAGCAATACGATTTAAACCAACGTTTAGCTGCTTTGAAATCGACCGGACGACTAATAATCCCGCAACCGGCTCAACTAGACATAGACAAAGAAAGTGGTGCATTTGACTTAAGTCCCAATACCACCATATCAGCAGACAGTCGCTTTGAAAAGGAAGCAGCGAACCTAAATCTTTCCTTGCAGAAAATATTTGGGAAAAGCCTATCTACAACGGCATCCGATACAACATCAGATATTCGCTTTGTATACGCGGCGGAATTCGATCATGAAGCCTATAGTTTGGAAAGTACGGCAACAGAAATCGTTATTAAAGCCGCTGACCCGGCGGGAGCGTTCTACGGAGTGCAAACATTGAAAGCACTTTTCCCGTTAAACGCTTGGTCGCAAAAAGGTGGTCGCCCTGAATCCGTCTCCTTGCCATTAGTAAGCATTCAAGATGCACCTCGCTTTGCTTACCGTGGCTTTATGCTGGATATCGCGCGTAACTTCCATTCCAAAGAAGAGATTTTAAAGGTTTTGGATCTGATGGCTACTTATAAATTGAATAAGTTCCATTTGCATTTTAGTGATGATGAAGGGTGGCGACTTGAAATCAAGTCACTCCCGGAGCTTACGGAAGTGGGAAGCAAACGATCTGCCGATTTTAAAGACGGGCTATCTATCCAGCCTTCTTATGGCTCCGGTGCTGTTGCGGAAGAAAAACAATACTTAAGCCAAGCAGATTTTATAGAAATACTTCGCTTTGCTGCGGACAGACATATTACGGTTATTCCGGAAATTGAAACACCCGGCCATGCGCGCGCTGCAATCAAATCAATGGATGCACGCTACAATGCATTGATGAAGGAAGGGAAAGAGCGAGAGGCAAAGGAATTCTTACTTCGAGACTTTGAAGATAAATCTGAATATAGTTCTGCTCAATATTGGAATGATAATGTAATGAACGTAGCTCTCCCCTCTACGTTCCATTTTATAGAAACAGTAATCGATGAAATTGTTGGCATGTATAAAGAAGCGGGTCTGACGCTCAGCACTATTTCTTTAGGCGGCGACGAGGTTCCTCGTGGAGTCTGGGAACAATCGCCTCAGATCAAAACCCTTATGGAACGTGAATCTATTAAGTCTGTAAACGGGGTTTGGACGTATTATATCAACAATTTACTCCCTATTCTTCAGGAAAGAAACCTCCAAATGGCTGGCTGGGAAGAGTTTGGTATGGTCAATACAGGTAATAAAATGCAACCTAACCCACAGTTTGGTGCTGACAACATTCTTTTAGACGTGTGGAACAATGTAGCCGGTGCGGGAGCTGAAGACTTAGCTTATCGCTTGGCTAACCTGGGTTATCCAATTGTATTTATCCCGGCAAACAACTTCTATTTAGATCAGGCTTGGGATAATACCTATCAAGAACCGGGGCACAATTGGGCTACATACACAGATCTTGAGCGTTCATTTAGCTTTATTCCTTTAAACTTTTTCAAGAATATTAAGACCTCCGGATCTAGATCTTTAGAGAACCTAACCGAACAGGGAAAGGAAAATATTGTCGGTGTAAAAGGAGGACTTTGGTCTGAAAAGATAGATAATGATAACCGACTCGAATACATGCTTTTACCGCGTCTACTTGCCCTTGCAGAGCGAGCATGGGCTGCGGAGTCTCAATGGGAGAAAAACGGGGCAAACAATTGGCAGGAGCTTTATCAGAGTGACTGGCTTGAATTTGCACATCATGTAAATAGTCATGAGCTGGCAAAACTTGACTACCTTCATGGAGGGTTCAACTATAGAATTCCAGATGCAGGAGTCAAGGTTATCAACGATCAAATACATTGCAACGCGGTTTCTTCGGAATTTACAATTCACTACACACTGGACGGCACGGAACCTACAATTGACAGCCAAATCTACACAGAGCCGATATTGGCGGAGGGAACTGTTAAATTGAGAGTATTCAACGAAATGGATCGTGGTGGTAAAACCGTGACTATTCATAATTAAATACAGAAACAGGAACACACACACAATATGACGTAAGGATGTTTTAATTTTTTAGAACTTTGGCTTTCCGAATTTTAAAAAAATGAGAACGTTTATTCTGTTTATCGTACTTTTTACCTGTAGTCTTTTGGTAAGGGCTGACAGCGGCAATTTCCCGTTAGTTGCTACTGAAAATACAAGCGAAAAATTAACATTTACATTCGATCCCGACACACAGAAGGTATTGCATGTTCATGATGCCTTCCGTTTTACTGACGCAACAGCACATGCTGTATCAGCGCCTCTACGCTGGAAGAAAAAGGACTGGTTAAAAACCGGAGGCGTCATAGCGGGCACAGCTCTCATCACCCTGATAGACAAGCCGGTTCGTTCATTTTGGCAGGATCGGGATTCCAAGGTATGGAACACCGTGGAACGAGCAGGTTTTCATCTAGGCAAACCGTATGCTGCCTTTATCCTTACCGGAGGTTTTTACCTGACCGGAGTAGTCATCAACAATGAATGGGCAAAAGAAACAGGCTTAATCTTAGGGGCGGCTTACTTGACAAGTGGTGCTGTTCAAACATTGATGAAAACAGTCATCGGCCGCGCAAGACCGGGAACGAACGTAGGTCCCTGGGCTTTTGATCCGATGTCACCTGAAGCCGCGTATCATTCTTTTCCATCAGGTCATATTCAGATTGCTATGGTAAGTGCTTTAGTTTTAGCTAATCGGACTGATAATCCTTGGTTGAAGGCAGGACTCTATGCAACAGGTGGAATTACCTTGGCTTCTCGGATGTATTCCGACTCGCATTGGCTTTCGGATATGGCTTTTGGTGCTGCTATATCGTGGTTTTGTACGAATGCAATTATAAAACGCATGGACGAAACCCGATACACCAACCCTTTAAAAAAGGATAACAGCATTGAATGGGCATTGGTTCCTACTGTTCATGGTCTTGGATTGAGAGGAAGGTTCTAACCAGAACGCTCCAATGGTTTATTGAGAATTATTTACTAAATTTAAGTAGTTCCCACCACAAACAAATATGTCGAATGGACTATAACAAATTAATTGAACAAGCAGCAAACCATGTTCAAACTTATATCGATGAGCGCAAGGATCCAAATCTTATCTTTCATAACAGTATACATGTCAAAGAAGTTGTAGAGGCAGTCAGGAAGATCTCTGCGCATTATCAGCTGGGAGAACGCGATTCGGCTATTGTAAAAATTGCAGCATACTTCCACGATATTGGATACTATGAAGCTGGCTGCATAGGCCATGAGATGCGAGGCGCAGATCTCGCCGAAGCCTTCTTAAGACAAAATCAGGTAGACGAAGAAATGATCGTGCAAGTGAGAAACTGTATTCTTGCTACTAAACCGCCTCAGGATCCTAAAAATCTTTTGGAAGAAATAGTCTGTGATGCAGACCTATACCATTTGGGAAGCGATTGGTTTACCATACGGAACAAATTGATGCGCAGGGAAGCCGAGGCAACGGGAGTTCAGGTTGACAAAAACGAATGGCGAAGACAAACGATCAAATTATTAGAAAACCATAAATATCACACAAGCTATTGCCGCAACTTATTAGAAGAAAAAAAACAGGCAAATACGAGCGCATTGAAGCAAAAAGAATTGGAAGAGATAATCAATACAGAAGTTAGTAACAAGCAGAAAAAACGCCCCGATCGTGGAATAGAAACGATGTTTAGAATTACGTCAACCAACAATCAGCGTCTAAGCGATATGGCAGATAACAAGGCAAATATCCTCATTACCGTAAACTCGATTATCTTATCAGTGGTCATTGCTTTATTGTTGAGAAAACTAGATAACAACGCACACCTTATCATTCCGACCGCCATCCTTCTCACCGCGAGTTTAGGCACGATGGTTTTAGCAATTTTGGCTACGCGGCCGTCGATACCCAATGTTAAACATAGCGTGGAGGAGGTGAAAGAAAAGAAAGTTAATCTCTTGTTTTTTGGAAATTTCTATAAAATGCAACTGCCCGATTACGATAGAGGGATGCGAGAAGTGATGGAAGATCGCGACTATTTATATGGCACATTAATTAAGGATGTCTACTCACAAGGTGTCGTACTCGGTCGAAAATTTAAATTACTCAGACAGGCATACAGTATATTTATGTATGGACTGATCGTCTCGGTGATTGCATTCATAATCGTTGTAATGACGAACGTAAATGTGTAAAGAAAAATGGAAAGACGGGCGCCTATCTTTTTTAACCGGGATCTCAGTTGGTTGTCATTTAACGAGCGTATTCTAGACGAAGCCGCAAAAACGGACGTACCCTTGCTGGAAAGAATTAATTTTCTGGCTATTTACTCTTCGAACCTCGATGAATTCTATCGTGTGCGAATGCCAGTGCTGTCCGCATTAAAGAAGATAAAAAAGCTAGCTGAGCCTCTAAATTTGGATGTACGTGAAACGGAAGTCCATAAAAAAGCCAAAAAAACCATCTTAAGAAACCAAGAGCGCTACGGCGAAATTATGACCGAACACATCATCCCCGAGATGAAGAAAGGTCATGTTTATTTAGCATATAATGAGGAAATCCCAACTCCTGTCCAACCACAAGCAGAAAGTTATTTCTATTCAAGAATACTTTCATCTTTAGAGCTTATTCGTTCGGATCAATTGGCGAACTTTTTTCCTGAAAACAATCAGTTGTATTTTCTGGTTACCCTCACCAAAAAACAAGAACGCGAATTGGCTATTGTAAAAATCCCTTCGAACGAGGTGGGTCGATTTTTTACAATGGAACACCAGTCGACACAGTACGTTCTTCTCATAGATGACATCATACGTCACCACCTTGCAGACATATTTGGAGGTTACAGTAAAATCAAAGCGTATTCTTTTAAAGTTACACGGGAAGCGGAACTCGATTTAGATGATGAATACAAAGGCGATATCGCTGTTAAAATCGAAGAACAGCTCAGAAAACGCGACTACGGACTCGCTACGCGTATACTGTATCAATTTAATATGCCCAAAAAGCTCCTCAACGAGCTAATTGGCCTCTTTAATATTCCCAAGATTAGTACCATGCCCGGGGGATCTTATCATAATTTGCGAGATTTCTTTTCTTTTCCGGTCGACCGCCCATCGTGGAATAACAATGCGCAACCACCCTTGCCTCTTACCCTACCAAAAAATCAAAGCCTGTACGAGACACTACAGAACCAAGATCTATTAATCAGTCCGCCGTACCAATCATACGACACGGTCTTACGATTCTTTAACGAAGCAGTTATCAACGATGATGTTCAAGAGATCTATACAACGATCTATCGTGTGGCGGAAAGCTCCCTGATCTTAAAAGCACTTATTTCCGCTGCGAAGAATGGAAAAAAAGTAACGGTGTTTGTCGAGTTGAAAGCTCGGTTCGATGAAGGGAACAATCTCAAATGGGCAAAGGAAATGCAGAAGGCCGGCATCAAAGTTTTGTTCAGTATTCCCAAACTAAAGGTACACGCCAAAGTAACCTTAGTAAAACGACGAGGGGCAAAGGAGAACAGATATTTAGGATTGTTTTCAACGGGAAATTTGAATGAGAAAACGGCGACGGTCTACGCGGATCATGTATTGTTAACAGCGCACGAAGGCATGTGCCAAGAGTTAGAACGGGTGTTCAATTTCCTTTCAAGACGGCGTCGGGTGGTAAAAACAACACAGTTGAACTTCGAACACCTGCTGGTTGCTCAGTTTAATCTTGCGGAAACATTTATAGCGTGTATAGACCGCGAAATAAAACATGCCAAAGAGGGCCTGCCTGCAGAAATAACCATTAAGCTAAATAATCTCGAAGAGAAGACAATGATTAAAAAGCTATACGAAGCAAATAATGCCGGTGTTAAAATTAACCTCATTGCACGCAGCATCTGTCGCCTCATACCCAGCGTAAAAGGTATGAGTGAACATATAAAAGTTAGGAGGATTGTCGACCGCTACCTAGAACACAGCAGGATATTTATTTTTCATAACAATGGTGATGAACAGATGTATATGGGTTCAGCCGACTGGATGAATCGCAATATTCACAACCGTATTGAAGTTTGCTTTCCGGTTTATGATAAAAAGCTGAGACAAGAGATTAAAGATGTTCTTGCATTTCAGTTTAACGATACAGAATCTGCGGTTTATATTAATAGCGATTTAGAGAATGTCCCCGTGAACGTGGACTCTGAAAATGGAGTCCGTGCTCAGCGAGAGACATACATTTACTTTAAGAACAAACATGATAAAAAGTCCACTTAACTCCTTGCAATCTCTGGCGAGCTTGGTTTTCTTCTTGATAGTTCTATCTGCATGTGCTCAAGACAACACGGTCTACACAAGCCCCGAAGGATATACGCTTACTGATCCGGAAACATATTATCTTTCTGACGCATTGCATGAAGTGTCAGGAATAACTTTTCCTTATAAAGGCTCAGGCGTACTCGTAGCTATTGAAGATGAGACAGGAACTGTGTACCAGTTACAGCTGGATGAAAATAAGACCATCCTAGGGAAATTTGGTAAAAGTGGCGATTATGAAGGGATCGCCGCAACGCGACAGGATCTGATTGTTTTACGTAGCGATGGTGTACTATTCATTATGCCACTAGCAAACAGCAAGGAAGAAAAAATTCAAGATGTTATCATGACAGATGATCTGATACCAACTGATGAATATGAGGGTTTGGCAGTAGACCCCACAGATGATTTGATCTACGTCTTATGTAAAAAATGCGATGTTGATAAGAAGAGAGAGAAAGTAAGCGGATACATTTTCGAAATAAGAGATCATCAACCTCGCTTAAAAGGTCAATTTGAGATTGACGAAAATCAAATTGATTCTTTCGAAAGCCTCAAAGGTAAAGATTTTCGCCCTTCAGCGCTGGCAAAGAACCAGCTCCGCGATGAATGGTATATTCTCTCATCGATCAATAAGATGTTGGTGGTCGCCGACTCCAGCTGGAATGTTAAAGCAGTCTACCCACTAAACCCTAAACATTTCAATCAACCAGAAGGCATTGCTTTCGATGCAGATAACAATCTATTTATCAGCAATGAAGGTGGAGATAAAACAAGAAAGGGAACCATACTTAAATTTAATGAGACACAATGAGATATTTTTATATCATCCTAATTGGCTTATTTTTCACAGGCAATTTCGCTACTGCCCAAGACGACGACATCGTAAACCGGGTTATCTTTATCGGAGATGCTGGAGAAATCAATTTCAAGCAGGAAACGATTATTCCTCGTGCGTCCGACTTGATTCTTGACGGGAAAACCCAAGTGGTTTATCTTGGCGACAACATCTATCCACGCGGAATCGGCTTGCCCGGAAGTCCTGAAGAAGAATCCACTAAAGATATATTGAGGTCACAATTTGAACCGATGCGAGCAAAGGGTGCTCCGGTATTGTTTATTCCAGGGAATCACGACTGGGACCGAATGGGTAAAGATGGCTTGGCAAAAATTAAGGCGCAGGGACAATTCATTGAGGCGCAGGGCGATTCGCTACTGAAGCTATTACCTGCAGACGGATGCCCCGGACCAGTTGAGTTCCCGATTTCTGATGATGCTGTCATGATTGTCTATGATAGTGAATGGTGGTTATTCCCGTATGACACGAGCAGTCCCGATTCTGACTGCGAATGTACCACAGAAGACGAATTCCTAAATAAACTAGAAGAATTACTTTATAAGAATCGTGATAAAACCATTCTGTTAGCATCTCATCACCCCTTTTACACCTACGGCGTACATGGTGGCTATTACTCCCTTAAAGATCATCTGTTTCCTTTGACGGTCCTCGACAAAAACCTATGGATACCCCTTCCCGTCATCGGATCCCTCTACCCTCTTTTGCGGTCGTCCGTATTTCTGAACCCGGAAGACATGCCTCATCCAGAATACCAGAATCTTATTAATAGCGTCAGTGACGTCATCGATGGTTTCCCTAACGTTATCCTCGTCGCAGGTCATGAACATGGCTTACAATTTATTAAAGAAGATGGAAGGTATCAAGTAGTTAGTGGTTCTGGGGCAAAAAGCTCCTATGTAAAAAAAGCTGACAACTTGCTATACGGCACATCTTTGCAGGGCTTTGTGACGGTAGATTTACTTGATGACCGCAGTACCCAAATTACGTATTATCAATATGCTGACGGGTCTATTAATTCGACTTTTGAATATCAAGTAGACTATATCGACGAGTCGCTTATCAACAACCAAATGGCTATTGACCCTATCGAAGGGGATAGTATCGTGATACAAGCCAACCCTGAATATGATGAACGAGGCAATCTCCACAGAAAACTATTCGGGGAAAATTACCGGAAAGAGTGGGCCGCTGACACCGAGGTGCCCATCCTTCGCGTCTCTGAAATCGAAGGCGGTCTGATTCCAATTAAACGAGGTGGCGGAATGCAAACCGTTTCCATCAGATTGCAGGATAGCACCGGCAAACAATGGGTACTGCGCAGCGTCAACAAAAACTCCGAGTCACTGCTACCTTCTGCACTTCACAATACCTTTGCGAGTGATTTCATCGACGATGCAGTCAGCGCCCAACACCCCTACTCGGCATTAATGGTGCCTGCGATTGCCAATGCTGCTAAAGTGCCTCATACCAATCCTATTATCGGATGGGTTGCCCCCGATTCGCTGCTCGGTGTTTATAACTTAACCATAGCGAATACCTTAAACCTACTGGAAGAACGTGAACCTTTGGGAGACTCCGACAACACTATAAAAATGTTGGATAAGGTATTCAATGATAATGACGATACATTTGGAGCAAAAACCTTTTTTCGGTCACGACTGGTAGATTTGCTGATAGGTGATTGGGATCGGCACGAAGATCAATATCGTTGGGTTGATGAAAAAGAAGGAAAAGATAAAGACTACCGAGTAGTACCGCGCGATCGCGATCAAGTTTTACGCGTGATGGAAGGTGTTTTTCCTTCCATTGTATCCAGAGAATGGGCTGTACCCACTATCCAAGGTTTTGACGACCATATCCGTAATATGAAATATTCGATGCTGAAGTCTGATTTCCTCGACGCTCATACAAAAATGCAATTTAGCTACGACGAGTGGATGGAACTCACTGAGGAATTTGTCGATAATGTAAGCGATAGCGTCCTTTGGAAAAGCGTTCATAGTCTGCCACCGTCGTCCGTAGAAATAAGAGGACAGCAATTATATGAAACCTTAAGAGCAAGGCGGGACGCAATACCCCAGGCAATGGACAAATACTATCAATTTGTTCATTCAATCATAGATATTCGTCTTTCTAATAAGAATGAGCGGGTTCAGATCAGCGACGATCAAGATGGAGCATTGCGGATATTAATTAATAAAATCAATAAAGATGGAGAAGTAAAAAGGCAGTTCCTGAATCGCGTTTATCATCCTGATACCACGAAGAAAATCAACATCTATTTATCACAAGGAAAAGATAGCGTCGAAGTTGACGCCCCACATTCACCCATCCGGTTACGGATTATCGGAGGTCAGGAAAATAAAGTCATAGAAGTGAAGCAAGCCAGACGGAAGGTCCATGTGTATGATTTGATCAAAGACTCATCGACTTATTTGGGAGACCGGCGAGCCATGAAGACACATTTCTCTAACGATAGTACGCATACGGAGTTTGTACCTGTTAATCTTTACAATACAACCATGCCACTGGCGTTGGTGGGCTACAACGTGGATGACGGTATTCTACTGGGTGCAGGATTCAAGTATACCCATCAGCGAGGATTCAGAAAAACTCCGTTTAATCACAGTCAGAAAGTGCTTTTCTCGGGAGCGTTAAAGACTGGTTCCTTTAAAGTCGATTATGAAGGTCACTGGAGAGAACTAATTGGCAAGGCAGATCTGGTTGTTAGTGCCTACGCCTTTGTTCCTAATAATACACAAAACTTTTTTGGTTTAGGCAACGGCTCTGAATTTGATGAATCATTATCTTCGGGATATTACCGGGCACGTTTCAACCTGTATGAGGTTGAGCCCAGCTTGCAATGGACGAAGGAAACCAGTTATTTCAAAATTGGCCCATCACTTCAATATTATAGTTTAGATCCATCGAAAAACCAAGGACGATTGATTCTGGATGAGGAGTCGCTTAAAAGCTACGATCGTTATCATATTGATGAAAATAAAGCCTTTGCCGGTCTAGTCTCAGAATATCGTATCGATAACCGCGACAATCAACTGATTCCCACTCGCGGCGGCTTTTTTAACACCAAGGTACGCGCTTACGCAGGACTAAACGAGTACTCCAATTCTTTTGTTCAGGTAAGATCCAACATCGGCGTTTACAAAGGCTTTGCCAATAACGCTATCATCATCGCGAACCGACTCGGCGGAGGGGTGACATTCGGCAAGCCAGCGTTTTACCAAGCACTGTTTTTGGGGGGACAAGACAATTTATTAGGGACAAGAAAGTATCGCTACGCAGGAGACCATCTATTTTATAATAACTTAGAAGCCAGGATTCGCTTAGCCCGGGTTGGCAGCTTTATTCTACCGGGGCAGCTGGGACTCGTTGGTTTCTATGATATTGGTAAAGTATGGGCGGAAAATTATAATACGAAGGCTTTGCACCAAACCTATGGAGGAGGATTATATTATGCACCTGCAGAAATGGCTGTATTCCAGCTTGTAGCCGGACATTCTAAAGACGGTTGGTACCCTCATTTCAATATGGGATTCCGTTTCTAAAATTAAGTTTTAATCAGAAAAATGAAATTAAACATATTCAATTTTATTGAAAAAAAGAAAGCTCATCTGTCGAAAGCAGAAATAAAGATTTCCTTTGATAGCTTTATCGAGTACCTGCGGAAACGAACAGAGAGTACAAAGGCACTCAATACTTCCTTTTTGAAAGAGGTTCTTCATAAATTAGAAGATGCTATTGAACGAAACGGCGAAGTTGAGCTCGGTAATCTTGAGAAATTTGAAGACGAACTATCGGATATCTACAAATGCCTGACATCGCCAATAGCGGATGAAACCGAAACATTTTGGGCATTGGCAATGCCTTTTGGGCAATGTCTTTTTTACGGTACAGACCCTTTCTATGATCTGCTAAAGGAGCGCTACTGTGATGTAAATGACATGTTGGGACCGAACGGCGATATGCTAAAGAGTGATGATAGCTATAACCGACTTCTTTACTCATTGATTCTGGAAAAGCTTTACGGCTTTAAATTCAATCAAAAGCATGAAATAATCCGCTCATTACCAGACACAAAGACTGGCCTATTAACGTATTATCGCGTGAATATCGATAGTCGATTTATCGACGTCGAGCTTCATGAAGAGTTGCCCGACCTCAATTACAATGAATTTAAAGATCATAGTTCAGATAGTTTCAATTGGAAGGATTTGCAGGAACGACTTCCTCTTCAGAATTTTATATTTAAGGGCTTTTCTATCCTCACGGTTGATGATGTGACCATCAGTCAATCCCTCGAAGACATCAAGAACCTGATTATCCATGGCAAAGAAAAGGATTCTATCTATGAGCAATTGACGCTGTCTTTAAAAAGAATTGTGGGCCATCCAGATGTAGAATTTGGTATCGTACCTTTTCTAAAGATTAATGAACGTATCGTCTTCGAACCCTCTACCCAAAGAAACAGCATCATCCTCGATCTGTTACGCAATAGTGAGATACCTCCCGAACGTATTGACAACCTGATTGACCAATACTTAATATCGCCCGAAATTCTATTTTTTAACACCGGGAAACTGCCGACGCACGACGATGAAAATGTAAGCAACCTTTTCCGTGGATTAGTCGTTTCGAATATCAAATCATACGCACTTCTTCCGGTTTATCATAATAGCGAGCCAGTTGGTGCACTTGAAATTTATACAAAACAAGAAAACCTGCTGGATGAAAACCTCTTAGTAAAACTGTCGGATGTACCTCCCCTGCTAGGCCAGATACTTCGAGATAATGCGGTTGATTTTGAGGGAAATATAGATGATATTATCAAGGAAAAATTTACATCTTTACAGCCTGCCGTTCAGTGGAAGTTTAATGAAAAAGCTTGGGAGTATAAAAAGAGAATCATACCCGAACAGCCCAAGCCTATTATCGAAGATATTAAGTTCGAACACGTATACCCATTATACGGTGCCATTGACATACGAAATTCGACGATTGAAAGAAATGCAGCCGCAAGTGCTGACCTGAGCATCCAGCTAAATCTGCTGCATGATACGCTCTTAAAATTAAGGGATTGTATAGACATTGCTTTTCTCGAAGAACTAATACACGTATGCGAAAACTGGTTAGAAAAGGTAGAATCGGAGATGCTGAGCAGCATTGAACTGACTATCAGTGACTTTTTAAACAAAGACGTGCCAGAAACACTAAGGTACTTCAAAACGCATGAGCCCAATGCAAAGGAAATCATACGAGCCTATGAAGATGCACTCTTGCCAGAAACTGGTGAGGTCTTTAAAAATCGGCGATCGCTCGAATCATCTATCCGACTTATTAATACTGCGGTGAATTCCTACCTTGAAATGTTCAATGATGAGATCCAAGGAACTTACCCCTGCTATTTCGAAAAGTTCAGATCAGACGGCGTAGAATATGATATCTATATTGGTCAGTCAATTGCTCCCAAAAAACCCTTCAATATCCTATATCTTAAGAATATACGATTGTGGCAACTGACGTCAATGGCGGCTATTGGAAAGGTAACCTATAGTTTAATAGATCAAATGGAAACTCCACTTCAAACCACGCAATTAATATTTGTCAACTCGTCGCCAATTGACATCAGCTTTCGTATCGATGAGCGTCGCTTTGATGTAGAAGGAGCCTATAATATTCGCTATGAGATGGTCAAAAAGAGAATTGATAAGGTATGTATCAAGGGCACGAATGAGCGACTCACTCAACCTGGGAAAATAGCTTTGGTGTATTTTAGTCCAAAAGAGATCAGAGAGTTTAGAAATTCAATCAGCTACCTACAAAAGAAGGGCATGTTATTGAATGACTTGGAAGATCTGGAGTTGGAAGAGCTGCAGGGTGTCAATGGTTTGCGTGCTTTGCGAGTTGGCATTCAACTAGAACCATCGAAACAGGATTAACCTGTTTCGATGTCAAGAAAAGTTTCCGGCTGGCTACCAAAAGCATAGGCTTTGTTTACCATCTCGACCGGTGTAACGGAACCAACCTTTTCTTTTATGCTTAAATACTGATTTGAAATGTAGTTCAATGATTTTCTCAGCACCTCTTGTTCTTTAATCTCTAAGGTCTCGAGAATAAGCATAATGAAAGATCCGACAGAAAAGAGGAATTGATACTTAAATAAGGATAAAGGCTCTTTGTATGAAACCTCCAAATCGCCGTCTGAATCTTCATGCAGATTAATGCGAATAGCCTTTTTCTTTACCCTCCCTAAGGTAGCCGATAATTCAAACGCGAATTCTTTCTTGAAATATTTATTTATTTCTGCTTGCGTCAAATTTTCTGCGGTGACAGAAGATAGGAACTTCAGTATATGTTGCTTCTCTGAATGCTTACTACGGTGTAAGGAATCCAAGACATGTGCAGTAAGCCCCAATGCTAAGACAATCTTCTCTTTGGGCTGTACAACCTGTTTCTTTTTGCGGGCATCGACAATATAATAATACCCGTCAACAGTACCAATATTCAGTTCAATAACTTTTGTATGATTGGCTTTGTTATACCTGCTCCAGGTATAATAGCCTAAAAACGATGCACCGACAGCTGCTGCAATCCACATAGACAAAAAAAATTTATTAAGTGTTTGTTTAGTTTCTTATAAAACTGCAATATCGGACTTTTTGCTACAAGAATATTAAAATAAATTAAATTTATTCTGAAATTAATGTTAAAACCAGTCGCTTCAAAATATATTTAAATCATACCTATTTGCGGACGTAAAAAAAAGATGTTACTTTTAAGACAGTAAAAACCTAAGTCCATGAACAAAATTGCACTCTACTTAACGCTCATATTTCTCTGCTCTCATGTGTTTGCTCAAAAAACACCGCTTAGTGAAAAGACAATTAAGAGCACCGAAAAGGAAATAAATAAAGTTATTGACAAATTTGATGCTGTAGGGCTCTCCATCGTCGTTGTAAAGGCCGATGAAGTGATCTATTCGAATAGTTTTGGTTATAAAAATCTGGAAACCAAAGAAACTTTAGAGCTTAACGATATTTTCAGAATTGCGTCTATCTCCAAGTCATTCTCGGCTACAGCTATTATGCAGCTAATAGAACAAGGAAAAATATCGCTCGATGATGATCTAAGCGATCTGATCGGCTTTAAGGTTCGAAACCCTAAGTACCCCAACACAGTAATAACTCTCAGGATGGCCCTTTCTCACACATCCAGCATCAGCGATTCTAAAGGCTATTTTAAACTGGATATTATTGACCCGCGGAAGAATCCCGATTGGGCATTGTCTTATAATGACTACAAGCCGGGAACGGACTATGAATATTGCAATTTAGGCTTTAATATGATAGGAACGATTATAGAACGCATCTCCGGTAAACGTTTCGATCATTATATCAAAGACAACATATTGAGCCCACTAGGCTTGTACGGCGGATACAATGTTAACGAACTGGATAGTGAGCGATTTGTAACACTTTATAATTACGACAAGCAAATCCAACGGTTCGAACCATCACCGTCAGCCTATGCCAAACGAACGGAAGACATAGAGAATTATGTTATGGGCTATAGCGCACCTATATTTTCTCCTACCGGCGGAATGAAAATTTCTGCGCCTGACTTGGCGACGTATATGACAATGCACATGAACTTCGGCAGTTATCAGGATATTGATATTATCTCGGAGAAAAGTGCCAGAATGATGCAAAGCCCGGTGGCACATAAAGAAGGTTATGGCCTAGCTTTGCGAAAAACTGACGAATTAATCGACGGTGTTAGCCTAACCGGCCATACTGGCTCCGCATATGGTTTATACAGCGCTATGTTTTTCCACCCTGAAGACAAATATGGTTTTGTGGTCATCACAAACGGAATAAATATTCCACCTACCGACGATATAAACTCGTTTCAAAAAGCAATTATAAGCTGTTTATATAAAAATTTTATTCAGGGTAAATAGCGTCGGAAACTTCAATTGGATAATCGGATTCCAATACACTGGCACCATCTAAAACGATGTTGCGGTAAGCCTCGGCTCGCTCGGCTTTAGTATCAAGCTTATCATAGCTAGATGCCGATGAAATCATGCAACGAACACCTTTCGCATGTAGCAAATCATAAAGCTCCCTGTCTTCAGCTTTTGTCTTCGGCCCAATATAAGCCATTACCTGATTCCATGGTATACCGGCGTCTTCGTACTCACGGAATTGTTTGACCGTCTTGATATGAGCAGAAAACATACTCTCTGGGATTCTTTCTAAATAAAACAAAGCTTGTTCGGGCGAATGAACTGTAAACATAACAAATGCTTCCGCGTTTAACTCTTTAACCAATCTTGCTGTCATCTCCATCGGCACATCCTTGATGTCCAAATTCAAGATTGTTTTGCCTCTCGCCCACTCGATTGCTTCCTCCAAAGTCGGCACCCTATAAGATGTCACATTCCCGTGTTTATCTTTCAATTTGAGTTTTTTCACTTCACTCCACTCGTATGCTCCCAGCTTGCCCGTACCCGTTGTAGTCCGGTCAAGCGTAGCGTCATGCATCAAGACGATGACACTATCTTTAGTTAACCGAGGATCAACCTCATAAAAAGCGGGCGTAAACTTTAGCGTATTTTCGAATGTTTCTATGCTATTTTCGGGAAAACCTGCAACCATCCCACCTCGGTGCCCGCTAATAATAACGGCAGCATCTTCTTTATAACGGAAGAATTCATGGAGCTGACTGGCCGTCTCGAGACGAACGGTGTGAAGATTTTGAACCTGAGCCAGAACAGGCGACATCAGAAATAAACTAAATAGAATGAATGTGAAACAAAAAAAGATTTTCATCCCCAAATATAAGATTTAAGCATCGGCCGTATCCAAGTGTTTGCGATCTTTTTCTATGCGTCTGTCTAATAGTTCGTATTCAGAATTTTTGCTTTTAAACTCTGGGACAATCTCTTTCATTTTAAAGACCGTATTTTCTTTGATCTGAAGCTTATTAATAGTCAACAACTCTTCAACCTGCTCGGCGATTTCTTGATACTTATAGCTTCTCACGCGAGCGATACTGATCTTCTCATGATGAGTGGGAATTGTTTCCTCGGCGCTAGCGAGCAACTCCTCATAAAGTTTCTCTCCAGGGCGTAAGCCGGTAAACACAATTTTGATATCCCGATCCAGTTCCAAACCAGCCAACTTGATCATTTTTTTAGCCATGTCAACGATCTTAACCGGTTCACCCATATCGAATACATAGATTTCGCCACCCGTACCCATTGTTCCAGCCTCAAGCACAAGTTGTACCGCTTCTGGTATGGTCATAAAATAACGAGTTATTTCAGGATGAGTAACTGTCAGTGGCCCACCCTTTTCAATCTGCGATCTAAATCTAGGTATAACGGAACCATTGGAACCTAAAACATTTCCAAAACGCGTGGTTATAAAACGTGTTTCGCCGCCCAGATAACTATTTAATGCTTGTATATAAATCTCCGCCAAGCGCTTACTCGCACCCATGATATTCGTCGGATTTACCGCCTTATCCGTGGAAACCATGACAAATTTTTTAACGCCAAAGCGAACCGACAGATCCGCTAAATTTTTAGAACCGCGGACATTGACATTAATCGCCTCAAAGGGATTGCTTTCCATTAATGGCACATGCTTATAGGCTGCGGCATGATAAACAACCTGCGGGCGACTTTTTTCAAAAATCTCCTCCATTCTGCGATAATCGCGGACATCCGACACAAAGAGGGATACTTTAGCGGACGGAAAGCTTTCTTCAACCTCCAACTGCATATTGTGTAAAGGCGACTCTGCATTGTCACACAAGATCAAAGAAGACGGGCCGTAGGAAAGCACTTGGCGGACAATTTCAGAACCAATTGATCCAGCTGCACCGGTAATCAACACTCTCTTCCCCTGTAAATCGTTCCGAACTTCAGTCTGATCTATCTTAATCGGTTCTCTTTGTAACAAATCTTCAATTCGTAAATTTTTGATCTGTTTTTTATCTAATTTGCCAGACAGCCAAGTGTTAACGGGTGGAACAGTTAGCACCTTTACACCTAATGCTACTGCCCTTTCTATCACTTCTTTGTTATGAGCCTTATCCAGGCCTTCGTTCACGACCACCAATTCATCTATACGTTTACGATTCACTACCTGTTCAAGGTGATCTGACTTGTAAACTTTCTTCTGTTCAAGATAACTGTTTAACCGAGTAGTATCTGTATCAATAAAACCCTCGACACGGTAAATTACATCACGATTCGTTTCTATTCCATGCTTTAAAAGAACAGCATTTTTATCCGAACCAAAAATAAGCACCCGATGAACCTTTTTATTGTATACATTTCTAGTCAGCATAAAAAATACGCTTTTCGCGAAAACCCGCAAAGAAGCTAGCAGGCAAGTGCAGATGAAAAAGTTCACAACTAAAATCAAGACGAATTTCTGCATCCCCTCGCCGATCACGGATGCGCCGAAAATCATCATCTCAAAAAAGAACAAACCGCTAAATGTAACGGTCGCTGCGAAAATCCGAAATAGATCTTTAGTATTGGAATAACGTAGCAAACCAGTATGTAATCCACCGAAATACACTACAGGCAATGCTGTAAGGCAATAAACGCCTGTGTAGATAACATACTGACTAAAGTTTACTTGCTGAAAATCAAACAGATTAATCAGTCCAAATGCCAAGGTAAACGACATATAGATAATCAACATATCTGCAATGAGAATCATCCAATGCGGGAGATGCTGATCATTTAAAAGAAAATCTTTTATTATTTTAAGTCTGCGGAGTCTGGGTGCGATCATAGAGTATTTATTAATACAAACCTTCAATAGCCATTTTTCGAAAAACTAAAAAGCAAATACCTTGCCTAATATTATTTAAGTATTAATCTCCTAAATAACTTAACATTAAAACAACAATTTGGTTTCATCTCATAAGCAAGTAAAACTGACTTAAGATCAAGCTCCAATCCGTCTTCGGTCGATCGCAGACACCCACTCCACGTTATCACAAACCTCGCACAATACACGCTCCACAGGCTCTAAATGTTTTGTGTTACCACAGTATGAGCAAGCATACAACCCGCTAGATGTTATCTTAGAACTTTTTTTATTATACTCATCAGGTAATATGGGCAAGCCGGGCTTCACTTCCTCGTCTGAATAGAAAAAAACGCTGAGATTACCGGTATCCTCCAGGATAACACAACGTAGTTGCCCTAGATGCTCGATGCTTTGTGTACGCAGCTGCCCAAAAAACTCATCTGAACCCAGTTCATCACTGGGCATCTCCCCGATACAGAGTCTCCCCTCTCTTATAATATAATGCGGTTTACCTTCTAGTAAAACCTCCGCGCTTTTATTCCGGGCTATCAAAATTATAAGGAGTCGGTATGAGGTTAAGACAACTACAAAAACAGCTAGCGCATGTAAAATACCCACATCGTCGTAAAACATTGGGTCGCCCGCAGCGGAACCCAACGTTACGATCATTACCATCTCGAATATCGACAATTGCTGTACTTCGCGTTTACCGGCAATCCGCAGCGTAACTACTGCGGCAATAAACATAATTAGTGTACGAATGAATATTTCGACAAAGTACGAATAGGGTTGATCGTTAAAGAGGATCCGGTGCCAATCTAATTCCATAGGGGATCTGGTGTCTGTTTCGATTATAAGAACGCAACGAACGATTAAATTGTTTTTGCGGGTAAATCTTCATGGCCTCGGCATACACATGGAAAGGAATGCGACATAAATTTTAAAGGATATCCAATGCGCTATTCAGATTGTTTCTAAATAAATTCAGTTTATCCTTGTTTGGACTAATTATAAATAATACATTTGTTACATCTTTATGACATTCATAAACGGAATTAAAATTCACCTAACGATCACTCAGATTAGCACTGACCCATGAAAGCAACGACAATAAAGACTTGGTTCCACCTTCACAAATGGACGAGTCTTATCAGTACGGTGTTCCTATTAATGCTCTGCATTACAGGTTTGCCACTCATTTTCACCGAAGAAATAGATCACATGTTAGAAGATGAGGTGGAAATAGCTGCGCCTGCGAATGGACAAGACGCTACTGTTGATATGACAATTAAAGCGGGGATGGATCACCTTCCTGGCAATGAAATGAAATATGCCTTTTGGGATGAAAAGCATCATCCCGGGCAAGTATTTCTTACCATGGCAGACTCCTCAGAGGCGCCAATAGAAGCAGATCATTACCTAACTATGAATGCTCGTACAGCAACGGTTCTAGAGAATCCACCGAATGAAATGACTTTTATGTTATTTATGTATTACCTGCACGTAGAGATGCTAGCGGGAATACCCGGTAAACTTTTTCTTGGGTTGATGGGGGTTCTATTCTTTATCGCGATCATATCAGGTGTTGTTTTATATGGTCCGATTATGAAGAAATATGATTTTGGGATGATCCGAACCCAAAAGTCGAAACGCCTTAAATGGCTGGATTTACATAATTTATTAGGAATTGTAACACTGGTTTGGGCTAGTGTTGTGGGTTTAACCGGCGTTATCAATACACTTGCTGAGCCAGCTATCGAGTTATGGCGAGCGAATGATTTGGCTGAAATGGTGGCTGAATACAAAGATGCACCTAAGGCTAAAGGTGAACTTAGCTCATTGGATGATGCGATCGCGAAAGCAGAAGCTGCCGCACCTGACATGGAGGTATCGTTTGTTGCATTTCCCGGTACTCTCTATTCGAGTAGCTATCATTATGCAGTTTATCTAATTGGCAACACTCCCCTCACCTCGCGGATCATCAAGCCCGCATTAATCGACGCCAAGACCGGTGAATTTACGGCAATTCGGGATCTTCCATGGTATTTGAAGACCATCCTGATTTCTCAACCTTTCCACTTTGGTGATTATGGTGGTATGCCGATGAAGATCTTGTGGACACTATTCGATATTGCTACCATTATCGTCTTGATATCCGGATTATATCTTTGGTTTGCCAGAAGACGCGCTAAATCGGAACAGTTAGCACGATTAGTTAAAAATGCGGAATCCTTAGCCCGCCCGTCAGAAGAAGAAACCGAATTTGTAAACGACCAAGAAAGCCTCCGATAAAATGACAAACGAACAACGTAAACAGCAATATAAATTATGGGGGATGCCCATCATCTTGGGTATCCTGACTATGATCGGCTTGATTGCCGCTATTTTAGGCGTCGGAGTTTGGCATTATATCTCTTGGCTCGCATTAGGTATTCCCCTTTACTATTGCTTAAAGTTTGGCGCCAAATTCTTCCGCTAACCAAAGCGCAATATTTCTCCTTTTAACGTCTTTATTTGTCCGTCTAGGGTCCTATTTTATACGTACTAAAGTCTATTTTTGCCTTTAATTTATAACTATTCTAAATAACTACAAATGAAACCATTTATATTAAAATGCGGTACGATATTATCTGCTTTTTTGATAGTCAACTCAACATACGCTCAACTGTCAGGACCCCATCCTAATGTAGAAACCGAGCGTGTCGAATCTACAGATGAGTTGCAAAGACCAGGTTCTATTTCAGGGTTGATCCTCTCGGAAAACGACGAACCACTGGTAGGAATCAGTTTAAAACTAGAAGAAATCTCCTTGGGCATTACAAGTGATGAAAACGGATATTATAAACTAAAAGATATCCCGCCGGGCAGTTATACCATTACCGCCTCCGGTTTAGGTTATGCCGCATCCAAGCAAAATGTAATTGTACGTGGAGGAAGAAATACGGAGCTGAACCTTCAATTGAACAAAACTGCTCAGTCACTCAATGAAGTCATCATCACAGGCAGTCAAAACCGCTTCGCTCGGAAGGAAAGCGATTTTGTAGGTAAAATGCCTCTGCTCAATATTGAAAACCCACAAGTCTACAACTCGATCGGAAAAGAGTTACTCACCGAACAATTGGTTTACTCAGTAGATGACGCGATGCGCAACGCACCTGGAATTCAAAAAATGTGGGAAGCAACGGGCAGAGCCGGCGATGGCGGTGCTTATTATAACACGCGCGGTTTTATCACACAGGGCTTATTAAGAAATGGAATTGCAGGAAAAGTGACGAGCTCAATTGACGCAATCAATATAGAGAAGATCGAAGTAATTAAAGGCCCTTCGGCAACATTATTCGGAAGTTCGCTAACCTCCTACGGGGGCTCAATTAATCGGGTGACAAAGAAACCTTTCGAAAACTTCAGCACCGAAGTTACGCTAGCAGGCGGCACGAACGATTTTCACCGGATTAGTGCCGATATTAACACACCGGTTACTGCCGACAAATCATTGTTATTCCGATTAAACACTGCCTATAATTATGAGGGAACCTTTCAAAAAATCGGGTACAATAAAAGTTTTGCCCTAGCCCCGAGTTTAACGTACAAAGCCAACGACCGGCTTACGGTAAATTTAGATGTGGAATTCTTCTCGGTAAACGGTACTGGCAAGCAAATGATATTCTTTTATCACCCGGCCGTAGCACTTGGAATTAGCAGTGCGGAAGATATGAATCTGGATTATGAGAAATCGTATATGGGCGAGGGTTTAACACAAAAATCGGAGAATATCAACTTTTTTGGACAGGTAAATTATAAGATTTCCGATTATGTTACCTCCTCTACCAATTTTACGACAACTACCAATTCTTCAGAGGGTTTCGGAGCATACTTCTACTTGGTGCCGGATAATCTTGTAACAGGAAATGACGCAGATGCGGGACAAGCGAATTACCTAGCCCGAGCGGATCAATCCACCATAGACAGCAAAGACCGTAGTTTTGAGATTCAGCAACTATTTACGGGCGACTTCCACATAGGGAGTATGAGAAACCGCGTGGTCTTGGGACTCGATTATTATGTAACGAATATCGATGAGCTTTTCTATGGTAGTGAATATGACATCGTTCCTCTTCATAATCCGAACTTCGACTACAGCCAATTCAACGGCGAAAACCAAGCGGCAATGTATGACAATGAGGATATCGACTTTACTTGGCCGGTAAACAAACAATCGAAAACATACAGCGCCTTTGTTTCAGATGTTTTAAACCTTACGGATCAGTTGAGCGTCTTAGCAGCACTTCGTATCGACCGCTTTGAAAATGCTGCTGGTGTTGAGGGTGTAGCATATGAAGGTTATGATCAGAACGCATTATCTCCTAAATTTGGTATTGTTTACCAGCCAATTTTGGATAAAGTCTCCATATTCGCTAATTATCAGAACAGCTTTACCAACAAAGGGTTTTATAGCGCTTACGACGCAGAATCGTCACAGATTGTCCAAGAGGCAGCCGATTTGGAGCACGCGAACCAGGTGGAAGGCGGTGTCAAACTCGACCTCTTAAATGGGAAGTTAACGACTTCTTTGAGCTACTACAATATCTTGGTCGAAAACATGTTGCGAGCGGACCCTAATCCAGACGCGGCTCAGCTTTCGGCACAGATACAGGATGGATCTCAACGTAGTAAAGGTTTTGAAGTGGATCTTATTGCCAGCCCATTAGAAGGTCTCAATATCGTAGCCGGTTTCTCATACAATGATTCTGAATATGAAAAATCAGATGCGGATGTTCTGGGACGGAGGCCTACAACAGCTTCGTCTCCCTACTTAGGCAACTTGTGGGTTAGCTACCGCTTCCCTCAACATATTGCAAAGGGATTTGGAATCGGGTTTGGTGGGAATTATGCCAGTGAAAACAAAATCCTGAACAGTGTATATTACGGGGAGTTTTCACTTCCTTCCTATACCGTTTTAAATGCTTCAGCATTTTACGATTTCCCAAAAGTTCGCATTGGTTTAAAGGTTGACAACATTACAAACGAGCATTACTGGATTGGTTACACGACAGCTAACCCACAGTCAACCAGACAAATGGTCGCCAGTTTATCTTATAAATTTTAAGTAGTCGAAACGCTGTTAGCAGCTTCTACGAATAATAAAAGGCTCAGATAAAAGATATCTGAGCCTTTATTATTTTTTATCAGTCTTACAAACGTAGATCAACTCTTTACAAGCGTGACTCCACTTTTAAATTTTTAAAAATTCCATGGAAACGTTTGCATTGATTTATTATTTTGTATAGATTCGTATAACAATCATACTTAATTAACCGGATTATTTAACAAAACTAAAATTATGAAATCATTTTTACGTTCCCCTATTTAGTTGGTCAACCATCAACACAGATACTAAAACCTAAATTGTGAGTTTATAATTAGGCTCTTTTCTTCGACAAGCTATACTTCAATTTTTATTGAACAGGAATCCTATTGTCTAATTTCTAAACCATTAACCAAATGATCAAATTACGATTTAAATCAACAATCCTGCATGCCAAGTATGTGGGTTTGTGTTTGTTGTTCCTGCAACAAACAAATGAAGCTTACTCGATGGTGAAGCTTCCTGACAAAGCTATGGTGCCTATCGGCCTACAACAGAAGGCTGTAACCGGGAAGGTAACGACTGCGGAGGATCCGCAAGGTCTGCCCGGTGTAACCGTTACCATTAAGGGTACCAATGAAGGAGTGAGTACCGATTTGGATGGTAACTACCAACTACTTAATGTTCCCGGCGATGCCGTGCTCGTCTTCAGCATGGTGGGTATGGAACCTCATGAGGAAGCGGTGAACAACCGACAGACCATTAACGTAGTCTTAACTTCAACAGCGTCAGATCTGGACGAAGTAGTTGTTGTCGGCTACGGCGTTCAGAAGAAAGCGACCAAAACAGGAGCTATTTCACAAGTAAAAGGTGAAGACCTGAAACAAGCACCGGTTGTGAATATTGAAAACACCCTCGCTGGAAGAATTCCAGGGGTAATGGGATTGAACCAAAGCGGTGAACCGGGATATGACGGTTCCAATATCCTGATCCGTGGTAGAAATACCTTAAACTCAGATAACTCCGGACCGCTAATCGTTATTGATGGTATTCCGGATCGTGGAGGAATGGGACGTTTAGACCCGAATGAAATAGAGAGCGTTTCGGTGTTAAAAGATGCTCAAGCTGCTATTTATGGTTCACGTTCTGCAAACGGCGTTATCGTAATCACCACCAAACGCGGGGTAACCGGCGAACCTAGAATCAATTATAATTTCAATCAAGGTTTCGTAACGCCGACCAAACTTCCTGAAATGGCTGATGCAGCACTGTATGCGCAGCTTGAAAATGAAATCTTGGAATATGGAGGCGATCAATTGAAATGGACAGAAGAGGACATCGAGCATTTTCGAAATGGTGACGATCCATGGAGGTATCCAAATACCGATTGGCTGGATGCGGTGATTGCCAACAACTCACTTCAGAATAAGCACTCGTTATCTATTCGTGGTGGTACAGAGAAAATGAGATACTTCGCCTCACTCGGTACGCTATTCCAAGATGGTATCTATAAAAACAGCGCAACGAACTACAAACAACACAATGCCAGAATCAACCTGGATGCGAATGTCGGTGAAAATCTAGATTTAAAACTGGATTTAGCCGCTCGTTTAGAAGATCGGAATTTTCCACCGAGAAGTGCCGGTTCCATCTTCCGCGCGGCCATGCGTGGGCGACCGACTGAAGCAGCTATTTGGCCAAATGGCTTACCTGGGCCAGATATTGAATATGGTGACAACCCGGTAGTAACAAGCACGAACGAAATTGGTTACGACAACCATAAGCGCTGGGTTCTGAATGGTACCTTGGGAGCTACGTTCAGAGTACCAGGCGTTCAGGGTCTTTCATTGGACGCAAACTTAGGTATTGATGAGATGTTCAACTTCCAAAAGAGATGGACAAAGCCATGGACACTTTATACCTTGGATGGCTTCGACGAGAATGGTGAACCAATCTTAAGTGGGTCAGAACGCGGTGTGTCTCAACCTGAACTATTCCAACGCTATTACCAAGATCAATACATTACGATTAATGCGCGTGCCATTTATGAACGTTCATTTGGCGATCACAATCTGAACACCTTTGTAGCGGTTGAGCAGATTGAAAATGTAGGTGATAATTTTGAAGGGCAGCGTAAGTATTTTATTTCATCAGCGATTGACCAACTTTTCGCTGGCGGCGACTTGGAGAGGTCAATCACCGGTACGGGATATGAAAATGCTCGCCGGAATGTTTTTGGTCGTGTTTCCTACAACTTTGCTGAAAAATATTTGTTCGATTTCAACTGGCGTGTTGATGGATCGCAACGCTTTCCTAAAGACAATCGCTTCGGATTCTTCCCCGGCGTTGGTGTGGGTTGGGTAATTTCCTCTGAAGATTTCTTTAAAGACAATATTTCAGTAATTAATCATTTAAAATTGAGAGGTTCTTACGGACGCTTGGGTAGCGACTTGATTCCTAACTTCCAGTACTTAAGTACGTTTGCATTCGGAACAGGGGTTATCATGGATGGAGAATTGGCGAAGTCTGTATACCAATCACGTATGCCTAACCCAAATATAGCATGGGAACTTTCAGATAACTATAACGTTGGTTTAGAAGTCGAGTTAAACGAAGGAAAGTGGGCTTTAGAAGCCGATTGGTTTATGAACAATCGATCGAATATCTTAACACAACGTTCGGCATCGATGCCATTGTATGTCGGCTTTAGTTTACCTGATGAGAATATCGGGACATCCACCAATCGCGGTATTGAAGGGGTGATTACCCACAGAAACGTATTTGGAGATCTTTATCTGAATGTGTCCGCCAATGCGATGTACGCCAGAAACAAACTGACCTATTGGGATGAAACACCAGGAGCGCCTGATTATCAACGGTCGACTGGGAAAACATTCGATGCTCCTTTATATTATGAGTCGATCGGTATTTTCCGCGATGATGCACATGTGGAATCCTACCCCCATATCTCAGGAGCACGACCAGGTGATATTATTTTTAAAGACATCAATGAAGATGGCGAAATTAATGACCTAGATAGAAAACGCTATGATTACACCCAATACCCGCGTTGGATATTCGGATTCAACCTTGCCGCTGCCTATAAAGATTTCGATCTGACAATCCTCATGCAAGGTTCAGCAGGTGCAAGACAATATGTTAGAACCGAATCCGGTTTAATAGGCAACTTCCCAGTAGCCTTTGTAGAAGACAGGTGGACCGAAAATAACATTGACGCATCTTGGCCCAGGACTTATGACCGGGATCGAGAGTATTGGGTAAATCGAGAAAACACCTTCTGGTGGTGGAAAACCGATTTTCTCCGTTTAAAAACAATCGAACTAGGTTATACACTTCCTCAAGATCTAACAAAAAAAGTATCGATAAGCTCACTGCGACTTTTTGCTAGTGGTCAGAACTTGTTGACCTTCTCGAAAGTCGACTTCTTCGACCCTGAAATACCAAGCGGATCCGGACAATATTATCCGCAAACTAAAATTTACAATGTGGGTGTAAGTGTAACCTTTTAATCAAACGAACGATGAAAAAAATAGATAAAATATTAATTGGCTCACTGGCTCTTGCGCTATCTGCAAGTTTCAGCGCCTGCCAAAAAGACTTTTTAGATCGCAAACCGTTAACAGAAATATCGGAACTCGATGTGTGGACTGACCCGAACCTAACCAAGGCTTTCGTAGCTAGAATATACGAAGAGATGGATCATGGGTTTGCGGAAGTAATGATTTCATCCTTGACAGATGAATCCAGGTTTATTCACGACTATAATACCTCACGCGTTTTGCAAGGAAACATCAGTCCGGATGAACATGGTGCTGCATGGAATTTTGCAGACTGGGGCAAATTCTATCGAGTTATCCGGAATACCAATATGTATCTTGAGAATATCGAGCAGGTACCATTTAGCGATGAGAATGACAGGAACCAATTAACGGGTGAGGTACATTTTATGAGAGGCTATAATTACTTCGCCTTGCTTCGTATGTACGGCGGGGTGCCTCTGATTACAGAAACCTTTGATTTAAACGATGATGAAGCAATTCAGGCAGTTACAAGAAACACATATGAAGAAACCGTCAACTTCATTGTAGCTGAATGTGATAAGGCAATTGAACTTACAAATGAAGAAACACCAAGAGGCGTTGTGAATAAATCGGCTGCTCGTGCATTGAAATCACGTGTATTACTATATGCAGCCAGCGATTTGTATAACAAACCAGGAAACTCCAATGCACTGGTGGGTTATACAAGTGGTAGTCAGGCCGACCGTTGGAGAGCAGCTAAGGATGCAGCTTATGATATCATCGAAACGAATTTGTATTCGTTATATGATAAAAGCGAAGATCCAAGTGAAAACTACGCGAACATATTCCTTGACAAGACCAGTGAAGAAACCATTTTTGCTAAGCTATTCGACAAAGAGTTGTTAGGCACCTCACATGACCTTTATAATGGTCCGAATGGTTACAATAACTGGGGTGGAAATGTTCCACTACAGAACATGGTCGATGTTTATCAAATGGAGGATGGGACCAACTTTAGCTGGAGCAATCCGACACATAAGGCGGCGCCTTATGAAAACAGAGACCCCCGCTTTGCAGCGACCATCTTGTATAATGGAGCTCCTTGGAAACAACGTGGTGATAATGGTATCGGGCTTGATCCTGTGGGTGTGATACAAACTGCGCAGTACGAATATTGGAATGGCAGTAGTGTGGAAGTCCGTTGGGGATTAGATACTCGTAATTCGCCAATAGAAAGCTGGAACGGTACATTTAGCGGATATTATTTACGTAAGTTCATGGACATTACTCTAGACGCTCAATTTATTCGTGGCGATCAAGACTGGATCTATTTCCGCTATGGTGAGATCTTATTGAACTATGCCGAAGCTTGTATAGAACTTGGCGAAGAAGGGGAAGCGAAGAAATATCTTAAAATGGTACGGGAGCGCGCTGGCATGCCTGGTTCAACCGTTGACAATGCATCCGGTCAAGCTTTGGAAGACTTATATCGATATGAACGCCGTGTAGAACTTGCTTATGAAGGCCACCGCTTCTTTGATGCCCGCCGCTGGATGACTGCTGAGGAAGATTTCAGCAAACCGGCGCAAGGTATCATTATTTACGGGGAGCTACAGCCCGATCATGAGACCTTGATATATAGTTATACAGTCGATAATATTCAGGATCGTGATTTCCCCGAAAAGATGTACTTTATGCCAATACCAATCGGCGAAAGACGTAAGAACGAACAAATTGACCAGAACCCTCACTACTAAGGGCAGAGGTTTATCAATAAAAAGCCCCCGATGCGTTTTGCATCGGGGGCTTTTTATTGATAATGCTTGGATTAAATGATAGCGCTTGGGTCAACGGCCCCAGCGATCATCAAGAATTTTCTTTTAATTTAAAGATGTGATCCAGGCTGCAATCTTTTCGATATCCTTTTTTGGAACATGCGACATCGGAGGCATCTCCGTAGCATAACCAGGCCAATTAGCTGGTTGAGGAGTGATGATCAGCTTAACCATCTCTTCAACTGTATAATTTTTCTTTGCAATTTCCTTATACGATGGTCCCACTTGTCTCTTGTCCGGATTGTGGCAAGCGACACAGGTGTGGCGGCTTAACAAACCTTTAACCTCATCATAAGTAGGTGCTTTAGCAGCTACCTGCTTCGCAGGAGTTCCTGTAGACGCAGTAGCTTTTTTCGCTGGCGTCTTCGCTGGTGCTTCTTTCTTTTCTACTACCGGAGGAATAGATGAATCTTTCGTTGAAAGCTCGCCCATTGCCAATTTATCACCCGAAGGAATATTATGAAGCGTATAATATGCTGTAGGATGAACCAAAGAATAAAAACGATCTTTAGAACGTACACCATCTAAACGAAGGGTATGAACATAGTGTTTTCTCAAATCATCCGTGACGATACGAACACGCATACCATCGTCTGATAATTTCACACCTTTGATTTTCGCTGTCTCCTGATTTACGGGAGGGCTACCGTATACGGAGTTATATTTATAGGTATGTGTTTCCAACGAATACGATGCGATATCTTCTGCTGATTTTGCATCTACAGGCAATGTAAATTCAATTTCAAATCCATCAGGCATAGCACGTACAGCCTTCATTTCGAAAGGCATCTCTTCAACATCATATACCAAACGCTGCAAGCCTTCGTTTGCATCACCTGCAGAGCCCCAGCCACGGTTGGTCTCCCCTACGAAAAGAGATCCATCTTCGGCCCATGCCATACGAAGGACACCTGAACGAAAACCACTGCGGAAAGCAATAGCAGCTCCTTGATATTCACCATTTACCTTCTCCAAGAAAATACGGTTGATCATACTCATACCTTGATCTCCCACCAATACTTGTCCTTCAAAAGGCCCGAAACTCCCTTCCGGAATAACCGTTGGTTCTGAAGTCGATATTCCTAAAATACCATGTGGCAACCAAACGGCTGGTAACTGCAGTTCAGGAATATGTTTCTTCACATCAGCCATTGTTTTAAAGTCAGTTTCGTGAATAATATTCTCTGGCTTAACAGCTCTTCCTTCAGCATTTCTTATTCGTCTTTCATCAACCAAATTAAAAAGATCCTCTTGTGTTACTTTAAGCGGTGAATTCGGTAGATCCGTCCATACTAAACCAGCAGCATGTCCTGTCCATGCACCTTTTGGTAAGTGCCATAATCCGCCGGAACCAATCCAGTCTCCCTGATTTTCAGTATAGAATAGTTCTCCATAAAGAAAACCCGGTCCAGCTGGTGAACGCATTCCGGTTGCCCATGGTTTCATCGTTCCATCTTCAAAGATCTGCATGGTCCACCCTCTCCAAGGCACACGACTCTCACCTCTCCACCATTCTTCGTCGCCAAAAGCAACGTTGCCGGTAACAAAGAATGAACCGTCAGGACCGATTTTTGGTCCAAAACTGTATTCATGATAGTGTCCTGAAATCGGCCAAGCATAGATGGTTTCATAAACATCCGCTTTACCGTCAAAGTCGGTATCAATTAATTTCGTTAGCTCACCACGTTGTGCACAGTAAAGAGCACCATCTTTATAGGCTAAGCCAAGGATTTCATGTAGTCCCGATGCAAATTTTCTAAAATAAGGCTGAGAACTTGTGGGGTTCTCTACGATGAAAACGTCACCACGACGTGTTGAAACAGCCAAATCTCCATTCGGCATGGTAACAAGTCCTCCTACTTCTAACAGAACTCCCTCCGGCGCAGGCACCTTCAGTATTTTGTAGAAATCCTCTTCTTTG
Organism: Albibacterium profundi; assembly: GCF_042159835.1. NCBI lineage: Bacteria > Pseudomonadati > Bacteroidota > Sphingobacteriia > Sphingobacteriales > Sphingobacteriaceae > Albibacterium > Albibacterium profundi. The sequence continues at coordinate 486,964 of NZ_JBBVGT010000003.1, read as the reverse complement.
GGGGTTTCTTGTGCAAAGAGCGGCACACTTCCTATCATCAGGAAAGTAAGAACCGCTAATATATAATGTATAGATAATTTCTTAGTCATGTCTTTTCTAGTGATCTGCGTTTACTTAAAATAAAATAGTATAGCTGATTTCGCCTTGAACGGGAACAATTAATTCTTGTGTTCCATTGATATCGCGGATATAAGCCTTGTTCGACTTAGCATCTTTTAAATTCAAATAATACTCTTTGTCGCCGATGATATAGCTTCCGCGAGATGTTTCTTCGATTTTTGATGCAGTTGCCAAGCGCAATGATAAACCGTCTGCATTAACAACACGGATCGTCCGGTTAAAACCTTTACCATCCGTTCTGGCTTGGATAAAATCATCAACCTCAGTACCGTATATCAGATACTTAAATGTTGGTTGATTATCGGAATTAACTGCGTATCCTTTTTGACGGAATTGTGTTCCAGCTGTGTCTACCGGCCAAGCACTTTGCTTGTCAGCCAATTTAGCAAGACTTAGTGCTGGTTTCCCAAAACGTTGAACTGTACCACGTGGCACTGATGTTCCGTTTCCTCTTCCATCCCACATAGGAGTCGTATTCAAAAAGTCACCGCGCCATACTTGAACCAATGCACCATAATCCATATCATAGGTATAATGCACATCTTCCGGACTGCCGACTGAAACGGCGTGCACCGATTTTTCACCATTATCCAAATTCATAAAACTCCGTAAGATAGTCGTTACCGGAGCGTCCAATAAAATTGGATCTTTAGCATTGTTATTTTGTTTAGCCTGCTCTTTAACGTCAAGTTCCTTAATAGAGATATTTCTGAAGGCAACGGCACCATGATCGCCTTGAATTCGTAAAGGCGCTTTCGCTACCTCGTCTTGACTAACAGCACCTTGAGTAGGACCTGCTAATTCAAGGTTTTCCTGTACAAGAACTCCATTCAATACAACGTAAAGTAATCGTGCGTTCTCTGTCTTATTTCCACTAGCGTCAAAGCGAGGGGCTTGAAAGCCTATTTTTACGTTTTGCCAAAGACCCGGTGCTTTACTTGCATTGACCCTTGGGGGTGCCACTTTGTAAACACCTCCGTTACTAGCCGATGTGATATGGTCTTCCTGCCAAGAATCGAAGAGTTGAATCTCATATCGACCCTGGAGGTAAATACCTGAATTACCATTACTTGGAAGAAGATAGTCTAGTTCTAACTCGATATCTCCAAGCTCGGCTTTCGTAAATAAATCCTCGCCCTTCACTCTGCGGGACGGACTGTTAGCTAAAATTCCAGATCCGCTCGTAACAGACAGTGCATTTTTTTCAGAAATGTCGCTATAAACATTCCCAGCAATCTGCCAGCTTTTCCCAGGATCATTAAAAGCGGATAAATCTTGTAAGGTAATCGGGTCGCTAGCATACTCGTGCGCACTGAAGCCGGCGCTGAGTGTCCATAATCCGATACCAACGCCTAAAAGGCCTAAGTAGTTTTTTCTTTTCAACATGAAATTGGTTAAATAATTATTCTCAAATTTTGATAAAAATATTAAAACGTTTTAGCAAAGCAATATTGACTCTATAACTTTTTTGTGACAGAAAAATACAATAGATTGTAAGCAGTTAATTTCCAACATCATACCGAATAACCTTTCTGGTGATACCTCCATCAATAGCTACCCCTTCAATCACCACGCGGTACGACCCTTCAGTAGCGTTATAATACTCTAACATGGTGTCTCCAGATGTCTCAGTCTGCACGACGGGATTCCAATAAATGGTCGTTCTTGTATCTGCTTTGGTGTCTAGCAAATCGCTGACACCATATTTTGGAGAATAGAATTTACGGACGTTGCTAAATCCTTGTGGGGCAAACGTTTTAATATTATAGACGGTCCGCTGTCCTGGAGTCCAACCGGTTGTGTTGATCAGAATAACACCGTTAGAGCCACTAGGGCCATACATGGCGAGCAACGATGGAGAACGCAATACCTGTATATTTAAGATACTTGCCGGATCAATCATATTCTGATCGAAAACCCCTGCAATGTCCATTAAACCACTTTCGCTACCTGCCTCTAGGGGGCGTCCATCAATAGCTACGAGCATCCTACCGCCTCCACGTGTATTTATAGGAAAGCTTACGGGGCCGACGTTGGTTTGTTCCGATACAAATCTGACACCCCGCAAGCGCCCTTCTAAACAAGAACGCAAAGTGGGGCAAGCCTTCAATTCATTCCCAGAAATTGTTTGGTCGGCTCTACCTGAAGGATTTAAATTATTGGAGCCCCGAATACTCGACTGTTTGGTAACGGTCACTGTCTCCAAGTGGATGACTCTACTTTCTAATCCCAAACTTGAAAGAGCATCGTCTTTTTCTTTAACCCGTTCAAGGTATATCTTTAAAGAATCTTGAGGATCAATCATATAGTCACCGCGATTGCGTGTTGGCGTAATCCGCATGCCTGGTATACCGTCCAGCAGGATTTCGACATTGTCTTTTCCTTTTGCAGAGAGCCCTTGAACTGAAAAGCGGATACTATCTGTAAGCAGCAAATTGTCGAATGAAAAATTACCATCCGCATCGGTAATTGTATCTAAGGTCACTTGAGCCGCAAAGGAATTCAGTATCACTGTACCATTGGCAACAGGTTTACCTAACAGTGTTTGCAATCGCCCACTAATTGTCGTTGTAAGCTCTTCTGGAGGGAATTCAATGGGCTCAACTTCATCTTCGAATAAATCCTCCCAGATAAACTTGCGGTAACCTTGGGTTAGCATCAAAACATCTAAATGATCTCTTTTTTTAGTATCGATGTTCCTAAAGTAGTAATTAGGTTTCTCGATATATCCTGAAAGTTCAGACTTTAGCAACAACTCGGAATATATGGTACTTTCCATATCTGGATCGAAAGGCGTATCGTCTTCGTTTACAACTGAAACTGAAAAACGGCCCCTTACGGGTTCACCTCCTGTATTAAGCGACTTTAACGATAATTTTGTTAACTCCCGCGGCTGATAGGTTTCTTTGTCTAACACGGTTTCTACTGAAAATTCATCAAATTTATCAATAAACACCAATCGTTCATTCACGGGTTTGCCTTTCGCATCGAACAAAGTAAACTGCGTAATACCAAGTGGAAAGTCGGCTACTGGCAGCCGTAGGGTATTTAGATTCTTACTAATATCGAAACCGCCCGCGAATAATACTTCGCCATTATTCTGTGCTACCATGTTGACGGGTCCAAAACTCTGATCTGCAGCTAAGATACGCACGACCAACGTATCACTGTCACCCTGTGGGAAAATATTGAGTACGTAGCCTTCCGTAGCCACTTCAGGCAGATCAGCTGTAAAGCTGCTCCCGTCGGTCAACTGGATCGTAGCTTGATAAGATTCCCCTGCGAGAGGCGTTATGTTAAAAGTTCCCATTCCCAAATGTTGGCTTTGAAATTCAGTAACCGCATTACCTTTCGAATCCTTAATCGTACCCTTAATATCTACTCCGAGCCCATCTGTACCGATGGCTTTAAATGCGACTCGGACAGGTAAACCGGCAACTAGATTCCCGCTTTCGGGAAAGAACTGTACATCAGTTTCATAACCTTTGTATTTGACTGGAAAAATTTGCCTATCCCACTGATTCTTCTCAAGCTCTACTTCGCTTAATATGTATAGGCTGTTCAAATCAACATCCTCATCATCTAATGCAGAAGTTTTTACCTCGATCTGGATACTCCCGTTCTCGTCTGTCTTTACATTGTCAGTAAGAACAATTTCGTTTGATGTTCTGACTTGATAGAATATACGCTCATCCGCAAGGGGTTGTGAGCTTTCATCTAAATAATTAATCGTAGCGGTAAGACGTGGATTCGAGCTTTCTCTATCAAAGGCGAATGATATTTCAGATTTCGTTTTCTCTTCAGATATACTACCAATGACAAAAGGATGTTCATAAAAATAGGCCGGATCCCCGTTCCGCATCCATTGTGTATATGCTCTTAATCGATAGTTTCCCGGTCTTAAATCTGCTGGCAAATCGATATTTCCAAAAGCTAAGCCAGCCATTACAGGCAGCTTTAATGCTGCGGTTAGTGAATCTGTATCACTAATGAGATCGACATATACCGCGCCGCTGACGGCCGATAGCTTATGTCTCCCGCCGACCATAACATAGGCTTTCAGCCAAATCGTATCACCAGAAGTATAATACGGTCGATCCAAATGGAGATGAACCTTTTCCTGGGGATATCGCTCCGCCCAACGTTCGAGAGGATTTAAAATCTGCTCAACTGTTGTCTGCGAGAAACTTACAACTGGAAGAGCCAACAGAAAAAACAGATATAATAGAGCAGATTTTTTCATTCCTATTCGCTTGTCGTTTCGCCCGTTGTTGTTTCTTGAGGTAGCTGAAGCATTCTCCATTCCGCTAACTGGAATAACCCGCCGGAACCAACTTCTGTTACATACACTCGGTAGAATAAATAGGCCTCCGTGTTGTCAAATGTAAAGATTCTTGTCATAAAACGGTCTTCAAACACCTCGTCTGTACGAGTATCTAATACAACCCATTCCTCTCCATCATTCGATGCCTGTAATGTCCAATTCTTAGGATCACGTTGTTGGGCGTCGTTAGCTGATGTAAACGTATAAGCGCCAATAACCTGTGGTTGGAAATACTCTAATTGGTACCATAGATCCCCAACATAATCAAATTGAAGAAATTTCGTATTGGTATTATTGTCAACAAGCTTTAATGAACCTTCACCAGCTTCCGGGCCACCGTTGTTGTCCCGAGAGACAGAAAGGTTTCCAGCGTCGGTGACATCTCGGACAATACCTATATCAGTTAATAACTTGGATATCTCAGCAATGGACCCTTTTGGTGTCTTTACACGTAGCGTATAGTCTTGAAACTGCCCACTTGCCACCTCTATATTGGCAACCGGCCCTTGATGAATGAGCTCTGCAGCCGTACCAATACCTTTATACCAGAACAAAGAGTCTGTCTCGATATTAGAGCTTAAGCTTAAATTAAGACTTCCATCCTCTTGTAGTTCCGTATTGATAATCAACACGCTATCAGGAGATATATCAATAACTACTTCTTTCTGTGCCCAATAACCTTGACTATTCTGCGTGTTCATTTTAACAGTGAACTCTCCTGTTTTCAAAAAGGTATGGGTAGGCGAAACGTCTAGAGAGCTACTATCATCACCAAACTCCCAACGTACAATCTCATAATCTTTAGATTGATTCTCGAAATGGAAAGTAAATGGGTCACTTTCTTCTACTTGCTCAAAAGTGAAGGCTGCCGTCGGTTTTGGCACCTCTGGCTCAGGTACTGGTGGATCTTCACTTTTACAGCCCTGAAAAAGAACTCCCAACAGTACAAATAGCATTAAAAAAGAACTCCTATTTTTCATCTTATTTTCTTTTAATCGTAATCTTTTATTTTCAGACGTGTCAAGCTTATGGCACTCTAATCATTCTCCATTCTGTCATTTGGAATAAGTTGCTATCACCGTTTTCTGTTATATTCATACGGAAATGCGTATAAGCAACCGGTGTTGCGATCTCAAACCGTCTGGTTTCTAATCGTGTAGGAAAGGTTTCGTCAGAACGTTCATCAATCGTCACCCAATTTTCACCATCGTTGGAAGCCTCCAGATACCAGTTTTTCGGGTCACGGCCAGGGGCATCGTTTCCAGACGTAAATGTATAAGCACCGATAAGTTGCGGTTCATCATAAACTAACTGCATCCAAAGATCCCCTATAAAGTCCCCTTGTAAAAATTTAGAATTGTAGTTATTGTCGATGAGTTTCAATGATCCTTCACCTGCTTCTGGACCACCGCCATTATCTCGGCTAACGCTGTAGATTCCATCATTCGTAACATCCACCTCAACAACCAGGTTTGGATGAATTAAGATCACGGTCGTATTCTTTTCATAATCAAGAATATGTCGAGATGGATCTTCCAATACAACCGATAGAGCTAAGGTATGGTCCATATTCGATTCAATTACAGACCATGGGACATTAACAGTTAAAGGACCAGAACTTAAGTTACTACCGATCGTATGAAGTTCATCCAAATCATACTCTCCTGGTTGTAAAGCAATTACATTGTCAGGCAAAATACCTTCGGATTTCAGCTGTGCAATGGTATCAGTATTAACCGTCGATTTAACCGTAAAGGATTTACTCGGCACGCCCGCTAGCGTCACGCCCAACGGAATGGTCAACCCAGCTGATGTAACTGTATAATTTTGACGGTTTCTGGCTTCGAGAATTTCTCCTCCACCATTTGTAAATGAAACATAATGAATTTCGCTTTCATTCAGCAAGTCCTCGGTATTCAGCACAACAAGGCCAGAGCCTTCGGAACCAACATGATTGCCTTTGCCTGGATCTACCAAATTAAAGGCAAAAGCGATAGCTTGTCCATAATATTTCTCAATCGCCGTCACGCTTATTGAAACGTCAAAAGATGCCGTACTAGCACCGTAGGCTACTTTTACAACATTAGGCAATTCTACTGCATTCGCTGGAAGAACTGCTGTTCCGGTCAGTACATTATCCTCAACCAACTGCTCTACCGTATCGACATTCAAGGCAACACCAACTTGAAAAGCTTTGGTTGCCGGAGTTGACAAGGTAACTTGAATAGGAACCGTAATACGCTCGTTCGATTTGACAATGTCACCTACTACGTCCCCTGCAGAAACCGCTGAGGGAGCTGTTTGCTCAATAGCGAAATCCTCCAGATCGTGATCCTTACAAGCCGCTAGGCCTACCGCAAGGACAAAGAACATATACATTTTATATTTAAATATCTTTCTCATAATCTATGGTCGATTTATAATGATGTTTTTCTTCTATCTTCCTCTATACATGGTATTATCTATCAAGCCAAACCCGTCCATCTAATTGCCAACTCTCCTGTCTGGATATTCTCAACCAGCTATAAATTTGTGCAGGTATGTCAACATTTCTCGGAACTAGTTCACCTAGGTTCTCAGCCGATGGTGCACAGATATACTCAGAAAGTCGATCCCAATCAAAATCATCGCCTCTTAAAGTCATGTGACTTCCAAGCGGCCCCTCGTCACGTATAATACCGTCATCTCCGCTACCGATAACAGGCCAGTAACCTGCAAGTGCATCGTAGTATGGATGATCTTCATCAACACCGATATTACATGAGTATTGTTCAATGACATCATCTGGCAAAGCAGCTTTCCAAATCCGAACATCCGATATATATACGTCCGGCTCGCCATGACCCGAACCATTGATATAGCCCATTCTTAATATGGCATCATTATCGAAGTTTCCCCAACCTTGAACGTTGGTTTCATTATTAAAGACACCATTGGTATAAGTTCGTACAAATCGCTCGTTATCTCTGATTACACCCACTACCGTCAAGCTATTCCATGTCGCATCAGCAAGTGTCCCACCTCGCACCTGATTTCCGTCACCAGTACCACGTGCATTAAACATCCAAAAATTATCTTCTAAGAACACAACCCAACCGTTAGAAGCCCAGCCAGACGACCATTCCGGTCTTTTTCCAAGGACAGCTGGATAGTAGAATTTATAATTATTATCAGGGCCTGGATTTTTCTTAACCTTAAGCTCAATCGTAAAGGCTTCATCTCCTAAGTTATAAATCGAGTTGTCGCCCGCTGTTACTTCGGCATATTTTTGGCCTTGGAATCTAACAAAATCCCCTTGGAACTTGCTACCTAAAAATGGCTTTCCGATAAATCGAGTTTGGTATTTATCCGCATAGAAGATTACGAATGTATTTACATCCGGATTACTAAAAACGGTATTATCATTTTCATCCTCTGGAATTTCAAAATAGCCACCTTCACTGGAAGCGATAACGACTAGCCAATTCTCTTCATCGTAAGACTCCCTGCTTTCTAGCGCTGCTAGAAGTTCTCCTACATAGCCATCAAAGGTGAGGATCGCCTCTTTATACTCAGGCACTGAATTGTCATAACCAAACTGCGCCCCAACCTTGTCTACCCCAGTAAAATGAGCGGTAATCAACGTTGCGTCATCACTACTCAAGCTCGCCACGGCAGCGTCCTTAACTGCAGCATCGTTGCTCAACACCTCACTAACATCTACGCCCGCACTGAAATTACTTTGAAATAAAGCGGAGGATGTGAACAGTTCCGTTCCACTTTCTTCATTCGCTGCTTTAATTCTTTCAGTAATCAATGGAAAAGCATCCAGATTACTGTCATCGAAATCATTTCCGACAATACCATGCTTGTCTTTTTGAACTCCGGTCAACATATCAGCCCAGTTCGTACCCGTTTGTTGAACCTCCGGATCACTTATTGAAACAAAGGAATAAATACTACTTGGTAATAAAGCATCTATGTTAGTCGCCCCAGCGGTTCGTACCGATTCGCCACGTGCACCATCCACGATAATATACAATACCTTAGGCGCACCAAACGTAACATCCACCGTATCCTGACCATAATCACGATCAGGAATTACCTTTTCGAATTCTTGTTGACAAGCCGTCAGGAAAACAGCAAGTAACATCACGGCTCCTCGACCTATTAATCTATATTTTTTAGCGTTCATCATCATTTGATTTTCTATTTAGCTGTTTAACCTATTCGATGGTTACACGAATTATATTGTTAGCCGGCAATCCGTCGAATTGCCAGAAACTTCCGATCAATAAAAGAGCTCTTTTGCCATCTTCAGACTCAGTTTCGATTATATCCCACAATGATCCGGAAAATGCGCCTGTAGCATTATAGCCCGGAGCTAAATCTCCATTGCTTTCCAGAATCATAAAGCCATCACGGTATACGCCTCCATAGCTTTTGAAATAACCAGATACTACTATTTTACCATCACTGAGCTGTCTAGCCTGTTGGATGTAACCTCCTGTAATCAATTTCGGCTTAAATGATTCATCGACGGTACCATCGGCATTTAAGAGAACGATCTGTTCACTAGCGACTCCATTGTAGGTCCTAAAGCTTCCGGTAAGAAGATATTTCCCCGTTTCCGGATTATATGAGCCTGATCCTACATGATAGTCTGGCCCTTCACCACCTGCATTAAAAGTTTCATCAATCGTGCCATCTGCATTTAAGCGAGTCACATAGCGTTTGTTCGCTCCGTCGAATGTCGAAAAGGATCCGAAAACTAAGAGTTTATCCTTCAATTCACCTTCCGTATGAAGGTAGGTGTTGATAGAACCATTACCGGCGTCCGGACTGGAATTAGTACCTTCGTTAAATCGATAGGTTTTATCCAGCGTGCCGTCAGGGTTCAAGCGCGCAATTTGTCGAACTTGCGTACTATCCAAGATCACGGTATCTCGTACTTCCAAACGATTCGGTTGATCATAGGTACGGGTAACATAGTATCTGAAATTACCTGTTACCAATAGCTTCCCATCCTGCAGATACATCTTGTCCACGGATGAATTAAATCCACCATTAAAGGTTGGATAGTACTTCGTTGTATCCGTCTGATCTGGTCTGCGATAGGGTTCAACACCCATGGTATCAATGCTTCCATTATTATTCAGCATCGTGATGTTACTGATATTATCCCCACGCTGTCCGTAGCCCCCAAATGCACCGGCGATATAGAACTTATTGTTATACTGAACAACCGAATTTAGAAAACCATTCGCACCTTTGCCGGTACGCAGACTTGCGTCATAGGTACCATCAGGAAAGATTCTAACAATTCGGTTGATCGGTCTAATAATCCCTTTATTATCATAATTCGTAAAACCACCGACAAGAATCTGTTTCCCGTCATCTGTATTCAATATATGTGCAACCGTACCATTCGCTCCCCTCGTTGCCTGAAAGGTCGGGTCAAGCTTAATCAAGCCGGTTACTGTAAATCTAGGTCCAAATACCACGACCTCGCCTACGGAGATAGAAACGACGCCCGTACTTGCATAGTCTGGCACTTTTACCTTCACCTCGCTATCCGTCACCGACAAGACTTCAGCCTCTTCTCCGCTAATTCGAAATATCATCTCATCCTGATATGGGACTAAGCCGGTAACTTTAAAAGTTACTTCCGTTCCCGGCAATCCGCTTTCAGGAACTGGCGTTTGGCTTGCATCGATTTTAATTCCTAAAGGCGCCTTACCTTCTCCGTAAGGCTCGCTAAACTCTTGCTCCTTTTCCCGGCAGCTAACGACCATGAGTGGCAGAACCATCACAATAGTCAATTTAAATAGTGTTTTTAATATCTTCATAATGCAATTCGCTATAACATTAATTTCTTTAACCCTAATTACGTTTACTTTCTAAAATATCGTGCACAACATCACCCTGTCGGAAACCAAATGATCCATTTGTGTAATCTAAGGCGTGGACAATCCCATTGTTAGGCTCTATATCCGAAGATGCAACCCGAACGGTAATCCATGATGTAGGGAATGACACATCGGGGATATAGGATATATGCAATTGTCGGTATCCCATATATTTTATTCCGCCAGCATCATTATACACGACGCCTATATTTGATACCTCACCACTAAGCGCATAATAATTCTGTCCTGGATAAATATTAAGCAGATTGTAATCTATCTGTGGATAATCCATCAATTTATTTTTCCCAGTAAACATATGTCTGAGCAAATACCGCCTCCAAATAATTGAATCCACGTCAGCAAGAGTTACGATAGTATCCCTTCCTAAAACATATAACTGCTGGTTTACCCCTCCTCGATCCAAGGCGCCAATCAGATCTTTAATATCCTCATCGCTTGGTGCAAAGAAGGTAAACTCACCTGTTTGAAACATCTCTTCTAATCCACCCAGCCTAACGATCTGCGCAATGGTATCAAATTGCATTGGTTTCGAGTCTAGATAATCCATCACACTTCCCTCGAATATTGGATTCGCTAAGCCACCGTCCACATAGTAATCATCTTTACTGCATGCGGTTGTCAACAACAGCACACATGCCATTAAAGTTGTTAATCTTTTTAATATTGATATTCTCATTTCAAAATGAATTAAATATTTACAAACCAGTTGTTAACCAATATTCGTTCAAGGTCATAAACGGGTTATTTACCCTTGCGCTTTGATCAATCGGCCAAGTCCACGCCCGTCTATTGTATTGATCTTGATTCAGCGGCTTATATGCCCACATCGAACTCAAAATACGGCGTGTTCTTATTAGGTCAAAATAGCGGTGACCTTCACCTATTAATTCCCGCGCTCTTTCCAAGAATATAAAATCCTTCAAGTGCTGACCGCCAGGCCCATCGTATAAAGTTGCTTCCGCACGCTCCCTTACCACATCTACTACCGCTTTAGCCTCCGCATCTCTTCCAAGTTCTGCTAGTGCTTCGGCACGCAGCAATATAGCTCCGGCATAACGGAAAATCATAAAAGTGTTATCCGGGTTCTTGTCCTCATTACCAGATGCATAAACGTTATATCCAAATTTCTTAGCGATAAATTGGCCGCTATTAGACAACATGTCCTCAAACCAAAAATCTCTTCTTTTATCGGCTACACTTTCGGGATACAACTTTTCCATATATTCAGAACGGAAGTAGCAGTGACTGATCTGATTATTAAAACGCGGAAATTTATACGGCCAGCGTAAGAAGTGATCACCAAAAGGCGCAAGAGCCGCATTAGCATCACCGTAGTTAATACTTCTATAAAACTCAAACAGACTTTCATCCGAACGCCCTTTTGTTACCCTTGCCCAGCCTTCTTCGTCAAGTGGCAGCAAACGATAGGAGTTGCTCTCCATTAACTCAGCACCTAAGGCAGCGGTCGCTTGATAATACTTCTGTGCATTACCCCGGTCGAATCCGGCATTCCACATGTTCATGTTCATAAGCAAGGCGACAATGCTGCCTCTACTCGCACGTGCTCCCTTTAAAGCGGGATCCGAGAATGTCCAGGGCATATCATTTTTAAGAGGCTCAAGATCGGCAATACACTTATTTAGAACCGATACCATATCTTCACGAGGCAGTGCTTCTGAGTGGTACGGGTCTGTATAATAGACTACATCACCATATAATCTAACCATCCAGAAATACGTAAAGCTTCTCAAAAACACCGCTTCAGCTATATAGCGATTTGTGTCTTCTTGAGAGAGACCCGGAATACCTTCATTCAACTTGTCGATGAGGATATTGGCGGTCTGAATCACTTGATAATATCTCGTCCAATTGGTTATTCTTTCCATGTGATACCACTCCCAAGGAGCGCTTGGATCCATGGCACGGATCAACTCATTTCTACCCAATACTTCAACAATGACACGTGAATTATAGTTATTCGCACCCGGAGATGCGACAATCTCGCCAGATCGAGCTTCCCCTATCGCGCCAATCACCCAAGTTTCATTAAGTTTGTCAAAGAACATGCTGTACATATTCGCCATATTGGCCTCTACATCATCTTTCGATTGATAAAAGTTATTTCCCGTCAATCGGTCTTTGGGTTCGATGTTCAAATATTCCTTACAAGAAGTAACACTGACTAACATCAGAACGGCTATAAAAGACCCTAAGAACTTCATATCTATTTTTATTTTTTTCATGACAGCTTTGGATTAAAATTCGATATTAAAACCAACATTATAGGTCCTCGGCACGGGATAACCTTCCGAAATATCACGTCCCATACTGGTCACGTTTTCCGGATTCGGCCCGCTATAGCCAGAGAATGTTTTTAAATTGTCGGCGGATATATATACCCTAAGATTTTCAAGCCCAATACTACGCATCAATCTCTTATCGAACATATAAGACAATGAAACACTATTAATTTTCAAATAAGAGCCATCTTCCGCCCAAAGCGTTTGGTCGAATCGGAACGGTAATATAGAGCCATAACGTGTATAGTCATAAGCGTATGGATACCTAGCGATATCGCCCGGCTGACGCCACATATCGACATCATCCAAAGGCACTACCACCCGGTCACCGAATGGATCACGCATGAGATCTAAACGCTGTGCCATTGCATTATTTAAAATAGTACGCTTGGCCGTAAAGGATGCAAAAATATTTAGTCCAAAATTCTTATAGGTAATATTGGTTGAAAGACCTCCTGTAAATAGAGGCTGCGTGTTGCCCGTTCTCGCATAATCGTTAATATCCAAGACATAATCGCCATTCAGGTCAGTGAATATAGGATCACCACCCAAGAACTCCTCATTGTTTGTACGATAACGCAAGCCGGTAACCGGATCTACTGGAACTGCCGCGTCATCGGTATAAACACCTTCATTTAAACGTAAATAATTTGACATGGTAGCTGTACCGACACGATACACATTATGTTGTAGGTGATCATTCGATCCTTCAAAACGAATAAACTGACCTCCGTAGTGCGCTGGCAACTTCAACAGAATATCTTGGTTATAGGCAGCATTCGCTGTAACCGTTAGCCCCACGGCTCTGCTTGGATCCAAGGGCCTGAGTGTAATAGACAACTCGTGACCATAGTTAGCAATCCCAGCGTCATTACTTACCAACTTTCCAAAACCCACTGTATTCGATAGGAATTGGTCAAACAAGATATTATCCACCTTCTTATAATAGGTATCGTAAATCAGCTCAAACTTACCGTTAAACAAACCTACGTCAAAACCAAGGTTATACTGACTGGTTGTGGTTGGTTTCAGGGTCGGGTTTGGAATCTGACCAAAATCCAAGCCTATCCCCTGCATGGAGTTATAATTACCGGTAATATTATAGCGTCCATAGATACGTTCCAGTGTACCATTAGGAACAATATTGGTACCCCAACTCATTCTCACCGCCCCATAATCTAACCAATCCAATGACTGTAAAAACAGCTCTTTATCAAAGTTCCACCTAAATCCAATGGCGGGATTCTTCGAATACAAATTATCAAAACCGTTACCAGATGAACCGTCAAGTCGATACGAAAGATCCAATACATATTTCTTTTTATAATCGTAAGACGCTGCTAGAGCAAACGATGCCGCCCTTGCATCTTGAAAATTGGTTAATACCCCACCACCTCTCGAGAAATACGCGTCGAAACCGAAAGGTCCCTGGAACTGATCATTCGGGGTACGTTGCTGCAATGAAATCGCATTTTGCCTACCTACAATTCTAAATTCATTGAACGCGTTTATAAAAATATTATGGTCCTCATTAAAGGTCTTTGAATAGTTGATAATGTTACGATTATAAAGCTGTGTCTCCCGACCGTTGAAAGCGTATACGCTCGCAAATTGATTGTTAGCTGCAGCCGGTGTAAAGGTATCTTCTATTTTTGAGACAAATTCGTAGCTCAAGCTAGTAGAAGCTCTCAAACCCGGAATAAAATTATATCCAGCTTCTACATAGGAACGTAATAAGCGCGAGCTGTTATCATTCACTGTCTGCAAAGCCGAAACATAATCGCCTGAGGCTTGGAAGAATGACGGCCCCGGTAGTAAAGTAGATGCCAGTCCATTATTAGCAACGCCGGTCTGCAATAGGCCCACGCCATCCCCTTTATTTTGCTTACCCACGTTTCCAGTCAACTGCCCAATAAAATTAAATTTATCATTCGGTTTATATTCCATTCGCATATTGGCCGTATAGCGATCAAAGCCCGTATTTCGAATAATTCCCTTCTCCGAGAAATAACCTAAGTTGGCTTTATAATTGAAGGACGGGTTACCACCATCGATTGCCAGGTTATGACTTTGGTTATAGGTTGTCCGATAGAACAGATCCTGCCAGTTAGTCGAATTATTCCAATAAGGGTTCAAACTATCTGATAAAAACCAGGTTGACGATATTCTGCGAACATCTGCTTCATCTAAAGCGTTTCCTAAAATTTGCTCGATTTTCAGTTGGCGCTCCAAGTTACCACCCAGCGTTGCACGCAAAGCAGGCGGTGTCTTCATAAAGGTATTGTGCGTATAACGAACACGTGGTATTGGAGAATTACCTCGTTTGGTCGTAATAATAATAACCCCATAAGCTGCCAAGGATCCATACAAAGACGTTGCTTGTGCATCCTTTAGAATCTCAATGCTTTCTATATCTTCCTGTGGAATCATGGAAAGCGGACTCACACCCGGACCTTGTTGTTGGAAACCGAATTCTGTAGCTCTATCTGCATCCATGGGCACGCCATCAATTACATATAAAGGGGAAGTCGGTTGTAAGAAGGACGAGTTACCAGAACCGGTAACAGATAGCGTTGAAAGACCACGAATCTGGTTAGATCCACGAAAACCTGGTGCACCAGTATTGACTTGAACGTTCATCCCCGGTACCATCCCTTGTAACATGGACTCAATATTTGCTGTTGGAACTTCGGGTAAGTCGTCACCGCTGATTCCAAATGACGAACCGGTACTCAATTCCTTCGATCGTTTTACATAACCACGAATCACAACGGCCTCCATCTCGCTGACATCTTCTTTCATGCGTACTGATATGCTTGTTTGGCCAGGATTAAGCTTCACGGTTTCATCTAGGTAGCCTATAAACTTAAAGACCAATGTAGCACCGCTTGGTACGTTGACTGAAAACTCACCTCGTGTATTGGTACTGGCTACACCGGTAAGTGGTGTGCCCGAAAATACCGTAACGCCAGGCATCGCTAAATTGGATTGATCGGTGACGATACCCTTCACCACAACTCGATTCTGAGCCTGCAAGTCTTTCGTCAAAAAGCCCAAGCCGGCTAATAACATTATATATATATATCTTCTCATAGCAAGAACTTTTTGCAATTATTCATCTTCAAACTTTGGATTATCTCCTCTAAAATGGAATACGATCTCCCAATCGCCCGGCTCAAATATTCTAAAATCAAGTCCGAAGGCAGCCGTCGTTAAATTACCGCCAAAACCTTTTCTGGAATATGAGAATTCAACCTTTGCATTACTTCCATTCGTAAACCTCGTGTTAATATTTACCAGGGGAATCGGGTAAGCGACATCGTATTGCACGTATTCGTCGGTTTTTACCATATTAAAGCCGTGTACCAATTGATCCCACTTCGTCTCATTGAACAGATCCGGGTTCATTGGATTACCTTCTTTGTCAAGGAATACAAATCGTAGGTTCTTCCCTGATCCTCCTTCAAAAGGTCTGATATAAACGACCACATCTTTCTTTTCGTCATCACTACGCAAGCTGAGATCTGTACTTTCTCCAATCACATTCCGAAGCCATGGCCTGATATAATCTCGCTTGTTCGGGTTTTCTGGATCTAACGGATCGGGAGCCACTTCACCTGTATAAGGGTTGATATCCGTTGATGGCTCATAAGGTCTTTCTCTCCATGGAATGACTTGAAAGTCCTTCAATAGAACCTCTCCACCTGTATTGGTAATCTTCAAGTCAAAAAAGCGGATATCCTGAACCAGGTTACTGCTATCCGTTGGTCTTGGCTCAATCAGCTCATTCGTGGAAGCTGCCCACATGATGAACTGACCAGACTCACGAACCTCAAATAATGGGCGTTCTTCCAAATGGCGTTTCGCTTCTATCTCTTCCAAACTAGTTTCCAATCCATCATAGGCAGCATCCCATACCCAAACCTCTCTGGTCTGAAATAAGTCAGTGACCGGTCGTCCATCACCGTATCGTGGGTTTACAATTTCAAAGGTCAATGGTAGCGTGGAATTATCGGTTGAAATATTTCCCAGCAAGCTTGTTCTACCCAATACAGGTTCCAATATCTTACTTTGATAGTTGATATTTTCGCTTATAAAGTCCTTTTCTTCAGGAAGGTTATAAATCTCTTTACATGAGCCCACCAATAGTAGCATCACCAAAGCACCACTCCATATGGTCGATGAACCGTATCGAAACCTTCTTCTTATTTTTTCTCTATGTTCCATTCGCATGGTATCTTTATTCGTTAATTGTTAAACTTGCTTGAGCATCCTCCATTGTGGTATTATTCACACTCCAATCTGCCATCTGCATTGAGCTGCCTCCTCTACTTCGCGTGATATTTAGTCGGTAGAATTTGTACGCCACTTCATTGGATATATGGAATATCTTCTGTTGGAAACGTTGGTCAAATATCTCTGCTGAACGAGAGTCAAGCGTTACCCAATTTTCACCATCATTGGACGCCTGCAGATTCCAGTCGATCGGGTCACGATCAGGGAAGTCATTAGCTGACGTTACCGTATATGAATCAGCAACTGTTGCTTCATTCAACTCAAACTGTAGCCATTCAGAGCTGAAGCCGCCAAGTAGGAATTTCGTTTCCGGGTTACCATCGAAGGCAAACTGCGATGCTTCGATAGCGTTCGGGCCACCACTGTTCTCACGAGAAACGGACGCTGTGCCCCCTATGATTTGGAATAGATTCGGTGGTGGCGGGATAAACGTTAAACGGCTCACGAAGTCGTCAAATCCGAATACATGATCCTGATCAACCACATGGACAATCGCGTTATCCGTTTCAATATTGATCGAGCTTGTTGACGTAACTACCCAGTCGCGTTCAAATTGACTGCGTTTGGTATCACTGAACGTAATAATTTCCGGCCCGCCATCAACATAGCCTGATGAGGTTGTTTTTGCTAAACGAGCCTGCATCGGATAACCATAGCGAACGCCTAACAAACGCAGACCATCTTGTTTCTGCAATGAGTCGCTCACATATTTCCCTCTCATGATATACTGCGTAACCATTGTATCCAAATGCTCGTAGGTAACGCTTTCTAAATATTCGTTAGGTCGGTCTGCCAATCGACGAAGATTATTCAAGTTGGTAATAGCCAGTTGAAAGCTTTGATTGGTCAATGCGAATAGCGTAATATTACTATCCTGAACAATTGATTGCATACCAAGTCGATCAATCACCTTTACCAAAGAGTCATAAACACCGGGTTTACTTTTTAAGTATTCGTACGCATTTCCCTGAAAGTCTCTTTCTATGACTTTAGGCTCATAATACCCGCCGTCTTTTGTACAGGATGAAATAAACACACCTGCAAATAATAAGAAACCGCCTATATAATGTACTATTTTCATAAGTGTCGTATTTATTTCCAATATGAATTCTGAACTAATTGATCGTTCTGAGCGAGAATCGACCGTGATATTGGCCAGTAAATCCCGTCTTGTGCAATCAGCTGATTATATTTTTCGTTGTTTCTACGGATTTTATTATAGCGGACCAGATCATACCAACGGTGTCCTTCACCCATTAACTCGCGTTGCCTTTCACGGAAAATAGCATCCACTAAGTTTCCATTCTCTTCTTCGCTATAGTTTTCCAATCCTCTACGAACTCGAATTTCATTTAAATATTCGATTGCTGCATTTCTCTCTCCCAACACGGCCAAGGCTTCGGCACGTAGCAAGGTAACATCTTCAAGCCGAGTGAAGACAATAGCACTTGAAAAGATGCGGAAGGAAGGATCGGAGGATCCGCCCATGATAACTTTGATTTTACTGAAGATAGGGTACTTCCCGTTGAAGTTGGCGAAATAGCGCTCTTCACCCGGATTCCCCAGTGTATCCAAACTAAAGCGTTCGTCACCCATTTCATTAAAAATATTCAAGATTGAATCTTTAGGAAGATAGAGGTCAGGTAAGCTTTTATTGACTACGGGCTCTGCTAAAGTTAGCTCTTCTATGTGACCGGTAAAACTCGCCGCCACGTGTCCCCAGTCGAAATTGAAAGCCAATAACTGATTAATATTCTTGTTATAGAAGAAGCCATTGGCATCCGTTAGGTTCGCTGTGGAAATATAACCATTACCTGCTCGTTCATAATTATCGGTAACAAATTTAGAATAGGTCGCAACATCTGGATAGTTCCCTTGCCAAGCGGCTACGTGTGCCAGTACCGCGTATGCTGATAGCTTTCGAACCAAAGCTCCATCCCAACGTCCGGAAGTTTCATTGTAATAGTCTCCTTGTTGTTGCTCATCACCTACACTGTAGCGGTACGGTAATAACTCTGCCGCAGCTGCCATCTCCTGCTCTACCCATGCAAGGATTCTATCTTTATCTTCCCGTGGTTGATTAACGAAATCGCCATCAAAAGAAGACGTGATAAAAGGCACATCGCCCCAAATACGAACCATGTAGAAATAAGCAAAGGCTCTTAAAAAACGTGCTTGTGCAATATCCACGGTCATGTTGTTATCCGTATAGCGCTCATCAGCTTCCTTAACTTCGTGAACTCGCTCCAAGAAAATATTAGCTGCATTAACAACCGCAAACCAGCGTCTCCAATTTGACAGGGCTTCCAACGACGGGTATGAACCGTTGAGATCATTGTCGATTATTGCTTTTAAATCTTGTCGGTTCGGGCTGGCAAACTCACCTGCCCGAACGTCACCATAGAGCCAATGGGCATTATGGTCAGCCATCGCAGTCTGCGTTAAGCCATAGACACCCATGAGGGCCGCTCTCGTATCTTCGAGCTTATTCCACATATTCTCCTCAGAAACTGTGCGCGTTGAATCAATATCGAGCATCTTCTCGCAACCAAAAAAGGAGAATACAACAAACAACCCAAGTAATATTTTTTTCTTCATCATAAGCTATTTTAAATGTTATGCATCATTTCTTATTATAAATCCACTTTCACGCCGATCGTGTAGGTTGTTGGTATGGCCATTCCGTAACCCGTATCATAGCCTGTAAAATTCACCAATTCAGGATCTCTACCCGAATAGGATGAGATGGTTAACAGGTTATGAGCTGAACCGTAGACATAAATTCTATTAATAGACGATCTTCTCGACTTCAAAATGGACGAAAGATCATATCCCAAAGACACCGTACGTAATTTTAAGAATGATCCGTTCTCCAAGAAAAGATCCTGTTCTGCACGGTAGGGAATTACCGAACTCCATGGATTATATAGTGGGTATTGGCTGTAATCGCCTCTTTCCTCCCAATAGGTAATCTCCTTCACTGAGCTCATTTCAATATTACCTTCGCGGTTAATAAAGTTGAAGCGGTTTGACATTTCTTGATTGACGATGTTTCTACCCAAATTGAAGTAAAAATCAACTCCGAGTGACCAGTCCTGATAGGTGAACGCATTATTGAAACCACCTGTCACTTTCGGGAAGATATTACCCATTAACGTTTTATCAGCATCGTTAATTTGATTATCATTATTCAGGTCCGCCCATTTGGGATCACCCGCATGCATTTCATTACCATTATAAGATAAGCGTGTCCCATCTTGTTCAGGAATTTCCGCATCAGACTCGTATATGCCATTGTTCGTGTACAACCAAAAACGATCTACAGCTTCACCAACACGCAACAAGCGATCCCCTATGACAATCTCATCCAATCCATTAGGTAGCGCAGTCAATTGATTTTGGTTATAATTCATTAGTAATGATGTCGTCCAGCCAACCGTCTTATCATTATGGGCTAGCACATCTGCACCCAACATCAGTTCTACACCCATATTGCGAACATCCATACCTGGGTGATAAGACTGGGTATATCCAAACTCTGCAAAAGAAGGGATACCTAACATCTGGTTCTTGTCCTCCTTATAATAAGCATCCACACTCATACGATAACGATCGTTAATCCAAGACGCGTCAACTCCAACATTCACTTGATCTGTATAAGCCCATGGGATTCCATAACCTACCCATCCAAAATCATAAGGTCTAGTTAATACTGCTAAACCATTGTAGCCTGGATTAATTTTATTACCGGTATAGCTTAGTTCAGCTGTATATTGTGGCCCCTGCGAATAATTATCAAAGGAATTGAGTTTGCCTAATCGACCGGCATTTAGTCGGAGGTTCAGGTTGGACCAAACTGTGTTCCCAGCCATTAGATCGTTCTTCACATTCCAGCCCAAGGCTAATGTCGGACTAATAAACCAACGTTCTGTTGGCTGTGCATTAGACGAGCCGTCTGATCTTAACAAGAAGGAAACTGTGTATTTTGAGTCAAAATTATACGAAGCTCTACCATAGAATGAAACCAAATTTCGTTTCGTACGATCCAAGAATTTATAAACCAATTCACGAGGGAATGCTGTTGGTATCAGATAGTTGGGATTATAAGGATCCGACTCCAGAAGATTTAGCTTAATAAAGTCGTTCACTCCCTTGTAAGCATATGCATAATTATATTTATGTGCATCCCATTCCAATATTGCACTGCCTTCGAGGTACAGACGATTTCTATCGTCAATATCCCAATCGTAAGTAAGCGTATTATCGAAGATCAAACGTTGATTAAACCCGTAATAATTGGATGCATAACTATTTTCTTCCAATAGCGGACGAGGATAGAATAAGTCGCGGTAACCTTCATTATAATCCACAGCTAAACGTGTGGTAAAGCTTAAGCGATCTAAATCGACTACCAACTTCGCGTTTCCTTGAATTAAATTGGTAAAGTTATCATCGAAACTGTTTTCAAATTTGTCCAGATAGCCGCTATAAACCTCATCATTCGGAGCTAAAGGAGATGACAAATCCGGCAAATAATTCATTTGCGCAAAACGATCGCGTAAATTCTTGTTGCGGTGCCGCTCGAGTCTGTTTCCATTTACCATGGCAGAAAACATTAACCATTTCAATGGCTTCATATTAATGGCGAACATCGCACTATAACGATTCAAACCGGTATTATCCGCGATACCCTTGTTACTCATATTTCCGACCGAGAAACGGAAATTGGCGCGTTCTGATCCCCCGGATATATCCGCTGATATACCATGAATCAAGTTATTCTGATAATAAGAATCTGACCAATCAGACGGGCCATAGTAAGAACTGTTCAGCGAGTCGCTTAAGTAGATCGGATAAACATCATCATCGTTATAGCGACCATTGGTTGTGTATTTGTTATAAAACTGTCTACGGAAGTCATTTTCATAAGACCCATTAATAGTAGTTACAGTAGGTCGCTGAACCATTCCAAAGTAAGAATTAAAGCTTATCTTTTTGCTTTTCTTCTCCGGTTGTTTTGTGGTTATCTCGATAACACCATTTGCCGCTTTCGGTCCGTATTTTGCCGCTGAAGCTAAATCTCGTAAAACACGAACAGATTCGATGTTATTCATATCAACCGAAGCCAGCAGATTCGTTGCAGGTCCAATTCTATCGAAACGATATTGCTGGATATCAAAAGCAAAGGGATGGTCGTTAGAAATCAAAGGGATACCATCAACAACCACTAATGGCTGTGCATCGTAAAGATCTCTATGTGACAGAACCGGCACACTAAGGCCACGAATAAACATCGACTGAACGACCCCTGGCTCACCGCTGGATTCGTGGACGTGGACTCCCGGTGCATTCCCTTTAATATACTGCTGCAATGAAACCGCAGGGAAAATAGACAAGGCCCGAGGGTTCAATACCCCTTCAAGCGGCACGTCCGTAAAAATAGAATCTCGACCTATGTCGAACTCATTCGCCTGCAATGAAGTATCCCTCGCGGACGTATCCTGAAGGGTGGTATCCTGCTGAATCACCATGGCGGGCATCAATGCAAAACCATTGCTACAAAGCGCCAATAAGAGGGAAACGGTTACTAATAAAATGCGCATACTCATTAAGTTATAACTGGGAAACTAAAAACTCTGAAAAAGACATAGCTATCACATGTCAACCCTAACGTCGATGCTAGGGAAAAATAAACATGATCAATAAAAACTGAAACCTTAGGTTAATAATCTATTTGTTTCGTTAATGATGACTGTTGAAGAGTAAAAGTTTCTATTCATAATTTTTTGTTTACAATGTCATAAAATTTATTTCGACTACAATAAGATCTCCTGATCTTCCTTAATCGCGAAATAGTTTACTGTTTTATTCTGGCTTATTACTATTACTGGTTATTTATTAAGTTTATAAAGCTAATTTATCAAATAAAAACGATTTAGCAAATATTTTCTAAAAATATTTTATTTTTTTATTGCCCCTACTTTTTCGTTTCTAAAAACATCCAATCTAGATCGGTATTAACGGCATCGTAACACCCTTGTGATAGTAATACGTTAACGTTTGTCATAAATGGCTATTTTGGTTATATTATTTATTTCTGATCTTTTTCTCAAGTAACTTCATGAAGTAGCCCCCTACTACACTCCTTGCCTGAAAGTTTTGCTTTTCAGCATTCTTTGTGTCGTGCCAATCGGAAATCGGCACGCGACTAGGCGTCTCAACTGCGTATTTATACATGGGCTCAATCAATGCCTTAAAATCACGATCGTTATCTGTCATCACGGCAGTCCACAATACCCAATCTGATTTAGTATAATCCCGACGGCTATCCAGTGGAAGTCCGTACTTGTTTTGTTTGGTCAAATAATAGGCAATTTCTTTGCGTTTCACTTCTTCTGGGAACAAGTTCAGGTCAAGAACCTTATCCCAAACCAGATTGTACTTCTGACTCCAAGTACCCTGCCCATCAAATGTCAATGCATAGTGATCTCCATCATCTGCCAGCTTCATCCATTTAGGCACCATCGCTTCGGCACTCTTCCTAAAACGCGCAGCCGTCTCTTTCTCTCCTAACATATCTGCCATCATCGCATAAGCTCCTATTCCCATGATCGCCTTTATAGATAGGTTTGCATTCCTAGCTAAATGTCCTGCAAAGTCGTCTGTAGACAATTGGTTCGCAGGGTCGAAACCTTCCTTTACTAAATATTCAGCCCATGCGCTTAATACATCCCAATGTTGCTTAGCATACTCCGCATTCCCTTCAACTTTCGCGATAGCTGCGGTCGATATAATCATATTACCCGCTTCCTCAATCGGCATATCTTCACCATAGGTTTGACCATTTGCTAAAGGATATGTTCCTAAATCATGTGCGGGAAAAGGCTTTTTCCATCGACCACTTTCACTATAATAGAAAATCCCATTTAACATTCCTTTTAGAAGGTCTGGATTATAAATTAAATAAAGTGGCGAAGATGGATATGTAATATCCACCGTATTGATAGACCCATTGCTATAATTCTCCTTCGACATAAAAAGGAGGTCACCTTGCGGCGATTCTAAAAGTTTATGAGCTGCGACCGATTGGCGGTAAGCCATAATACACAATTCAGCGTATTTACTTCCTCCCACATCCGTTGTTTCTTGACGTAATTCCCTGTCAAATGCCTCAGCTTTGGAAAAAACTTGTTTATAACTATCCGCTGCTGCTTGAATTTCATTTTCAATAGCGTTATTACCCGATTTATTCCACCAAGGACGAAGGTTTTCACCAAAATATTGAACAGAATACAAATCATCATATGCCAGCATGACGAATTGCTCTTCTTGCTTAGACCCAACCGTCCCATAATCCAATATGGTATTCATCATGATGCTTCGTCCGGTTATTTGGTCAGCTGAAAAGTGTACACCGCTTCCTTCCGAGCTTCCGAAGACAGGCGCCTGATTGGATAAATACTGAGTGCTTTTCTGAGATTGAGGCACCGCAACATAAACGTAGCCCCAATCAATTCGTACTCCATCACCCGAACGCTGCAATATCGGCTGTTCAACCGTACCAGCTTTCAACAATTCCAACCCTTGGCTCGTGTATCTCTCGGCAACCACCTCTTGCGAAGGTGTGTGAACCGCCAACGTACTCGACACGCCCATCCAAATACGCACATCGTGATCCTTTCCATCATTCGCCTTGACTTCGCTCGTTATGTAAGAGACAGGCCTTGCAACCAGGTCTAGATCATCAAGCAATAATGGGCTGGTGAATGTTAGCTTCAAATCGATCCCGCCAGCTTCAAAAGTGTAAACCGTTTGTGTTGCTTCAAACTTGAGATCTGTTTGTTCAGCGATCAATATTTCACCACCTTCCTGCTCTTTTTCTTCAACAATCCCCCCATCCAAATAGGTTCCACCAGCTGTGTTGACGACATGCATAGCCAACACATTGTCCTTTTTCTTAAGTCGTCCTTTTATTGAATCGTGGATTTCATGATATTTAAACTCTTCGGTCCATCCATTATGTCGATAAATAATATCACCATTCAGGTAGACAATGATATTATCATCATGATCAAGTTTCAATAATAAGCTACCTAAATCTCTATCCGGAATATCAAATCTGCGCCTCACCCACAAATCACGGCCATCCCAAGCTGTTGCAACCTCGCTGTTACGATTGCCGAAAGGGGCCGCTCCTACTTTCCAGTCAGCATCGTCAAAGTCAGCATCCACCCATCCGTCGGCAGGCTGAACTAAACTATACTTGACCGTATAGTTACCCTTATCGGCAGTGGGTACAAGCTGATTATAAGCTTTCTCTAGCTGACCCATAAAGCGGTAAGGTTTACCATCAACCTCCACTACACCTACCATAGGATGCTCACTACCAGTCCAATGCCTTGTAGGCTCATCGGTCAACTTATCCGTGAATGTCCAAATACTGAAGTACGGATCGTGGGTTATTAGCGGATACGCCGGAGCCTTTCTCACCTGAGAAGAAGCAGCTGTATAGAACAACGTACATAATAATATCGCTAATATTCGCTTCATAATCGACGGAAAATTTAGGTTAAGTAATCGATTGCGTTACATCAAAGCTAAATTGTTTTAGTCGTATTTCAAAATATTAAATAAATATTTTTTTAAAAATCAAAAAAGCCACCCCAAATGGAGTGGCTTTTGTTACCGAATAAAAATTACATCCTATTGTGGATAACCCGGATTCTGATCTAAATTCGGATTTAAATCACGCTGTCTCTGCGGAATCGGGAACAATTCTCTGTACGGTTCAGAAGGTTCATGGTCCCACCAGCTCTCGGTAGTAAACTTACCGAAGCGGATCAGATCATTTCGCCTAAACCCTTCGAAAATAAACTCCCTACCTCTCTCTGCTAACAATTCATCCATTGTTAACGTCGCAGTAGTATATGCGTTGGCTCCTCTATCCTCTTCATCAAAAGCGCGTTGTCTAGATTGGTTAATCAAATCTACAGCCTCGGCTGTAGCCGTATTACCATTCTTACGCATCAAAGCCTCTGCCTTAGCAAAATAGATCCAAGTTAGGCGATAAATGTTCCAATCTGTATTATTGTAATTTGGATCGATAGGTGTTCCGTCTTCACCCACCACTTGATTTCCAAGTTTATATTTATTAAATCTAACCCCGCTATTCTCTTCGCCTTCACTCATGGTAGATTCAGTAGATCCGCTTTTATTCTTTTGAATGTTGTCTACAAACACAAGCTGTTGCCCATTGTACTCCTCTGATCCTGTTACTGGGTCTCCCGTTTCAAAATTAAACATAGGACCTTCCAACAGCCATTCGCTTTTTCTCAAATCCTCATCATCATAGGTGGTGTAAACACCTGGAATAAGCACGATCCCGTCATTTCCATTTCTTCCTCCACCGTATATTTCACGTTGTTTAAAATGATAGAACTCACTAGGCCACGACGGTTGAAATTGAGCAATGGTATAGTCATAAGCGATCGAGAAAATCACTTCTTTTGACAGGTGGTTTGTTGTATTAAATTGATCCTCTATATTCGGATCCAAGGCCATTACACCATTTTGCGCGCCACCTTCTCCATTCATTAATTTATCAGCAGCAGCTATACAATCGTCCCAACGCGGTGTTCCGGTCCATACTTCTGCATTGAGATAGAGTTCAACCAACATGGCATAAGCCCCTGCTTGAGTCATTCTTCCTAACATATCTTCAGAAAGCTTAGGAGCTTTATCTATGTTTTCCAGAATTTCACTCTCAATAAAATTAAACACCTCAACTCTAGACCTAGTTTCTGGCTGTGCCGGCACCCCAACTTCAGTTACAATTGGAATATTCCCAAAAAGGTCCATCAACTTAAGATAATGAAAAGCCCGCAACAGCTTTAATTCAGCAATAAATGCGTCTTTTTCTTCTTGCGTTATACCCATTTGCACCAAATCTCTGGACTCGATATTTTGTATTGGGTCATTACACAAACCCATCCCCCAGTACATTAGAGACCAGGCGTTGTTTAGTCCCCCTTCATCAACTGTCCATGTGTGGTAATGTAGCCTTTTCCACTTTCCTCCATCCTCTCCGTGTCTTCCTTTGGTTGGCCACGCTAGCTGATCACCGGAAAGTTCCGCAGGCCGCCACCAACCATCTTGCCCTGATGGTGTTACCCAAGCGTTGGCATGAGTATATGGTCTTAAAACTGCTGATATTACCTCTGTTCGATTATTATAAAAATTATCAGTTATCATTTCATCATAAGCATTCTCGTCCAGCTTAGTACATCCCGCCAGCAAGATTATGCCCATCATGAATACTTTTAAAAATGGTTGCTTTTTCATCAAAATATTTTTTTATTAATTACTTTTTCAGATTTCCTTAATTATCAGCACTAAAAAGTCAGGTTCAATCCTAAAAGGAAAGATCGAGTACTTGGATAAGCGCTCCGGCCGTCGATACCAGGTCCGAGACCTGTGTCGGAAACGAAATCAGGATCGTTGCCCGAATAACCAGTAATGGTTGCTAAATTTTGGCCAGTGGCATATACCCGTAGGTTCTTAACAAATTTTGTTGGCAAATTAAAGGTATAGCCCACGGTAACTTCATCGATTTTCCAGTAACTTCCACTCTCCAAATAGTAATCAGAATACATGTACGTATCGTCAATCTCAGAATACTTTCCGAAAGCTTCTTCCAAGAGATTACCACTCCAGGTTTTATTGCCATAAGTCAACGCCGATGTATTTAAGATATCGTAATCAAATTTACCGCGCATAAATAACCGAAAATCAAAGTTCTTATAGGTAAAACTATTCGTCAGTGACAAATAGTATTTAGGAATCGCATTTCCAATATGTTGCAAATCGGTCACGTCCCGATCTTTGGAATTATTAATCTGGTCATTACGAACAGCTTCTCCGTCCCGGTTATAAAAAAGCCACTTTCCATCTTCAGTAAAACCAGCAAAACGTTTGCCCCAGAACTGACCCACTCTTTCTCCTTCATAAGTTGTAATAGCATCACCCAAATCGCCTGCACCACCTATGCCTCCAAATGTTTTGTATTCTACTTTATAAATATCATTCGAATAAGAATCTAACACATTTTCGTTCGTGCTAGCAGTCAAGTCCACAATCCACGAAAAATCCTCTTTTGAAATTGCAGAGTAGCTTAAACCCAACTCTATACCTTTAGAAGAAATGGTACCTACATTTGTGTATATATTCGATTGGATATATGGTGGCTGTGGTGAAGTATATTGATCTAATAGGTCTTTAGTTGTACGGTCATAAATATCAATGCTACCGCTCAATTTATTTTGGAATAGCGTATAATCAATACCAATATTTAGTTCGTGTTTCGTTTCCCATCTCAGGTCCGGATTCGGATTTCTGTTAGGGCCATACGTTTCCCGATATGAACCGTCTGGATAAAGGTATCTTCCGCCTCCACCTAAAGTAACACGCGATGCATTATTGGAAAAACCTGAGTTCCCAGTGACTCCGTAACCGACTCTTAACTTAAGGTAATCAACAAAATCAACGTCCGCCATGAAATCTTCTTGGGATATATTCCATCCTGCTGATACGGCCGGGAAATTTCCCCATTTATTATTCTCACCAAACCGAGAAGAACCTTCGCGACGGAGGATAAACTGTGCCATGTATTTACCATCAAGCATATAATTTACACGACCGAAAAACGCGATTAAGGTATTGTCATTTTTATAACTATCCATTGAAGCTTTACCATCAATTAAGGCAGTTCCATCGCTCAAGTTATCTTCGTGGAACAAATCATTGATAAATCCTCTATTGGATGCGCTTAAGCCTTCGTTGATTTCATACCGATAGCTATAACCCGCAATAGCGGTTAAATCGTGTCTCTCGTTAAGGGTTGTATTATATTGTAGCGTCGGCTCAAAAGCATATTGTTGTGAGAGAACATCGCTTTTAGAGGCCCAAGCGCCACCTGGGTAATCCGAATTTTCAAGTGAGTTTTCACTATCCTGCGGAGCGTACTGGCTGTTTACCCATGTATTTCTTTGATAAGACCCAAATACTGACCCTTTTAAACCTTCAATAATATCCAAATCAGCTTTAAAGTCAGCAGAGGTTGTCTGTTGCTTTCTTAACGAGGTTTCTTGCATTAATCTAGCGTACTCATTCGTGCTCGTGAGATCGAACCGGTAACTGCCGTCTTCATTATAGTTTGATAGCGTAGGATTTTTATAAGCCTCGCTTTCCCATGCACCTCCTCCCAACAAATTAGCATTGTTAAAGTTGGTCGCTAAATTCATAGAAACATTTAAACGGTCGTCCAAACCACGTTGGTTTATATTCAACCTTGCACCGTATTCTTGTCGGCTGTTTTCTAAGCTAATACCTTGTAAATTCCGATAATTAACGCTTGCGCGATAGTTGGTTGTGGCGGTACCGCCGCTCATCGCAAAATTATGGTTGTTGGAGATATTGCTATGATTAATTAATTTGTCGTAAAAATCAGTACTGTGACCAAAGTCTTCTTGATCGATATCTCCTGACGCTATTCTGTCGCGGAACTCTTGAGGAGACAAGGTGTTTGGTCTTCTAGCCAAATATTCTTTTCGTGCATAACTGCTGTAAGAGAACGATGGCTCTCCGGCCTTCCCTTTTTTTGTTGTCACTAAAATAACCCCAGCATTGGCGCTCGACCCATATATAGCCGCTCCAGATCCATCTTTTAATACGTCGATAGAAAGGATATCGTCTTGTTGGAGTAAATCCATATTTCCGCCCGGAATTCCATCAATTACATACAATGGACTTGCACTTCCCGTAACAGTTACAACACCCCTTAATTGAACACTTGGACTTGAATTAGGATTAGACCCGCTAGAACGAGTGACTTGTAATCCAGGAACCTTACCTTGAATTAAATCCAACGCATTTCTTGAACCACTTTGACGAAAATCTTCTGAATCGACGTGCGCAACAGCCGAAGTTACTTCCTTTTGCTTCATCGAACCATATCCCACCTCAATCACCACAGCTTCTAATGCCTTGGTGTCCGGAGCTAGGGTAACATCGATATTTGTACGATTTCCCACAAGTTCCTCCTGTTTGATAAATCCGATGAGGTTAAATTCAAGAACGTCATCAGGGCTAGCTTGAATCTGATAGGTTCCATCTCCATCAGTGCTTGTTCCCTGCGTGGTACCTTTTATCGTCACCGTTACTCCGGGCAACACGATACCGTCGGAATCAACGACTTTCCCGGTAATGGTTTGTTGAGCTTCGGTTGCATAGACATTACTGCCAAATTGAATAAAAAAAGCAAAGAGCAAAAGTAGAAGCCCCTTTGAATACAGTGGAACACGTTCTTTTAGACGATGTCCAAAATCATTTTTTAGTTTAAAGTTTCGCATATTAATCAGTTTATTTTCTCAGAAAATTTTAAGGTTCTCATGGTTTTTCGATAGGCTATTATTGGCTTTTCAGTTTACAATTGTAGCTGCATACTTATAGTTTAGCTTATTATATTATTAAGGCGTGAGTTCATTATAATTGGTTAAAATTGTTAAAACGTTTTAGCTATTGCAAAATAATCGTAGTAACGATTATTTGACATGTAATAATATAGACGATGTGGAAAAATAAAGTGTAGTTAATGAGGATATTTCCGGCAATTTACATTCACGCCAAAACCAACATTTTATTTCCATCAAAAACGAGATTACAAAAACCCTATCTACCAAGTGACTTTCTTATCGGCACTAACGACTGGATAACATGGAAATGTTTTGGTTTACTTCAATGAGGAATCTAACCTTGACGCATAGGCACCAAATCCGCATTTTGAGCCTAAAATGCGGATGAAATGCGGATTGAATGCGCCCTGAATCCATTATGATGTCAAACAATTTTAATCGAACTTATGCAGATTATATCTTACTTTAAGATGGACCTTGTATAGGACTTGTTCGACACGCCTCCGCGGTGGCCGGACGGTGACTCCCTAATGCTCGTAGTCAAACCGCCGTTCCAGCGGGTCCACCGTGTGGTCACTCTTGGTGCACCAAAGGAGTGTCTCGAAGAAGCATTTAATATGGTTAGTAGGAAAAGTTCGAGCAACTAAATACGATTGGCTAGAAAGGTTTGCTGGCGATAAAATGAATTGTATTAAAAATAAACAGCAACGAACTTGGCCAAAGGGGCCATACGTGCTTTATTGAGCGTCAGCGTGTCACCATTTAAGGAATAATTATCGGCTTTGCTTAGTACATCCATAAAGGCCTGTTCAACCGACATATCCGGACATGCCATTTTTGTCGAGAATAGTTCTGAAAAGGAAATCCGTTTGGTTTCTTCATTTACTGTATAAGTCCCGCCGAAACCATTGCAACCGCCATTGCCGTTTACACGATTATCTTCATTTTTCAGAATAAAATGTGGTTCCCTGTTGAAATCTCCAGAAATAGGCTGACCATTAATCTCGGTTAACTTCCAGTATTTTTCCTTAACAGATTGATCGAAATCTTTAGCTCCGTTCGAGCGACCGCCACCATGCTTTCCTTGAAAAATAGAACAAGCAGAAAACAAGATAACTGCGACCGTTACAATACTCAATAATAATCGATTTTTCATATTCATTATTGTTTATTCAAGATACGAAAATAAAACTATTGGTGCTACACACAAACGGAAACTTTTCGAAAATGCAGTGGAGACTGATCGGCTAAGGAGTATTTTAAGTCGATATCGAATGGCTAAAATAAAAGCTAGTCGGAAATAGGAACGAGATAAGGATATTACCTTAATAATCCTTAAATTTGTGCTTTCTAAATAAGATCATGATTTATTTCTTTTCAAGTCCCTCAAACTCCATTTTTGCACTACAAACAGAGCAAAATTTATCATCCGAAGACATCGCTAAATTGAACTGGCTTTTTGGTGGCTCAAAACTGCTTGACGACAAGACAGTAAGCGGAACTTTTGTTGGCCCTCGTGCTACGATGGTTACCCCCTGGAGCACGAATGCTGTCGAGATTACCCAGAACATGGTTATCGACGGGGTGCAACGTATCGAAGAGTTTCATGAGGTAGATTCTGATTTTGAAGGTCTCGACCCAATGCTGTCGCAGAAATATTTGCAATTGAATCAGGATATTTTCACCATTGATATTCAACCGGAGTCGATTTTGGAAATTGATGATATAGCAGCTTTCAATGATCAAGAAGGCTTGGCACTTAGTGAAGATGAAGTAGATTACTTGAATAACCTGGCGAAACAAATCGGCAGGAAGCTAACGGATTCTGAAGTATTTGGTTTTTCACAAGTGAACTCAGAACATTGTCGTCATAAAATATTCAATGGCACTTTTGTCATTGACGGCGAAGAAAAGCCACTGAGCTTATTTAAATTGATCCGCAAAACATCGGAGACGAATCCTAACGATATCGTATCGGCTTATAAAGACAACGTGGCCTTCTTAAAGGGTCCTTATGTACAGCAGTTTGCACCAAAAAGAGCAGATGAACCAGACTATTATAAGTTGAGTGAATATGAATCTGTTTTCTCACTAAAAGCTGAAACGCATAATTTTCCGACAACGGTTGAGCCCTTTAACGGGGCTGCTACAGGCTCGGGAGGTGAAATCAGAGACCGACTCTCGGGCGGTAAAGGATCCTTGCCTTTGGCCGGAACGGCTGTGTATATGACTTCCTTTTCAAGACTCGAGAAAAATCGGCCTTGGGAGCAGGGTGTAAAAGAAAGGGAATGGCTGTATCAGACACCGATGGATATTTTGATTAAAGCATCAAACGGTGCGTCCGACTTTGGCAATAAGTTTGGCCAACCACTAATTACAGGGTCGGTTCTGACCTTCGAACATGAAGAAGACGCTCGCATTTTGGGTTTCGATAAAGTGATTATGCTTGCCGGCGGTGTAGGATATGCGAAAGCGGACCAAGCCAAAAAAGGCACACCACAGAGCGGCGATAAAATCGTTGTTCTGGGTGGTGATAATTATCGCATCGGTATGGGAGGCGCAGCTGTTTCTTCCGCAAACACGGGTGTTTTTGGAGCAGGGATTGAGTTGAACGCGATTCAACGTTCAAATCCCGAAATGCAAAAAAGAGCCGCCAATGCGGTGCGGGGCATGGTAGAAAGTGATCATAATGACATTGTTTCAATTCATGATCACGGTGCAGGCGGACATTTAAATTGTTTATCGGAACTGGTGGAAGATACGGGAGGTCATATAGATCTGGATAAATTACCGGTGGGCGACCCTACCCTCTCTGCAAAAGAGATTATCGGAAACGAATCTCAAGAGCGCCTAGGATTGGTTATTAGTGAAAAACACATTGATACCTTACAGAAAATAGCAGATCGTGAACGTTCACCGATGTATACTGTCGGGGATGTTAGTGACGATCATCGCTTTGTGTTTCAGTCGAAAACCACCAATGCGAAACCAATGGATTTTAAGCTGAGCGATATGTTCGGCAGTTCGCCAAAGGTGGTGATGAACGACAAGACTGTTGACCGCGACTATGCTCCTCTGGAATACGAACAGAGTAAATTATCATCCTATCTGGAGAGTGTATTGCAATTGGAAGCTGTAGCATCTAAGGATTGGCTAACAAACAAAGTGGATCGTTGTGTAGGGGGCCGAGTTGCGAAACAACAGAATGTGGGTCCGCTTCACTTGCCCTTAAATAATTGCGGCGTGATGGCATTCGATTTCCAAGGGAAGGAAGGGATTGCAACTTCCATTGGCCATTCGCCACTGTCAGCATTAATTGATCCAGCTGCTGGAAGCCGGAATTCAATTGGCGAATCTCTATCCAATATCATCTGGGCTCCATTGAAAGAAGGCATCAAGAGCGTATCGCTTTCTGCCAACTGGATGTGGCCTTGTAAAAATGAAGGTGAAGATGCTCGTCTGTATGAAGCTGTTGAAGCCTGTTCAGATTTTGCTATCCAACTAGGTATAAATATTCCAACTGGCAAGGATTCCTTGTCGATGAAACAAAAATATTCAGATAAGGAAGTAATTTCACCAGGAACGGTGATTATCTCAGCCGCAGGCAACTGCGTGGATGTAAGGAACGTTATCGAACCGGTTTTAAATAAAAACGGAGGATCGATTTATTATATTAATCTATCAGGCGATGCGCACAAGCTGGGTGGGTCTTCTTTCGCACAAATACTAAACAGAATTGGTAGCGAAACAGCAGATATAAAAGATGCGGCACAGTTTAAAAAGATCTTCGACACCATACAGGAATTAATTAAGGCGAAAAAGATACATGCTGGTCATGACGTCGGCAGCGGAGGTCTGATCACGACCTTACTGGAAATGTGTTTTGCAGATCGTGATCTGGGTGCAGAAATCGATCTAAGCAGTGTCAACGAGGCTGATACGATCAAACTTCTATTTTCTGAGAACATTTCCATTGTATTCCAAGCGGATGAATCGGTTGAGGCCGTCCTAAATGAAAAGGACATTGAATTTCATAAGATAGGTCGCGTTAGCAAAACTGCGAATCTGAATCTCAAGAATGCTGGGAAGGAATGGAATTTTGATATCGATCAGCTAAGAGATGTTTGGTTTAAGACTTCATACTTGCTGGACAGAAAGCAGAGTGGCGACAAAAAAGCAAAAGAACGCTATGATAACTATAAGGATCATGTTCTGAAGTTCAGGTTCCCGTCACACTTCCGTGGACGAGCACCGCAGATAGACCCTGCCAAACCAAGACCGAAAGCCGCTATTATCCGTGAGAAGGGAAGTAACTCCGAACGAGAAATGGCAAATGCTATGTATATGGCAGGGTTTGATGTAAAAGATGTGCATATGACCGATTTGATTTCGGGAAGAGAAACGCTGGAAGATATTCAGTTTATTGGTGCAGTCGGAGGTTTCTCTAATTCGGATGTCTTAGGTTCCGCGAAAGGTTGGGCAGGTGCATTTCTTTATAACGAGAAAGCCAAGAAAGCCCTTGATGATTTCTTCAAGAGACCAGATACGCTTTCGATTGGTATCTGCAACGGTTGCCAGCTGTTCATCGAGTTAGGTTTAATCAACCCCGATCATAAAATTAAACCAAGAATGCTGCATAATGATAGCCGGAAACACGAGAGTGGGTTTACTTCCCTAACGATTCAGGAAAATAATTCGGTAATGCTTTCGACTTTAGCCGGAAGTACCTTGGGTGTCTGGATTTCAAATGGCGAAGGCAAATACGATCTTCCTTATGGTGAGGACCAATACAATATTGTGGGTAAATACACATACCAGTCCTACCCCGCTAACCCAAATGGTTCGAGCTACAATACGGCGATCATGTGTGATTCAACGGGCAGACATTTAGTAACCATGCCACACATTGAACGCTCTTTATTGCAATGGCAGTGGCCGTACTATCCTCAAGGAAGAAACGATGAGGTTTCGCCATGGATGGAAGCTTTTTTGAACGCTAGGAAGTGGATAGAGCAAAACTAGATAGAGCTTTCCCTAACTAACAAGGTAGGCTCAAATACAAATTTTTCGGGAGTATGCTTGTAGTAGTCACCTTTTTTAAGAAGTTTCAAAAAAAGGTGGGCTACTTCCCTTCCCATACCCATTGAATTTTGATCTACTGTAGATATTGACGGTGTGACCAAACTTGTGAAGTCTTCGTTAGCGAAACCGACCACCGATACATCGTCCGGGATCTTTATGGAATATTCCTTAAGTTGTTGAACTACACCCATGGCAGTAAAATCTTCAAGAGTGAACACTGCATCAAAGTCGATTTTCTTTGAAACTAGATCGCAGATGCATTGGCGACCAAAATCGAGTGAAAAGTCGCCTTTTATAATCAAGTCTTCATCGATCGGTAACCCATAGTGTTTCAATGCATCCAAATAACCACGCAAGCGTTCATTGAAAATATTAACATTTCGATATTGGTTAATATGTACAATTTTCTTGCGCCCTTTTTTAATTAGGTGTTCCGTTGCAATAAAACCTCCACGATAATCATCTATTGTAACGGACGGCACTTCTAAATCAGGCAAGATCCGGTCGAAGAATGCGAGTGGCATATTCCTTTTTATAACGGCGGCAAAAGCATCACTCTTGTCCGTCTCCAGTGAAATAGAAGCAATAATCCCTTCGACTTGTGAATTTAGAAAGGTTTCTATCCCCTTCTTTTCCCGATCAAAATGTTCTTGTGACTGGTACAAAAGAATAGAATATCCATTTTCATTCATCACCGCTTCAATACCATGAACAACGGAGCTAAAGAACGTGACATCAAGCCGAGGAACCAAAACTCCAATCGTCTTACTTTTTCCCGATCGAAGAGAAGATGCAATTTTATTAGGTTGATAGCCCATCCGCTCTGCCATCTCTTTGACCGCTTTCTTGGTGGGTTCGCTGATTGCTTTATGATCATTCAGCGCTCTGGACACCGTCGAGAAAGAAATATCGAGTTCTCGAGCGATATCTAAAATAGTTGTTTTTTTCACTGATATTGAGTGTTGTGTAAAAAGTTTATTAAGAAGTTGAACAAAAGTACTGATTGATTTTTAAATTCTTCAACAATAATTTAACTTTATGCCAACGTTTGCGTAAATTCGTACAAATACTTAGACCTAATTTATGTTATTACTAGGAATCGATGTAGGAACATCGTCAATCAAAGTCTCGGTTGTAGACTCTCAGACTCAAGACGCAATAGCTAGCGCACAGTATCCGGAGGATACGGAGAATAAAGTGATATCTGTTCAACCCGGCTTTGCGGAACAAGACCCTAATACGTGGTGGGAACACACGCAATTGGCGATAAGCGCAGTACTCGCGCGAGATCAAGTGAATGCGAGTGACATTTCAGCTGTTGGAATTGCATACCAAATGCACGGGCTGGTTGTGGTCGATGAAGAAGGTCAACCGCTACGCAATTCTATCATCTGGTGCGACAGTCGGGCAGTCGA
The DNA here is from genome assembly GCF_042159835.1 of Albibacterium profundi. Taxonomy (NCBI): domain Bacteria; kingdom Pseudomonadati; phylum Bacteroidota; class Sphingobacteriia; order Sphingobacteriales; family Sphingobacteriaceae; genus Albibacterium; species Albibacterium profundi. The sequence goes on along the minus strand of NZ_JBBVGT010000003.1, from coordinate 450,049 downwards.
GCTCGGCGAGGAGGCTTTTGAAAGTATCGGGCATGAAAAATCCTTAGAGCGCTTATTAAATTCGCCGGGAAATTTCACAGCAGCTAAATGGGCTTGGGTAAAACAGAACGAACCAGACGTCTACAAGACTGCACACAAAATTATGCTGCCGGGCGATTTTATAGCAATGAAGTTAACTGGAGAAATGACAACGAGTATATCGGCACTATCGGAGGGTGTATTCTGGGATTTCCAATCCAATTCACTATCAGCCGATGTAATGAGACATTTTGACTTTGAGGATAATATTTTTCCTGAATTAAGACCTCTTTTCTCGGAACACGGCACATTGCAACAATCCGTGGCGCAGAAGCTCGGCTTAAAACCTGGAACGACGGTTAGTTATAAATCCGGTGACCAACCAAATAATGCCTTATCGCTAAATGTTCTACGTCCGGGTGAAGTAGCCGCTACAGCAGGCACTTCCGGTGTGATTTTCGCAGTAAGTGATCAGCTGGTAAGTGACAAGGAGTCGCGTATTAATACATTCGCTCATGTTAACTATACTGAGGACGACATCCGAACGGGAGTTCTCTTATGTATAAACGGTACGGGAATCCTTAACAGCTGGGTTAAGCAAACCATGGGGCAATCGCTTAGCTACTCAGAAATAAACCAATTAGCCAGTTCCATTCCTCCCGGAAGTGAAGGCTTAAGTATTCTTCCATTCGGTAATGGAGCAGAACGGATTTTTAATAATCGGATAATTGGTTCGCACTTCTTGAATCTCAACTTCAATCATCATAACCGTGCGCACGTATTTCGGGCAGCTCAAGAAGGCATTGCCTTTGCTTTTCGATACGGTCTTGATATCCTACGAGAAAACGGCATGAATCCTTCAATTATTCGTGCTGGAATCGCCAATATGTTTCAAAGTAAATTATTTGCACAGGTGTTTTCGAACGTGACCAATACGCCGGTAGAATTATACAATAATGATGGCAGTGTAGGTGCTGCGATAGGTGCCGGAATTGGTAGCGGAGCCTTTGCTTCATACGATGAAGCGTTTGAAAAGATGAAAGTTCAAGAAACAATCGAACCTGAAAGCAATCATCCGTATGAAGAACTATATAGCCAGTGGCACCACTTGCTAACCGACAAAATAAACAAGTAAAAACAAGTAAACTAACAATTAAATCCATCAACTATGTCAAATGTATTAATCGGAAATCAAGAATTTTTTAAAGGAATTGGAAAGATCGGCTACGAAGGGCCCGAATCTGACAACCCTCTAGCCTATCGTTGGTACGACGAGAACCGCGTTATTCAAGGGAAGACCATGAAAGAACATCTTCGCTTTGCTGTTGCCTATTGGCATTCATTCAATGCCAACGGTAGCGATCCTTTTGGAGGACCTACTCTCTTCTTCCCATGGGATAAGAATGCAGATGTGATTCAGCGCGCCAAAGACAAGATGGATGCCGCCTTTGAATTTTTTACCAAAATAGGATTACCTTATTATTGCTTCCATGATGTAGATGTGGTGGACTATGGAAATGATGTCGCAGAGAACGAAAAGCGGTTGGCAACCTTGGTGGAGTACGCCAAAGAAAAACAAGCTGCCTCTGGTATGAAGTTACTCTGGGGAACAGCGAACCTATTTAGTCACGAGCGCTATATGAATGGGGCGGCTACCAATCCTGATTTTCAAGTTTTGACGCACGCTGCGGCGCAAATTAAAGCCGCACTTGATGCTACGATAGCACTTGGAGGTGAAAACTATGTATTCTGGGGCGGACGCGAGGGCTATATGTCGCTTCTAAACACCAATATGAAACGAGAAAAGGAAAACCTGGCTAAAATACTTCATCTGGCTAAAGATTATGCTCGCAGTCAAGGCTTTAAAGGCACATTCTTTATTGAACCGAAACCATGTGAACCAACAAAGCATCAATACGATTATGATGCGTCTACGGTACTTGGCTTTTTGAGAGAATTCGACCTGATGGACGATTTTAAGTTGAACCTAGAGGTTAACCATGCTACGCTAGCTGGTCACACTTTTCAACATGAATTACAAGTGGCAGCAGATGCCGGACTGCTAGGGTCTATTGACGCAAATCGCGGTGACTATCAAAATGGATGGGATACCGACCAGTTCCCAAATAACATTAATGAGGTTGCAGAGTGCATGTTGATCATTTTGGAAGCAGGTGGTTTTGCAGGTGGTGGAATTAACTTCGATGCGAAAATTCGACGAAACTCAACGGATCCGGCCGACTTATTCTATGCACATATTGGAGGTGCGGATACATTTGCGCGTGCATTGGTTATTGCGGATAATATATTACAAAATTCAGATTACAAGGCAATAAGATCTGAACGCTATAGCAGCTACGATAGTGGCAAAGGAAAGGAGTTTAGAGACGGTAAGTTAGATCTGCAAGCATTGAGAGACATAGCGGCTGCTTCCGGCGAACCTGAAGTGCGCAGTGGTAAACAAGAATTTTTGGAAAACCTGATTAATCGGTATATTTAGAAAATCAATAGACATTGTATACGATATAAACCATCAATCGTCGTAAATGCCTAAATATGGTACGGAACTTTGTAAGAAAATCATCTATCCCTGATTCAAAAGTTTTTTTAATCAAAAAACTTGATGAGCCTTATTTTGATCCTACTTTTCATTTTCATCCTGAATATCAATTGTTTCTTGTTCTGAAAGGACGTGGCATGAGGGTAATTGGCGATACCATTAAACCTTTTAAAGAGGGAGATCTGATCTTTACCGGTCCAAATCTCCCTCATGTTTGGAGAAACGAGAACCGATACTTTGAAGACGACAGTACAAATCAGACTTCAGGAATCGTCATCTATTTTCAAGAAGACTTCTTAGATAACTCCATCAGGAATAAAGAAGAGTTGAATATCATAAGTTGCCTATTTGAGAAAGCAAAGCGCGGACTGGAGGTTTTGGGAGAAACAAGAGAACAGGTAAGCACGATGATGCAGAACTTGCTTGGGATGGACGGTTTTAAAAGTATTATACAATTGTTAGAAATATTTCATACTATTGCTATATCACAAAACATCCGATTATTAACGAGACTCGACTATGTTCCCGTTGCAAAAAAAATATCTACCGATCGCATGAACATCGTTTACGAATACGTAATGAAAAATTATAACAAAAAGATCGGGTTAAACGAGGTTGCTGAACGTGTCAATATGACGCCGACATCTTTTAGTCGCTATTTCAAAACACACGTTAACAAGTCGTTTTCAGATTTTGTGAAGGAGATCAGAATCAATCACGCTTGCAAAATGCTACAAGAGGAACAGTTGAACATCAGCCAAATTGCTTATGAATGTGGTTACAACACCTTATCGAATTTTAACAAACAATTTCGAGAAATTACAAGCCAAACTCCTCTATTTTACAAAAAAACATTTCATGACTTGAATATTGATACCTATGGTAATTTTTAACTAATAAAGAAAAACAACAACAAACTTAAACCAACCAACAATTATGGAAAAACAAATCAACAAGAGTGCGCTGTTTAATGGGAGCTGTTTTGCGATTATTACAACCGCATTTTCATTCTCGATCAGAGCTGGTATCCTACCGATTCTTGGCGACAAATTCGGGCTTACGGCTGAACAGCTGGGCTTTATCAATTCAATGTGGTTTCTTGGCTTCCCCATCTCAATGGTCATTGGCGGACTAATTTACCACTCTTTCGGCCCGGCAAATATTATGCGCGTGGCGTTTGTAGCTCATACGCTAGGAATTATCTTAACGATTTATGCGGGAGGCTACTCATCGCTACTCCTATCCACGCTGTTTATCGGCTTTGGAAACGGGTGTACGGAGGCGGCCTGTAACCCCATGATCGCCGACGCCTATGAGGGTAAGAAGATGAATAAAATGATGAACCGCTTTCATATGTGGTTCCCAGGTGGAATTTTCTTAGGAAGTCTTATATCAAAGTTCATGACCGACTTTGGCTTTAGCTGGCAATCACAAATGTGGCTCCTCATGATCCCTACCATCATTTACGCCATTTTATTTTATGGTCAGAAGTTTCCAAAACCTCACAAAGCGGAATCGACCTCCCTTACACAAAACCTTCGGGCAATGTTCTCTCCTACCTTTTTATTTTTATTTTTCTGCATGGCGCTGACAGCAATTTCAGAGTTTGGGCCGCAGCAATGGGTAGGTCTCATTATGAGTAACAGCGGTGCTAGTCCGATGTTAATTCTTGCGCTCGTTACGGGTCTGATGGCGGTTGGACGCTTCTTTGCCGGTCCGGTAATCAATAAACTGGGACAAACAGGTGTATTGCTCTCGTCAGCCATTTTCGCTTCCATAGGTATCTACCTTTTAAGCGTGGCGACAGGACCGTTCGTATACCTAGCTGCGGTCATCTTTGCTATTGGCGTTTGTTACTTCTGGCCGACAATGGTTGGTGCTGCTGCACAGCGCGTACCATTAAGCGGTGCATTAGGATTATCGGTAATTGGGGGTGTTGGAATGCTCTCAACGTCGATCTTCCAGCCTATTATTGGTCGCTGGATCGACCAGGCACGGGCTGAGAAGGCTGCAGAAGGCTTTACGGGCAGTAATTTGGAATTACTAGCAGGACAGCAAACACTATCTCAAATGGTAATTTTCCCAGTGATACTTATCGGTCTCTTTATTTTCTTTATCATTTGGCAAGGAAAAAAGAAGAAAGCTGCCTTACAAGATGAATTAGCGACATCATAGGACAACAGATTATACAAACACGAAAAAAGCGGACCTTTATATAAAGGATCCGCTTTTTTTGATGCACAAGGCATCAACATTAACCACCTATTAATTAAGATTGATTCTTATTGGTTGAGAGTAAACAAATTCTGCAACGCCGACTGTCTTTACCCCTACACGCGCAAACGCATAACCTTTATTTCGTAAGATTTGCGGGATATTCGCAGACAAAGAGATCGTCTGATCGACATCAACGTCTGCTGCCAGTTTCTCCGCGCTTGAAACATTGAGGATGTCATCTACAATAATCGTTTCACCAAGGTAGATTTTGACCCTATCGAGATCCCTGCCGGTATTGATGTGGCTAATCTCAACAGTCGCGTTCACCATATCACCCGCTGGCTGGAAACTGCTGTTGTCAATAATGAAATATGGGTCGACCGGAACGTCAATCACTGTACTCCCGCTAACATTCACATCCAACGAGTCGGTATTTTCAGCCCATGGACCATTTCCTCGTACCAATGTCAACTTATAATTACCGTCAAATATCTCAGCAGAAAAGCTTCCATCTTGGGCTACGAAGACCGGTATTTTATTAAACAAATCATAACCATGTTGCCACAGCTCTAGCTGAACGCCGTCCGATCGAAGGCCGATCGCTTCACCGTTATATACGATCCGGCCGGTCAGTTTCGATTTGGGTGCTTCAAAATTATCTTTTTCACAGCTGGTAAACATGACCGAGGCCACCAACATGTATATAAATATTCTAAGTATTTTCATAACATAAATATTAATGTCCCGGGTTAGGAACAATCTTTGGATTATTGTTTCTCACATCTTGTGCGATAGAAGAATAGTAGTTTTCTACTCTGAAAAAGCGCGGTGCCCTAAAACGTGGAGCAAGCATTTTAACAAAGACATACTTTCCATCGCGCGCGGCGTCACCTGGTCGAACCACACGATAAGGGTAGAGCGCATAAATCATTGCATCCTCGTTAGATGCATTCCCATTTAATACGGTGTGCGCAATACGCCACCTTTTCAGATCCCATAGACGGTGGTCTTCAAAAGCTAATTCTACTCGTCTTTCATTCCTTATCTTTTCTATGGTCAAGTTACTCAGGCTATTTGGACCAAAACCAGCTCGTTCTCGCAGGGCGTTGATATAGTCGACTGCATTGGCCTGTCCCAGTTCAAAAGCTGCTTCGGCGGCATTAAGATAAATTTCCCCTAAACGGAACCAAACCCACCAAACATCACTTAAAATCCCCCGGGTACTTGTTCCCGCGCCAATATCAACGTACTTGCGAAGATAGAAGCCAGTATTACTCACCTCCTGGATAGAGCGATGTGGACCTGCAGCTGAGGTCAACAAATCACCATCCGTATAGTTTGAGCCTAAAGCCGAGCCTTCAATCGTCTCATAAGAATTACTAGCGGCATCCCAAAGCATAACTCCGGCTTGAATTTCTATTTCAAGTCCTTTAAAAGTTGACCCCGGATAAATTATTGTGCCATAAAGCCTTCCATCCTTGTTGGCAAACAAATTCTCTGGATCGTCATAGTAAATAAAATCGCTATTATCATCAGTCCTGATTTTGAGTGTACCGTCGGTTCCATCCAAATATTCATAACTTTCAACCAAACCTAAACCGGGCGTAATACCTGACGATGCCAGGTTATCCTCTCGAACGCTCCGCACAATATTCTCATAGGTAAAACCATGTCGCTTGTTTTTGTCTGACAGAAAATCTTTTGCAAAAATGACTTCCGGATTGTCTGATTTGGACAAAAATAGCTCTTGAAAATTTGCACCTGGATCAGGGTTATTTTGATACAAACTATAAACGCCACTATTAATAATTTCTAAAGAAGCTTCTAAGGACTTGCGATAATAATCGTCTGCCAAAGATGCGGGAATACCCACTTCTCCGTTAGGAGTCTGAATCGGGCTGCCCATCTGATTATTATATTTAGCTAAGGAAGCCGCGTATAGCATGGCGCGACTTTTCAATGCTAATGCCGTATACTTATTCGCTCTTGTATTACTACCGGCATTACCTAACTGATCTTTTATAGCATCCATCTCAGAAGCAATAAAATCATAAATTTCTGATTCCTTAGCGCGTGGTAACTGTAGGTCAGAAGGATCGCCACTATAGTCGTAAATCAATTGCGACGTAACCAGAGGCACTCCACCCATACGCTTAACCATTTCAAAGTAAATAAATGCCCGTTGGAATCGCAGTTCAGCTGAAAACTCTGCTTTTTGCTGTTCAGTTAGATTTTCACCATAAGCCTCAATACTTTCGATTGCTAAATTAATATCTCGGATTAAGCCATAATCCCAATACCTCCAGCTTTCAAAGCCATAATTAATGATGTTATTTCGCCAATCCTCACCAGAGTAACCTGACCACATGGCATCTGCGTAATTGGCTGCGTTTCTAAAATTGCCCTCCAAGCCGGTTTCCGTAGGGAATCGGTCGTAATAATTAGCAAGCAAACCAGTAATCATGACCGGGTCATTCCACACCTGATCCTCAAGGATAATATCCTTGGGTGTGCGTTCTAACCAATCTTTCTTACAGGATGAAAACAGGAGTCCCATCGTGCATATCAGAAAGGTGTATTTAAATATATTTTTCATCTTATTAATTTTATAATGAAACATTTATACCGAAATTATAAAGTTTTTGTTGAGGATAGATCAAGCCATTTTCGCTGCTGATCTCCGGATCAATTCCAAAGTCTTTTACATTGTCAATTGAAAATAGATTGGTTCCATTAACATACACCCTGACATTCTTTAATCCTACCCTTTCTATCCACTCGGTCGGAAGTGCGTACGCCAACTCCAGATTCCGCAAACGGAAATAGCGCACGTTGGTTAGCCAGAATGAACTTTTTCGGAAGTTATTGTGATTATTTACATCCTTCCTAAATGCGGGATAGGTTCCTGCCACCCATTCGCTTTGTGGATCATAAGGGTCGACACGATGCCAATGATCGTCCGCGAAATAATCGATCAGGTTTCCATTATTTTGAAAAGGGAATTTGAGCTCCCAATTTCTAAGGAAACTTTGCATGCCACCGCCGGAGAAGTCGAACGACAAGGTAAATCTCTTGATGCTGAGACTACCATTAAGACCATAATTGAAATAAGGCAATGCGCCTTGAGCGTAGCCGATTGGTCGCTCATCCATTCCGTTGATAATTCCGTCGCCGTTAACGTCTTTATAAATTAAATCGCCCGGTAATTGCGAACGGTTTCCTTGTCCATCATTATTCACTAAATAATTGTCAATTTCTTCTTGCGACTGGAACTGGCCAATCACCTGATAACCCCAGTTGACATTAGCCCAACGGTCTTCAACCGAGTAGCGGTACTCTTCCCATGCATTGCCAAAGCGAGGCTTATAGGTTTCCAAACTGCGAAGACGACCGATGGTAGCGTTCATACCGATGGAATAATCAAGCTCTCCTACCCGATTGGTATAGCCGATAGCTCCATCCATACCACGTGTCGCATCAGAATTTAGATTATCAACCGGCAAGGTATAGCCTACTTCTACTGGCAAGAGAACATCATATTTTGGAGCTGGTAAACCACTTCTTCTGCGTTCGAAAACGTCGAACTGACCGGTTAGTTTTTGCTCAAAGAGGGTAAAATCAACCCCAAAGTTCATGGTTTTGTTGGTCACCCACGAAAGATTGGTAATAGGTAAGCCCCGAGGGCGTAAGCCGATGATATAACTTCCATCCAAAACTGCACTGCCCTGATTAAAGTTGTATCCACCTATGTAACTAAACATCGTTGGCGGCGTCCCCAACCCTAGTTCACTTCCCGTTTCACCGTATGAGGCACGTAACTTCAAATCGTCAAGAACTCCGTCGGTCAGGTTTTTCATAAAAGGCTCATCGGAAAGTCGCCATCCCAACGATACACCCGGGAAAAAACCCCAACGCTTATCACCATGATACAAGAAAGAGCCGTCATAACGACCCAGCACTTCTATCAAATAGCGCTGTTTATAGTTATAGTTTATCCGGCCCACATAACCTGCTCTAGCTTCAATAGCCCATTCATCTGCTAAGTAATCTTGTGTAGAGAAATTCATTAGAGGCACATAGTTATTCGGAGGAACTGAGTGTATAGCTAAATACGAGTTTTCATTCTCTGAACGCTCATAAGCAGCAACCCCGGAAATGAAATGATCGCCAAATTGCTTTTCATAATTCAGCTGAATCTGTGCGAAATTAGAAACGACATTTCTCTTATGTTTTTCCCGCCAAGGGTTTTGGTTACCATAGAGGGCGCCGCTACTCGGATCCCGATCTTCATACGTATCGGTCGCTTCATTATAGCGATAAGCTTTATACGTATACTCAAAACCATCAAAGTCTTGATTTGTATAGTTATACGAATAAAGTCCCTTTACCGATAAGCCAAAATTAAAATCGTATTGCGCATTAATATTTACATTCATCGCACGTGTAATCTCATCGACATAACCCGTAATATCGTCTGTATACGTAGCCGGATTAACATTGACGTTGTGTGTTTGGTGCACGTAGTTCGGGTTATCATTGGCATACGGACTTTCAATTGGCCACATGCTGAAGATACTTAGCAAGGGATTAAAATAATCATCTAAGCCGGGAACACCTACATTATGTCGATCTTCTATCCGTCCTGAAACCTGCGCTCCTAGGGTTAAGCCATTGGCGATATTCGTAGACAGATTCGCTTGCAAGTTGGTGCGGTTAAAATTAAAATCCTTTAAGATGGCATCTTGATTAATGTGACTTACCGCCAAGTAGTAGTTCGACCTCTCTGTCCCACCCGATGTATTCAGACCGATGTAAGCCTGCGGGACATTATTACGCGTCACGATATCATAATAATCATAGCTACGGTAACCTTTCTCTGTTCCCGCTTCCCATTTGGCAAGCTCTTCCGGCGTGTACAATAAGGAAGGGTCACCACCCAGGTTTTGTACCGACTCCAATAAGCCGCGAACATATTGACCTGCATTAGCTACGTGCGGAAAACGTGTAAAGTTCTGAAGACCGTAATAACTTGTCAAGTTAATTGATGCTTGCTCATTTTTCTTTCCTTTTTTCGTCGTTACCAGAACGACTCCATTTGATGCACGTAGGCCATAAACTGCAGCAGAAGCATCTTTAAGTACGGTAATGCTTTCTATATCCTCAATTCCTAGATTATTAAACATATTCTGACCCGAAACACCGCTATTCAGTCCGAAATCTGTTGTTTGATCATTCATGCTATAAGGAACACCGTCAATTACATACAGAGGCGAACCTAGGTTTCGTATCTGTAAATTGGTTCCATTTCCTGGTCTTGAGTCGGTAGCACGGGATGTGATTCCCGGAATTTTACCTACCAAGGCGCTGGTAGCTGAAACAGCCGGCGTCCTCACAATATCTTCTGAATTAATGGCACTAACTGCACCGGTAATCGATGCTTTGGTTTGTGTTCCATAACCAACAACTACTACTTCAGACAAAGCTTCCTGATCTGCAATGAGTTGCACTTGAACAGACTCACCAGCTGACACTTGTCTTTCAAGTTTCTGAAAGCCCATATACGAGAAAGCTAAAACACCTTGGGTATCGGGGATAACGAGCGAAAAGTCTCCGTCCGCGTCAGTACTGGTTCCGACATCCGTGTTCTTGAGAAGGACGCTCACTCCCGTAAGCGGTTCGCCGTTCACATCGGTCACCTTTCCGGTGACAATCTGCTGCGAATTTGTCTGCGCAGCAGCGAGCAATGGAATCGACAAACAACAAAGCAAGGATAGCATGAAGCCTAACTTTTTCAGGTGCCGATTCATTGTCATTTTTTTGATAAAAACATCCATAACAATAAAGTTTTAATTAGCGAGATTTGATCCTTTTAGGAATCCATAATTTATTGTGCCATGAAAGCTGACTTTCATGGTCTCACAATTGGTTTATACTCAATATCAATATTAACTTAATATCTGGATTATGCCGCCCTCTATATTATCCATTTATAACTGTATTATAGCTAGTTAAGTCACCGTGACACGAAATTATAGATATAATAAAAGCGAAAGGCACCCATTTCTGAGTGCCTTTCGTTTATGACCGGTATATTGCTTTCTAATCTTCCATTACTTGGTAACTGTCATGACACCGTTCATGATTCGCCAATGTCCTGGGAAAGTACAAACAAAGGGGTAATCGCCTGTTTGCTCCGGAACTGTGAAAACCAACTCAGTTTTATCTTCCGGGTTAACGAGCGGTGTAGCAAATAGAACTTCTGGGATATCTGGTATGTATTGCAATTCAGCTCCGTTGGTTTGCATGGCAACCTCATCTGCAGCTTTCCCTACTTTCTCGAGCGACCCTGGCTTAATAATCAACAGGTTATGCTGCATAAAATCAGGATTCTCTAAAACAATCTTTACTTTGGACCCAGCTTTTACAGAAAACTTAGTTTTGTCATACTTCATTTCACCAACAATAACTTTGATGGTAATGGTTTCATCGATACCAACTTCGCCCTCTGTTCCACCACGAGAAGTATTGGCAATATTCTTCTGAGCTAAAGAAATGTAATCGCTATTGATAGTCTCTGCTATTTTTAGAGCTTCCGATATCCATTTATCGTCCTGGTTTTCCGAGACCTGTGATGCTTCCAGAATAGCTTGTGCAACTTCTTCTGAGGGCTGTGCATCAGCCAATTTTAAGATCGCAGCTAAACGAACCCTTAAATCAGAATCCGATAATACATCCGCATCAATTAGACGATTGATAAGCTCTACGTCATTTGCCGGAACAAGTTGGACGGCAGCTCGACGTACGCCGCCAGACGGGTGATTTAATGCGGCGAAGAGTACGTCCGTGCTTTCTTGGTTAGGATGCTCTAATAATCCCAACCCCTGCAAAGTCCATAGAGCGTGGATTGCAGGTGCATCGACATTTATCTCGTCAACTTGCTCTGCTTGTATTATATTATATAATTCATCGGCAACCGACTGATCACCCGACTCAACTAACAAGCGTTGGGCGGTTGTCCGCCAAAACATATTATCACTCTGCAAGGCATCAAGTAAACCAGCGGTATCTTCTTTATCTAAGCTATACGAATCTGAAGGTTCAGCATCCTCATAAACAAGGCGATAGATACGACCACGGGTATTATCACGAAGTGGATCAATATAAGCATTACCTTCTCCGTTTTCTGCACCTTCAGGAGTCGGGTTATGTTGGATAATAAAGTTATACCAATCTAAAAACCATACCGAACCATCCGGCCCCACTTTTGCTTCTACAGGACCAAACCATTCGTCAGCACTTGCCACCAAATTCCACCCATCCGGACCTTCGACAAAGCCGGAGCCTTCTTGCTCAAGCACATGCTTATGGATTACGCGACCTGTAGGTTCATTGATAAATGCTACACGATTCCAATATTCTTTTGGATAAGTGCGCGCCGTATAAAGACTATGTCCAGCTGCAGCGGTGAAACCACCGTGAACATCTACCTGACGCAGATTCTTCGTTACCACGTGCATTCCATAATGACTGTCAATTTTCTGTGCACCTCGTCCTCTGATTTCTGCTTCTGCATAGTAACGATTAGGAATGGCAAAGAAGTTACTATGCTCATTATTCGCTGTAGAAATAAATACATCAAACTCTTCTGAGAAGCCAAGTCCCCAAGTATTATTGGTAGTAAATGTCAAAAACTCAAACTCAGAAGCATCCGGTTCGAAATGATAAATTCCCGAACCAAATTTAAATTCTTCACCACCGATAATCCCTTCAAAACCTGAATAGCCTACCGTCCCCCATATTTTATTATCTAAACCATAGCGCAGATTAGAAGGTCCGGCATGGGTATCAAAGGTACCCCAGCCTTCAATTAATACTTCTCGAACATCTGCTTTATCATCCCCGTCTTCATCTTTTAAAAACAAGAAGTAAGGTGCTTGTGAAACGATAATCCCGCCGTTTGCAAAGACAAAACCGGTCGGAATATTCAGGCCTGCTGCAAACTCTGTAAACTTATCAGCCTTCCCATCCCCGTCCGTGTCTTCTAAAATCAAAATCCGATCATCCCCTTCACCCTTATCGTTACGCACGGTATTTGGGTAATCAACGGTTTCAATAATCCATAGACGTCCTTTTTCATCCCAATCCATTGCAATCGGCTTTTTGATATCCGGCTCACTTGCAAATAGTTCCAACCTGAACCCTACTGGCACCTGAACGAGCGACTGTGACTCCTCAGGCGACAACGGTAATTGATACTTTGGCGCAGGGTCTCGTTTTTCATAATTAGGTAAATGTGCATCCTCATAACTCGCTTCAGCTATCACAAACTTATTCAAACGCTCAACAGCTGCATCCCCAACGGCCCATAAAATCCCGCTTTTAATCAGCTGCAAGAAACCTGGATTTCGAAATGTTCGCTCATCATGTCCGAAAGCAGTATAAAAGACTCTTCCTTTGCCATGTTCCTTTACCCATGTATAAGGTTCACGATGACCGTCTTCTACCCGCTCCATCAACACCTCAATATCGTCCGCTATTTTATCATGAACATAGGTCTCGTCCCATTCGGTCGTAAAAGACTCTACGCCCTTCATAGCAGGATGATCGGGTTTGATTATCTCCGCTGAAAACGATCCGCCTTCATGGCTTTTAAACTGACCACCGATCAGCGCTATCGCCTCTGGAGAATTTTGAAAACAAAAGGATGCAGAATGGATAGGAATAAAACCCTTACCCGATGCGACAAAATCTAATAAGGCTGTTTCCTGTTCCGCTGATATCGTATCATGGTTGGCGTATAATATCAAACCGTCGAAACGTTTTAGATTGTCCGATGTCAGATCTTCCGGATCAGTTGAATAGGTTATATTGAATCCATCTTTGAAATATTCCTGAGACAGAATTTCTGCCAATTGCTCCGAATCATGATGTTTACTATCATGGCCTAAAAAAAACAATTCCAATCGTTTTGGCGCCTCTTCCTTACAGGAAAACAAGAAAAGAGAGAGCAACAGAAAACCAAAATATTTAAATTTCATATCGTTTAAATTATATTATCGTTTTTGGGATAAAGTAAAGTCAGGCATTTTTAGGACCTCACCGTTTTTTAATGCTGACTCATGGGCTAATATACCTACACAAGTGATATTAGCCGACTGTACAGCATTCGGAAAAGGTTCTCTTCCCTCAACCAATGCGCTAACAAATTCATGCACTAGATGTGGATGAGAGCCACCATGTCCTGCTCCTTGTGTATAAGACAAATGCTGATTGGAGTCCTCATCATAAACACCACCTGTCGTAAACGCCTGAATTTCTGGCGGAAGTAAATGAGCAAAATCTGGACATTCAACAGACTCAGGAATCTCTGGCTCAGGTTTTTTAGCAGTATGCACCACTAATGGTTCTCCTTCGATCAACGGCCATTCAACCGCCTTCTTAGAGCCATACACTTCAAAACTTTCTCGATATTGCCTAGCCGTATCAAAGAGAGAACGATAAACATGACCTGTTAGATCCGAATCTCGAAATTTGACGTGCGCAGTTTCTACAGCAAAGGGAGAGTTATAATATTGATGAAGTTCCTCATCAATCGTACCCGACCCGAAACAGGAAACATATTCCGCCTCGTCTCTCGTTAAGCCCAAGACAGGGCCAACGCAGTGTGTGGCATAATGCATCGGCGGCAGACCTGGCCAATAGTTTGGCCAACCTTCCATGTCCTGTTGGTGACTAGCCTTTAGAAACTGTATTTTGCCAAGTTCTCCCTTTTCATATAATTCTTTCATAAATAGAAACTCGCGGGCATAGACAACCGTCTCCATCATCATGTAGGTCAGTCCCGTTTCATTGACAGCCTCCACAATCTGTTTACACTCATCGACCGTCGTTGCCATTGGAACCGTACAAGCCACGTGTTTTCCCGTTCTTAATGCTTTAATCGACTGTTCTGCGTGGTTCGGGATGGGTGTGTTTATATGTACCGCATCAATCGCCGGATCTTTTAGCAACTCATCATAATCGTCATAGCGTTTCTCAATAGAAAAATGATCTCCTATCTCATTCATTTTCTCACGATTGCGTTGACAAATCGCGTGCATATTTGCGTTTGGGTGTTTTTGGTAAATTGGTATAAATTCAGCACCGAAACCTAAACCAACAATCGCTACATTAATTACCTTTTCTTGCATAATTTATCTATTAATAATCGTTGTTAATCCATTTTCTTAAAAAATCATGACCTTCTTTAGCGAAGTCATCCTGACTTGCTGTGAAGGTCTTCCAAATGCAAACAGCAGCCGCCAATTCCTTATTTTCAGGAGTAAAGCTTTCTATTGAGACCGTCCCTTTGTAGGCTATCTTCTCTAATCCTCTATAGTAAGCGGCCCAATGCGCGCCACCTGTACCCGGTACGCCGCGATAATTTTCTGAAACTTGCATATGAAGAAGCTTATCTCCTGCTTGCACAATGGCATTTTCAGGATCGGGCTCTTCTATATTCATATGAAACATATCTAAACAAATTTTTGCCGCCGGATGATTTATATCATGAATAAGAGCCAATACATCCTCTACATTATTGATAAGATCAGACTCAAAACGATTTAAGGGCTCAATAGCCAACCCTAACCCTCTCTTCTGGGCCATTACGCTTGCTTCTTGTAAACCTTTTACCGCACGCTCCCATTCTATTTTCTTTTTTTCTGGGGGAACTAATCGTGCTTTACCAACAGCCGAATACATGGGTCCGGCAAAAAAGCCTGCTTCCAGTACCGCGGCAATGTCAAGACATTGTTCAATATAGTCTAGTCCCACTTGCCGATACTTTTCATCGTCGTTTGTCAGGTCCCGCGTTTCCCCAAAAGCCCCACAAACCGTCGCCTTCAAATCAAAGTCGAGTAAATATTGTTTAATTTCCTTTGCATCAATCGCTGAAGGGTCTTCTATGGCGAGTTCTACGGTATCATATCCTAATTTCTTAATTACGGGGAACAATTCAGTCGCTTTATTTGTTGTAAAAGGCGACATCCAAAGCCACGTACTAGCGCCGAGCTTTACATCTAAAGGCATATACTTTTCATTTTAGCTTACAATTAAAATAAAGATAGGACTTCTTATATCTGCTTAAAAACACTAAAATATCCATAATTGACTGTATTATATCCTAACTTCCCGTGTATTGGATTTAAAATACATAAATAAGCTTATTGCCGAACTCTAATTGGATCCAAACAGAAAGCGTATTTATCTATTATGTTCGATTAGTTTTTTATATGAACTAAGATTTATCTATTTTGGTAATAGAATCAAAACATGAAATTATGAGAAATCTGATTAGCAAGACCTTAGCAACAGTTGCCGTCGCAGCATCATCGCTCTTTTTATTATCGTCCTGCGGTAATAGTGGGCAGTCAAATTCAGCAGAATCTACAGACAGTACTGCGACCGAAAACTTAGAACTGTCTCTTTCACTTGAATGGAAGACCGATTCAACATTCACAGGATCGGAGTCCGCACTCTACTATGCACCTAACAACATCATTTATCTTTCGTGCGGAAATACAGATCCTTCAGCGAAAGATGGTGACGGGTTTATCGCTCTTCTGCACCCTGATGGAACTGTAAAAAACAAAGATTGGGTAACCGGACTAGATGCTCCACGCGGAATGGCCATAATGAATGATAAACTATATGTTACGGATATCGATGTGGTACATGTGATCAACATCGAATCGGCAGAGATAGAACAGACGATCCCTGTTGAAGGAGCTGTATTTCTGAACGATTTGGCGACGAACGGCGAGTCTATTTTCTTTTCGGACTCTAGAACCGGAGTCATCCATGCGTTAAACGAGGCTGGTGAAGTTACCGCTGTGGTTACAGGTGCCGAAGGCATCAACGGTCTTGAATGTTACAATGGGGACCTTTACAGTCTTGATGCAGAGGGTTTAAAAAGATATGATTCGGATTATACCAGTATGCTGATTAACTCGGAAGTTACAGGTGGTGATGGTCTCGTTATATTGGGCGATAGCACCTTTATTGCTAGCCGCTGGGAAGGTGAAATATATTATATAAACGGACAGGAAACCACGCTTCTTTTAGATACAAAAGGAGAAGAATCAAAGACGGCTGATATTGGCTTTATTGAGGAAATGAACATGGTACTGGTTCCAACCTTTACAAAAAATGAGTTAGCTGCTTATCGTCTTGAGTAATACATTTTACTTTTACCAAAAAACAAGAAACCCGGCACATATGTACCGGGTTTCTTATTTTAGATATACTTATGAAAAATTATTTCCCAATTCTATATAACCTACCTTGGTCGGTGACCGCATATAATGCTCCGTCTTCACCTTGCGTAATATCTCTAAACCGTTGTACCTCGTCAACTAATAAGCGCTCTTCCCCAACTACTTTGTTATCCTCAATTACCAAACGAGCGATGTGTGTTCCACTCAAAGCAGCGATAAATAAGTTATTTTCCCATTCAGGGATATTGTTCCCGGCATAAAAGGTTATTCCACTAGGTGAAATCACCGGATCCCAATAATACACCGGTTGCTCCATACCTTCTTTTTGCTGGATCGGCTCTCCAATAATCTCCCCACTATACTCAAGGCCGTAGGTAATTGTTGGCCAACCGTAGTTTAAACCCGGCTTAACCAAATTCACTTCATCACCGCCGCGTGGACCAAATTCTGTTTCCCATAAATCGCCTGTTACTGGATGGAATGCCAAACCTTGAACATTACGATGTCCATACGAATATATTTCTGGTCGCGCTTCACTGTTTCCTTCGAAAGGGTTACCATCAGCCGGCTCACCATCAGTCGTTATACGGATAATTTTACCTAAAGAAGTTTGTAGATCTTGTGCCAAGGGTCTTGTCTCTAGGTCAGAACGCTCTCCAGTACTGAAAATGATGTTTCCTGATTTATCGAACAAGATTCTACCGCCGTAATGTAACTCACTCTTGTGTCCCGGTGTTGCGCGATAGATAACTTCAGCGTTTTCAATCGTCTTTTCATCGTCAGCCAGCCTCCCTTTTGCTACGGCAGTTAAGTTTTTACCATCCGTCTCTTCAGAGAACGTCCAATATACCATCCGATTATCCGAGAAGTCCGGGTCAATTGTCAAGCCTAACAGTCCACCTTGGCGACCATCATTGACTTCTGGTATGCCAGTAATTTTTTCACTTAATGTTCCGTCTTGACTAGCGATCCGCATCGTACCACCCTTCTCGGTTATCAGAAGACGCCCATCAGGAAGACTTGTAACGCCCCAAGGACTGTCTAAACCATCGCTAAGCACTTGAACCGAATAATCCGAAGTTGTTTTAACGCCGGCTATGCGAGTCTGTCCTTCAAAAGCCGGTTGATAGCTTGTGTTAGCTGAGTCAGTCTCTACTGGGTCGTACTTGGTTGTGTCGCCGACTACAGCTGTACTATCCTGAGACCCGTTATCATTTGCAGCGGAATTACATGCTGCTAGCGAGAACACCAAACCGGTGGCTACGCCAAATAGTTTTAAATTAGTAGGTAAAGAAGTCATGAAGTGATGTTTTGTTGTTAATTTATATGATGCAAAATACGTCGTTAATAACGTAAAAATAAGCTTTTTGTTTTATTAATCTGTTTTCAAGTCAATAACGCCGCCTTTGTCGAACAAATAATGTGAAATAAAATAGCCCTGAAGGCTTTCATCACCAAGCGTTATGCCCTTCAATTCTCGACCGCCGGATGAATTTCGTATAATAATAGGTTTCTTTCCTTTAACTTCCCATTTTACTTCATCAAATATAGGTACAGTTAGTAAATAATTGGCATCCGCAGTAGAAAATGGATAAAGACCACCCGCACTGAAAACATACCACGAAGACATTTCACCTGCATCATCCATTCCACCTAAAGCTAATCCAAATTCACCAGCTCCATAAAAGCGTTCGAAAATACGATCCAATATCGCTTGTGATTTCTCTGGCTTATCGATAAAGTAATACGCGAACGGGGCTTCGTGATCCGGTTGGTTTCCATGCGAATATTGACCAATAAAGCCGGAAATATTTCTGGCGATATAACGAGGGTTCCATGGCACTGTAAACAGGGAATCCAACTTATCTTCAAAAGCTTGTTCCCCTCCATACAGCTCGATCAACCCTGGCATATCATGATTCACATAAAAAGATACCTGCCAGGCATTGGCTTCACGATACATGTATTCATAATACGGGTATTGTGGGTTAAACGGATTAATCCAGTCGCCATTAGCCAAACGTCCACGCATAAAGTTAGTCGACTTATCAAAAACATTACGATAGTTTTGCGATCTTTCTTGCAAATCGATAAAGTGTTTTTCGTCGCCTAG
The DNA here is from genome assembly GCF_042159835.1 of Albibacterium profundi. Taxonomy (NCBI): domain Bacteria; kingdom Pseudomonadati; phylum Bacteroidota; class Sphingobacteriia; order Sphingobacteriales; family Sphingobacteriaceae; genus Albibacterium; species Albibacterium profundi. The sequence continues at coordinate 430,884 of NZ_JBBVGT010000003.1, read as the reverse complement.
ACTTTTCGCCAAGAGAGATAAAGCATAATCATCATGGGCGTATTCAAGTGTCTTCGACACTCCTGCCTTCGCCTTCGTTTCTACATGTGGTTTTTTAACATCAGGGTCACTGATAAAACCCTTTTCAATATACTCCTTGATATGTGGCCGTGCGCCCTTCTGTTTATAAGCATTGTTCAATAAAAGTTGGTATGCATTGTTTACATTAAAATCGCCAATCCCTCTAAAGTAACTTCCGGCAATAAACGGCGCTGCATGATCTCCGTGAAAGAAAGTCGGAATAAAACCAGTTATATTTCCTCTGTCAATAAGCGATTTAATGACATCGTTCGTCACGTCGGGTCTGATTAGACCCAATAAAACCAATTTGTTACGGTAGGTATCCCATAATGCTGGGGTTGTATAATAATTAAATTCCTCTTGCCGTACTTTTCTAGCAGCATCAACAAACTGCCCGTTTACATCGCTGCGTAGGGCTGGCCATAAGAATGATCGGTAAAGCGAGGAATAAAACAACTCCCGTTGCTTCTGAGTCCCGCCTTTCACCTGAATCTGAGAAAGGAGGTCGTTCCAAACTCTTTTCCCAGCATCATGAATCTCATTAAAAGTACGCTCCCCTACTTCAGTCTTAAGATTTTCTGCTGCATTCTCAATACTTACGAATGATAAACCTATCTTTAGTAATACCGGATCTGGATTTTTATCACTCAATGTTATGAAGGCATAGCCCTTCCGATCGCCTGGCCTAACCACCTCCAATTCATCGATATGATGATTAAGCTCGGCATAAAAGTAAATAGGACCATGACCTATTTGTTGAAATCCTTGAAGAGTATTTCCCTTTTTGGTGATTTCCCAATTTTGAACTCCATGATTCGCACGCGCCAGATCAAATAGGATTTTTCTATCCGACTGGTCGGCATAGGTGTATTCATGAACACCCGCTCTAAGTGTGGAGGTTAAGCGTACATCAACTTTATAGTCATCAAGATGTACTTGATAAAAAGCTGGTGACGCACTTTCGCTTTTTTTCGAATATTTGGATTTGAAAGGACGGGCCATTTCACCTGAAATTGGCAAAATAGGTATATTCATCTGGTCCCAATGCCCTTTATTGGTATGTGCAAAACCCAAAATTTCATCATCTTCATATTCATACCCTGCCCCACTTCCATATTCCGTTACGGGACTTAACTGCACCATCGCATTGGGTAATGACGAGCCTGGAAAAACCAAGCCGGCCCATACACGCCATCCTTCAGGCGGCGTGTAGCCAATGATTTCAGGATCCAGCAAAGGCGCTGTACCTAAAAAAGGATTCACATACGAGGTTAGATCATTCGTGCTTTCTCGGGCAGATTGCTTTTTAACGCCGCACCCAAGAAACAAAGAACTGAAAGCCAGGACTAATAATAGATTCTTCAAAGACATAGATTCGTATAGTTGTTTCACGAATATACATCAAACATTGAAAAAATTGCAATTAAAATCGTTTTAGCTTATACTTATGCTAACAAATCAGCTAATTGATTCAAACAAGCCGTGTAACCCTCCACAAAGCCCATATTCAAGTTCCCATCCAAGTCCTCTTCACTATCAAATGATATATCTACTTGATAACGAGTTGAACTTCCTTGATCGATAAATTTATTATGCCAGGTAGCTTGGGGCATATCTTGATTTATATTCCCTTTATCATCGCTAAAAGCGTCCTTCGCGGTATACGATTTCATAGGGTCAATTGAAATATAGTCAACGATCGACCAATGCTTCTCGCCTTCGGGTCCGACCATGGCAAATAACCAACGTCCCCTTTCGTTAAAATCCAATTGTTTACTTTCTACTTTCCAAGGTTCTGGTGCAAACCATCGGCTAAGCTGTTCCTCTTTTGTAAATGCATCCCATACTTTATCTAAGGGAGCAGGGAATTCCTTTTCGACATGTATTTTTCTGTTGGCATGGTCAACAGAGAAAACAAATTCTTGTTTTTTGTCCATTATGTAATCTTTTAGATTGTTGTTAATCTCTAATACCAAATTTCTCAGAATTGTTTGGTTTTCAGGCTGTGTCATTCCGACAATCCAAGCGGTAAATTACGACAATACACAAAAAAATTACACAAACGGTTGTGTTTTATAATCGCTTTTATATGATTTAATAAAAAGTTAACATTGCTTTTAGAATGAAGAAAAACACTGATTTATGAAAAGAAATGATTACAATTTTTGTTTTCAAAAGAGACTGATTCCTATTGTGACTTTTTTGTTTCTAGGAAGTAGCATTGTTTCAGCAAGCGACTTAAAAGCCCTTGAGAAAAGTACCTTAGGATTATCGATTGAAAACCTGAAACAATCAATGATCCGCGGACGGGTAATGTCCGCAGGCGAATCGCTTCCAGGGGTAACGGTTTCGATTAAGGATCAACCAATACAAGCGACTGCAACTGATATGGAGGGAAATTTCAGTCTAGAAGCACCGGTTGGCAGCACCCTAGTTTTCCAGATGGTCGGCTTCGAGACGGTTGAAGTTTCCGCAACTAGCCAAACCATGACAATCAACATGAACCCGTCGATTACTTCACTCGATGAAATTGTAGTAACGGGGTATTCTACGCAAAAAAAGGAAAACATCACTGCTTCGGTGGCTACCGTTGACGGAGATGATTTACGAGATGTATCATCGCCAAGTGTCGGCAATATGCTGCAAGGAAAAGTTGCCGGTGTAGATGTGGTCAGCTCAACAGGTAGGCCGGGCGATAATCCGAACATCCGTATCCGAGGTAGAAGCTCGATTTATTCTGACATCTCTCCATTATGGGTTGTAGATGGTGTGATTCAGCATGGCGTACCAAACATTAACCCGAACGACGTAGAAAGTATGTCTGTTCTAAAAGATGCGGCAGCGACAACACAGTATGGTTCCAGAGGTACGAATGGAGTCATTGTCGTTACAACCAAAAGAGCCAAGGCCGGAGAAGGGACGCTCAATGTGAATTTAAAAAGTGGAATCTCGCAATTCAACCACGGCAACTTCAAATTAATGAATAGCCAACAAATTTACGACACCTTTCAGCAATTTAGAAATCAGTCGGACATCCCAGCAAATATAACTAAGGATGTTCTTGCGAACGACTTTAACTGGGTCGACAATGGCACGCAAGATGCCGCTATGCATGATCTCAGTGTTTCATACGTGGCTAGAACCGACAAGGCTTCTGTCTACTTTGGTGGCAACTATTTCACCGAAGAGGGAACTGTTAAAGGATACCAATACGACCGCTGGGCCGGGCGCTTAAATATTGATTATTTTATCAACGACCGGATAACCTTTAAACCGAAGGTAAATGCTACGTATACCAGCAATGATAATGCGCAACATAGCTTGTATCAGATGTATCTAAATCTTCCTTGGGATAATCCGTTCGATGCTTCCGGCAAGCTGGTCACTCCACGAATCCAGGACATCAATTGGTATGGTCGTGACGACAACAACTATTTATACGACCTACAATGGAATTACGGAAATGGTGAAATTTTTGACATACAGATCAATGCAGATTTCGACGTGAAGATTAACGACCATTTCACGTTTGTGTCAACTAATAACTTCGCATATTATAACTCAAATTCTTTCTCCTACACGGATCCTAGCTCTGTTGGTGGCTTGGCAACGCAGGGCTCCATCTATAATAGTAACGGTCGCCGAAATGTCCGTTTCACCAATCAGATGCTGAAATTTGATCGATCATTTGGAGATCACAACGTGAACGCATTCGCCGCCTATGAGTATATGGACTATGTGTATAAAGATATGGGTGCAACCGGTATCGGGATTGTAGCCGGCTCTGAAATTCTTAACAACACTTCAGAACCACAAGATATCAGTGGAACGAAAAACGATTACGCAGCCAATTCAGGAATCATCAACGTTGCATACAACTATGCAGACAAATACAATGCGCAAGCCTCCTATCGTATCGACGGGTCTTCACGCTTCGGTGGCGAAAAACAATACGGTAGTTTTTATGCAGTGAGTGGAGCATGGAATGTGCATCGAGAGGATTTTTTCCAGTTGGATCGTTTTGACTATTTAAGACTTAAAGCTTCCTACGGACTAGTCGGAAACGTTCCGACTGCACTCTATGGATCGTATGATCTATTTAACTTAAACGCCCAGTATAATGGTGCACCGGCAGCCTATCCCGGTCAACTGGGCAATTCCCTACTCACCTGGGAAACCTCTAAAGATTTTAACCTAGGTTTAGAGTTTGGCCTCATGAGGAGATTTACTTTTACAGCAGATTATTATAATAAAAACACAGACGGATTATTACACTTTGTCGCGTTACCTGCGACGGCCGGATATTCCGGATATTATGAAAACATCGGTGCTGTTAGCAACAAGGGTATTGAGTTTGCCATCGGTGCGAATATCTTTAACCCGGAAAGCCCATTTCAATGGCGTATAGATGTGAACTTCGCGAGAAACATCAACCGTATCGAAGAACTTGTAGACGGCAAAGATCAGCCCGCAGGTAACAAACGCTACTCAGAGGGACGTGATATCGACTCGTGGTATATGAGGAAATGGGCAGGTGTTGACCCTGAAAATGGCGATCCACTTTGGGAAGTAATTGATTCGGAGTCCGGTGCAGTGACAACAACCAACAACTACAACAGTGCGTCGCTTCAATTTGTTGGTACTTCCACACCCGACTTTTTAGGAGGATTCGCATCTGCCATGCAGTTCAAGAATTTCTATTTGAACGCGAGCTTCGCTTTCAACAAAGGTGCTTACGCCTATAATGCAGGTCGTGAGCTATTTGATAGTGACGGAGCTTATCCTTTTTACAACCAAATGGTTCTTCAAGATGGGTGGTCGAGATGGTCTGAAAGTAACCCCAACGCCACTCACCCGGTGGCTGTATATAATGGCGGCACAAATTCAAACAAAACTTCATCTCGTTACTTAGAAGACGCCTCATTTATCAGATTAAGGAACATAACACTAGGTTACTCGTTTCCGGAATCCATCACTTCAAAACTGAATGTAAAAGGACTCGGAGCTTATATATCAGGAGATAACCTGTGGATATCAACTAAATTTTCAGGTATAGATCCAGAAGCCGCGCTGTATGGCGATGCAACGTCACAGTATCCTTCACCTAAACGTCTAACCTTCGGACTAAACGTATCTTTCTAAAATGACTAACATGAAGAAACTATCAAAATACATCATAGCAATCGGCCTTTTTGCAAGCTCTTGCAGTCTGGACCGAACACCTTATGACGCTTTACCAGCTGATGATCTGGATGACATTCAGGGCAGCGTGGAGTCGATCACTTTGGGCAACTACAGTCGCTTAAAAGACTGGGTGAATAATTGGCACCGAGTAGTAGAATACCCTGGAGACAATGTAGCACTCAGTGGAACTACAACGGATAACTTATTCTATTCATATAACTACCAGCGGCTGGTAACCAACGCAAGAGTAAACGACTTTTGGGAACAATCGTACAAAAATATAGTAGGAACGAACATTGTTCTTGAAAAACTACAAGAGGGTGAAAGCATGGAAAACGATCAATTGATCGCAGAAAACCTTTACCTCCGCTCAATGCTTTATTTCTATTTAACGAATGTATTCGGTCGCCCTTATGTTCAAGGTCCTGAAAATATGGGAGTGCCGATTAAACTATCGAGTGATGTTGATGAAAACCCAGCTCGGTCCAGCGTAGGCGAAGTATATGCACAAATAGAAAAGGACCTGTTGAAAGCAGAGTCACTTTTCAATACGTCTAAGGCCAATGTATACGCATCCAAAGAAGCGGCTCAAGCATTATTAGCGCGTGTCTATCTTTATAAAGGCGAAAACCAAAAAGCAATTGAATATGCTGATAAAGTTATCAATTCAGGTCGGTTTACGCTCCTGTCCACTGCGGAGCTGCCTAATATGTCTGTGAAGGTCCCGGAAGATAATAGTGAAACAATCTTCGCTATTAAATTTGTTAAAGACGCTGATTATCCAAATAACGGATGGTACACCGTCGGCTCTATGTATGCAACCATACAGGGGGCCGGCTGGGGCGAAATGTATGCCTCTAGACCATACTTAGAGCTCGTAAGGAAATATCCCAGCGATAGAAGGAACGCTTTCATCGATCCGGTGGTAAAAGACGCAGCTGTGACGATGGCCTATTATGTGAACGATCAGTATACCTACCAAGGAGTAGAAGTGACCAAAAATGGCGACGATTATCGCTACACAGAAAACGGCACACAAAAGACACTGATAAAGAGTCCAAATGGTGCAGGTGATTATGAATACGCTATCAATATCGGTGGTAAAACTCGCTCTGTGTTAATCGACAAGCAGCTCGACGACCGCAATGGCTATTTAAAATACTTCATAAATAAATGTTCAGGTCAAGAGGGACAGGCTCATTTATGGTCGCCAATCATCTCAAGGCTAGCTGAAATGTATTTAATCCGGGCGGAGGCTAATGCGAAACTAGGAAATGTCAATGCCGCATTGGAAGATGTGAACATCATTAGAAAACGCGCAGGAATACCGGAAGCAGGTCTTTATACTGCAGCTTCCTTAGGGAATAAAACAGCGCTAGATGTTGTTCTGGAAGAAAGACAGTTAGAGCTTGCATGGGAAGGCCACCGCAAGTTTGATATCTTCAGAAATAGCCGAACGCTCAATCGTCAATATCCAGGAACACACTTGTCGGGAGCAAATCCGAAGTTTACCATCGCTCCGACTTCCCCGGATATTGTCGACTATATTCCGGAGTCGCAAATTGTGATTTCAGGTGGGGTTCTGATACAAAACCCATAAAAATCTAACTGTTAAATCAGCTGAAAATGTTACAAGGGCTGCAGGCGTAAAACCTAGCAGCCCTTGTCTTTTGGCATAATGCTTGTCTTTCTAGTGATTAAACAAGAAGGATTAATTATGAAAAAGATTAAATTACTAGGCGCTATGATCATTGCTATTATGATGGTCACCGCGGTTGCTTGTAGCAAAGATGATGACCCAGCAGATAATGATTTTTTTGTTGGCACGTATGATGGTGATATTTCTTTTAACGACGGAAGTGAAACCATTATAGACGATGACGGCCGCGTTACGGTTGTAAAAGTTGGTGACAGTTATTCATTTGATTTTGGAAGTGGCATTCCTAACATCACGGGAGTAAAGTTCCAAGAGAGTGGCGATAATACCTATACAAGTATAGGTGATGGTGTTGCGGGTATCACCATTGATGCAAACTCATTGACGATGCTTGTAATCAATACCGAAGGTACGTGGACGGCAGACTGTACGCGGTAGTCGCACCACAAAATCCTTAAAAAGAATGCCTCTGATTTTCAATCAGAGGCATTCTTTTTAAGGTCAAGTTCTACTACAAAGTAAAACCGGTCTCTACCCATGGCTCAACCGAATTCAAATGGGTTAGATCTGCATTAGCTCGCCCTCTCAAATCTTGAAAACAGCTTTGCGGTTCGATGTAGTGAAGATTCATTGAATTAAAGTCCTCTTTTGATACATTCATCGAGATCAAACAGATTAGATCCTGCCCTTCTCTTGCATTCCGGACCCAACCGTTATAAACAAATTGATTTACGTTTCCCGGCAAATCGGCTTCAAATATTTCATAAGCAGTTCGTAAAACCATTTTATAGACTGCATCATTATAAACCCTTGAAAATTGGCGGTCAGAGAGGAGGTAATCTTTCAGTATACCACGGGGCGGGACAAACCGAACTTCCGAAACGCGAGGAACCTGCTCCGATGTAGGGATCAAATAATCGACCACCAAAAGTTTTTCGACAGCCCTATATTGAAGCTTAAAAAACTTCGAAACAAAATCGGGATAAGCTGAATAATGCAATATATAGTCGTAATAGCTGAGCACTGCATCTTCTTTGCCCTGTTGATAGTCTACTTCCCATCGGCTGACCGCTTCATTATGTTTGTTCTTCCGCTCGGCAAATTCCTTATGTGCAAGATGCCAACGATTGACTTCCTTTTCACATTTCTCGATCAGAGATTTCTTTTGTGCCTCCGCTTCAGCCAATTTCACTAAGTAATCATTCCCTAATTGTAGATTTTCGGCTTCGATCTTCTCAACTTCTTCCTCCCATCGAGCGTAGGTGCTTTGATATGCCGCCTGTGCTTCGGCTTTCTTGCGCTTGGCGCCGCTGCCTAGTAGTTTGTCGAAGAAACTTAATTTCGGTTCAAAATCCTCCTCTTTCGGTTTATTAGGCAGGTCTTTAAACAAAGGTTCCGTAGGAAAGGGAACTTGGTCGATTTCAGAAAGCAAGTCAGATTCAGGGTTAGGAACCGGGAACGTTGAATGGTTTTTCAGTTGGCTCCAATTTAGCTTGATATCCGTATTAAGCGACTCAGTAAGAATGTCCTTAACCAGCTTTAAGTTGGATTTTGCCAATGCAGTCAACTGGTCGGCTAGTTCATGGCTATATGGCTGTGCCGGTTCTGTGTCTATTTTATATTGTTCAGATTTCCATATCGCATCCCAAGTGGCGAATTGTTCTTTAATTCGAGCATCCAGGTTGCATTTGTCAAAGTCTTTTAACAAAAGACGTCTATTCAAACCGAGATGCTCTACCTCAGCGCAGTAACTTGGGATATAAGCCGAATGGTCAGTCCATTCATTGTAATGGTAATGGTCATTTTCATCAAAATTCATTCGTCGCAATTAACTTCTTAATCAACTGAAAGTGATATCTAATTTAACGAAAAAGCTGACAAATAAGTATTCTAAAATATCAAATCGTAGACATTAAACAGTTATTTTATTTTGATGATTTTACAATTATTTTTCGTATGCTTGCGTTTTTAATTAATATTACAAAATATAAACCCCAATTTTAAATCAATAAATTCCTATGGATGCTCAAAAAGTGGACATGTTCATCATGACAAATAATAAATTCTTTGAAGGTCATCAAATACCCTTAATTCGTGAAACGCTGATCAATGCAGATGAGTCGAAATGGATCGGATTGCAGTCCCTATCATTTAAGGACCCTACCATCAGCTTAATTGTTTCGCTACTAGGTGGTTCATTTGGCATAGACCGCTTCTTGATCGGTGACACGGGCTTAGGCATTGGGAAACTGCTGACTTGCGGAGGACTGGGCGTGTGGACTATTATTGATTGGTTTCTAATTATGGGCGCCACTCGAGAAAAAAATCTTGAGAAACTACACGAAGTGATATATTACAAATAGGGCAATGACAATAGAGAGAAATAAAATTTATACTATTTTATTTTTAGCATGTCTAGGTGGATTCACTTGGATTCTTGTCTCTGCAAATCATCTGGCCTCAACAGACGCAAGTGTCTGCATCGTAAAAAATGTGACCGGACTCCCCTGCCCTTCATGCGGGTCAACAAGATCGGTCCTATCACTTTTTCACGGCGACTTGGCAGGAGCGTTCTATTGGAATCCTTTAGGGTATATTATTACGATTACGATGATTGCCGCACCGCTGTGGATTCTTTTGGATATTATTCGTAAACAGGACAGTCTACATCGTTTTTACTGCAAAGTGGAATGTTTTATGCGACAAAAATCGGTCTTTATACCGTCCATTCTTCTCGTTGCAGCAAACTGGGTCTGGAATATTATGAAAGATTTATGATCCGCATCAAACAATTTGATTATAAGCCGAGTGAACATGAAGCCGAAAAAGCTTCGAACAGTTATTTGATTTCGCTGGTGACGGCAATCGCAGGGATGCCCTTGCCGATCGTAAACCTAATTGCAACCTTATTTTTTTATATAGCCAATAAAAAAGGGACATTCTTCGTACGTTGGCATTGCACACAAGCATTAGTTTCACAACTCTCTCTTCTTTTTATGAACAGTGCAGGTTTTTGGTGGACTGTCGGCATCATATTCGGCAATCAATCCATTAGCAATACCTATATTGCCTATATCATCACCATATTCTTATTCAATATGGGAGAGTTGATAGCGAGTATATACACCAGCATCAATACAAGGCGAGGCAAACATGTTAGCTGGTGGTTCTATGGAAACCTGACCGATCTTTTATGTAAAAATTAAGATGAGAAAGCTCTTTATCCAATTTCTATCAATTCTCGTATTATTCTTCGGAAGCTGGTTGCTATTAGGTCAGATTGATTGGATGCGAATACTAAAAGTAGAGCAACTTAGTGAGAAAACAGAGGAAAAGCTAGGGCAACTTTATTGGAACTACTTTAAAAATTCGCAAGAGGAGATTCTTGATGATGAAGTCTATAAACCTATCGATAGCATTTTTACAGTCCTATGTGACGCCAACGGAATTGATCGAGATGAGATAAAACTTCATATTTTAGACAACAGACAAGTAAATGCGTTCGCGTTACCAGGGAAACAGATCATTTTATTTTCCGGACTCATCTCAGATAGCCAAAACGAAGCAGAACTGGCTGGTGTGTTAGGTCATGAACTGGCACATATCCAAGAACAACATATTACAAAGAAATTGATCAAAGAAGTGGGGCTTTCCGTGTTGGTCTCTACTGCCACCGGAGGAAACGGCGAAATTGTACGCCAGTCTGCCAAGGTTTTGTCTTCGAGTGCTTACGATCGTAGCCTTGAGAAAACGGCCGATAAAAAGGCGATCGATTATCTGGAGAAGGCAGGCTTGCCTTTAAAACCTATGGCCGACTTCCTCTTACGCATGGAAGAAAATAGCGAAAAACTCCCTGAAAGCTTGGTCTGGGTCAGCACACATCCAGACGGCATGGCGCGCGTGGATTACATTCATGAATACATTAAGTCAAAATCGGAGTCCGACAGAACAATCTTAAATAGTTCTACTTGGAGTAAACTTCAAGACTTTTTGGATCCTGAAAAGTAGGCAGTTGCCGCCAAAAAAAAGCCCTGAAAACGTACATTTTCAGGGCCTGTTATAAACTCCAATTTTTAATTTATGGCTGTATGACAACTTTGTCCTTCGAATAGCTTTCTTGGTGAACGGAACCTACCGCTCTTCCCGATGGATCATTTTGGTTCTGGAACGATTCATCCCATGCTAAAGCTTCGGGTGTGCTACATGCTACGGAAGGTACCGAAGGAACCGTCATGGCTGCTGACTCTGACGGGAAATGCTCTGCAAAAATACTTCTGTATAAATACTCTTCCTTGTTACGTGGAGGATTGATTGGGAATTTAGTAGCCGCAACAGCTAGTTCCGCATCAGAAACTTTCTCCTCTGCCTGCTCTTTTAGCGTGTCAATCCAGCTATAACCCACACCGTCCGAAAACTGCTCTTTTTGTCTCCAAGCAATGCTATCTGGCAAATAGTCTTCAAAAGCCTTACGTAAAATCCATTTCTCAATACGACCGTCTTTGATCATTTTGCTCTCCGGATTTAGTCGCATAGCGATATCGATAAAGTCCTTATCTAAGAACGGCACCCGTCCTTCTATCCCCCAAGCGGCGAGCGACTTGTTAGCTCGTAAACAGTCATATAAATGCAGTTTACTCATCTTACGCACGGTTTCCTCATGGAACCTTTGAGCATCTGGCGCTTTATGAAAATATAAATAACCTCCGAAAAGTTCATCTGAGCCTTCACCTGAAAGTACCATCTTAATACCCATCGACTTGATTACCCTTGCCAGTAAATACATCGGCGTAGACGCTCTTATAGTTGTTACATCATACGTTTCTAAATGATAGATTACATCACGAACCGCATCAAGTCCTTCTTGAATAGAGAAGTTGATTTCATGGTGAATAGTACCGATATGATCCGCCGCCTTTTTTGCAGCAATCAAATCGGGCGAACCTTTCAAACCTACCGCAAAAGAGTGCAATTGTGGGTACCATGCATTTTCCATGTCATTCGACTCAATACGTTTAGATGCAAAAAGCTTGGTTACTGCGGCAATAATCGAAGAATCTAATCCGCCAGACAATAGTACACCATAAGGTACATCTGACATAAGCTGACGGTGTACTGCTTCTTCCAACCCCTTACGAAGATTGTCAATATCAGCATCATTATCTTTGATATTATCGTAGTCTTCCCAGTCACGCGTATACCACGGTTGAAAATGATTCCCATCTCCACTATAGATATAATGGCCGGGTTTGAATGTTTCTATTCGTACGCATCTTCCTTCTAAAGCCTTCAGCTCGGAAGCAACATAAAATGATCCCTCGGCATCCCATCCGATATACAAAGGGATAATACCGATATGATCGCGAGCGATAAAATACTCATCTCGCTCGATATCGTAAATAGCAAAACCGAAAATACCATTTAGCTCATCAAGAAAGGTTGGCCCTTTTTTCTGATACAAAGCTAATAGTATCTCGCTGTCCGTTTCCGTCCTAAACTCATATTCAGGGAATTGCGCACGAAGACTTTGGTGGTTATAAATTTCACCATTTGCAGCCAGGACCAATTTACCGTCAGAACTATATAAAGGCTGATTACCTGACTTCGGATCTACAATAGCCAGTCGTTCATGAGAAATAACTGCCTTTTCGTTACTGAAAATCCCAGACCAATCTGGGCCACGATGACGAATCTTTTTTGACATCTTTAGAACATCTGCTCTGATTTCTTCAGACCGTCCTTTTATATCAAATGCTCCAATTATACCGCACATATTATAATATTTTGTTAATCCTTAAACGCTACTTTTCTAATTTTTAAACAAATATAGCGCTTTAATATTTAAATTATCAAACAATTGACAAAATAAATATTAATTTAATAACATTTTTACAAATTCATTGATAAAATGATCAACAAACGATGCCAATAACCGAGTAAATACTATTTTCCGATTAAATTGAACAAGCGGCTCGGCTGATCGGTAGTAATGTATTCTACATCTTGATCAAGGAAGAACTGCATATCTTCCGCTGTGTTAACTGTCCATACGTTGATCGCCAGACCTAAATCATGTGCTTCTTTAATCCAGCTAGGATTCTTTTTATAGACTTTATGATTATAATCCAACCCAAAATATCCTGCGGCATGGGCTTCCGCCGGTGTCAGATCTCCATTTAAATAAGACACCTTGGCTTTCGGGTCGAGTTCTATTAATTTCTTACCTGCATCGTGACTGAAAACGATGTATTCGATCATCTTTTCAGCATTCAGCTCCTTTACAAGTGCTACCGTTAACTCAGCAGCTTTCAAGGTACGTTCCGTACTTATACGCGAGGTTTTTAATTCATAAATCAACTTTGTTTTCTTTCTTCCTTTCTGCTTCAATCCTTCAAGTATATATTCTCTAGCGGTTGGAATTTTCTCGCCATTCGGATGTTTCTTCGTCAAAAGCTCTTCATAGGTCGACTCCTCGATCTCTATCCCATAAAAATCATGATCATGGCATACTACCAGCACATCGTCTTTCGTCAGATGAACATCAAATTCGGAACCGAAACAATTGAGATCAATCGCTTTGTTTAATGACGCGAGTGAGTTTTGAGGAATCTGATCATCCCATCCTCCGCGATGGGCGATGACTTGGTTCTTGTTAAACTGAGCAAATGCGTGGCTTGAGACAAGCAACAAACCACAAACGAAAGTAAATAGCGTAAACTGTTTCATTGATTTTTTTTTCTGCTAAATTATCGATTATTATCGAATGTCATATATTAACTTTTTGCTTTTTAGTGGAAATCGAAACTAAATATAAGGTGATTACCGCTAAAGGGAAAGAAATAATAGCTGGATTTTCTAACTGATGAAGCGCATCAGCAGGACGTAAGCCGTAGCGTCCCCACATTGTAGGTGATGTAAGAATAATCGCCAATGATGAGACGATACCCATAACAATTGACCAGGAAATACCTTTTGCGGTCGTTTTTTTCCAAAATAAAAGGAACAAGATCGCCGGGAGATTAGCTGACGCAGCTATTGCAAAAGCCCAACCGACTAAAAAGGATACATTCATTCCCTTAAAAGCAATTCCCAACGCAATGGCAAATATACCGACACCAAAAGCAGCCAGCTTACCTGCCAGAACCTTGTTGCTATCACTCAGGTTTTTGTTAAAATAACCATCTAGCAAATCATGAGCTATCGCACCGGATGACGCGACGATCAATCCAGAGACCGTCCCTAAAACTGTGGCAAATGCTATGGCTGAAATCACCGAGAAGAGGACAACCCCAAACGCTTTTGCTAATAGAGGTGCTGCCATGTTACTAGATTCAACGTCCATAACGCCATTGACCGCAGCTCCAATTCCTAAATACAAAGTCAATAAATAGAACGCGCCAATAGCCGCAATGGCTAAGATGGTCGACTTCCTTGCGTCACGTGGGGAATTCACCGTATAATAGCGAATTAGGATATGAGGCAATGCTGCTGTTCCCAAAAACAGAGCCATCATAAGTGAAATAAAGTCCATTTTGCTCCACCAACTCGCGCCTTTTCCTATTTTATACTTCAGCCCAGGGAGCATGAAGCTTTCTCCTGAAGTTTCTTGAGGATAGTACAAGGACACCTCTTGATTGTTGCTGGTAAATTTTACATTGAGAAAGCGAACAACCTCACTATTCTTGATAATATTCAAAAATTGAATCGGGTTTACAGAGCCACTGCTTTCAACCTCTTCACCGTTGACTACCACCTTACTCAAATGACCTACCTGGTAAAAATTACCGTTCTCTTTGGGTTCTCCATTATAAAGCTGCATGCCGCTTTCATCTGTAGTGATTGACAAGGCTTCGTTTAATATAGGTTCCCCCTCCATTTTGTTAAGTAAAAACCATCGCTGGATACCATCCTTTTCAAGGTTTACAAATTCTTTACCCTGTACATTATGCTGGGAAAGCACATTCCAATCGGTAACCGACTCTACTTGGTCTCCATTCATGACCGGGACCAATTCAACGAAATCATGGTAGGGTTTTCCTTCATGATCAGGGTTCAGCGTAAACCCGTTTTTCATGATATAAAAGGATAAAATCCCGGAAAGTAAAATTAACAGGCCACCCTTTAAGAACTGAACATAGGTTGTGGATGTCATCCCAGCTGTCGCCACAATGAGGATTACAATCACGCCCACAATCAACACCCCTACCCAATGCGGGAAGCCTAGTAGTGGAGTTACCAAATCTCCCGCACCCACCATTTGGGGTATTAAATAAAATATGGAGACAATTAACGTACTAATAGATGCCGTTAACGTTACCAGCCGTGATTTAAAAGTAGAATTAAGCGCATCTGAAAACGTGTACTTTCCTAATTTCTTAAACGGTTCGGCCACAAGGAAGAGGGCAACCATCCATCCCGCTAAAAAGCCGATAGCATATAAAAAACCGTCATAACCAGAGGTCGCTATCATCCCACAGATGCCCAAGAAAGATGCAGCTGATAGATAATCTCCGGCAAATGCTATTCCGTTAACCGACCAGTGAATCTGTCCTCCCGCCGCATAATATGATGAAGCCGATTTCGTCTTTTTACCAAAATAAAACGACAACCCTAATACAAGGCCGACAAAGCCGACAAAAAACACAATAGCCGTGTAGGATACATCGTAGATCATGCCTGCTCACTCCTTTCAGCTAATTCCTTTTCAGCTTCATCCTCGTAACGAGAACAAAAGAAATTATAGAGCCCCCCAAGCAGTACGGCGAAAACAATCAACGCAATACCGTAGAGTGTCGCTAGGTTTAATCCCCACAAAGTTTCAACAGCAAGCAATTCGTAATTGACTACCCCGATAATTACAAATCCACCGTATAGAAAGAAATAGATAAAGAAAAATAAAATACCAAGACGAGACTTTTTTTTAGATGCATAGTCTTCGTTAACACTTGTACTAGGCTTGTGCAACATACTTTAGGTTTTAGAGTAATAAAAAAGGTTTAGATAATAAATATCATAATTTTTTTTATAAATCAATCATGATTTGACAATTATCTAAACCTTCTTGTATGAAGCTTCAAAAACCTAATATAGCCTTAGGCTAAAAACATCGCTTATAGAAAGCTAATCCTTCGCTAGCCAATTCATCGGCGCTATTTGCCAGCGGTCGCCAAATACTAGCAGCTCTGGCTAATTCCTTTGAGGGCGCGCCGAAAGTTTCGATCACGATGGCGCCATCATACTGAATGTCATTAAGTGCTTCTTGAATACCCTCCCAATCAAGGTTACCCGTACCGGGCGTACCTCGATCCGACTCGTTCCCTTGAACATGACACAGATCCTTTCCAATCTTGCGGATAGTTTCTGGAATACTCTTTTCTTCAATGTTGCAATGGAAGGTATCAAGCAATATTTTTAAATACGGGCTGTCAACTTCCTTAATCAATGAAAGTGCTTGGTCTCCCGTATTAATCATATCAGTTTCAAAACGATTGAGCGGCTCTAAGCCCAAGACAATACCATATCGCTCGGCAAATTTTGCCGCTTCAAACAGATTTTCGATACACCAGTCTCTTTCCTTTTTCTTTTGCTCGTCAGAGACAACACGAGTTTTTCCGACCGCAGAATAGAGAGGCCCACCAAATACGGGGCTTTCCATTTCGTTGGCTATCTGAACGCAGTCTTTAATATACGATAAGCCCGTCTTTCTAAATTCCGGATCGTCGCTTGCGATATCGCGTTCTGTACCGAAAGCTCCGCTTATGGTGACACTCAAACCGACCTCATCAGTAAGCTTTTTCAGTCTTGCCCAATCGATAATGTCCTTATCTTCTACAGCTACCTCAATGATGTCATAGCCCATATCTTTAATCTTATGGACCAAATCGAACGACGCCGTGTTAAACGGAGAGACCCACACGAATGTACTCACCCCAAATTTCATAGTTCTTCTTTTATTTATT
Organism: Albibacterium profundi; assembly: GCF_042159835.1. Taxonomy (NCBI): domain Bacteria; kingdom Pseudomonadati; phylum Bacteroidota; class Sphingobacteriia; order Sphingobacteriales; family Sphingobacteriaceae; genus Albibacterium; species Albibacterium profundi. The sequence goes on along the minus strand of NZ_JBBVGT010000003.1, from coordinate 414,027 downwards.
TGACAATCTGTTTATAGTTCAAAATCAGGAATTTCTACGCGCACACCGCCTTTCATCGCAGATTCATGTGCACAAATACCTGCACAGGTATAGTTTGCAGCTACATCAGCATCTACAGCCGAGTTCCGTCCTTCAACTATAGCGGCCACAAACTCCTGAACTAAATGTGGGTGCGAGCCACCGTGTCCTGCTCCTTGTAAGAACGATACGTGATTTGGGTCATCAATTTTCTCTCTCTTTGTAAAATGTTTGATCGGCTCTATTAACAATTCATCTGTATCAGGCACATCAATTCGTTCGGCATTCTCACCGCCATCAAAGATCACATGATTTTCATCTTGAAGTTGTTCCCATTCGAACGACATTTTATCGCCATAAACATCATAGCTCTCACGGTACTGACGTACAACATCGAAAAGAGAGCGTGTAGCTTCGGCAACTACATCAGAGTTTTTCAACTTAAATGTAGCTGTCTCAACCGCATAGGGGGCATTGTATCGTTTCGCCAAATCTTCAGATAATTTACCTGAACCATGGCAAACTACCGACTCTGCTTTGGTATTGTTGATTCTCAAAAGTGGAGAAATCGCATGTGTTCCATTCAGCATCGGAGGGAAACCTTTCCAGTACTCGGCCCAACCTTCCATGCTCATGTCCTGGATGTGAGAGCCTCTAACAAATTGGATTCTTCCCAGTTCGCCTGTTTCAGCAAGTTTTAGACCATATAGGAACTCGCGAGTATACAAAGCGGTTTCCATCATCATGTATACTTTGTTCGCCTTTCTTTTGGCTTCAACAATAGCTTTGCAATCCTCAACGGTCATAGCCATCGGTATTGTACAGGCTGTATGCTTATTAGCGTTCAGGGAAGCTAAGGTCATCCGCGCGTGTTCAGGAACAGGAGTGACGATGTGAATAGCATCCACGTCGTCCCGCTTTGTCACGTCATCGAAATTGGTAAAACATAAATCATCATCAAGGTTGAATTTGTTTTTCAGTTCATTTAAGGTGTTCTCATTTCGTGTACAGATTCCGACAGCCTTAATGTTTGGATGCGCTTGATAAATTGCAATGAACTCTTTTCCAAAACCCATCCCGACGATAACAACCGTGATTTTTTTCTCTTCCATAGTTTTTCTTTTTTTGTTTATAATTTATTTATTAGCTGTCCACTTAACAGCATTTTTTAACATTATTTTATAATTATCCAAGTTATGAGCTTCTCCATCGTGACCTAAAGCAATTCCAACGATTCTGGCGTCAGCATTATTAACGATAAATACCGAAGGAAATGAATCACCAGACTCCTTATTCTTCGCTTCAGCTAACACTGTGACACCGGGTCCTGCTGCATCTACCTTTTGATAATAGAGTTCGTCCTTTAACTCGAATGTTTTATCTACGCCTTTTACAACTGGATGCTTTTTAACGATTGACACAGTAAACGCACCATATGGATCGTGTCCACGAGAACCGCCACTTACTAAGGTTTGATTGTATTCCGGCCAGTCTGCCCAGTTGTACCACAGAGCCGCATGAGCCAATACCAAACCCTTTCCAGCTTTTACAAAGTCAAAGATAGCTTCGCGAGTTGCCGGATCATTAATAGGTTGGTTATTCGTCAAAAGCAATACATCGACTGTCGACAGGTGATCGAGGATCTGACTAACGTCATCGGTATACGTCACTTCCGCAAAACCATCCTTTTCCAAGGTGGCTACATCAGCATCTTTATACCAGGTGTTGAAATCGTGTGATGCACCTCCGCCTACCATTAAAACACGAATGGGTGCTTTAGCATATGCGCCGGCATTGCCCACACCATAAGCGAGGATAACAAGCAGTAAGAGTCTGATCATGAAAGACCTGCGAATTAGATACTTTTTCATATATTCTTTATTTAGTTACACGAATAATACCATTCATACCTCTCCAGTGCCCCGGAAACGTACAAACGAATGGATAATCTCCCGGTGTACTCGGCACGGTAAATTCAATGGTATCCGATTCACCAGTCGACAACAACTTAGTTGAAAACAATACTTCAGGAACCCTCGGAACATATTGCAAATCGGCTGCGTTAGGATTTCTCAACATGGCATCAGCAGCTGCGCCTACCTTTTGAAGACTACCTGGTTTGATTATTAATAAATTATGCAACATACCGTCTGGATTAACAAATCGTAGAGAAACCCGATCACCAGCCTTTAAAGTAATCAATTTTTTGTCGTATTGCATAATATCTTTAACAACACTGATTGTCACCTTGGTTACTTTCGGCTTTTCTTTTACCGGTGCTGGCTTTTCTTTTTTAGGCTCCTCTTTCGGCTTTGGCTTTTCAACTGGGAATTCACTATTAAGTCCTTCAACAATCCTGTTCGTAAATGAACTGCTGGAAGCAGCATTCGCGCTTTGTGCTTGTCTAAAACCATCACGATGGACAACTGCTGCCGAATAAATTGCCTGTGACAACCACTTATCCGCTTCATTTTCTTTATCCAAACTAGCTTGATATACGAGCGCACCAGCCTGATTAGAAGCCGGAAGCAATGCAAGTTCAACAAATGTCGCCAAGCGGGTATTCAAGTTTGGATCTTCTAACAGGCCATGCTCTTGAATAGTCAAGATACCCTGTTCTGTTTTTGGAAAAACTTGAACCGCTGCTTTTCGAACACCTGCTGCGGGGTGATCTAATGCTTTCTCCGCAACAGCCAGCGCTTGCTCATTTGAACCATCTAAAGCACCCAAACCATGCAATGTCCACAATGCGTGTACCGCAGGGCTATTCAAGCCGATCTCGTCGACCGACTGGTCATTCACAATTTCATAAAGACCGGGAAGTGCATCTTGATTCTGTGATTCAACAATAAGTCGTTGAGCCGTTGTTCTCCAAAATTTATTATCATTCTTGATGGCTTCAACCAATCCTTCCAAATTATCTTTTGAGAGAGACATGGGTTCCTTTGCTTCGGAATCTTTGTACACAATCCGATAAATTCGACCATGATTAGTATCGCGCATTGGACTTGAGAATGCATTTCCCGGCCCTTTCGGTTGATCCTTAAATGGTAATACAAATTCAGCTGGAGCTTGCGCTGGAACAAAAACATTGTGTTGAATAATAAAATTATACCAATCAGCTACCCAAACAGCTCCATCTGGACCCACAGAAGACTGTACCGGACCAAACCATTCGTCTGAACTCGCTAATAAATTCCACCCGTCTTTTTCAGTAAATCCAGCACCGTCAGGTTCAATGATCGAATTGTGCACCAAACGAACCGTTGGTTCTGATACGAAAGCTATTCGGTTCCAATATTCCTTAGGAAAGTCACGAGCCGTATAGAAATCATGTCCAGCCGCCGCCGTAAAACCACCTACCACGTCTACTTGTCGCAGGTTTGGCGTCATCGTATGTAAATCATAGTGACCGTCTATCTTCTGCACCGCTGATATTCTAGGGTAATCTTCATTCTCAGGAAGCTTGTGTTTCAACAGCTGCTCAGGCATTGAATAGTAAGCGCTGTGCGTATTATTCGCAGTCGATATAAATACATTATTATCCTCTGTAAAGCCCAATCCCCAGGTATTATTGCTTGTCGGGGCAAGGAAATCAAAGTCACTTCCATCTGGATTGAAATGATAAACACCTTGTGAGAATTTCATCTTCTCCCCATCAATCTCGCCTTCGAAACCTGCATATCCGGTAACACCCCATATCTTATTATCAAAACCGTACAGCAAATTAGACGGTCCGGCGTGTGTGTCATTTTTGTTCCATCCAGTCATCAGAACTTCACGAACGTCTGCGACATCATCTCCGTCGGTGTCCTTTAAGAAAACAAAATCCGGAGCTTCAGACACAATTATCCCTCCGTTAGCAAATACGATACTTGTAGGAATATTCAAGCCGTCTGCAAACACGGTAAACTTATCTGCTTTACCATCGCCATCTGTGTCTTCACAGATTTTGATACGGTCGTTTGCTAAACCATCCGTTTCAACAAATGTATTCGGATAGTCTACCGACTCAACAATCCACAAGCGTCCACGTTCGTCCCACGCCATAGCGATCGGATTAATAATATCAGGTTCAGAAGCGAATAGCTCAATATCAAAATCGGCCAACACCTGTGTTAACTTCGTAGATTCTGAAGGTTCGAGAGCTTCTTGAATCGTAGGCACAATATGCCTTGCTGTATAATCAGAAATTGTGTCACTATCATAGATATCCACGTTTGGAATGTTCAATGCTTTCATCTCTGCAACCGCTTGATCGCCGACAGCCCAAAGCACTCCATTCCGAACAAGATTTAAAAACCCAATGTTTTTCCATGTTTTTTCATCATGTCCATAAGCAGTATAGAACACGCGACCCTTTCCTTGTTCTCGAACCCAGGTGTAAGGTTCGTGATGATCGCCTTCTACGCGTTCCATTAACACCGTTTTATCCGGATTAAGAGCTTGGTGAACATAGGTTTCGTCCCAAGTTTCGAACTCAGTTATACCCTGCATAACCGGGTGATCTGAGTTGACAATTGTACCCTTGAAGACACCTTCACCATGCGAAGCGAACTGGCCACCGACGGTTTGAATATACCATTCCGAGTTCTTAAAACAACCAGTTGCTGAATGAAGCGGGATGAGACCTTTTCCACCTTCAACGAATCCTTTTAACGCGGCCTCCTGACTAGCAGAAATAGTATCATGATTTGCATAGATGATGAGGCCGTCAAACTTTTCAAGGTTTTCTAGATTCAAATCAGCCAAATCGTCTGTATAGGTCATATTAATACCGCTCTGAAAGAGCTTAATCGCCAACCAAGGTGCATATCGATATGAATCGTGATGGGTACTTTTATGACCCAAAAAGAGAACTTCTATTCTCTTAGGATTAATCGGATCTTGCGATGTAGAGGTCGTATCCTGCTGAGAAACAACTTTAGGCGCACAAGCCGCAGCTACAAGCATTCCGATTAAAAAGAAGGATAAAATCAGTCTCGGTGTCCTTCTTCTTTTGTTAATTTGGTTTTTAAACATGGGGTTTTGTTAATTTATTTTAGTTAAGTCTTTGATTAGCATAATCACAGTTGTATCTTCTCGACATGAGAAAATATTACAATTCACACTGACCAGTTAATCGTTTTAGCTACTTGCATAGACACAATTAGTATTCTCTTTTTTAAATAGTTTCTTTTACGGTTATATTGTTTCTCACCAACGTAATCGATTACGCTTGTTCCTGTCCTTTATCTTCTGTTTACCAAAGACATTGACCGTTTATGATACTCGTTAATCACGCAGCCTCAAAAGGCTACAGACATAATCGATATATAAATCGGAACTAATTTAGTCTTATAATGAAACTAATATAGAATAAATATCTTAAAAACCACAAATAAAAGAAACTAATTCATTAGGTTTTTCCAGCTTCATACAAGGGGGTTTAGATTATTGTCAAATCATGATTGATTTATAAAAAATCATAATATTGATTATCTAAAGCTCTTTATAGGTGGGGTTGTTAGGTCCGTCGTGATATAACCTTTTTAGATATAGTTTCGACTATTGTATTGTTTATTAGATCTTTCAATGGTCGCAATGGTTAAAATAAACTCTTACTTCAAAGTTTCGACTACAGCACTTTTAGATTTAAATATTAAATCTTGCCAAGTTAAAGCCAAAACATCAAGCATGCTACATTCAGATTAATAAATTAGGATCAATCTATTTGTTGGCTATATGATCTGTAGTTTTGAAACATCTGAAAAAAGATGAGTGTTTGGCTTTAAAATTTTTCTGTTATCAACTAACATCAAAGTTGGGCATTTCATTGTAATGAAAATAAAAAGAGCTAATGGAGATATTCACTAACTCTTTTTATTTTTGACGTTGATGTTTAATAGATTGAAAAATAACATACTGATGTATGGGTATCCACCCCATTAGGGGGAAAAGAGTGCCACTCTGAACTGATGATGAAATCATAAGATTGCAAATAAAGCGGTACGCCGGAATACATCGGTTGAGAATACATACCTCCCCCAGGCAATATCCAGTCAATTCTGAATTTTTTCAAGTGATCTCCCGGTTTGGGGACTATCGTTATGCCAGAAGATGTATAGGTTATCTCTATAATGGGGCCAGAGCCGCCATTGTAATGTACGGTAGGCTGAGCTAAAGCTACATTTGTTGAGCTCGACGCGGTCAATAAAAAAGTAAATACTAAAAAGAAGATTGATTTTTTCATAATAAAAGAATTTAGACTGGTTAACTTATGTGTTCGTTAATATAATACTTTTTTTGAATATATGGCAATTTCTTTTGTACTTCTGCTCCGAGTTTTTTTAAATTTATCTACTTTATTTTCTGATTGTCTTTTAACTCAACTTTCAAATTAAGCTCGAAACTGGATGTTCAGTTTAATCAAATGAACCATCCTAGATAGCTATATTCAGACATGGAGAATAATACATTTATTGATTACACTCGGTGGGCAGCATATGGAGTTTTTACTTCGCGGGCAGGTCTATTTATCTATAAGAGTGATGCACTGTCTTTATCTATAAAAAGCGTCGCATTGGGATGAGTTCTCAGGACGGTCGACGGATACCGTGTGCTTATGTCATCTTTTAGGGTGTGGAAAATTGCCCTAGCTTTATTTTTACCAGGAACAATACAGTAAATATAATCGGCATTCATAAGTGCGGGTATTGTAAGCGTTAATGCGTGTGTAGGCACCTCACCTATCGAAGCAAAACAGCCGTCGTTTACCTGTTGCTGTCTACTATCATCGTCTAGATCAACAATTTTCACAAGTTGAGAATCGCTAAAATTTGCGACATGGGGATCATTGAATGCTATGTGGTTATTTTCGCCTATCCCCATGCAAACAATATCGATCGACTTCATTTTTAATAATTCTGTATATCGTTCACATTCCCCCAAGGGGTTTTCGTTGTTACCATTTATATAGTAAACGTGGTTAAACGGCAGAAGATTAAACAGTTTTTCACGTAGAAAATTGGCAAAAGTTTGGGGATGTTTTGAGGCAAGTCCAATATATTCATCCATATGAAATGCGTTGATACGCGACCAATCCACATCCTCAGCTGCAACCAGTCCCGTCAAGAATTCATTTTGAGATGGTGCAGAAGCGAACACCATATTAACGTAGTCTTTTTCTTCTAAAAGATTTTTAATCGTTAAAATAACCGACTGAGCAGCGGCCTCCCCCATTTCGCTCCTAGTTTCGAACTCCCTAACTTGCAAACTACCTTGAAAAGTCTTGTTTATCATACTTATTTGCTTTTAACATCTATTAATAAAACAATGTTCCATCGTCAAGCCTGTGTACGTACCCGAAATTAGCGACGGAAACAAGCCCCGATTGTATTTTTAATTTTTATAAAATTGACAATTTTCTTTGGTTATGATGTCAATTGGCATAAAATATTCGCTTTCTATATCAACCTCAAACACCAACTTCTGGTAAAGAGCCCTTACCCCTCGATATGCTTGCTCCTGTGGTTTTTCACATATCAGAAAGTCGATGGTTCGGTTTTCTAAGTACTTTATATTTTCACTTAGAAAATCGTACCCGATTAAAATAATATCTTCTCTACCTATCGAAGCCAAATATTTAGCTACTTTAGATACACGCGAATTCGTAACAAAAACAAGTTTTATATCAGGGTGTTTTTTAAAAGCTGACGACATACTTTTTTGTACCGAAGGATAATCTGTTTCCGTTATACTTAGCTGGATCGGCTCTTTGATATCATGATCCTTTAAATATGCTTTAAAACCTTCTTCCTTTCGTAGAATATGATGGTCGGCTCCAATATCTTTTGAGATATTTACCAAGAGAACTTTATCATCCTTTTCTATCAGATAATTAACCAGATGAGCGACAGAGTAACCACTGTGGTATAAATTGGGGCCGAAATAGCACAAGCTCTTTTGGTTAGGAATATCCGAATTAATAAACACAAACGGGATCTTCCTTTCTTGACATATATCCGTAAATTCTATTGCTTCATCAATAAACGCAGGTGCTAATAACACCCCGTCAACTTTATCATTTAATATAATCTGGGTTTGGTTCACAAAAGACTCGCGATTATTCATATCGTAGAACAACTTTGTGATTTTAACATTATAGGGTTGTATTTCCTTTTCAGCCTGTAACACGCCTTCTAGAGGTACGCTCCAATAGTCCGTTTCTTCAGATACTTCAGGTATCAGCGTAACCAGATTTAATGTCTTACCTGAAGCTAAGCGCCTCGCCAAAAGGTTCGGTTGGTAATTGAGGTCCTTTATAATCGCTTGAATCTTAGTCTTCGTACGCTCGGATACACCGGAACGATTATGCAAAACGCGATCTACCGTTGCAATGGAGACACCCGCTCTTCTTGCGATCTCCTTGACCCCAACTAATTGTTTTTCCTTTTTACCCATTAACGTGAATACTTGTTTATAATTTGTTAAACAACACTTGGCCCTTGATTACGGTCATAAATATATTGATTTTATCGTCAAAAACGGTAATATCTGCATCTTTACCAACTGCTAATGATCCTTTCTGAGAATCAACGTTCATAATTCTAGCAGGTGTTAATGACATCATCCTAACAGCTTCAACAATCGGAACATCTGCCAATTCCATCATGGTCCTTACCAAACGATCAGCAGTTGCCACACTTCCAGCGAAAGCTGATCGATCCGGCAATTTCGCAACCCCATCCTCCACAAGCACCTTTAGACCTGTGTCTTTATTCCCAAGAATACTCTCACCGGGTGGCATTCCGGCAGCTCGCATTGCGTCGGTAATCAAGGCTATTCGGTCCGGACCTTTAATTTTATAGATTAATTTGAGCAAGGGTGCAGGCAAATGAATCCCGTCGGCAATCACCTCCACATCCATATGATCGATAAGAAATGCACTTTCAATAACACCTGCATAACGAAATGCATTCCGTCGCGTCACACCTGACATAGCTGAATAAAGATGTGTCGCTAAAGAGTAGCCCGCTTCAACAGCTTCGATCACCTCTTCATAAATCGCGTCCGTATGAGCAATCGCGGCTAAAATACCATGCTTCCCTAAATACCGCCCAAACTCTATTGCACCAGGCAGTTCAGGAGCAGCACTCCATCGGCTTATCGATCGTGATTTAGCAATAACCTCCTCATATTCGTTCGGATCGGGATTTCTGATATACTTAGGATCCTGTGCACCTCGCTGACTTAATGCAAAATAGGGTCCTTCTAAATGCATTCCGAGAAACTGGCTACCTTGCTGATTCAAGCCATTGGCTTCATCGTATATAGCCAAAGTATGCAAAAGATGCTCTTTTTCGCTCGTCAATGTCGTCGGCACCATCGAAGTAGTCCCATATCGGGCATGTGTTTCTGCGATACGTAGAAATGCATCTACACTTCCATCCATGAAATCGCGGTTACCTCCACCATGAACATGAATATCAACAAAACCAGGCGATATATAATTTCCTCCGACATCGATTACTGTCGCATCCGAGCATGTAATATCACCAGGGCTAACTTCCGCTATTTTATCATTTACGATGAGAACAGAAGCATTCGAAATAATTCGTGCTTCCGTAATTACACGGCCATTAATCAGCTTTATTTTTGACATGTTGATGCAGCAATTACTTTTGGTCGACTAAACCTTGGGTTCCCATCCCGGTTCATACTCCCGACTCCAATACTTCATTGCGTCAGGGTTATTTAGAATATGGCCATTCGACGGATCTATATCCAGTGTCCTGCCCGTCCGTTGTGCGATATTGCCCAGTTGTACCAGCAGCGTACTTTGATGTCCACCGATGATATCTGAATTTAGCTTTTCGCCGTTTTTGATAGCAGAAAAGAAATTCTGAATATGATGGGCGTCCAGCGCTTGCGACGGGTTCATTAAGTCGCCTTCCACAAAGTTGGTATCATTTTTAACCTCTTTTACCAACTTATTTTTCAAATCGAATATTTTATATTCATTTCCACCGTTGATTTGTAAAGAACCTTTTTCTCCATAGAATACAACGCCAACTGTTCCTCCGTCTGATGTGCGACCGTTACAGCTCCGGCCCTCCCAGGTAATCGTTCCTTTATCACCAAACTCCAAACCAATAGTCTGTGTATCCGGCGTTTCCCAATCGTCTTTATATCGATAACGACCACCGACTGAGGTGACCTTCGTCGGATATTCAACATCCAGCCCCCATCGAGCTAGGTCAACAAAGTGGGTTCCATTATTTAAGGCCTCACCGGTTCCCCAGTGCCAGAACCAATGCCAATTATAATGGATCAGATTATCTTGGTAATCAAGTCGTGGTGCCGGCCCCTGCCATAATTCATAGTCCAACCACGACGGCACCGACGTTTTCTTTCCAGTGCCGATCGAACCTCGGTTATTAGCATACCAGGTTCTTGCCATATAGGTTTTACCTATCGCTCCATCATGCAGTTCTTTAATAGCTGCAACTACATTCGGCCACGATCTCCGTTGGTTACCCATTTGGATAACATTCTTGTACTTTTCGACGGCCTTTACTAATAATTCACCCTCGTGTGGGTTATGGCTACACGGCTTTTCCAGATAAACATGCTTCCCCGCTGATGATGCAAGAATCGCTGCAGGCGCATGCCAATGGTCTGGCGCGGCAACAACGAGCGCATCCAAGTCTTTATCCTCAAGAGCCTTTCTAAAATCCGGTGCAGCCTTCGGTTTATTACCTTGATTTTTCGCTACTGAAGAAATACACTTCGCAGCAGCTCTTCGATCGACATCCGATATATAAATGACTTCACAGTTCTTTTGGAGTGCAAAATTGTTCCCCAAGGCTCGTCCGCGGGAATTTACGCCCATAACGGCGACCGTGACACGATCATTCGCTCCTGCAATATTTGCATAGCTTTTCGGGCTGAATCCGGGTAACACACCACCAAATGAAGCTGCAGCAGTCCCTATGGCTGCCTTCTTTAAAAAATCTCTACGGTTATCTTTCATAATTTCTAAATTGATTATTTCAAAGCTTTCTCAAATACGGAAGCTAAACTAACAGCGGAGCCTCCATTATTCTTACTTATATCTGCAGCCTCCGCAAATGCTACAATTTCAAGTGTCTCTTGTTTACTAACTGGCGGCACACCCGAATCGAAAAAATCTACGATTTGCTTCAGCAAAGGATTATAACCATCGAAAGGCCCCAATACCTGAACGCCGTTTTCGCCATAAACCGTACCTCCGTAGGCATTTTTTCCCGATCGTAACCCTCTAAAGGTTCCCACGCGCCCATCCTCCCAAACACCCACTACAACATCTGTATCTTTCGTGTGTGTACGTGTAAGCGTTTTACAACCCGTTCCCATGACCGTAAACAAAATTTCTATGCCATGAATGCCGTACCAGAGCAAATCAGGATGGGTGTCTTCCAGTTTCGCCGGACTAAAAGCATCGGCGCCTAGCACCTTACCAACTTTTCCCTGAGCTACTTCCTGAGCGCTCTTCATGTAACGAAGGGAAGAACAAGAGAAGATTGGAACATCATGCGCTTCTGCTTGATCAAATATCGCTATCGTGTCCCTTAAGGATGCAGCTATCGGTTTATCAATAAAAGTTCGTTTACCAGCTTTGAAAACGGGCAATGCCTGCTCTAGATGTACGCGACCGTCATTACTCTCTAAAAGAATAACATCTACTTTGCTGAGTAGACTTTCAATGCTATCCACAATTTCAACACCATATTGCTGAATATCTTTTATGTAACCATCAACCCGGGATACCGAGGACTCGATATCTTTACTACCCCGCGGATAGGCAGCGACAACCTTATAATCCCTATATACCGGGTCAGCTTCTTTGGCATTTAAGGTTTTAGTAAACGCAATACTGTGAGATGTATCCAATCCGATGATACCCACGCGCTTTCCACTAGCCTGCGCAGCAAATAAATCCGAAAAACCTCCCATAACACCGAGTCCTACCCCCGCAGCGGCGGACGTCTTTATAAAAGTACGGCGGTTGAATTTATTATTCATAATTATTTATTTGGGTTTACAAAAATTGTCTCTTTTCTTAGAATATAGGAACGCTTCGTGTACGTCACCGAATTTAGTTTAATTATTTTTCAATGAAGAAAATATTTCATTTTTAATGAATAAGTTATCATCGATCCGATCAACCATCCTGGTCCAATGAGTCGAGCATATCCTGCACCTCAGGTTCTACTGGCGCTTTCGAAAAAACAGCAAACCCAATATAGATTAACAAGGAGCTTAACAAAGGAGCAGACATTTCTAATGACAGAGGCACAAGCACTTCCATTTCCATAACAACATACTTGAGAATGGCAAAAGCAGCCAAGCCTCCTATAATGGAAAAGATAGCGGCGCGACTATCACTACGTCTGAATACCGGTAGCAAACCTAAAATCATCGGTATGGAAATAGGCCCCAATAATGCTGCAAACCAAGTAATCAACAAACCGATCACACCACCAAATCGTTCCGAATTAAACGCGATAACAATTGTAATCAAAATAAAACTGAAAGTCGTTGTCCGTGCAATCAGCAACATCCTTTGCGAGCTGAAATGCTTAATTCGTTTATTCACAACCGGAAGGATATCTCTCGTTATCACTGAAGAGATTGTATTAGCATCTGAGGCGGTCATGGACAAGGTATTTGAAAATAACGAAGCGATCAGTAAACCTAATAGTCCTGGTGGCAGAAACTCCATAGCCATTAGGGAATACGATTGCTCGGGATTGGCTAAATCCGGCAGAAATATCGGTGCAGCAAACATCGGAAACAGAAGAATAAGTGGCCATATCAGATACAAAAACGAGGAAAACATAGCTGCTTTCTGAGCCTCTTTACCGGATTGAGAAGAAATAAATCGCGTAGCCAAGTTCCACGTGCCGCCACTATAACTGAAAAAGTTTATCACTAAGAACGCCATAGCAAAACCAGCAGTATAAGGTGAATTAAATGGTTGAGAGTGTGCCTCTGGGAGCCGATCCCACATCGTAAATATTCCCTCTATGCCATCGCCTAATTGCAGTAAGATCATAACAAACATTACTAAGCCCGAAGCAACCTGAATGACAAAAGATGCAAGGTCATTGAGGACATCTGCCCATAAGCCGCCCAGCGTCACATAAAACAGTGTCACAATACCGGATATTACAATCCCGGTTGAAATTGGAATCCCCATAAACGCATTTAACAGGATGCCGACCGCGGCCCACTTAGCACCTACATCGAAAAGTTTAACAATGACACCGCTCCAAGCCATAATCTGTTGCGCCGGCACATTGTAACGTGTCGACAAGTATTCGGTTGGCGACTGAATGCCGGTCTTTGTACGCAGTCTAGCCCAACGCGGAGCAATGAAATAGACAGTTCCCAGCATGGCGATAGCGATCGTAAGCGCCCACCAAACGTACATCGTAAAACCGTGGGTGTACGCAATGGATGCGTAGGCAACAAAGACGGCACCGCTATAACCCGATACGTGGTGTGAAATTCCGGATAGCCACCAAGGCAACTTTCCGCCAGCGGTAAAAAAATCAGCCGAATTTTTCACTTTGGTATAGCTGTAAATTCCGATGGCAATCAATACGACGAAGAAACCGACAATAACTAAGTAGTCAACTGTTTGCATAGCGTTGTTCTGTTATGGGGGATTTGGGTTTATCGTTTAGGTGATTAATATCGGTTTGCCGCTTTGCGCGCTTTCATATACCGCTCTGACAATGGCGACCGATTTCCGACCTTCTTCGCCATTTACCAAGGGCTCCCGGTTTTCAGAAATGGCTGCCATCAAATCTTCTATTTGTTTCTGATGACCGTAAAAACCAATATCCATCGGATTAGCGACACCGCCCTTTTCAGGTCCGCCACCAGCATGCATGTCGCGTAGTTCTTGGTCTTTTTCATTTTCGTCAGCAAACTGCCACTGCACAAGGCTATTTTCTTCAATAATCGCACTACCCTTCGTTCCCATGACTTCAATTTTCTTAAAAGTACCCGGATAAACCGCCGTTGAACATTCTATTGTTCCTACCGCGCCGTTCTTAAATTTCAGGATGGCTACTGCTGTGTCTTCTACTTCAATATTTTTATGACGGACGTTGGCAACAATGGCTTGAACCGACTCTACTGGCCCCATATACCATTGCAGAATATCTACCGAGTGAATCGCTTGATTCATCAAAGCACCACCACCGTCAAACTCCCAAGTACCTCGCCAATCGGCTGAAGCATAATAAGCTTCATCTCTGCTCCATTTCACATAAGCGCTGCCCAACACCAAGCTTCCAAAACGATTTTCATCGATTGCCGTTCTAATATGTTGGCTAGCTGGGTAAAATCGAGTCGGATAAATCACAGCTACCTTCACACCTTTTTCTCTCGCCGCTTCAATGATTTCATCGCTCTTTTGCAGCGTCACCTCCAAAGGCTTCTCTATAATACAGTGTTTCCCCGCGGCTATGGCCTTCAGGGCAGGATCACGGTGCAAACCTGATGCTGTACAGATACAAACTATATGAACATCACTATTTGTTAACAAATCGTCAATAGATTCATAGGCCTTACAAGCATGCTTTTCCCCAAATGCGACCGCCTTCTCGTGGGTGCGATTGAAAACACCTACCAAACGTGCGTTGGGAATTGCTTCTATCGCCTTTGCGTGAATCTCAGCAATCGCGCCAGTTCCGATAATCGCGAAACCAAAAAAAGTATCTTTCATTTTGATTAGGTTTTATTATAATGTCTTCAGGTTTTCTATAATTAACGTTCGGTAACGTACACGAATATAAAGAAAAAAGAAACGAAATAAAAAATCGAATTGAAATTTATTTCGTTTCCTGCAAACGAATCACGTCCTATTCCCCTACGCTTTGTGTAGAAAAGCGGTATTCCGTTGTTGTTTTATACGTATCTCCCGGCTCTAAAATGATCGAAGGAAAATTGCTTTGGTTCGGCGAATCTGGGAAATGCTGCGTTTCCAAACAGAACGCAGTCCGATATTCATCGGTCGCCCCACTCTTCAACGTATTTTTTCCTTCCATGAAGTTACCACCATAAAACTGCAAGCCGGGCTCATCTGTGTAAACTTCCATAACAATTCCACTTTTGTCGCCCACAGCTTTCGCTGCCTGCTTGTAACCGTCTCCGTTTAGAACAAAGTTATGATCATAACCATCACCATTGCTCAATTGCATATCTGATTCGTCAACCCGCGCGCCGATGGCAGTAGGTTCTCTGAAATCAAAAGGCGTTCCTTCTACAGAAGCCTGATCGCCTAATGGAATCAAGGTGCTGTCGACCGGCGTAAACTGATCGGCATTAATTTGTAGAATATGGTTATTAATGGTTCCTGAGCCTTCGCCATTCAAATTAAAGAAAGCATGGCTCGTTAGGTTCACCGGCGTTCTCTGATCCGTCGTTGCTTCATAGTCAATTCTCAAGCCTTGATCTTCAGTTGCTGTATACGTGACCGTCACATCTAGGTTTCCAGGGAAACCCTCTTCGCCGTCAACCGATTTATAACGAAGCACCAAGGTTGAGTCGTTCGGTTGTTCTCCGTCCCAAACCACGTATTGGAAACCCTTCTTTCCACCGTGCAGTGCATTTGGACCATTGTTTTTAAATACAGAATACTCAACACCGTCTAGGGTAAACTGACCATTGGCTATGCGGTTGCCGACGCGACCAATCAATGCTCCTAAATAAGGCTCGGTGGCATCTGCATAAGCCTGTGGCGAATCCATACCAATCACAACATCGGTCGGATTTCCGTCCTGATCAGGCACTACTAAACCCACGATACGACCGCCATAGTTGGTAATCGCCGCCTCTAGCCCCTTCGTGTTTTTTATCACATACAGCTTGGTAGCCTTACTATCAATCGTATCTTCAAAGGATTCTTTTTCAGGAAAAAGAGCCGAATAATCCGAAGTCTCCATAGTTTCTTTTGTTTGATTTCCGCAGGAACTTAGACCTGTGACAGATACTAAAATCCCGAGCAATAAATTATTTACTTTCATAATATTAAGTGTTATTAATTTCGTTCCGCCCTACCAGTACACCGTGTAAAGAGCTACCAATATACCAATGATAATCAGTGATCCAACTGCAAAACCAGGAGAGACCTTAAACATTTTCGAGTCCACTTCAAGTCCTTTCGGATTTGTTCCTTTCCATCCGAGCTCTAACTTCGTAATAATAAACATCATGATCACGCAGATAATAAATACGAAGCCCATTCTGTCTATAAAAGGAATCTCATAGACACCTTCTGCATTTGGCACGGCAAAGCCAAATTGATATAGAAATTCCAAATCCACGAAGCTCGGCAACACCTTAAATATGATGGAAAGAATAAAGCCCCCAATCGTGGCAAATAGAGCTGCATTTGAGGTTGTTTTCTTCCAAAAGAAGCCTAATAGGAACATTGCAAATATTCCTGGTGATACAAATCCGGTATACTCCTGAATATATTGGAATCCACCTTTTTTATCGATACCCATAAACGGGGCAATGATGACAGCTAAAAAGATAGAGATGATAATGGTAATCTTACCCACATTCACCATATGTTTTTCGGAAGCATTTTTATTAAATACTTTTTTGTAAATGTCTAGAGTAAAGATCGTAGCAATACTATTCGTTTTACCAGCAAGTGAGGCAACAATCGCCGCAGTTAACGCCGCAAAAGCCAAACCTTTCAACCCGACTGGCAGTAGATTTAAAAGTACAGGATACGCTTTATCAGGATTGATCTCTCCGTCGACTAATAACTCGGTTTGGAAAGCGCCATTTTGGTAAAGGACGTAAGCGGCGATACCTGGAATTACAACGATCAAAGGCATTAATAACTTAAGGAAACCAGCAAATAGCAAACCATGACGGGCTGTTTTCAGATCCGCACCCAATGCACGTTGCGTGATATACTGATTACAGCCCCAGTAATTCAAGTTAACAATCCACATACCACCTACTAAAATCGACAGTCCCGGCAAATCAAGATAGTTTGGATGCGTCTTATCAAATATCAGATGGAAATGACTATCGGCCTGATCGGTCATGATATTAAAACCATTCAGAACTCCCGATGAGCCAAAATGCTCTGCCACAAGATCTAGAGCCAGATAGGTCGTTGCAAGACCCCCTAATATCAAGAAGAAAACTTGGATTACATCGGTGTAACCAATCACCTTCATTCCCCCAAGCGTGATGATAATGGCAAAAATTGCCAGGATAATCATACAAGCAGTTAGGTTCAATCCGGAAATTCCATTAATCGCCAGAGCGCCTAAATAAAGAATTGACGTTAGATTTACCAACACATACAACAACAACCAAAACACCGCCATAATCATACTAACCGTACTATTATAACGCTGATTCAGAAACTGAGGCATTGTATAAATCTTATTCTTGATGTATACCGGTAAAAAGAAGACGGCTACTACAATCAGCGTTGCAGCTGCCAACCATTCGTAGGCGGCAATTGCTAAGCCCATCTGAAAACCCGAACCACTCATACCGATAAATTGCTCGGCAGAAATATTCGATGCAATCAGCGAGGCGCCAATCGCCCACCAGGTCAAAGACCCCTCCGCTAGGAAGTAGTCTTTTGAATCCGCTTGCAGCTTCTTCTTTTTATAATAAATCCACAGACCGTAAAATGCTACGACCAGAAAGTAGAAGAAAAATACGGCATAGTCAATGTTGTGTAATACTTGCATTGGTTTAGGTATCTATAATTTAAGTTTTTAATTTTTATAACACTTGCCTTGTGCCATCCTCTATCGACACAAAATACACTTTCAAATTACGATCATGATCTTTTTTATAAGCCTTGCTCGTCTCTTCCACGATACGATCTACCGAATCGGAAGCGATCAGATTAATCGTACATCCACCAAAGCCTCCCCCCATCATACGAGAACCAATTACCTCCGGTCGATCTTTTACCCGGTCGACCAAGTAATCTAACTCCTCGCAACTAACTTCGTACAAGTCACGTAAACCTTCATGGGTTTCATACATCCTGCGGCCGAAGCTTTCCAAATCATCTTTCAATAAATCCTGACAAGCGTCCTGAAGGCGCTGTATTTCGCTCACTACAAAATCGCAGCGCTTGTATACCATCCGATCCACATCTTTCACATAATCATCAAGCATCTGCTTGTTTACGCGACGCAGACTGTCTACCTCCGGATGATGTTTCCGAACAAGTTCCACCCCATATTCACATTGCTGCCTCCGTTCATTATACGCGGAGGATGCCAATGAATGCTTCACGCCAGTATCAAAAAGAACAACCTGATAATTTTTAGCATTGAAAGGTATAAAATTAAATTCAAAACTTTCACAGTCTAGTTTGATTAAATGACCGGCTTTACCAAAAACACTGGCAAACTGATCCATTAAACCGCACTGTACACCTACAAAATTATTTTCAGCGGCCTGACCCAGTTTTGCAATTTCTAATGGCGATAGATTGAATTCAAAAAGTTCGTTCAGTGCAAAGGCAGTCGCACATTCCAACGCTGCCGATGAAGATAGACCCGCACCCAAAGGGATATTTCCATCGAAAACGATGTCGACGCCCTTTAACTCGCAACCCTTCTTTTGCAACTCTACAATAACCCCCAAAATATAATCCGGCCATAGCATCTCCGTTCGCACCAGTTCCTGCAATGTACATGTATACCGCATTTGATAACTTTCGGAAAAAATATTGATTTGTTGGTCTTCACGTTGAGCGATGGCAAGCACAATAGCCTTATCAATAGCAGCAGGAAGTACCAGACCATTATTGTAGTCGGTATGCTCGCCAATTAAATTAATACGGCCGGGTGATGTAAAAATATGCGGCTCAGTGCCATAAAGAGCTAAAAATCTCTTCCGCACATTTGCGACGATTTCTTCCGTCGCACTGTCATTCTCTACATTCATTTTATTTTCATGTAATCGATTACGTCACTACATAATTACAAAAAAGAAATTAAAATAAAAACCCAAACCGAAAATATTATCCGTTTTAGATAACTGACAAAGCTATGGGTGAAATTTATTATCTTGCGCTCATTAAACTACACCAATTGAAGAAACGAGTCACCATCCACGATATTGCTAAGGAATTGAACACCACGGCCGCAACCGTTTCCCGTGCTTTGAACAATAATCCGTCGATCGGTATTGCCATGAAACAGCGGGTACAAGAAATGGCAAAAAAATTGAACTACCGGCAAGACAAAATTGCCACTTCCCTACGTTCTGGCAAAACTCAAGTCATCGGTATCATTATTCCCAGTGCTAAAATCAGCTTCTTCGGATCCGTAGTCCACGGAATCGAATCGGTAGCACGCAAGCGCGGTTACCGGATCCTTCTCTTTCAAACCAATGAAAAATATACCAGTGAAAAGGAAGGAATCAACACGCTGCTCCAGTCCAACGTAGATGCCATTATTGTGTCCATATCCAAAGAGACAACAAATTATGATCACTTTCTGGAAGTAAAGGAGCAAAATATTCCGCTGATCTTATTTGACCGTACCAATGATACACTCGGCTTTCCGTCGGTGGTGATCGATGACTTTAAAGGGGCTTATCTAGCGACCACGCATCTTATCAAGCAGGGCTATAGCAATATTGCCCACATCTGCGGACAGCAACATATCAAGATATTTGAAGACCGACTGTTAGGTTATAAGTCGGCACTCAAGGACGCGGGCCTGCCGGTCAAGGACGAAAACATTGTCATGGGCGATGTCTCTATCCAATCGGGAGAAGAAGCGGCAGAAAAACTTCTGCAACTAACGAACAATCCGGATGCAATTTTTGCCGCAGAAGACTTCATGGCTTTAGGGGCCCTTCAAACCTTAAAAAAGCACAAACTTCATCAGCCCGGACAATTCGGTCTTGTTGGCTTTGCGAATGAATCGTTCGGCCAATACATTACGCCAACCCTGACTACAGTCGATCAGCGAAATATTGAAATGGGAGAAGCAACTGCTGAGTTATTTTTCTCACTTCCCTCCAAAGACCTTTATAAAGAAGGCCAAGTAGCACCGAAAATAACCCTAGAACCTGAATTAATTATCCGAGAGTCATCGAGTCGGAAATCTGACAAATAAAGCGCCCATACTCGACATCGATTGCCAAAAACCCTAACGTCTCAATCCACACTTTCGTATTAGTTAAATGTTCAGCTTTGGGGGTTTTATACGAAAAAGGCAAGATCCAACGCAAAAACGGCGTAAAAAACGTTGAAAATTCGCGAATTCTTGATCCAGTTTCAGACGGACTTTAGACGAACATTGGACGGACATCCTTCGGACATTGGTCGGTTGCACACGTATGAGCTACGTCTAACCTCCGAAGAAAGTACGACCTATCTTCGTATTTAATTCGTAGGAAATAAAAAAAGATGTCTCTTAACCTAAACGAAAAGTCGAGGATGCAAAACAATGTTAGAAGAACGAAGATTAATTAGTTGTCATTCAAGACGACTCGTTTCCAAAAATCTTGGATAAAGCCCAGTCCATAGGCAATCAACTGTGTAAAAGATGCGATAACTGACAAGACCGCCACTTGTAGATGCTGGGTTGTTTTGAGTGCGTGCAGAAAAAGTAATAGCGTATAAATCAGCAATAGAAAATTACCGATTGAAGCTAGCGTTGAAGAGAAAAGGTTCGCGAGAAGTAAGAGAAACAAGAATACAACAAACGTGGCTGGAAGAAAATGAACCAGTTTAAGTTCCGAAGGAAAATGTTTATAGATGTTGATTCGTGCGCGACCAAAAAAATGCAGTTGCTTATAAAATTGTTTAAAATCGGTTCTTCGTTTATGATAAACAAAGGCGTCTGATATAAGTGCCGTTTTAAGACCAGCCTGTTGTATACGGATGCTGTACTCAATATCCTCTCCTAGGCGTGTCAACAGAAAACCTCCAACAGTCTCCCACACGTTGCGAGACACTCCCATATTGAAACTTCGTGGATGAAACACACCGATGTGATTCTTGTTTCCGCGGATGCCTCCCGTTGTAAACGGCGAGGTCATGGAGTAACTAATTGCTTTTTGAACCGGTGTAAACGACTCATGTGCAGCGTCCGGGCCGCCGAATGCATCGACATAGGTCGTTGCAAGATACGTGTTGACCGTCTGCAGGTAAGTAGCCGGTAAAATGATATCCGAATCGAATATAATGAAATAATCTCCCTTTGCACGTTCAAAGCCAAAGTTCCTAGCGAAACCCTGTCCTTCATTTTCTTTGTAGTAGTAACTCACTTGAAGTCGATCACGATACGAGTCGACAATCTCTTTGGCTTTTAGTTTTGATCCATCTTCGATGACTAAAACTTCGAAATTCGTGTAATCTTGCTTCGTCAGACTCGCCAACAGCTCATCAATCTCCTGCGGTCTGTTATACAAAGGAATGATAATGGAAAAAAACATATTAGATTACGCGGTCGATTTGATAGTTGTTCCGTTCCGACGAGCTTCTTGACACCAGCTCAGCCACAAAACCTGTTAAAAATAGCTGACAGCCAACGATTATCGCAACCAATGCCAGATAGAACAAAGGCTGATCCACCACATCACGATATTCAGTATGCGACGATATAGCTGCGAGTTTCTGGTAAACCAACCACAGGGTGATCACGAAGCCGGCAAAAAAGCTAAGCGCACCCATTGTCCCAAAAAAATGCATGGGTCGCTTACCAAATTTACCGACAAAGAAAATCGAGATCAGATCCAAAAAGCCATTAATAAATCGGCTCATACCAAATTTGGTCTTACCGTATTTCCGGGGATAATGCTTAACAACCTGCTCTCCTATTTTTTTAAATCCTGCCCATTTAGCAATGACAGGAATATAACGATGCATTTCACCGTAAACTTCAATACTTTTTACTACTTCAAGTCGATAGGCTTTCAAACCACAGTTGAAGTCGTGCAAGTTATCGATACCCGACATGGATCGGGTTACGGAATTAAAAAGTTTCGTCGGCAATGTCTTCGAAAGAGGGTCGTGTCTCTCCTTTTTCCATCCGGAGATAAGATCATAGCCTTCCACTACGATTCTTCTGTATAGTTCAGGAATCTCATCGGGACTGTCTTGGAGGTCGGCATCCATGGTGATAACCACATCGCCACTTGCCATAGCAAAACCGGTATTGAGTGCGGCCGACTTTCCGTAGTTACGTCGGAATTTGACCGCAGTCAGAGACGGGTTGGTTGCTTTCAGGTCTTCTATAACCGTCCAAGACCGGTCGGTACTTCCATCATCTACAAAAATAAGTTCGTAGCTGAGTTTGTTCTCCCAGCAAACGCGGTCGACCCACTCAGCTAACTCTGGCAATGACTCCTCCTCATTATATAAGGGGACAACGATGGATAGGTCAAGTTTCCTATTCATTAACGGGACCTTCATTATCAGGTTCTTGTGCAATAAAGACAGGGCGGTCTCTCTTAAAGATAGCAGCCCAGATAAGTGCACCAACAAAATAAATCAAAGCGGAAATAGCGACCGATTTAATAATATCCATAAAGCCTGGGTTGAACTGCTTTTCCAAACCTTTCTCCATTTCAGCAATGGTTTCATCAATAACTTCTTGGTCGGATGTCATGCTCTCCATCATCTCGGTCGTAGCATTCAAACTGATTTCTGTAATCTTCGCAGGATATTCAGGCTCGATCCATTTACCAAAAATGATTGAGAAGAAATACACAACGATAGTCGGAATGATAAACAGAATAAAAATATTGGCCAACGCTTCTTTAAAGCTCCAAAATCCCCCAATTTGCTTTCTAATTTCCAGCGTAAAATAAATGGCCAGACCAATTCCTACAATAAACTGAATAATGGAATGCTTCCAAGTACCCATAATTTGTGGAACGCCATAATAAACCAACAGGAAAATAACAATATTAATAGCCGCCCATATGATACCGTACTTTACGGCAAGAGACGTTGCTGAGACACCATTGTTTGAAGTAGAATTCATTTTGTTAAAATTAAGTTTATGATTGATTAAAAGCTACAATTAAAGCGTATATAGCAGCGTCGAACGATTTGTTCTTGCTGATCGCCACATAGTCATCAAACTGCCCTTCGGTAGGCTCCGGTTCTGCAAAAAAACTCATGATTGGATAAAACAAATCCTCCAATTCACTATCGGCCTCCAATCCGGACGCTACTCGTGCAATCTCCGAATAATTACTATCTACGAGTATTTGATTTACAATAAATGGTTCATAAATTCGATGTTCGTCTTGAAACTCATCTTCCTCCACCAATAAAAACTCTTTCAAGAAATCGTCTAAATCTGGATCGATTTCTTCATCTCGACATTCCCGGAGGTACAGTAACAGGTTTAGCAGCTCTGTTCCACGATCAATTGTCTCGTCTTCAATACGCTCCCACTCGGGCGACTCCAAGTAATCTGCCTCCAGACGCTGTACGTCATTAGTAAAAAAATTAATCAGCAACAAGTCGAAGTACGGCTCTCTCAGGTCATCGAAATGAATAAAATCATCAAAGGCCCTATCCAACAAGCCAACCTTTTCCATATACGGCAAGTCGGCTTCAAAAGCATCAAATATTCGTGATGAAAAAACATCTGATTTTTGCTTGTTTATTTGTGTATATTCTTGAATAGACGCTTTTAGAGCATTTTTTATTTGTTCATTCATAATCACGGTAGTTTAATTGCATGACCTTTATTTATCAGGAGGTCAACTTTACCCTTTAGCTCCGAATTAAACAGAGGGCTATTGCTAGCCTTTGATCGATTCGTAGACTCATCAAATATCCATAATTCACTTGGATTAATCAAAATTAGATTCGCTGGCTGATCTTCTTCCAACACGGGCTGTTCCACCTTTAAGATCTCTCTTGGGTTGACTGCCAATTTTTCAACGATAAGCTCAAGCGTTAAGCCGACTTTCAATAGAAGTGGCAAAACCGTTTGAAGACCAATAATACCAAATTCAGCTATTTCAAACTCTACCATTTTAAACTCTACCTCATGAGGCGTGTGTTGTGATACGATGGCGTCTATTGTCCCATCTTTCACACCTTTAATCAAAGCAGCGCGATCCTTCTTTGTTCTCAAAGGAGGTTTCACTTTAAAATTACTATCAAATGAAATAATCTCGTCATCCGTATAATACAAATGATGCGCAGCCACGTCACAAGTCACCTTCAAGCCTTTCTTTTTAGCTTGACGAATCAGGTTCACTGATCCCTCACAGCTGATGGTACTGAAATGAATAGGCGTGTCATTGTATTCAGCAAAAAACAAATCACGGGAAACCATCACCTCTTCGGCGATGTTCGGGTTGCCCTTCATTCCTAGGTAGGTGCTCACCTCCCCTTCGTTCATCTTTGTTTTACCGGCAATGGATTTATCTTCGGCATAGGAAAATACCAGTCCGCCAAAACCCTTTGTATACAGTAAAGCTCTACTCATCAAGCCCGAATGCTGGATGCTTCGATTGCCATCGCTGAACGCGACAGCGCCTGCAAGCTTCATATCATACAGCTCGGCTAAATCAACCCCTTCCCGGTTTTTACTGATCGCGGCAACGGGGTAAACGTTCACAATCAAATCGCGCGCACTATTCACAATGAATGCTACATCGGCGCGACTGTGTAACGGTGGGTTTGTGTTTGGTTGAAGGGCAATCCCTGTAAACCCTCCTGCTGCCGCAGCAGCTGCACCGGTAACCAAATCTTCCTTCGTTTCAAACCCGGGTTCACCAAAATTACAGTTTAAATCAAAAAAACCGGGAGCCAGAAAACGACCATCCCCATCTATAATTGTCGCATTCTTCGCCTGGATACTCCCCGACTTACCAATGTTTTTGATTAGTCCGTTCTCAACAAGAACATCTACTTTTTTATTAAAAAATGCGGAATTAGAGAAGAGAACTGTTGCATTCTGAACAATCAGCTTTTCCATAAATATGATTTAAGAGGGTGAATGAAACTGAAGTAAAGGAAAATTCCCAACCTACGAAGGCGATCTTCTGAAGTGAAATAAGAATAATGAATCGCTAAAACTGAATAGTTTAATTCGTGAATTGTTCCCATTAAGAAACAAAAATACAAAATACTCGTTAATAGAAAGCGAATATTTTGTATTTTTCCTTCCTAGGTCTACATCGTGCCGATAACCGTATTGTTCGGAATAACTGCTTTTTTCTTGATAACGACAATTCCATCTCTTACCGTATGAGTGTCAAAATCGCCATCGTCCAGATGAGGACCTCCATTTATACGAACGTCATTGCCAATACAAGCACTTTTGTCGATAATCGTGTTATCAATATAGCATCGCTCGCCGACACCAATCAATGGTCTCCCAAGTTTCTGGAATCTATCGATTTCATCCAAATCCTGATAATAATCAGCACCCATCATGTATGTATTCCGCATAACGGTGCCTCTACCTATTCGTGACCGGACACCAATTACACAGCGTTCAATTTTATCAGCATTGACAATGCAGCCGTCTGCAACAATTACGCGGTCGAGCAGACAACCGGCAAATTTAGATGGCGGCAGCATTCGTGAGCGCGAGAAGATAATGTTAGAGTCAAATAAGTTAAAAGCAGGAATATCGTCAGTCAAGCCAATATTGGCTTCAAAAAATGAATCAATATTCCCGATATCCGTCCAGTACCCATCATATTGATAGCTATAAACATCCGATTTCTCAATTGCATAGGGTATCAATTCCTTACCAAAATCGAGGCCGTCATTTTCTATGAGCAGATCAGCTAAGACACCTTTGTCAAATACGTAGATTCCCATAGATGCCAAGTGTTCCCGACCCTGACTCTTCATTTCATCACTCACTTCCGATTTCCATTCGCCAAGCAGATCGGTACTCGGCTTTTCTATAAAAGAGGTAATGTGACTTTCCTCGTTCGACTTGAGGATACCGAAGGATGTCGCATCTTTTGCGCTCACAGGTATGGTGGCCAACGTAATTTTAGCCTTGTTGTTGATGTGGAAGTCGATCAGTTCCTGGAAATCCATTTGATACAATTGGTCGCCCGATAAAATAAGAATGTAATCGTAATCGTGCACCTCCAAGTAGCGGCGTATTCTACGTACAGCGTCGGCTGTACCTTGATACCAGCGATCGCCGTCCATATTTTGTTCAGCTGCAAGGATATCGACAAAGCCTTTATCAAAAACACTAAAATTATAAGTGTTTTTGATGTGTGAGTTTAAGGAGGCGGAGTTATATTGCGTTAGAACGAAAATCCGGTTTAAGCCTGAGTTCAAACAATTCGATATTGGAATATCAACCAATCGATATTTACCTGCAATGGGAACCGCTGGTTTTGAACGAGTCAACGTCAGCGGATTTAATCGGGTTCCCCGCCCTCCTCCTAGAACAATGGAAATTACATTCGATTTCATAAGCTATAATTTAAGTCATTGATTAATACTGGCTATTTTTTACTAAGCTTCTCCCAGTCTGCCCAAAGCGACTGGTACAGTGATTTATATTTATCAGCAGATGACTCCCATGAAAAATCTTGCTCCATCATCAATTTCCGCTTCTGATTTAGCAAATTTTTACGGGTATAGAGAGCCACAGCCTGAGCCATAGCCTCCAACATCTCAGATACGGTGCTATTTTCGAACGAGATACCATATCCATCTTGCGAAATATCGACCACTGTATCGGCTAAACCGCCTGTTTTACGCACGATAGGCATCGTGCCATACTGCATCGCATACAATTGGTTCAGACCACAGGGTTCTACCCTCGACGGCATCAGCAAGAAGTCAGAGCTAGCGTAGATGCGATGAGACAAAGACTCATCATAACCGATTGTCACAACGACATTCTTCGCAAAGCGTTCGGATAGTGCAATCAATTTACTTTCGGTTTCCGCATCGCCCGAGCCCAAAATCATCATATTGAACTGGTCAGGAAAAGCTTTTATAGCGGCCTCTATGAAGGCTGGCAACAGATCCGCACCTTTTTCATGGACTAAGCGACCGATAAACGAGAATAAAGGCAAGCGATAAGTGAGTCCATGCTGCTTGCAAAAAGTCATTTTGTTCTTCCGTTTGCCTTCTAGGTTTGTATGATCGAACGCAAACTTAATCAAGGCGTCTTTCATCGGATGCCATACCTCTGAATCAATTCCATTGACAATGCCATGCGACTTTTGACTTTCTGATGCAAACAGTGCTTCCAGCCCATTAGCTTTACCAAACAATTCTTCCAAATAGCCTTCAGAGACCGTGGTATAAGCCCAACAACATTTAATTAATGCTGCCAAGGGGTTGATCACCCCATTCCAATCCAGAAGCCCCCGATGAGCCCAATCGAACGCTGGCATCAAAACCGCTTGATCCCAACCCATCCAACCTTGATATTGTCCATTGTGCACTGTACCGACAGTTGGCATCCCTCGTAACGATTTAAATTCTTCGCCATAGTCAATAAAGAAAGGAATCAATCCGCTATGATGATCATGACAGTGCAAAAGAATAGGTTCCGGCTGGCTGGCAGAAAGCCAATGGAGCAAAGCATGTTGAAAAGCGATAAACTGAATACTCTCATCTGAATAGCCATACACGTCTTTTCTATCCAACAAACCGGGTATTTTGACCAGATACAAACTGAATCCCAGGACATTATCACGTTCTTTACTTATATGATAATCATAGATTTGAGTGCCAATCTTAATCTCCCCTGTAAAAATTGATATAAAGCAGCGTTCATTAACAAAAGCACAGTCGTACCAAGGCATGATCACTGATGCGTCTATCCCCAAGCGGTTCTGATATTTGGGTAGCGCACCCACTACATCACCAAGGCCGCCTACTTTGGCGACCGGATAGCATTCAGCACTTATATGGTAAACTTTCATGTCAAAAAATGTTAGATCAACCCACCTGCTTCCTTTTCAGAACAAGCCCTCCTAAAGGCGGCAACTTCAGTTCCGCCGATACTGCTTGATTCATCCAAGAAATGGCTTCCGTATTAACCGAAAAGGAGGAAACTCCAGAACCGCTATAATCGACCTCATCAGAATTGAAAACAACCTCCCAACGTCCGCCAGCCGGCATCCCCACCCTAAAGTTCTCATGAAATACCGGCGTCATATTTAATACGATTACCAAGTCATCCTTACTGCGAATACCTTTTCTTTGGTAAACTAAAACCGATTTATCCGCGTCTCCCGCTTCGATCCATCGAAAGCCATCACTTCTAAAAGATATCTCATAGAGAGCAGGTTCTGAGCGGTAGAAGAAGTTCAATCCTTTAACAAGCTCGAACAAACCCATATGCTCAGCATACTGCATTAGGTGCCAGTCCAACGACTGATCGAAGTTCCATTCCGAGCTTTGCCCAAACTCGCCCCCCATGAAAAGCAGTTTCGTACCGGGATGCGTGTACATATACAGATACAACAATCGCAAATTAGCAAATTGCTGCCACCGGTCGCCCGGCATTTTGTTGAGTAACGAACGTTTCCCATGCACCACTTCATCATGAGACAAGGGCAGCATAAAGTTTTCGGCAAATGCGTAAACCGTGCTGAAGGTGATTTTTCCGTGGATATATTTACGATAAATGGGGTCCTCGCTAAAATAGGCTAATGTGTCGTTCATCCAGCCCATCATCCATTTCATCCCAAAACCCAAGCCCCCCGCAAAGGTAGGGCTGCTGACCCCCGGCCAGGCGGTCGACTCTTCGGCGATGGTCTGTATATCCGGATATTCCTGATAAACGGTTTCATTGAATTCCTTGAGAAAGCTGACCGCTTCCAAATTCTCTCGGCCGCCGAGCTCATTTGGAATCCACTCGCCTTCTTTTCTTGAATAATCGAGATAAAGCATGGATGCAACGGCATCAACGCGGAGCGCATCAACGTGGTAACGATCTAACCAAAAAAGCGCATTGCTAATCAAAAACGACCTGACTTCATGACGACCGTAATTGAAAATATAGGAGTTCCAATCGGGATGATAACCTTTTTTCGGATCAGCATGCTCGTACATATGGGTTCCGTCGAATTCATACAGGCCGTGACTATCGCCCGGAAAATGTGATGGCACCCAGTCGAATATAACGCCAATATCATGTAAATGGAGTTGTTCGATCAAGTACATCAAATCTTGAGGTGACCCGAAGCGTGAGCTGGGTGCAAAGAAGCCCGTAATCTGGTATCCCCATGAAGGCCCATAGGGATATTCCATGACCGGCATAAACTCTACGTGAGTGAAACCGCACTCCAAAATATAGGGCACAAGCTTATCGGCTATTTGTCGATAATTTAAATGTTCATCCGGCTTGTCAGGATCACGTATCCACGATCCCAAATGCATTTCGTAAACGGCCATCGGTGTATTCAATGCATTTTTCTCGCGTCGCTTTTCCATCCAAGCCTGATCTTGCCACTCATGCCAGGTAGTCTGGACAAGTGATGCAGTTTTAGGAGGTGTTTCCCATTGCAATGCAAAGGGGTCACCTTTTTCTATCAAGACGCCTTCTTGTGTTTCAATAGCATATTTATAGATCTCCCCTAATTCGACGTGTGGTATGAAACCTTCCCAAATCCCAGACTCATCCCAACGAACATAAAGCGGATGTGCGTAGCGGTTCCATGAATTAAAGTTTCCGATAACGGATACTGCTGCCGCATTGGGAGCCCACACTGCAAAGTAGGTTCCCTTATAATCGCCATAATTCAAAACATGGGCACCAAACTTTTCATAAAGCCTGTAATGTTTGCCCGCTTTAAATAATCCAATATCAAAATCAGAAAACTTTGAAATGGCTTCAACCGAATCCATCATAGAACCTCCTTTCTTTTTTAAGACACCATAATCTTATCAAAACCCTTTCCCACTACCAAATGCAAGCTTCCGTCTTTATCTTTCTCGAAATCAACAGAATCGTTATCGACCAATATTTTATTTATGTTGAACGGCAGGCCGATCAGCTTAATTTTATAGCTTGTATAAGGCGTATGATAGCGTCCTTCTCGGCTTTGCTGCACGGTCAATGACGTTTCTGTCCCTTGTAGCTTAAATTTCTTATCTATGTAATACTCATTTTCATAGGCATAAGACTCCCCATCATCTTCGTATAAATTAGAGTCGAGGCTTCCATTCAGATAATAGATATTCAACGCTAGGTCATCCATCACTTTTTCATTCACATGTTGCATAATCGGATTAATTGGCAATACCGTACCTGCTTTGATAAACATTGGCATCTGATCGAGAGGGGTTTCTATAGAATGTTCCTCCCCACCAGTCATTAAAGCATGCGTCCAGTAGTCATACCAATAACCTTTGGGCAGGTAAATTGTTTTTACACGCTGTCCATCTTCCAAGACCGGTGACACCAAAATCTTATCACCAAAAGAGAACTCCTCCTCCCGGTTGTGATTATCGTCACTCTGCTCCAACATAATTAATGGTTTGAGTATCGGCTTACCGGCAACCGCATGCTCTCTGAATACAGTATATATATATGACAGTAGCTGATAGCGCAGCTCAATAAATTTCCTATTAATAGCTTCATATTCTTCACCGAAGCTCCAAGGCTCTCTTTCAGCTGTATCACCGGCCGAGTGAGCTCTCATAAAGGG
Source organism: Albibacterium profundi (assembly GCF_042159835.1). Taxonomy (NCBI): domain Bacteria; kingdom Pseudomonadati; phylum Bacteroidota; class Sphingobacteriia; order Sphingobacteriales; family Sphingobacteriaceae; genus Albibacterium; species Albibacterium profundi. Next base: position 383,337 of record NZ_JBBVGT010000003.1, on the reverse strand, counting down.
AGAGAATACACCAAATTGCAACCAGCGACTAAAAAGCTCTGCACTCGGCTCACCACTAAATCCGCCGATATCGGTGCCGCAGAATGATAGCCCGGACATAGCTAAGCGCTGCAACTGTAATGAACCAATTTTCAGATGTTCCCAAGTCGCCACATTATCGCCGGTCCACACGGATGCGTACCGCTGCGTACCGGAATAGGCTGCTCGTGTAATGGTAAAAGGTCGTTTACCATGCAGCAAGGCCTTTAATCCGTCGTAAGTGGCCCGAACCATTTGCATTCCATAAATATTATGCGCTTTCCGATGCGATCCCCGCTGCCCATCAAACTGATGACGCACATCATTAGGAAAGGTACCTCTGCCGAAAACAGCCGGTTCGTTCATATCGTTCCATACGCCCGAAACGCCGCTGTCCACTAAATCTTTATAAAGCCCACCCCACCATTTCCTGACTTCGGGATTGGTAAAATCAGGAAATTTACAACGACCCGGCCATACATAACCCTCCATAAAATAGTCATCACCACGGCGACAGAAATAATTATTTTTATCGGCTTCTTTATATACCCAGTAGTTCTCATCTACTTTGATTCCAGGATCAATCATGACTACCGTTTGAAATCCGTCTTCCGACAGATCGGCTATCATTTTCTTATGGTCGGGGAAATACTTTTTATTCCATGTAAAACAACGGTAGCCATCCATATAATCGATATCCAAATAAATCGCATCACACGGAATTTTCCGATCTCTAAACTGTTTGGCTAAGTCGCGAACCTTCGCCTCAGGATAATAGCTCCATCGGCATTGATGATAACCTAGTGCCCATTTCGGAGGCAAATAATGCGTCCCGGTTAATAAATGATAGCGTTTGATTACATCCTCCATGGCTGGGCCGTGGATATAATAATATTGAAGTTCACCACCCTCAGACCAAAAGCTGGTTTTTGCAGGATCCTCGGCTGCGAAATCAAAATAGGTCTTAAATGTATTGTCGAAAAAAATACCATAAGCCTCTCCATCCTTTAACCCAACATAAAAGGGGATACTTTTATATAGCGGATCACGATTAAAGCCGAAGGAATAGGTATCTGAATTCCAATTAACAAGTCGTTTACCACGCAAGTTGAGGTGAGTCGGCTTATCACCCAAACCAAAAAAACTCTCGTTAGGAGCAGCATCTTTGGTGTTGTAAACATAATATCCACCGAAGTCTGCGTTTTCCTCCCAATGCATCGGCGTAGCATCCTTACTGAATACCTTGCCATCTCGATCCACAAAGGACACGAGCGCTGTCTCTTTCTCTATAACGCATGTTACTGTGTTTGTTCTCACACGATAGCTCGTGTCGTCTTCTGTGAGATCAAATAAATCTACGTGCTGAGTCGAATTACTAACCGCATAAGAGAAGTCCTTTAAAAAACTTGAATTCGGCGCCAGACGCACGCGAATAATCTCGTCGCTTACCACCTTAACTTCAACTGTGGCGACTCCGTCGTGAAAATAAAAGCTGTTGTCCTGCTGGATGAACTGCCTGATTGGTTTTAAATATTTCTTCTCTATACTCGGCGGATCTAACACGGGGTTATTGGTATGGTGAATTTCCTCTTCGTATTGATTGTTCCATTCTTCCCGTAGCTTCTGAGCTGTATTAAACTTTTCGATCATATCTGTCTAACAATGATTATGAACACAATTTACATGAATTAATGTTAAATTGGATGAATAACGAAAAATAAATACAGCTCTACGTTCTGAAGAAAATCCCACCACGTTGAATTGATAAATTCTTAACAAAAACATGTTATTATTTGTGATTTAATTTGCATAGCATAAAAAAGCAACTATATTTGCAATTCAATGCAAGCAATTATTGGTTAAAAAAGACATGAATTACGCAAACCGACATCATCTACATTTCCATCGCCATTGTGGCGATTTATATTAGTATGTTTCTACGTGGAGCGTAAACCCAAGTGTTAAATTTTTTATTAATAATTATATCTTTTGAAAGCATTAAAAATAGCCATCCAAAAATCTGGTCGCCTTAACGAAAAATCAGTCGAACTTCTTAAAAACTGTGGACTTTCTTTCGAGAACTATAAAAGCTCTCTTATTACTTCTGTCGCAAATTTTCCACTAGAGATCTTATTTCTAAGAGACGACGATATCCCTGAATATGTTCAAGACGGCATCGCTGATCTGGGCATCGTTGGAGAAAACGTCATCAAAGAAAAAGAAGTTTCAGTAGAATACCTCCAAGCCCTAGGCTTCGGAAAGTGTACGTTGAAAATTGCGATACCAAAGGAAAAACCGCTGAACTATATTGACGATTTAAATGGAAAATCAATCGCTACATCCTATCCGATAATTCTACAAAAATTTCTTGATCAGCATCAAATCAAAGCCGATATCAGAACCATTTCCGGTTCAGTAGAGATTGGTCCTGGATTAGGTCTTAGTGATGCTATTTGTGACATCGTATCCACAGGCAGTACATTAAGAAATAACGGACTGGAACCTTTTGCTGATGTACTGTCTTCGCAGGCGATTCTTATCGGAAAAAAGGACATTAAGGAACACTCGGTTGTTGAAGAACTTCTACAGCGTGTGCAGTCGGTTTTGCGAGCAAAGGAAACCAAATACGTGGTTTTAAATGTTAAAAAAGAAGGACTCGATGGGATATTAGATATTCTTCCGGGCGTAAAAAGTCCGACCGTAATTCCTCTTGCAGAAGAAGGCTGGGTAGCCGTTCATACGGTTATTTCAGAACAAGATTTCTGGGAAAAGATCAACAACCTGAAATCGTTCGGCGCACAAGGTATTGTTGTAATGCCTATTGAGAAAATAATTATGTAAACCATCCTTGATTTAGGCCGGTGTCATGAGAGTCTTGATACAGGATTAAATCAAACCTTAGCCATGTGTTTATGATTTCTTATTTTGAATATAAAGAACTAAGTCGACGACAGATCGACGAGCTCATCATACGAAATGCGGATACGGATCAAAAAATCCGTAGTCAGGTTGAGTCTATCGTGGAAACCGTAAAGAAAACGGGCGATCAAGCTTTAATTGATTATGCAGAGCAGTTTGACGGGATAGAATTAAGCGAACTTGCTTATCGTCAGGGTGAAATTGATGCCGCGGCAATGCGTGTCGACCGCAATCACGCTCGCTCGCTGGAAATAGCTTCCAATAATATCTATACATTCCATAAAACGCAGTTAAAACGAGAACGGAGAACCCAAACTACCACTGGGGTAACTTGTTGGCGTGAAAACCGACCGATTGAACGGGTCGGTTTATATATTCCGGGTGGTTCGGCAGTACTGCCAAGTACATTTTTAATGCTTGGAATCCCAGCGCGGATTGCGGGGTCAAAAAAGATAGTTGTCTGCACCCCGCCACAAAAAGATGGACGTTTAAACCCCTATATAGCCTATTGTGCGAAGTTGCTAAAAATTGACACGATATATAAAGCCGGTGGAGCCCAAGCAATTGCTGCCATGGCGTTTGGAACGGAAAGCATCCCCAAGGTAGACAAGATATTTGGACCGGGGAACCAATATGTTACTCAAGCAAAAAGCCTCGTTCAGACCATATCCAATACGGCAATTGATATGCCGGCTGGTCCCTCTGAAGTAGTTGTGATTGGCGACCGAAGCAGTAATCCGGTCTTTGTGGCAGCCGACCTGTTAGCCCAAGCCGAGCATGGACCCGATAGCCAATCGATCTTGTTAACGAGCGATAAGCAACTCGCTAAACAAGTACAGGAGGAGTTAAAGACTCAACTCGAAGATTTACCACGGAAAGAAATAGCCGCCAAGGCGCTTGCAAATTCATATATAATCAATTTTGAAAAGGAAGAAGAATTGATGGACTTTTGTAACGAGTATGCACCTGAACACCTGATTCTTTCCGTGGATAATCCCGAAAGTTTAGGCTCTCAAATCATGAATGCGGGCTCTGTATTCTACGGTCATCTAACGCCCGAAAGTGCTGGAGACTATGCTTCGGGAACCAACCATACCTTGCCGACCAGTGCTTATGCCAAAGCTTATTCGGGGGTATCGGTAGACTCCTTCGTTAAGAAAATAACCTTCCAGCAAATCAATGAAGAAGGAATCCTTAATTTGGGCCCCGTTGTGGAGACCTTGGCAGAGATAGAAGGCTTAGCAGCGCATAAAAATGCTATAAGCGTTCGTTTACGACAGATTAAAAACAGTGAGGATAGTCAATATGTCTAATTTCAATATTCAATCGATTTTAAGGGATAATATCAAAAATCTAAATCCTTATTCCAGCGCACGTCATGAATATACGGGGGAAGCTTCGATCTTTTTGGATGCGAATGAAAACCCCTATGGATCACCTTTAGATCAGGATTACAATCGCTATCCCGACCCACTGCAGGCAGAATTAAAGACAGCTCTTAGCAAGATAAAGGGTGTTCCAAGCAATAATACCTTTATTGGTAATGGAAGCGACGAAGCTATTGATATACTGATACGTGCGTTTTGCAGACCTGGAATTGACAACATTCTGATCCTACCTCCTACCTATGGGATGTACGAAGTGTCAGCCAACATCAATGATGTAGAGGTAAAAAAAGTAAGTCTGACACCACAATACCAACTAGATCTGGACGCTATTGCGGAAACAATCGATCAAAACACCAAGATTATTTTTGTATGTTCACCTAATAACCCAACCGGCAACTCGCTATATCGAGAGGACGTCGAAATATTGCTGAATAACTTCAACGGACTGGTAGTGGTAGACGAGGCCTACATCAACTACTCACGTCAAAAAACCTTTATTCAGGAGCTGACCGAATATGCTAATCTTGTTGTCTTACAGACGCTTTCCAAAGCCTGGGGCTTAGCGGGTTTACGTATTGGTATTGCTTTTGCCAGTGAGGAAATTATCCATGTATTTAATAAGATCAAGCCTCCGTATAATGTCAATCAGTCGTCACAAGCCCTCGCACTTGAAGCCTTAAACAATATTGATCAGATAAACAATTGGATTCGTGAAACCATAAATGAACGAACGACATTAACTAAAGGCTTACTTGAATTTAGTTTTGTGGAACATATTTATCCATCTGACGCCAATTTTATCCTCGTCAAGGTAGCTGACCCGATGGCAATTTACCAGCACCTCAACCAGGAAGGTATTATCGTGCGCGACCGTTCGAAAGTGACCCTCTGCGAAGGCTGCTTACGAATTACGGTGGGTACCCCTGTAGAAAACAAAAGCCTATTGGAGGCGTTAAAGAAATTTAAATAACATGGCATCAATAGAACAAAATAATCCGAAAAAGCTGCTATTCATCGATAGGGATGGTACTCTTATTATTGAACCCGATGATGAACAGATTGATAGCTTCGATAAGCTCCGCTTCTACCCGGAAGCTATACAATATTTAGCTAGAATAGCGAAAGAACTGGATTACAGACTCGTACTGGTTAGTAACCAAGACGGTTTGGGGACGGAGTCTCATCCATTAGAAAACTTCCAGCCGGTTCACGACTTCATTATTGAAACGCTTCGTTCTGAGGGAATTGAGTTTATCGCGGAGCATATAGACCGGACTTGGCCGCATGAAAATGCGTCTACACGCAAACCTGGGATTGCCATGCTGAAAGCGTATGTTGACGACAGCGATCGATATGATATTAAAAATTCCTTTGTTATTGGGGACCGTATTAATGATGTGAAACTAGCGGAAAACTTAGGCACAAAAGCCATTTGGTTAAATAATAATCCAAACCTAGGAGTAGCAGAGAACCATGTATTAAACGAGGATGTTGTGGCACTGGAAAGCAGTTCATGGAAAGCTATATATGAATTTCTAAAGCTGGGCCGGCGAAAGGTATCACATATTCGAAAAACCAACGAAACTGACATTTCAATCGAACTGGATCTGGATGGTAGCGGTAAGTCCTCTATCAATACCGGCATTGCTTTCTTTGATCATATGCTCGACCAGATCGCAAGACACGGTGGTATAGATCTTCAAATCGCAACCAAAGGAGACTTACACATCGACGAACATCATACCATTGAAGATACAGGAATTGCCCTCGGTGAAGCCTTTCTAACGGCGCTGGGAGATAAAAGAGGAATAGGGCGCTATGGATTTTGCCTACCGATGGACGACTGCCTGGCACAGGTAGCTATCGATTTCGGCGGAAGAAACTGGCTTGTGTGGAATGCTGAATTTAAGCGAGAGAAAATCGGCGAAATGCCGACCGAGATGTTTGATCATTTCTTTAAATCTTTTTCTGATGCAGCCAAATGTAATCTCAACATCCAAGCAGAAGGAAGCAATGAGCATCATAAAATAGAGTCAATTTTCAAGGCTTTTGCTAAGTGCATTAAAATGGCTATTAAGCGAGACGCTGACAATATGCAACTGCCGAGTACAAAAGGGTTGTTATAGATGGTTCAAGAAAAAAATAAAACAGTCGGTATTGTCAACTACGGCGCGGGCAATATCTTCTCATTGACGGCAGCTCTTCGTCGCCAGGATATTAGCTATGGCATGATTAATGCGCCCGGGGACTTGAAGGGATTTGAACGTGTTATTATTCCCGGTGTCGGACATGCGGCAAAGGCTATGAAGAAACTAGACACGATAAAGATGATTGAAGCTGTGAAAGCTCTAGAAAAGCCGGTATTGGGGATCTGTTTGGGAATGCAACTCCTAACTAGGTTTTCTGAAGAAGGAGATACGCCTTTATTGGATTTGATACCGCTCAACACAACGGCTTTCAGTGACGATGTGGGACTAAAAGTACCCCATATGGGCTGGAATATGGTTCATAAGGAGCAGTCTTCACCAATTCTGACCAATATTGACGACAACAGCTATTTTTATTTTGTTCACTCGTTTTATATTGAATATAATCCTAAATTTACCGTCGCATCATGCAACTATGGATTAAATTTTTCTGCTATCATAAAAAATAAAAATTTTTACGGCGTTCAGTTCCATCCTGAAAAATCTGGAACAGCCGGAGAAACCCTTCTAAAGAATTTTGCCACACTTTAAAACAAGCAAGTATAAATATGTATATCATTCCAGCAATCGATATTTTAGACAAGAAAGTTGTTCGTCTTCGTGAAGGAAATTACGAGGATGTTACTACCTATGACGTTAGCTTAGAAGAGATGATTGAGAAATATCAGGCTAATGGTACTGAGATTATCCACGTCATTGATTTGAATGGTGCTAAAGGTGATTTTAAGAATCAGAAACACCTCTTCGATATCGTCAAGAAGGTTGACATGAAAATTCAATACGGTGGTGGTATCCGAAGTATTGATATGGTTAAAAAACTCACAGATGAGGGAATTTATCGGGTAATTGTTGGTACTCAAGCCCTAACCAAGCCGACTTTTTTAGATGAGCTAAGTACTCTCAAATGTTCGGATCAAATCATCATAGCCATTGATGTTCTTGATGAGGTAATTAAATATTCAGGATGGATGGAAAGTTCACCGGTAAAACTAATTGATTATATCGATCGTTGTTTGGGATTAGGGTTTTTCCGATTCCTGTGTACTGATATCAACAAAGACGGCAAGCTCAGTGGTGCAGGAGTCGACTTATATAAAAAATTGTTGAATCACTCCCCGATCATTAAGTTGATCGCTTCTGGCGGAATTAGCTCAATGCAGGACATCCAAGAGCTTTCTCAACTTAGGATTGAAGCAGCTGTCGTAGGAAAGGCTATTTACGAAGATCACATCAGCATCGAAGAAATTAAAGAATGGAACCTAAGATCGTTGATCAAATTTTAACTGCAAACACATTGGCCAAACGCATCATCCCCTGTTTGGATGTAAAGGACGGACGAACCGTGAAAGGTGTCAATTTTGTTAACTTACAAGATGCCGGCGACCCTGTCGAATTAGCTTATCAATATTCGCAACAAGGAGCTGATGAGCTCGTATTTCTAGATATCTCAGCAACACATGAAGGTCGGAAAACGACGGTCGACTTGGTAAAGAAAGTTGCTGAAAACATCAATATCCCATTCACGATTGGAGGGGGAATTTCCGAGTTATCAGATGCAGAAGCCCTTTTAAATGCGGGAGCCGATAAAATTTCGATTAATTCAGCGGCGGTTAAACACCCACAACTCATTGAAGATTTAGCCAAGGCCTTCGGCAAGCAGTTTGTTGTAGTAGCAGTAGACACTCGTTTCGTTGAAGATCAGAATTACGTACATCTGAATGGAGGAAGAATCAAAACAGACTGGGAAACCTTTGCGTGGATAAAGCATGCAGAATCTCTCGGTGCAGGAGAAATTTTACTGACATCGATGGACTACGATGGCACAAAAAATGGTTTTGATTGTAACCTGCTTGGCGAAATCAATAAAGATCTTTCGATTCCGCTCATTGCATCCGGCGGCGCCGGCAGTATTCAACATTTTATCGATGTATTCAAAGAGAGCCATGTTGACGCTGCGCTAGCTGCATCGGTATTTCACTACGGTGAGATAGCGATTCCTCAACTCAAACAACAACTAATCGACAACGGAATACAAATAAGACCTTAAGTATTATGATCGATTTCAATAAAAACGATGGACTAGTCCCTGTTATCATTCAGGACAATAAAACTTTAGAAGTACTCATGCTGGGTTATATGAACGAAGAAGCATGGGAGAAAACAAACGAAGATAAACTAGTAACCTTTTTCTCGCGATCTAAAAATAGACTGTGGACCAAAGGTGAAGAAAGTGGAAACTTTCTTAAGGTTGTCTCTACGCATATCGACTGCGACCGGGACACGATCTTGATCAAAGCGAAACCACAAGGTCCGACTTGCCATACGGGTTCTAGAAGCTGCTTTCAAACTGAGTTCAACCAAAATTTCTTGTTTTATCTGGAAAGTGTTGTGAAGGATCGCTATGAGAATCCGGTAGAGGGATCCTATATTAACAGACTGCAGGCAAAGGGAATCAATAAAATCGCTCAGAAAGTTGGTGAAGAAGCTACGGAGACGATTATCGCTGCTTTAAACGAGCGAAAAAAAGATTTTGTAAATGAAACATCCGATCTTCTGTTTCATTTACTTGTTTTATTACAGGAAAAAAACATTTCACTTAAAAAAATTGCAAAGAACTTAGAAAGCAGACATAAATAAGCGATATATTGTGGCTTATGAAACTTTCGATTGATTTAGAGGCAATACTGAGCGGACACCAAAACCCCATTTACACCGTAGAAAACGGACCGGAACCCCATCATCTGTTTACCGGAGGCAATGACAAAGGATTGGTTCTTTGGGATTTAAACAAGATGAATTTTGAAAAAATTCTATTCCCGGTTCAATCGTCTATCTATTCTATTTGTTATAGTCAGGAGTACAAACTACTTTTTACCGGTGAACGTAGCGGTCAAATTAACATATACGATTTCGCCGCCAACAAGGCCCTCGCACCCCTTCTATACCACGAAAAGCCGGTTTTTGATATTAAGGTACTCAATAACAAAAAAGAATTATTAGCCGCATCTGAAGATGGGACGGTAAGTATATGGTGTTTAAAAACCTTTAAAAAACTACATCATTTAGCGATATCGGAAGATACGATCCGAACAATTGCACTGAGCCCTGATCAAAAAACAATTGCATTTGGCGCCAAGGATTCACGTATTTATCTATTTAATTCGGAGGATTATAGCTTCCAAAAATTGATTAAACAGCATACCATGCCCGTGACATCAATGACATTCTCACCCGATGGACGCCATTTCCTGTCGGGCGGACGGGACGCGAAACTATTTGTATATGATGCGGCGGACTATACACTGATCAAAGACATTACGGCGCATATGTATACCGTATACAGTATCGCCTATCACCCACATCTTCCCATATTCGCCACGGGCAGTCGTGATAAAAGTATCAAGCTTTGGGATGCAGAACATTTCGAATTGATTAAAACGGTTAGTTTTGAGAAAGGATACGACGCACATAAACTGTCGATCAATAAAATTGTCTGGAATAAGAATGCAGATCAGCTAGTTTCCGTAGGCGATGAAAAGCTAGCTTTTGTTTGGAATATCAAAAGCTCCTAATTTAGCTAAAAACCACCTAATTATTTTTTTGTTATATTTATGTAGTACAAGCAGAAACATAACAACAAAACTATGTCCGTAATCAAGAATTTTCAACGCATTTTAATAGCTATCGACGATAGTTCCTATTCTGAAAAGGCAGCTTTATATGGCTTCCATCTAGCACATATTATGAACGCAAGTGTCGCTTTGTTAAATGTAATGGATCCACCCGCTACAACCTATTCTGGCGACCCGCTACTTGGACAACAGCCCCTAGTGTTACCGGAAGTCGCTGAAATGCAGGAAGAAGCATCCAAAGCTATTTTAGAGCGATATGAGTCAAAATGGAACAGTACGAAAGAATTGCTTACTTTTAGCAAGATAGGAAACCCTCGAATAGAAATCCTTAGCACAGCTGAAGAATGGAACGCAGACTTGATCATCTTAGGAACCCATGGACGTACAGGCTTTGATCATTTTATTTCAGGTAGTGTTGCAGAAGGTGTGGCACGAAGATCCCTTTGTCCAGTCCTAATCGTACCCAATAAGACAGACTCATAGAAATCCATGAGCAAGCGAATCGCTAAGAAAAACTAGCCGCAAGGGCATTATTTTATTCGTTATGTAAGAATGCTTTTTTGGCTAGGAGTTCTTCTTCCGTCTCTCTTCTATCTTCATCATCCACACAACAGTCTACAGGACACACGGCAGCACATTGAGGTTCATCATGGAAGCCTACACACTCTGTACACTTGTCTGGTACGATATAGTACACTTCATCGGAAATTGGAGTTTGAACTTCTTCAGCATCAACTGTTCTTCCATCTGAAAAATCAATCATGCCTTTCAGTTCAGTACCGTCAGAATAGCGCCAAGCCTGTCCAGCATCGTAAATCGCATTATTAGGACATTCTGGTTCGCATGCCCCACAGTTAATACATTCGTCAGTGATTATAATCGCCATTATTCTGTTATTATAGCTTCTTTCTAAATATTAAAGTCTACTTAAGAAACATACTTGCATTAAGCTTAAAAATAAGTTTCCTATTTTTGTACACAAATATAAGGCATTATTAAGAAATAACAGTAAAAACCCACAGAAATTGACATCTTATCAACGATTCACTGCGTTATCAGAACTAAAGCAACGAATCCTTAGCCAAGGAACCGCTTTAGACGACATCATAACTGCCGCGCATCAGCGAAACCCATGGTTTACGCCGGAGCAAACTCGCCACGCTATCCACGCCAATCTTGATCTGTTAAACCAGGTCGACTTAGAAAATTGGATCAAACCCTATTTAGGCAACTTCGCAGAACTAAGCGATAAGACGGTCGGACTTATCTTAGCGGGCAATATCCCCATGGTAGGATTCCATGATGTCCTATCTTGCCTTATCGCCGGTTTTAAAATCCAGATTAAGGCATCTTCGGATGATAAGATTCTAATACCGTATATATTGAACGAGCTAATTGACATTGAACCTGAATTTCAATCAAGGATTAGTATAGTCGACAAACTAAGCAACTTTGATTTAATCATCGCTACCGGCAGTAACAATACTTCTCGTTATTTTGATTATTATTTCCGAAATGTCCCTCATATTATTCGAAAGAACCGTAATGGGATTGCAGTAGTGAGTAAAGATGATAGCAAAGAAGATTTACAAAAATTGGGGAGTGATATTTTTGACTATTTCGGTTTAGGATGTCGCAATGTTTCGAAAATTTTCTTTCCGAGAGGTTTCAACTACACCACTTTCTTTGAAGCAATAGAAAGCTTCTCAGAAATAAGTAACCATTATAAATACAACAACAACTACGAATACAACAAAGCAATCTACCTAGTTAATGGAGATGAGCACTTAGACAATGGCTTCCTCCTTCTTAAACGTGATGAACGTATCGCTTCTCCGTTGGGTGTTGTCTACTATGAAGAATACGACGATATCGATCAAGTAAAAAGGCGACTTGCTTCTGAGGCGGAAAACATCCAATGTCTCGTCGGAAATATCGACATGGATGCAAAAATTTCCAAAGTCGCCTTTGGTGAAAGTCAACAACCCGGCTTAAGTGATTACGCAGATGGGGTAAATATTTTGGATTTTTTAAATGCCAATAGGTAGTTTATCATTAACTTTGAAGCATGTACATTATTAAAGTAAAAGGAGTTGCAAAAATTCCAGATTATGTGCAATTGCGTGATGAGGAATTTACCCTTCTCGCATATTTCAGAGTCGACCGACCGGACAAATCCTTAGAGAAATTAGGCTTGGGAGACCAGAAAGACGCTATCATGAACGTTATAAATGAAATGCCCTTTGGAATCATTAAAAAATTAGAACTTTAAACATGGACTCAAACACAGTTATTGCCCTCAAAAGCGTAGACATATATCAACCACAGCATTTAGTACTTTCAAATGTCGCTCTGAGTGTCCAATCGGGTGAATTCGTTTACCTCATTGGTCAAACAGGCTCAGGAAAAAGTAGCCTATTAAAAGTCATTTATGGCGATTTGCCCATTGCAGCAGGCGAAGGACTGGTTGCAGGTTTTGATCTTAAAAAACTAGCTGAAAGAGATATTCCTTTTTTACGTAGAAAATTAGGTATTGTTTTCCAAGACTTTCATTTGTTAACCGATCGCACCATTGAAAAAAACCTAGAATTTGTGTTAAAGGCGACTGGCTGGAAGGATAAAAACACGATGCAAGAGCGTATGTTAGATGTACTTGAAAAAGTAGGACTTCGCTCCAAACTAAAGAAAATGCCACACGAACTTTCTGGTGGTGAGCAACAGAGAGTTGTAATTGCCCGTGCCCTGCTCAATAATCCCGAAGTCATTTTGGCGGATGAGCCCACCGGTAACCTCGATCCTGACACGTCTGAAGAAATTGTATTGCTCTTGAGGGAAATCAGCAGAAGTGGCACAGCCATTCTCATGGCGACACATGATTACCAGATCATTAAAAACCTTCCGTCGCGAATAATTAAAACCCAATCGGGGTCATTATTGGATAATATTGACATTCAATAGGCACGAACACTGCCATGTTGACGCACAAACGTATTTGGCAATACAATTGATAACACATTTCTGTATTATTTAACATAAATTATTCAAATGGAAGATAAAAATAAAGAGGAACATTTGGACAATAAGAACATTACGGACGAGTTAGAATCAGTGAACGAAGCTCGTAAACACGCAAAAAATGTAGCTGATAGCGAAGAAAGCTCAGACGATACTGCGGATTCCCCTGAAGATACTCTAAAGAAAGAACTTGCTGAAGCAAACGATAAATATGTACGTTTATACGCTGAGTTTGACAACTTTAAAAGACGTTCATCCAAAGAACGAATCGAGTTCTTACAGTCAGCAGGCAAAGATGTCATTGGCGACCTATTGCCTGTTATAGACGACTTCGACCGTGCTCTAAAAGCTGCAGAAAACACCGATAATATCGATTCCGTTAGAGAAGGAATCCTGTTAATTTCGCAGAAATTAAAAAAGACTTTAGAACTGAAAGGATTGAAGCCGATGGAGTCTATAAATCAACCGTTTGACGCTGATTTGCACGAAGCGGTAACCAAAATACCTGCACCGAGCGATGACTTAAAAGGCAAGGTGATAGACGAAGTAGAAAAAGGATATTTTCTAAATGACAAGGTACTTCGTTATGCAAAAGTGGTGGTTGGGAGTTAATAAGAGGTAGGATAAAAACAAAACAATGTCAAAGCGAGATTATTACGATGTATTAGGTATAACGAAATCTGCTACGCAGGCTGAGGTTAAGTCAGCTTATAGAAAATTAGCAATTAAGTACCATCCAGATAAAAACCCTGATAATAGCGAAGCGGAAGAAAAATTTAAGGAAGCTGCGGAGGCTTATGAAATCTTAAGCAACCCGGAAAAGCGAAGCAACTACGATCACTATGGTTTTGCTGGAGGTGGATTTGGCGGAGGCGGTCAAGGTGGCATGAATATGGATGATATATTCAGTCAATTTGGCGATATTTTCGGTGGCGCTGCTGGACAAGGTAGCCCGTTCGATAGTTTTTTCGGTGGCGGTGGCAGAAGCGGAGGTCGTCGTACCTCTCGTGGTTCTAATTTGCGCATTCGCGTCAAACTCACCTTAGAAGAAATTGCATCAGGTGTCGAAAAGAAGATTAAAGTCAACAAAAACGTTTCTTGTAAGCCGTGTAAAGGGACCGGAGCAAAAGATGGTGCATCTTTTGACAAATGTACAACCTGTAATGGCACGGGTACGGTAAGGAGAGTAACCAACACCATTCTCGGACAAATGCAAACAAGCAGTACCTGTCCAACTTGTGACGGTACAGGGAATATTATTTCCGACAAATGTGATACATGTCATGGAAATGGAGTTCATAAAGGCGAAGAAACGATTACTATTAATATCCCTCCCGGTGTAACTGAAGGAATCCAGCTTTCGATGGCTGGCAAGGGAAATGCTGCACCGCACGATGGTATTCCCGGCGATTTGATCATCGTTATCGATGAAGTACCACATGAAATTCTAAAACGTGAAGGTATAAATATTATATACGATCTTTATATAAGCTTCGTAGACGCCGCCTTAGGCACTTCCGTAGAAGTTCCGACCATCAATGGAAAGGCAAAAATTAAAATTGAACCGGGAACACAAGCCGGTAAAATTTTACGCCTTAAAGGTAAAGGTGTTCCGGAAGTCAATTCATATCACAAAGGAGACCAACTGGTATATGTAAATATTTGGACGCCTAAAACCTTATCAAAAGAGGAAAAAGCGCAACTTGAAGGCTTGCGCGAGTCAAGCAATTTTAAACCTCAACCCCGTAAAGGTGAAAAGAGCTTTTTCGAACGAATGAAAGAATATTTTGATTAGCAATCAGTTTGCAATAAATATCACTAGTCAATAGAATAAAAAAGCCCGTCGCGTAATAAGAGACGGGCTTTTTTTTATTTCCTTGTAACGAAACCTTTCACTAAGAGTCTAACGGAGTAAAGTAAGTTCGAATGTTAGAAATAACCGATATTGTTAAACAATACGCTAAACACACTGCCCTTGATCATGTTTCTTTTTCCATTCAGAAAGGCAGCATTTTTGGGCTTCTAGGACCAAATGGAGCAGGAAAAACATCTCTTATCCGTATCATAAATCAGATTACTGCTCCTGACCAGGGTACAATTCTATTCAATGGAGAACCGCTTAATGCCAATCACATTTCAAAAATTGGCTATCTCCCCGAAGAACGAGGTCTCTATAAGAAAATGTTGATTGGTGATCAAATGTTATATTTGGCTCAATTAAAAGGTCTATCCAAAAAAGAAGCCACCAATCGGATTAAACACTGGTTTGAAAAAATGGACATGCAGAGCTGGTGGGAAAAGAAAGTGGAAGACTTAAGTAAAGGGATGCAGCAGAAAGTTCAGTTTGTAGCAACAGTAATTCACCAACCCGATCTCATTATCCTTGACGAACCTTTTTCTGGCTTTGACCCCGTCAACGTTGATATTATAAAAAATGAAATTATCAACTTAAATAAGAACGGCGCAACCATCATCTTCTCTACCCACCGGATGGAGTCGGTTGAGGAACTATGTGATACGATTGTTTTACTTAACAAATCGAAGAAGATATTGGACGGCAAGGTTTCTGATGTTAAAAACGCATATAGAAACAATCGTTTTCAAATCAAATATAGCAGTCCGACCGCAACGCCGCTACGCGAACCGGAAAATCATGACGCGTTTCAAATCATTCAGAACCAACAAGTCGGAACTGAGTATAACAGTATTGTCGAAGTAACAGACGGGCATAGCATCAATGATGTACTAAGCTATTTTATCACACAAGTAGAGGTGCATGAACTGAAGGAGATCATCCCCAGTATTCATGATATTTTTGTTCAAAAAGTAAAAGAAACTCATTAACAATGGAAAAGATACTTCTCATTATAAAACGTGAATACTTCAGTCGTGTAAAAAAGAAATCTTTTCTTGTCGGCACCTTTCTGGTACCGCTAATTTTCATCGGTATGTGGGGTGGTATCATCGCGCTCTCGATCCAAGATTCAACCTCTGAAGCTAACATAAAAGTAATTGATGATAGCGGATTGATACTAGATGAATTATCCGATACAGAATCAATAAAATTTGAAGAAGCTACGGCCGACGCCGACACAGAAAGAAAAGCTATTCTAGACACCGAAGATCAATACCTCCTTCTCATTCCGGAAGATATAGTTGAAAGCGAAAGACTACAATTATTATCATCTAACAAGGCGAGTATCTTTATTCAGTCGGAAATTGAAGGACAAGTAGAGGGTATTCTCAATACCATCAAGTTAACCGAGGCAGGCATCGATGAAGAGACACTGCAATCGATCAATCCCAATGTTAGAATAACCACACTGGAGGTCACAGAGACCGGCGAAAAGGAATCCAATGCGGGTGTAGCAATGGGTATCGGGATGGCTGCTGCTATTTTAATCTATTTAAGTCTATTCATATACGGAGCTCAGGTTATGCGAGGCGTCATTGAAGAAAAAAACAACCGTATCGTCGAAGTAATTATATCTTCTGTTCGTCCATTTCAGCTCATGATGGGAAAGATTGTAGGAATCGGCCTCGTAGGTTTAACTCAATTCTTTTTATGGATCATACTTTCGGGAGCACTCATGACCGCAGGCAGCTTAATACTTGCATCGCAAATGCCCGAAATGGACACCGAGCAGCTGACTTCTGCGGCAAGTACAATGAACAGTTCGCAAGCGGCCAGCATTGCTCAAGACAGCTTTATGGGCGATATCCAAAACGTTTTAGATGGCATTAACTTTCCATACATCATTGGCTCTTTCCTAGTCTTCTTTTTAGGTGGCTATCTGCTTTATAGTGCTCTTTTCGCTGCTGTAGGTTCAGCCGTAGACAATGAAACCGAAACGCAGCAGTTCATGCTGCCTATCACCATGCCGCTGCTGTTTACCTATGTCATGGCCTTCAGCCTCTTAATCCGAGACCCACATGGCCCTTTAAGCTTCTGGCTCAGCATGATCCCCTTTACCTCTCCGATCGCTATGATGGTTCGAATCCCCTTTGGAGTACCTCTCTGGGAAATTCTTTTATCCGTAGCGTTGCTAATCGGCGGATTTATTCTAACAACTTGGGTTGCCGCAAGAATCTATCGTGTAGGTATCCTTATGTATGGAAAGAAAGCTAGTTATAAAGAATTGATCAAATGGTTTAGTTACAAACGATAGGCAGCTGAATCGAAGAAAACAAAAGGAAAAGAATGACTATATCGTGTAAGATATTTGATGAACTAACAACTAAGGAGCTGTACGATCTGCTACAGCTCCGTTCTGAAATATTTGTCGTTGAACAGCAATGCGCATATTTGGACATAGATGGAGTCGATTTCCAATGCCATCACCTCTTGATTTATGATCATAATGACAAACTTCAGGCTTACGCGCGTTTAATTCCAGCCGGACTGACCTTCTTGGAGAACTCAATCGGCCGGATTGTCACCCGAGAACACGGAAATGGTTTAGGTAAAATCTTAATGAAAGTAGCCTTGGTTGAAATGAATAATATCTTTGGAGACCGGCCCATTCGAATCGGAGCACAGATGCAAGCATTACCATTCTATCGCAATTTCGGCTTCATTGAAGATGGCGAACCCTATGATGAGGACGGCATCGATCATATCGAAATGATTCGCGTCGATAGGAACTAAAGCTTCCTATCGACATCCCAAGCTTCTAGGTACTCTCCGATTCTCTTCAGGAACATACCACCCAATGCACCATCCACTACTCGGTGGTCATAAGACAAGGACATCATCATTTTTTGTCGGATAGCAATCACATCGCCATGCTCCGTTTCCAATACTGCTGGCTTTTTATTGATACTTCCAATCGCCAGGATCGCTACCTGTGGTTGATTGATAATCGGCGTGCCCATCATACTTCCAAAGGAACCCACATTTGTCACAGTGAAGGTTCCACCTTGCGTTTCATCAGGCTTTAATTTATTCGTTCTGGCACGATCCGCTAGGTCATTCACAGCTTTTGTCAAGCCTACCAAATTAAATTGGTCAGCATTTCGTATCACTGGAACAATAAGATTGCCAGACGGTAAAGCCGCAGCCATACCTACGTTAATATTTGCCTTCTTAATAATCTGCGTCCCAGAAACAGATATATTGATCATCGGGTAATCACGGATTGCCTTAGCCACCGCTTCAATAAAGATTGGCGTATAGGTAATCTTCACCCCCTCCTTCTTTTCAAAATCGCCTTTTATCTTATTTCGCCAGTTCACCAGATTGGTTACGTCTACCTCGACAAAGGAACAAACATGCGGAGAAGTCTGAACACTATCTACCATATGCTGAGCAATAAGCTTACGCATACGATCCATTTCAATGATTTCGTCACCGCTGTCGTTAACAATCGGTGCTACAGGGCCTGCTTGCTTTGACGTCCCTATTTGTTGTCTGGCAGTTTCGCCAGTTGACCCTTGTGTACTCTCAGCTTGAGATGAGGCACTAGACACTCGCCCTCGCTTTTTATTCTCGATATACTCTAAAATATCTCTTTTTGTCACCCTGCCTTCCAGTCCTGACCCAGCAATCTTATCCAACTCATCCGCCTCTATTCCTTCTTCGGTTGCAATACTTTTAACAAGCGGTGAATAAAAACGACCACTTTTCGAGCTTTCGTTCAGCAAATCTAGTCCGGGTATGGCAATAGTTTCGTCCTCTCCTGCATGCGGATCAGGATTCGTTACTTCCATATCAATCCCTCCAACTTCAACCTCAGCATCTTCTACATCAGCGTCTTCAATCTCAATAGACTCGTTATCATTATCTCCTGTACTCACATCATCAGCATCAGTCTCGACCCTATCGTCAGCAACATCCGCTGCTTCATTTTCGTCGTCCTCACCTTCAATCTCCAACACAGCAATTACATCACCCACTTGCGCTACGCTATCCTCGGCGAAAAGCTGTTCAATCAGCTTGCCTTCTACAGGTGATGGAACATCAGAGTCCACCTTATCTGTTGCGATATCAACGATGGACTCATCCTCCTCAATTAAATCGCCCGGTTGCTTAAGCCATTTAACGATAGTCGCTTCCGAAACACTTTCGCCCATTCGTGGAAGAATTAGATTATATTTTGCCATATTTTCAGATTCTTAGATAAGCTAAGTTAAAAAATAATTACAAATTCTCTTCGCTTATTAATCGGTACAACATATATAAAGCACTGGTTGCGGCTCTTATTATATTGTCTTCCCGCCTTTTACCAAACAAAAATTTTGTAGAAACAGTTTTTGACAATCCAGTCACTGCAATCCATACAGTGCCAACTGGGTTCTCTTCAGTACCGCCGTCCGGTCCTGCATAGCCAGTAATAGAAACAGCATAGTCAGACTTCAAACGCTTTTTAACACCTAAAACCATTTCCACAGCAGTCTGTTCACTTACCGCCGTATAGCGTTCTATAGTTTCTGCCTTCACATCCAACTCGGCCTCCTTTACAGCCTCCGCATAACTAACTATCGACCCCAAAAACACTTGCCCGCTTCCCGGAACAGTTGTCACTAAGTGAGAGAAATAACCTCCTGTACAACTTTCCGCAGCAGCAATCGTATAGCCTAGACGTTCCGTCCTTTTTAGCAAGGTATGTTGGAGGGTATCTTCCGTGTCATTGATATAATATTCTGGTATCAACGCCTTTATCGCGTCGGCATATTTATTTACTTGAGCTTCTAATTCCGAAAGATCATAATGATGCCCTTCGGATGTACTCAACCGTAGTCGCACCTGCCCATAGGTAGGCAAATAAGCCAAATGAATATAATTCGGCAATGCCGCTTCAATCGGTGCAATCGTCGCCGCCAGAAAAGACTCGCCAATTCCGGCCGTCAAAATTGTCTTATGTACATGAACTTCCCTCCCATGCATATCGGCCAACCGCGGGATAACCTCGTGCGTCATCAAATACTTCATTTCCGTTGGAACACCTGGTAATACGGCATAAAAGATATCATCTTTCTTTATCCACATACCCGGCGCCGTCCCAGCTCGGTTAAACATCACCTCCGCATTCGCCAATACCTCTGCCTGCTGCATATTCTCCGGTGGCATTACTCGCTTGTATTTCGCAAATATTTCCTCGACATGAATAAGGACATCTTTGTCGACAACCAGTTCCGTATCGAAATACTCGATTAATGCATCCTTAGTAACGTCATCTTTTGTCGGCCCCAAGCCACCTGTCATAATAATTACGCCCGAGCGACTAGCCGCTAGGGATAGCGCACCCTTAATATCTTGCGTATCATCAGACACGACCGAAATATGAGTAACATTCACACCAATATCTCCCAGATGAGCACAGATCCAACTAGAATTTGTATCCACAATCTGCCCAATCAATATTTCATCTCCGATGACAAGCAGTTCGGCATTCATATTTTATAGAATCAGTATAATTAGAAGCTGTTATAGTAATCGTTCCGTTTTGTCAGCTTAAGATCTTGTAATACAGAAGCTTTAATTCGCAATGTAAAAGTATAACTTCGGTAGGTTCCAAAGGGTATCCATCCGAAAGACATATCCCAACAATGCAAATCCCTGTAAATATTAAACTGCGTTAGCGTGATCTTTTGGGCTTGAAAATCATACCCGGTATTGTATTGAATTTTCCATTTCGGTGTGATACTCAGGTCTCCATACAAGTTCAGCGTACTTGTTATGTTACTCCGATTACCCTGATTTGAATAATAGAAACTAAAGGAAGCCGCCACGTTCCAAGGCACCTTAAAGTCGACAAATGCATTCGGATCCGACGTAATCCGATTCAACTGATTTCGTTGATCGGGAGTCAATCCTTCTGGACTTTCGCTCAATGCATCCAACTTTTCATTCCTACTTTTCGATGCCTCCGAATTCAAACTATAGTCCATCGATACCCCAAAATTCGTTAACCTAGCCAACTTACCGTCCTCAATAGCGAAGCGGTCCACTCGGCGTCCCAATTCCTTATCATATACATAGGGGTCTAGCGACCCGTTAAAACTAATTCCGAGTTGATCGTCAAACAGTGCCGTTCTACCCGAGAAGCTAATATTAGAAAGTTTGAAAGAGTCCGCCACAAAATTGTAGTTCCCGTTAAACGAAAGCCCTTGCAATATCTTAATCTTCTTAAAGCCTGTACTATCTTCAGTAGACCGCACTTTCGCTTCAATATTATTATCTACCGAGAAACCGATACCCATCGATTCTCCTCGACCTGGTCCTCCAAAAATAGCATTCTCGTAAATCGAATACATACTCTCTTGCCCCCGTTCATTCTGATAGCGGCGGTAGAAACCGAAACGCGGGTCCGAGAAGTCTGGACGATAATTAAAATTAACGGATGGCGTAATCACATGACGAATGGCAGCAAGCTTTCCTTTAAATTCCTTCATCCCGTAAATTTTTGTCGACAGTCCGGACGACAGAGAATAATCATAAGCCCTGCTAAAGCCGGAAACCGTATCCGTATTCTGAACAAATCCGCCGGCAGTGTTATCAAGTCCCTTCCGGATCGTCTGAAAATACCAGCGTTCTGTATAGTTTACACTTGAGTTAAACTGGAAAAACTTAAATGCATTCAGAGACAAACTAATGGGGATATTATGTTGGAACCCGTTTTGGAATTGCCGAAGTGTTTCCTTGTCGAATATATTACTCTCTGTAGCGTTCAGCGTGTTCCTTCCCTGCAAACTATAACCCATATTAATTCGCTGATACCATTTCTGCTCACCAATCCTATCTTTCGAATCAAAGGGATTAAAGGAGGTCATATTCAGGTTAAAAGAGGGCAGCTCTAAATAGATCGTCTTTGCGGAAATATCCTGGCGGTGCGATAAAGACGAAGTGAAGTTAAAGCGCCCATCACCAAAGATTTTTCCGTAGGAAATTGATGAAGACATCGAGTTCTTAGTTATTTGATCAAAATCGTAACTACCACCCGCTGCTGTTTCTCTAAAATACGAACCCGTTCCTACATCAACCGAGGCCGTGAATGATGTTCCCGGATTTGCTTCTTGACGTTGACTGTGATTCCAGGTAATGTTAAAATTCTGTTGCGGTCTATATTGAGGCGTACCTTCCACTCCTGATCGGATATTGGCATAACGTAAACTAAATCCGCCATCATACTTGTAATTCTTTCTATAACGAGTTCGAAGCGATCCTTCATAAGAACCTTTTGAATACAATGTTCCACGCACCTCAGCATCCCAATAATCGTTAAAGCCAAAATACCACCCAATATCCCGCATAAAGAAGCCCCGCGTATAGTCTTCGCCAAAGGTTGGAAAAAGAAAACCTGATGCTCTTTCATTCATTTTTGGAAAAAAGCCAAAGGGTACCGTTATAAACGGAAGCGGCACATCTTCCACCACCAAGTACGCCGGTCCCGTAACAATATTTTTCTCAGACACCACACCCCGGCTAATATGAATACCAAAATGCGTATGAGGTTCAGGTAAATTACACGTGCTATACATGGCATCTTTAATAGACGCCTCATCATACTCATTCTTTTTTAACTCCTGGGCTTGAATAAACCCACCTTCTACTTCGGAAAAAACACCGAAGACCTTCACCTTTTTGGTTGAAAAGTTATAGTAAAGAGAGTCGGTAGTGGTCGGAGGCTCTGTAGCTGTCTTAAAAATCGGTCGTCCGCGGTAATTATGGTTATGGTCGTACGAGCCACTCGCATACAGCGTATTTGTGTTTTTATCTACACGGATATAGTCGGCCGTCAGCTCAAAATCTTGATACTTGATTTTCGCATTGCCTAAGAAGTGGATTTGATTGTTCTTGAAATCGGTGATCGTCGTGTCTCCCACCTGGTTAATTGGCGCATCGATCGCATTCCCTTGATTCGCTACCGAGTCTTGTTGCGGCGAACCCTGTTGCATTCCCGAGAGCGAGTCGGTGGGCAAACTATCCACACCCAGACTATCCACGAGCGTAGTATCCATTGGGTTAAGCGTACTAACTTTCAGGGTGGTATCAACACGGATCCGTGTTGTATCAACCTCGTTCACTTCCTGTGCAGATACTGAAAGAACAGAAAAGACCGTTATAATGAATAAAAATAGTTTAAAAATGCCGCTTCTCAATTTCAAAATAATGACTATGAATAGTACTTTTGTAATAACGTTCCCGCGTCGTCAAAAATAAGGAAAATTAATTGACGTAGCTCGCACGTAATCGAAATTACTTATATTAACTAAAAATATTAATAAAAATTGCCGTTGCACCTATGAAACACAAGATTTCAATTCACACGCTCAGCATCTATATCATTATCTTTTCGTCTTTCTCCTTTTTTTCATTCACGAACCCTGTTGCGAGCACGAATGATAAAAAACCTGCACCCTATAAGATCAAAACAATTGTCATTGATCCTGGTCACGGCGGTCATGATGGAGCCACTCGCGGCGTAATTGCGCGTGAAAAAGATGTTGCTTTACAGATCTCCTTAAAACTTGGCAAGAGTATTGAGAAAGAAATGAAGGATGTAAAGGTTATTTATACCAGAAAAACGGATATCTTCGTCAAATTATATGAACGTATCGCTATTGCCAATGCTAATAATGCTGATCTATTCATTTCCGTTCACTGTAATTCGATGCCCAAGCGTCCGGGGACAGAAAAAGTAAGCGGAACCGAAACATTTATATCCGGATTCCATCGCTTAGGAGAGCAAGATGTAGCCATGCGTGAAAACGCATCCATCCTATTGGAAGAAAATTACGAAGAGAATTACAACTTCGATCCGAAAGATCCGGAAAGTTTGATTATCTTCTCATTGATGAAGAATCAGTATCGTAATCAGAGTTTTCGCCTAGCAAGTCTTGTGCAAGAGGAATTTGCCAAATCAGGACGGGTGAACCGTGGCGTAAAGGAACAAGGTTTGGCGGTATTAGCACGTGCGGGGATGCCAGCTATTCTAACAGAGCTTGGCTTTATCAGCAATCGTGCTGAAGAACGATACATGACCTCGGCAGAAGGCCAAGCAGAGATCGTTAAAAATTTAACAGATGCCATTAAGGCTTATAAAGCTGAAGTTGAACAGTAATTAGACACCAAAAAAGAAAGATTTTGAAAATTGCAAACGAAACTAAAGTCGGTATTCTAGCCACAGTAGCTATCGCCATCCTCGTATTGGGATATGCCTTCTTAAAGGGGAACGATGTGTTTACATCTGAAAATACATATTACGCATCTTATGATCAAGTAGACGGACTGACGGTTTCAAAGCCTGTCTTTGTAAACGGTTATCAGATTGGCCGGGTTTCCGCCTTGACGTTGAAACCGACCGGTGATATTCTGACAGAGTTTAAAATTGACAAAAAATACGAGATCCCACGAAACACAACGGCAAGAATTGCCAGCACCGACTTACTGGGTAGTAAAGCCATTGTTTTCGAACTTGGTGATGCTCCCGAGTACGCTGAAAGCGGCGACACTTTAAATGCCGATATACAGAAGAATATCATGGAACAGGTGGAGCCCGTTCAAAAGAAAGCAGAAGCTGTTTTCGTGATGCTCGATTCCGTTTTAACCTCCATCAATAATACGGTAAACCCCGAATTCCAGAAGAATATCAACCGAAGTCTTGCCAGTATCGCGAACACGCTTCAGACACTAGAAAACACAGCAACGCAAGTTGACGGCATGGTAGGTACCCAAAAATCAAAAATATCAGGGATCTTAACCAATTTGGAATCGATATCAAACAATCTGAATCAAAATAACGAACGAATTTCTAATGTCTTCGCCAACCTTGAAACCATCAGTGATAATGCAGCAAAATTAGATTTCACACAGACCATGGCTAAAGCAGACAAAGCTGTTGCCGACCTACAGTCCATCACAAACAATCTAAATGAAGGTAACGGCTCTTTAGGTAAATTATTAAACGATGACTCGCTTTATAACAACCTTGAAGATGCGTCTCAAAGTCTAGATAAGTTGATTATCGATATGAAAGAGAATCCGAAGCGTTATTTACACTTCTCTGTATTCGGCAGGAAAAACAACTAAGGCGGATGGACGTCACTTCAACGAAGTGAAGCCTCTATCCATTCATCGTAAAACTGAATTTCGGTCATCCCTACTGCACGGATCTGTTGTGGGATAAAACTCGTTTGTGTCTGGCCCGGAATTGTATTAATTTCGATGAAATAAAATCGGTCTGTATCCTTCTCCAAGAAAAAGTCGACCCGCACCAAACCTTTACAATTCAGTCGCTTGTAGACCTGCTTTACAATTCGTTTCATCCTCGCGTCTTGCTCGTCGTTAATATCAGCCGGTGTAATCTCTAAGGTAGCACCCGGTGTATATTTCGCAGCATAATCAAAAAACTCACGCCCCGTAATAATCTCCGTAGCCGGGAACACCTGAACCTCGCCTTTAAACTGATACACTCCAACTGAAAACTCCCTACCAGTCACAAACTCCTCTACTAATACTTGCTTTCCGGTGTTCTCTGTATTAAAAGCCAGCTTAATCGCCTCGTCCAATCCCTCCACGGTAGTCACCTTTGACATCCCGATACTGCTACCGCCCGCATTCGGCTTCACAAAAACCGGCAGACGCATTTTCTCTGCAATGTGCGCTGCAGCACCCTCCATATCCCATTCAAACAACTGTGCTGATTTCGCCATATACATCTCTTCAATCCCTCCCAATACAGCTTTGGTGTATGCCTTGTTCATTGTCAGACTCGATGTCAGCGAGTCGCACGAGGTAAAAGGTATATCCAACATTTCTAAATAACCTTGTAATTGTCCATTTTCACCTGGCGCTCCATGAATCATAATAAAAGCCAAATCAAAATGAATAGCCTCATCGCCCAACGCCAGCGAGAAATCGTTCTTATCGATAAAAAATCGCTCCCTCGCTTCATTTTCATAGTACCACCCATCCGGATATACGTGAATCAGGTACACGTCAAAGAGCGTGCGACTTATGTTTTTCCCAACAAAAGTTGCGCTATTAACAGACACTTCAGCCTCCCCCGAATAACCGCCACACAACAAGGCAATTTTTCTTTTCATAATCTATAATTTGAAAACAAATATAGAGCATCTTTAAGATTTTAAGTATGTTTGAAACGGAAATAAATTTATTTTTTCAATTCGCAAAAGTGGGCTAATCTATCAATTGGATTAATATTTGCTTAGATTGAAAACAGCTGGTTTAACAAAATAATATGAGCAAATTCTTTCAGTACTTAGGAACACAAACATTTAGAAGAAATCTGATCATTGCCATCATCGCTATTGTGCTCTTTGTGTTCATTATTTTCTTTGTTTTAAGAAGTTATACCCGGCACGGAGAAAATATCAAAGTTCCTGAGCTTACCAACATGTCTTTACAAGACGCTATCAGTACCTTAGAGAGCAACGGGTTTAGGTATCAAGTAGATTCCGTATATGAGACCGACGCCACACCGGGAATGATTATCGACCAAGACCCTTCCCCCGGCTCAAACGTAAAAACCAACCGGACCATCTACATCACTATGATCACCATGACCCCGCCTTTTGTAAACTTTCCAGAAGTTCGGGAGATGACTTTCCTAGAAGCTCAGGCTGTAATTGGCAACTACGAGCTTAAAGTTGCAGACACCATCTATATACCAGATATTGCTCGAGATGTCGTTCTCGATGTAAAATACGGAGGCGAAAAGTTGATCGCCGGACAGGAGATCCCAAAAGGTTCAAGTGTTTCATTGGTCTTAGGCAATGGAATGGGTGATTCTGAAGTAACTGTTCCCAACCTTGAGGGCCTAACGCTTAACGAAGCTACGTTCTCCATCAAAGGCTCTTCCCTAACCCTTGGTTCCGTGAATTATATGGGTTATATTACTGACTCTCTAAATGCAACGGTAGTGAGCCAAACCCCTATGCCAGATTCGACCAAAAAGGTTAGCATCGGCACACCTATTAACATTGCACTTAGCAATTAAGATTAGAAAGTATTCATGGCGAAAAAAAAATCAAGAAAAAAAATACTATACATCGTTCTTGCAGTATTATTTATACTCGGCATTATCGGCGGCTACCTCGGCTATACGCTTTATCAGCGCTTTATGGGAGCCAACGTTACCGGCGAGCGGGAATATCTCTATATACCTACCGGCTCCGATTTCGATGATTTGATGCAGAATCTTGTCGACAGTAATATTGTAGAAGACACGGCAAGCTTTCATTGGGTAGCACGACAAAAAGAATATCCATTGCGTGTAAAGGCGGGTAAATACAAGCTCGAGGAGGGAATGAATAACCGAACCTTGTTGAATTTATTGGGCGCAGGTCTCCAAGAACCGGTTAACCTCCGCTTTCAGAATATCCGATTAAAAGAAAGCTTTGCAGCACATCTTGCAAACCAACTTGAGCCCGACTCCGCAGCGTTCAGCGCCGTCCTTAATAATGATAGCTTAGCCCAAGAGCATGGTTTCACAACAGAAAACATCTTCACGATGTTTATTCCAAACACCTATGAGTTCTATTGGAATACATCAAGCGAAGAGTTCTTTGACCGAATGGCAAACGAATATGATACCTTTTGGAATGATGAACGCAAAGCGAAAGCAGACTCCGTAGGCCTTAGCCCGATCGAAGTCAGCATTCTCGCCTCTATTGTCAAAGGCGAGGCCTTGCATGTCGATGAGATGCCTGAAATCGCCGGGCTGTATATCAACCGACTCCGTCGCGGCATGCTGTTACAAGCTGACCCCACCGTCATCTTTGCAACACAAGACTTCAGCATCAGACGCGTGCTAAATCGCCACCTCCGAACGCCTTCGCCTTATAACACCTACATTCACAAGGGATTGCCTCCCGGGCCGATCATGATGCCGAGTATCGCATCCATCGATGCGGTTTTAAACTTCAATGAACATCAGTATATTTATATGTGTGCGAAAGACGATTTCTCGGGCTATCATAATTTTGCAACCAATATGAGAGATCATCTTGTCAATGCCAGAAAATTCCAACGTGCACTGGACGAACGAAATATAAAACGATAATGTTTACATTCAAGTGCAATATCCGGGTACGATACGGTGAAACCGATCAGATGGGTTATGTTTACTACGGAAATTATGCAGAATATTATGAAGTAGCCCGTGTAGAAATGCTGAGAAGCCTGGGCACTTCCTATAAATATATGGAAGACAACGGGGTTATGATGCCCGTATTAGACTTGCATTGTAAATATATCAAACCCGGGCGCTACGATGAGAACCTCAGCATCACGGTTAGTATCAAAGAAAAACCCGGTATACGCATCAAGTTTTATTATGAAATTCACAACGAGCAAGCAGAGCTTATCAACCTTGGCGAAACCACCTTGGTGTTTGTCGACATGAAAAGCGGTCGCCCCTGCCCACCTCCGGACGATTTCAACGCACGACTTGCACCTTATTTTCCATAAAGCATGTTTAACCGAATGCACAATACTCTACTCAAGTTCAAACCCTACGATTATTTTATCGAGTGGACCAAGGTTGTTGTGCTACCGGGTTTCGGCTCTTTACCCCTCTACACGGTTGCTGTTTTCTTTTTTCAGGAAATAGCTCGTGAATCGCTCCTCAATAAAGCGGCAGCACTGGCATACAACTTTTTACTGGCCATTTTTCCGGGTGTGATCTTTATCTTCACACTCATCCCCTACATACCGGTGCAGAATTTTCAGGAACAATTGCTCTCGTTCATCGCTCTAGCCCTGCCGGAGAATGCCTATGAAGTTATCCAGTCGACCGTAGAAGATATCATTATCAATCAGAACCGAGGTTTATTGTCCTTTGGTTTTATTGCCGCGCTACTTTTTGCAACAAACGGACTTACTTCGCTGATGAACGCATTTAACAAGGCTTCCCTAATCACTGAAACCAGAAGCTGGTTCAGACAACGCATGGTATCCATCGGTTTATCATTTATGGTCGTTATCGCCTTGGCTATCGGATTTACCATTATAACCATCTCCAGTTACATTTTCACCTACTTTAGATCCTTGCTTGAAATCGATGAAAGCTTTTGGCTCAACGTTATCTACGTTACCCGCTGGTTTATCCTGGCCGCTGTCTATTTTTTTACGGTCAGCATGATCTACAAATTCGGGCCATCCTCATCCGCACGATGGAAATTCTTCAGTCCGGGTGCTACCTTGGCCACCATCTTAGCCATTCTTATTTTCTTAGGATTTGCCTATTATATCAATCACTTTAATGCCTACAACCGACTCTACGGGTCTATCGGAACACTCATCGTCATTATGATCTGGCTCTACCTGAATTCTCTTATCTTACTGATTGGTTTTGAGCTAAATGCGGCGATTGAGCTGTCCAAACGAAGCATCAAGATCGTCAAACCCCGTTTCAATTCTTTTAAAACCGACAAGCCAGCTGAGGAACGTTATAAACGTTTCTAATTTTATCTATTATTGAAATAGATTTTCTATATTTAATTTCAATTTTATTTAAATCACAGTATCTGATTTCACCTAAACTAAAACCTATGGCCAATAGAAAAGTATTTTTACAGCAGTCAGCACTACTTGCTGCGGGCGTCCTTTTGGGCTCAGCATGCAGAACCTCTACTAACAACAATGAAAGCGCACAAAATGATGACGCAGATCAGGTTGCAAAAGAAATCGGACTGCAACTCTACACCCTGCGTGAATACATTGGACAAGACGTCAGCGGTGTTATCCAACAGGTAGCGAAGATTGGCTACAGCGATGTAGAGCCTTTTGGCTTCAGCAGCAAAGCTGGTTTTTGGGGACTGACTCCTGCCGAATTCAAAAAGCTATTGGATGACCATGGACTCAAAAGTACGAGCGGACACTATGGATTCGACGAGTTTTTGCGCACTGACGCAACGACAGATCTGA
Source organism: Albibacterium profundi (assembly GCF_042159835.1). Taxonomy (NCBI): domain Bacteria; kingdom Pseudomonadati; phylum Bacteroidota; class Sphingobacteriia; order Sphingobacteriales; family Sphingobacteriaceae; genus Albibacterium; species Albibacterium profundi. The sequence continues at coordinate 353,267 of NZ_JBBVGT010000003.1, read as the reverse complement.
TGGCTACTATTGAAGCTGCCAAAACCATCGGAAACGAATACATTACCCTTCCTTGGCTCTCGGAAGACTTACATACCGACGCCGACATGTACAAACTGATTGCAGATAAAATGAACAGAATGGGTGAAATCTGTAAAGATGCAGGCTTGAAGTTCGCCTATCACAATCATGATTTCGAATTCGAAACCCTAGCTGATGGTAGTAGAGGTTATGATATCTTCTTGGCCGAATGCGATCCGGCACTGGTCGACTTTGAACTCGATCTGTACTGGGTTGTCCGCACAGGCAATGATCCACTTGCCTTATTCGACAAGCATCCGGGTAGATTTACCATGTGGCATGTGAAAGACATGGATAAAGCAAAACCTGAACTTAATACCGAAATAGGATCGGGAAGTATCGACTTCCAAAGCATTTATGATGCTCGCGATAAAGCTGGATTAAAGCATATGTTCGTTGAACAAGAAAACTTCGCTATGGATGCATTTGAATCTATCAAACAGAGTTATGATGTTATAAATGATCAATGGACCTAAGTCCTTTGTGTTCCTAAAGCTAGGTCCGATTACAATTACAAAGAACAGCAGGAGTTTAACAAGGAATTAAGCTTCTGCTGTATTTTTTTGCAATAACATTTTTATCTTGATATTCAGAGCGGCGAATAGCAATGTCATAAACGGACTCACGTAGTTAAAGACCGCATAAGGCAAGTAAGCCAAGGTGTCAACACCCAACACCCCTGCATTATAAGCTCCACAGGTATTCCAAGGAACCAATACCGATGTAACTGTACCTGAATCCTCCAGAGTCCTACTTAGGTTTTCCGGTGCCAAGCCTTTGTCCTTGAAGGCCTGAGAATACATCTTACCAGGAATCACAATTGCCAAATACTGATCCGACGCCGTTATATTTAACATCAGACAGCTCGCTACCGTATTCGCAAAGAGCGAGAAGATCGAATTAGATATTTTCAGAAGTGAACGCGATATCTTTGCTAACGCACCGATCGCCTCCATCACGCCACCAAATACCATTGCGCAAATAATCAACCAAATGGTTGGCAGCATACCCGCCATACCTCCCGAGTCAAATAAATCCATCAAGGTCTCATTATCGGTCGGCACTGTAAAAGACACCGTAATAGCATCCATAACAACCTTATATCCTGCCTTAAAAGTTAGGTTATCAGAACCGCTCAGTACGTGCAGCAGTTCTGATTGAAAAATTACTGCAAACCCAGCAGCCAACACCGTCCCAAGCAAAAGCGCAATCAGAGGCTCTGTTTTTCTCACAATCAGACCAATAACGAGTACGGGAACAATAAACAACCAAGGGGTAATATTAAAAGAGGACTCAATGGACGTCAGAATCCCCTCGATATTTGCAGTGCCCTGAACATCCAAATTCGCACCGATAATCGAAAAAACGATTAATGTAATAACCAAAGTCGGAACCGTTGTCAGAGTCATATAACGAATATGAGTAAACAGGTCGGTTCCAGCCATGGCCGCTGCTAAATTTGTTGTATCTGATAAAGGCGAAAGCTTATCGCCAAAATAGGCACCAGAAACCACCGCACCGGCCACCATCCCTAGCGGAATACCCAATGCACCACCAATCCCAATCAACGCAATGCCGACCGTAGCGGAGGTGGTCCAAGAACTTCCGGCTACCAAGGATATGATTGAACAGATAATCACGGCCGCGGGTAAGAAAATCGCAGTACTTAATACTTGGAGACCATAATAAATCATAGCGGGGATGACACCGCTCAACAGCCATGTCCCAGCCAAGGCGCCTACCATCAATAAAATCAAAATAGCCCCGGTAGTCGTGTCCAAATTCTTAGCAACCGCATCAAGCATTTGCTTATAACTGGTTTTATTCAAAAAACCAATAATTGCCGCTACAGCAGCGCCCATCAATAAAATAAACTGATTACTACCACTTAACGAATCGTCACCATAGACAAAAACGTTGTATGACAACATCACTATTAATAAAAATACAGGAATTAGAGCCTCCCAGATTGAAAGCTCCCGATTTTCTTTGATTGGTTGATCCATCCGATTTTTTATTTCACGTTGACAGCTTTTCTGCATCCGCCGGTATTCCGATGCGATGATAATGACTATCTAAGTGACTTCTCATTCCATTTCGAAACTGTTCTGCATCGCCCGTCTTCAAAATTTCAACGAGATCCTGATGCGATGTAAATTTATCGCCTGCTGTAACCGACTCCAGTAAACCGCTCGATTGAACATATTCAAATACGGGCAATAACATTTGTTGGAACTCCTTAAGCGTTTTGTTTTTACTGATATCGTATAAGGTACTATGAAAAGCCACCTCATGTTCTATCGAAAAAATCGTCCGATCTGGCAATTCCGGTTCATTTGCAACTATCTCTTCCAGTTTCTGAATATCTTCGTTCGTAATATGTTTAAACAGAAGATCGGCCATACCCACCTCCAAGACTAATCTCATTTCAAACATATCCCTTAAGGTTTCATTCGATAGAACCGTCGGGTATAAACCCTTCTTTAGCAAGCTCATCAAATCCGGATTGGTTAATACCGCGCCTCTTTTCTTTTTCGAATCAATAAGCCCGATCATCCTCAAGCGCAAAAGCGCCTCTCGAATCACTGTCCTACTCACACCTAAGATCTCGGCCAACTCCACTTCCTTCGGGATAGGGTCACCCATATTGACCTTCTTACTAATAAATAGGTCTATCAGTTGCTTTTCAACCCTATCTACCAATGATTTATTGTCAATCTCTTTCAGGCTATCTCTCATAATTTGGTTCTCTAAATTACTTCTCCTTGAAACAATTTTATTCTTATGTGTTAAAAACATCCCAAAATAGTTAAAAGAATGTATAACTTAAATTTTTTTATAAATATTAAGTATATTTATAAGTCAACGACAAAGACCTTAAATACTAACATCATGAACAGAATACTAATTCCGGTAGATTTTTCGAAAAATGCACTAGCCGCTACCCGTTATGCAGCCACCTTAGCCAAAGTCATGAACTGGTCGCTCCATCTCATTCATAGCTACCTCGCTTATTCATCTAATTTTGCAACTGATGAATTCAATCAAGAGATCCACGAATACGAGACGGATATCGCCAGCCAAAACATGAAGCAATTCCTTGACGATCTGCGAGCTGAGTTTCCCGAACTTGTAATTACCAGTGAAATTAAAGAGGGTGTTCTGAGTACCGTGATAGAAGAAGCTATAAAAACGGACAAGTATGCGTTGGTTATTATGGGAACCAAGGGAGCTACCGGCTTGAAGAGTGTGGTGATGGGGAGCAATACCTTCGATGTAATCAAAAACACATCGATACCCACGCTCGCCGTTCCAGAACAGCCCTTTACAACAATTCTTTCTCGCGTGGGTCTGCTCACCAACTTCAAAGAATCCGAGTTTGAAGTTCTGAAGGATTATATTCATATTTTTGGAAAACCGGAAAGCTTGATTCTATTCCATATGATGGAGAAAAATAGTGACAAGACGAAGGAAGACTTAAAAAACTGGGCAGAGCAGATTAAAGCAGAAGCGGGTCTCGAACAAGTAGAATGTGTTGCCCAGGAAATGATAGAACGTTTGGACGTGCGCGAACACTTCCCCGATTATATTTTCCGGCTAACTGAATCCCAAAAACTAGGAATCCTGCTGGTTACCAAAGAGCGGAAAAGCTTTATTAGCCGACTTTTTTCCAGAAACTTAGTAAAAGCGTTAGCACACGAGCTCAAAAACCCTGTATTCTTTCACGCAGGATAAAGCTTATCGCTCGTACTGAAACCTTGCCAATACGGCATATTCAGCAGCAAAGGTGAATTGGAACATTCCTTCCACCCCATGCTCACTTTGCTCTTGTCCCCAGCCATTCAGCAAATCTGTCGGCAATAGACCTCTTCGTCTATGGTTTTCGAATCCATAATCCAGATTTTTCTGAAAAGACTGAATATAGGACGCGACTGCTTGATATTCCGGATACATATCCAAATAACCCCGTAGCAGCACTCCGTTAAACCAGTTACGGAAACCACCGATATGATAACTATAGTGACCCGATAGATCCCTATCAAGTGTCGCGAAATAACGGAAACTGTTATCTGACAGTGCCTTTCCGTCATTCAAGTAATCTGCGTCTTCGGTCGCCCGATACAAATCGGCTGCCCCCGAAAGCATCGTACCGCTGTTATAGGTATACGGCTGTCCAACTGCCTCGGTCACACGCGTATTAGCGCGATACTTAATTCCGTCCACCGTTTCATAACCTATTTTACAGCGACCGCATCCGCCCATCATATCCGCATATACACCCTCTGTATTCAACAACTTCACCTTTTGCCATTCATATACTTTCTCAGCATAGTCCAAATAGTGCTCTGCTTTGGGACGCATTACAGACTTCCGGCTTTCCTTATCAGACGGATCCACAAAGCGATATTCTATTTGATCATCGCTAGTCGCATAAATCTCATGCAACCAAACTAGTGGACTTATGAGCGGACCATTGCTACAAGCATGTTTAGTCACATATCCCGGCCCCCATGGAATCCCTCCATGCTCATTTCCGTCTACGTCTCTAGTTGTATCCCAACCATCCAACACATACTCCGTCAGATACTCAGCTTTTTCCAGATAACGCTCTTCCTTCGTCAGTCGGTACGACTCCAACAGTTCTCGTATCAACCACATCTGATCGTCATAAACATTGTAAATACCGGTTACCCGAGCTTCCCCTTTCTGACTAACCCGATCCACAGCATAAACAGACCAAGTCTTTGTTTGGGTAAAGGAGGTCAACTCAAAGGTTCCCAAGTAATAATCGGCATTATCGTATAAATCTGAAAGCAATTGGGTATAGCGATTAAAGTTCTGTTTATAGATCTTGCTATTGCCACTTTCCTTCGCCAGTTCAAGCGAATGAAGAATCGCATTGACCGCTTCAATAGCGCTCGTATACATCCACACACTGCCTCGTTCATCTGACGCCTTGCCTGTCGCTGGATCATAATAACGTGCCATCGCCATTTCCTCGCCGATGAGATAATGCGATACCGCCGAGTCAAGGATTGACATCCCCCGCTCCAAGTTTTGTTGAGCCAGGCCGGTCGACTGCCCCTCTTTCTGATTGATTGCTTCCTTCTTGGCTTGTATACCACAACTTGCCATAAATGTAGCGCCGAATGCCAGCGCCATGATCATAATTAGGTTTTGTAATTTTCGTAGCATCCTCAAATATAACATTCGTGTGCTAAATCCTTTTACTAACCTTAAAAATTATGACAAAATTTCCTGATGACAAGCTAGGTACGTTTATTGATATGTATTTGTAAAGGAGTGAAAATGACAGATTTCAACAACAAAATCAACATTAAAGACATTCAGGATCCTACCGAAGATTTCTATACCAACTTCAAGGAAAAATTAAATGCTGTCGAACAGTTCCCATCGTTTTACACCTTTAAATTTATCATTAAGAGTGATTCTGGCAATGACGATCGGGTGCGAGCTATATTTGATCATCCTAGCGCTAAATTCTCAGAAAAAGCGTCTTCTGGCGGCAAATACACATCCGTTACCGTCAAAGTATATGTTAATAACGCCGATGAAGTAATCGACTATTATAAAAAAGTAGCAGAAATTCCGGATGTTATGATGCTTTAAAAGTTCTGCAAGCTTTTTCCCGTCTTCATTGCTTTCAGAACATTTCTTTTGGCGGCGCGGATGGCTGGAGAAAGCTCTTCTTCATCAACCAGATCCAAGGCCGCTTTCAATTCCTGGTTCAACTCTGGGATTAAACGACAAATCTCGTAAGCTATTTTTATACCAAGCGACTGAACCGCCAAAGGTTGCCTAGATGAAAACATCGCTTCCATACAGAAATCAAGAAAATCCACACGCTCTGACCTCCTCATAGGCTGTCTATATAGAATCGTAAGAACTTGTCTACGCAAACCATCATACCTACAATCCATCGCCAAGTCGATTAACTCATCCTGCTTATCGAACAACCATTCATTCTCTTTTTTGGGGAAATGACTCATAACCCAGCCAGCATAATAAGCCACCACCTTTTCATCCGTGTCGAACAGCAAAGCATACAGCTCTTGCTTTCTTTCATCGCTGCCCTGCACATAATGGATAATCGACCGAATATCAGTCATGTGAATACGACTGGAAAGTCGCTGCTTCAATGCCTTCGTCTCTTCTTTTGACATCGTTTCATACACTTGTTTGAACAGATTTTAGATTCCTGTTGAAAAATAGTAAAAAATCCCTATTTTGCGTGCTTTTTGAATTATAGCCGATAAAAAATTGAATAAAAAGACAAGAGATATCATCACCATAGGCTTTGCTCTATTCGCCATGTTCTTTGGTGCAGGAAACCTGTTACTTCCCCCCTATATAGGAATACAAATTGGCAGCCATGTATGGATTACCATTTTGGCATTCGGACTCACCGGTATCTTATTACCATTTCTCGGAATCCTTTCGGTGGTTAAGGCCGGAGAACGCTTTGAAGATCTGGGAGCCAAAATACACCCCTACCTGTCGCCCATACTAGGGACCATCATTATGCTATGTATAGGCCCGCTAATCGCCATCCCGAGAACGGCAGCTACAACCTATGAGGTAGGTATCTTGCCTTCCTTTCCAAGCTCCGGACCGGTTTGGACCTCTATCGTCTTTTTCCTAGCAACCTGGTTGTTGACCATACGCCCTACCCGTGTAGTTGATATCATCGGCAACATTCTTACGCCGATACTGCTTATTCTATTGATCTTTTTAGTTTTCATAGGTATATTTTCACCAGTCGACAGCTTCAGTGAGTCTTCTTTAAGTACCGGCGAATCTTTTACCTTGGGTTTTATTGAAGGTTATCAAACACTGGACGTCTTAGCATCCGTCATTTTTGCTGGGATCATCATTGCCGCCTCGAGAACCAAAGGTTATGAAAACACCCGCTCAAAAATGCAGGTAGTTATCACTGCGGGGGCACTTTCATCTATTTTTTTGTTTATTGTATACGGCGGACTTATTTATCTGGGCGCAACCTCAGGAGTATCAGATACCGGCATAAAGCGCTCCGAACTACTCATGCACATCTCCCATTCCGTCTTGGGCGCTTATGGCACCCTCGGCATTGCGATTTCCATCGCCCTAGCTTGTCTAACTACTTCCGTCGCGCTCGTCTCTGCTTTTGGTAGCTTCTTCTCTAATCTGAGCAAAGGAAAACTAGGTTATAAACTGTTGGTTACCATCTGCTGTATTGCATCCTGCGTCCTATCTATTACCGGGGTGGACAATATCATAAGCTTTGCTTATCCTATCTTGAGTTTTGTTTATCCTATCGCTATCACACTCGTTCTCTATTTTGTTTTCTTTTCCCGCATAGTAAGCAATCGACTACCCTACATTGCTGCACTATTAGCTTCCACAGTCATTGCCATGTTTCATTTGCTAGAACACTTAGGATTGATCGGCCCCGACAGCTACAGCATCCAAGTACTGAGTAATATTCCTCTTTTTGATTATGAACTCGGCTGGGTAGTACCATCAGCAATCTTCTTTTTTACTACCTGGGCAATTAGCGGTTCCAAGAATCAATTAAAAGCACGGCAAGCATAATCAGACGACCTGTAAGATAAATCCCTAAGGGCACTAAGAAGAACCACTTAAATGCCCAGTATTGTCGTTTACTCATTCCTGAGAATATTTTCGGACGTTTCATGGTAGGCTAACAAACCTTGACCTCCGATCGTTTAGAAAAAAACTTTTTACAATTTCGATTTATTTCTTTTTTAGTTTTGTTTTCTATAATAATGTTTATTATTATTGTGTTTAGTTTCTTTTATATCAAAGAAGCGCATTAAAACAAACTTCGAACCCTTTCGAATCAATTAATTCGGAAGGTGTTCACAAATATTTAACCTAAAGACAACCAGATATTAACTTAAATTAACCTTAAGATGAGTCTATTTGCGGCATTCAATCAATCCATTCATAAACATAGTAAAATGAAAAATCTCGACTTTTTATTTAAACAAAAGCAGCGGTATTTAATACGGTACCTGGCAGCTTTTAGCCTGCTTATCTGCATGCTTCCGTTCGGCATAAAAGCCCAAGAGTTGGTCACAGTAGAAGGCGTCGTTAAAGCTGCAGAAGATGGCGGCACCCTTCCAGGAGTCTCCATTATGGCTAATAATCAGCCGCTGATCTCAACCGACAATAACGGGCAATTCAGTGTTTCCGTAGCTGTCGGCACAGAATTAAAATTTCAGTTCGTCGGCATGCAGTCGCAGACCGTGACCGTCAATCAAAACACGGGTCAGCTGAATATCGTTTTGGAGCGGTCTACTAACAACTTGGAGGATGTAGTCGTTGTTGGTTACGGAGAACAAGTAAGGCAAAATCTAACGGGGGCCATTACGACAGTCGACATGGAAGATCGAGAAAATGAGCCCATCACCAATGTGAGTAATGCACTTCACGGCGTCCCAGGCTTGTTTACCAACCTGAGCAACAGTATGCCGGGGGTTGATAGAGCAACCATCCGCATTCGCGGGGTCGGTACCTTGAACAATAGTAACCCCTTGGTTTTGGTAGACGGGATTGAATATTCTATGGACGAGTTAAACCCAGCAGACATTGCCAACATCACCATCCTGAAGGATGCATCGGCGGCCATTTATGGTTCTCGAGCTGCAAACGGGGTTATCTTGGTAACCACCAAAACAGGAAAAGGAAGATCGAAAGTAAATTATAACTATTACATAGGATCGCAAGAAGCTACTCGCCTACCAGATGCCATCTGGGATCCATTGGCTTATATGCGTTTGAAAAACCAGGCCGGACTGAACAGCGGGAAGTCGCAACCGGAATATTCTGACGAAGAAATTGCAGCTTATGAAGCAGGCGTAGGTAAAGACCCTTACTTATATCCGGCGAGCAACTGGTTTGACATTGCTATGGAGCCCGGCCTGATGCAGAAGCACGACTTAAGCTTCTCAGGCTCTTCAGAAACGATCAATTACCGTCTGTCAGTAGGTTTCCTTGATCGCGACGGTATTGTCATTGGTCCAAATAATAATGAGAACAAATACTCGCTCGGCATCAATACGTCTGCGAAGGTTAACGACCGACTTACAGTGGGTCTTACTCTAAACGGTTACTACCGGAACTATACGCAACCGGTATACGGGAACGGTGATTTCTGGAAAGGTGTGATGCGCGCCTTGCCTCTTTTACCCGATACATTGGCCAATGGCGCTTATGGCGTGCCGACCATCAGAACCCAAGGAAGAAACAACTGGGAGCACCCAAGAATGCTTGCGGAACAAGGAAATTATAAAAAAACGGTGCAACGTTTCTTAACCACCTTGTACGCTGACTATCAATTGCCGTTCAACATAACCTACCACGCAAAACTGGGTATGGACAAATACGATGGATTTCAGGAACGCTTTGTACCGCATATGACCAAGCAACTGAACCAACCAGATGAAAATGGAGATCCCATCATCCAGACATGGAACAACCCAGCTACTGCGCCTAGAGCTTATAACTACGATTACAACGACATGAAGTTGCACATATTTAACACCCTAAGCTGGGCGGGTAACTTCTCGGAAGATCACAACTTGAACCTGATGATCGGTGGCGGTTACGACTGGTACCATAGTCAAGGCTTTGATGCACAGACCACCGGTTACTTAGACGGATCACTTACCGCTATCGGCGTTGGAACAGAACGATTGGCAATCAACGGTTCTTCTACCGAAGATATCCTGATCTCCTATTTCGGACGTGCTAATTACGACTACAAAGAGAAATACCTATTAGAGCTAACCGCTCGTTATGACGGATCTTCACGCTTTGCACCCGGAAAGCGTTGGGGTTTCTTCCCCGGAGCATCTGCAGCTTGGCGTCTTGATAAAGAAACCTTTATGGAAGACAGTTTCTTTGATTTCTTCAAGTTAAGAGCATCCGTGGGCTCCATGGGTAATCAGGCTGTTTCACTTTATAGCTACGAACAATCCATTGTACTCGGACAAGACTATTCCTTCGGCGGCGCATTGGTATCCGGTGCGGCTACCAATTCCTATTCCGATCCGAATATCTCCTGGGAGACAACAACCAGCTATAACTTGGGTGTTGATTTAGGAATTTTCAATAATAAATTAAGCTTTACAGGTGAGGTGTATAAAAGACGTACTACCGACATCCTGCGTACGGTCAACCTTCCGGCACAAGTCGGTAATCTCGGTGGTCCGAAAAGAAACGTTGGTACCGTAGACAATACAGGTTACGAACTAAGCCTAGCTTATCGCGATCAAAAAGGCGACTGGTGGTATGATGTATCCGGTAACTTCAATTACAATAAAAATGAAGTGATCGACTTAGACGGTCAGATCCTTTATGACGACGGAACGAACCTGTCCACCATTACTCAAGAAGGCTTACCGATGAACTCGCATTATCTTTTAGAAGCAGTCGGCATCTTCCAGACTGATGAAGAAATCGAGCAATGGGCAGACCAAGGTTCAGGTACCATTCCAGGCTTTATCAAATACCGGGATGTCAACGGAGATGGAATTATTAATGGAGACGACCGTGTCGTAATGAATTCATCATCCATTATGCCGAAATATACCTTCGGAGCACAGTTCAACGTAGGCTACAAGGGCTTTGACCTAGGCGCCACCTTCCAAGGAGTAGCCGGCATGAAAGTTTACCCTACCGGGAACATTGCTTTCCCGTTCAACAATGGGGCAAACGCTACTTGGGAATGGGCAACGGACGCATGGACACCTGAAAACACCAATGCACGACTACCAATTGTAACCGAAGCCAAAGACGGTCAGGCTAACTTCAGACGCTCCGACTTCTGGCTACGCGATGGATCATACTTACGTATCCGTAACATCCAATTGGGTTACAGCCTTCCTGAGCGTTGGTTATCTCAGATTAAAGTACAGAACATCCATTTATACGTCAACCTCCAGAACTATTTCACCTTTAGCAAGTACAAAGACTATGATCCGGAAACATCGGTAAATGTAAGCTCACTGTACCATTACCCGATGATTAAAACCCTCAGCGGTGGAATTAATGTTACTTTTTAAAATCTAAAAAAACGGAAAAGATATGTTACGCAATAAAATATGTTACGGAATCCTAATCAGCAGCTTGATTTTCGGCTCATGTGGGGATCGCCTGTTGGACAGCAGTCCGGACGACAAATACGTAGAAAGTAATTTCTGGAACTCAGAAGCAGCAGCAGACGCCGCCCTAACAGGCGTTTATAATATCCTGCGCTATGATGGCATCTATGGCAATGAGGCTACCCCACTTTGGGAGGACACAGCCACGCCAAATGCTTATAACTACAGTGATGCCAAAGGCTTCAATTCCATCGCTTCTGGAAAGCAAATGGAAACCACCGGCGGCGTTATCGCCAACCGCTGGGCTCGCTCCTATATGGGAATCGGTCGTGCCAACGCCTTCCTAGCGAATGTAGATCGAGTAGATATCGATGAAGAAAAGAAAGCTCGCATGAAGGGCGAAGCCAAGTTTCTACGAGCCTTGTATTATTTCTTCCTAGAGGCCTATTATGGTGATGTTCCTTTAATCTTAGACCCTCCGGCACTCGAGCAAGGAGATCTTCCGCGTACACCACGAGCCGAGGTCGTAGCTCAAATCATCAAAGATTTAGATGAAGCAGCACCTGTTCTCCCACCCTCTTATTCCGGCGCCAATGTTGGTCGCGTTACCCAAGGTGCCGCACTAGCTTTAAAAGCAAGAGTATTACTCTTTGAGGCCAGCCCACTGTTTAACACCAACAATGACATCCAAAAATGGGATGCAGCAGCGAAAGCAGCCAAGGCCGTGATTGACCTGGGTCAGTACGATCTGTACCCCGACTACCGAGCTCTATTTTTACCTGAGAATGAGAACAATGAAGAAGTTATCTTCGACATTCAATACATCTATCCAGACGGTGGCCACTCCTTTGACTTAATCTGCCGTCAGTACAACACCAACGCCCCCTTGCGGGAGTTGATCGACGCCTATTACATGAAGGACGGCCTACCTTACAACGAGTCAGATTTGTACGATCCGGATAATATTTACGCCAACCGCGACCCACGCATGGACATGACCATCGTTTATCCTGGCGCTACCTATATGGGTGAAACGGTTAGTGAAAGCCGCTTCGCTGTCACCGGTTACGGCATGAAGAAATACAGCATCTATGATGAGGAGAAACCACCATCCGACAAAGCCGATCTCAAAGGTGGGCAGTCGGAAACCAACTACATGGTGATTCGCTATGCAGATGTCCTACTGATGTATGCTGAAGCACTCAATGAATTCTCCGGCCCATCGCCCCAAGTTTACGACGCACTCAACGCCATTCGCGATCGCGTTGATATGCCGCACATTGAACCCGGTCATACCAAAGAAACCCTTCGTGAAGAAATACGCCACGAACGCCGCATCGAACTTGTAGGCGAAGGTTATTTCTATAATGACATCCGTCGCTGGATGATCGGCGAAGAAATGTTGAGTGGCCCAGTCCACGCCTACAATGGCAAAGAGCTCGAAGTCCGCAGCTTTGATCCGAAACGCGACTACTGGTGGCCTATCCCACTTGGCGAGCTCGATCTGAATAAAGAATTGGATCAGAACCCTGAATACTAAGGGCACACTTACCATCACGGTAACCCTATTCAAAGAGGCTGTTCATTTAACCGAACAGCCTCTTTTTTATTTGTTCCAAACTCCGGCCACGATTTTCAATTCTTATGGAATCATGATGAGAAAACGCTTTTAACTTTGTCAGGAAGAACAGTGGTCAAACAGTGGTCAAACAGTGGTTGAACAGTCCTCATACCCTGGTAAAATGACTGTTTGAATACTGTTTGTTTACTGATTGATCAGGGTTTGTTAACTGTCCATTTAAAACATGGTTGGGAGCGGGTGATACCTTGTTGGCGCCGCCGTGGGAATATGTTCGAAAAGGAACGGTGGATGTCCGCATGGTTAGCGTCGCAGCGCTTTCAATGGCGCTCATTGATGCTAGTTGGCAAGAATAGATTTACTCAGCAATTATTATTTCATCTCTAGATTCGCTATAATTGTATATTAATTAGCAAACTATAGCCCACAATTTATATATGCAAGAGCAACCCAATAATCCGTTACATGGAAAACGGTTAGATGACATCATCGAAAGCTTAGTCGCACACTATAAGGGCTGGGAAGGACTAGGACAGGAAATAAAGATTAAGTGTTTCAATGAAAACCCAAGTCTTAAATCGTCTTTAACCTTCTTAAGAAGAACCCCTTGGGCAAGAACCAAAGTAGAAAACCTGTACGTCAAGCTATTGAGGAAAGGGAAACTGTAAAATCAATTTCAGTTTTTTAATTTAGTAGTATTCAATAACTTTAGACAATTATAAAACCCTTACAATTTTTACGGTCCTTTATATACTTGTTACGCTGTAGCAGCATTGATCCCCGGTCTTGCGGTAACCGTTAGGCGCTTACATGATACTGGTAACAGTGGAGCAATGATCTTCATAAGCTTAATACCCGTCATTGGAGGAATCTGGTTATTGGTGCTTCTGTTGACAGATAGCAAGTATGGACCCAATAAATATGGTGAAAATCCGAAGATGGTTATGGCGTGACGGTAAAGTAATATGTTCTTTTGGCCTCGGCCATATATCGCCAATAAAACATACGTTCGGACAAATTCAACTTTTCAATCCAATCAATTAATAGCATGGCCTTTTCAGGGTCACTGTTGTGAATGACTGGGTTTTCAACTTTTAAAGTTAGCGGATTAAAAATAACCGACACCATGAGTTCAGGGTTGTCAGGCAAATCAATTTCTCTATCTACAAAACCCACCCATGTATTTTTATATTGTTGACGTAATGCGAAATAAAAGCGAACAAAGTCATGATATCGATAAACTGGATTCAGCTTATCGATTGAAAGAAACCCTTTTCGCAGTCTAATTTCGGCGATTGCATTAATCGGATTTGCGTGGTAGATGGGCTTCTTCCATGGTACATTCAGCGAACTGTCCAGATATTTAACTAACTTATTTTCCGTGATTACTTGATGTTTCTCATCAAATGGTTCGACCAAGATAAAAATGGGCTTCCGCCAGTCAGACAGACTGAATGTATCTACTTCTTGCTGATGACTCCGCAACTCATCATGTAACTTGTCCTGAAATTGTCCTAGACCAATTTTAGGACGGCTTAAATAATTGTTTGAGTTTACAAACACACCATCATGCGAGAACACAGTATCCGCATAAGCATATACCTTTGAGGAGTATACATCGTGATAGACACTCAATCGGTATACCTCATCCATGACAAGACTATCCGCATATTTTTCCAGGAGGCTGATGATCGTCGGATTTAGATGTTCCGGAAAGCGAAATTCATTAGTACGCTTAATTTCATTTTCTTGATTCTTCTTAAAATAGAACCAATAGCGACTACCTCTTAGTTCGCTCCCCTCAAGCTCCTTACCCACATCGATACTAATTTCGTTTAAAAGTTCCCGCGACTGACCAAAGCTCATTAAGGAGCACAGCAGTAGAAGAATAGTGATTTTAGATTTCATATTGATATTGATGCCTTAGGTGGGGAGATTCCATAAGACATTATCCATTTCAAGCACCAGTTTTACCTAATTCATCGATTAGCCGTTTGTTTTCCCAATTCAGTCAAAACATACTGCTGCTTGCTACTAGTGGGCTTGTCGGGAATTGTTAGAGCAACGAAACCATTATCTACCGCTGGTTGCAAATAAGTCTTTCTAAAATGCTCGCGATCAGTCAAACCTAATTTTAATTGCAGTTCTCCTCTATTGTGAACCCCATCAAACACTTTTAAGAGTGCAACTACTTGCGGGGTGACTTGCGGGGTGACTTGTTCGGTTGAAGGAAAAGTCATCCGTGTAAAGTTGTCCATAAAACGGAAGCATTCTCTACCGTAACTTTCTAAAATCCGCGGCACTCCTGATCCTAACTGCTCTACGAGTTCCAAATCTCTATATACACGCATCAACTCACGATTACGTGGGATCGAAACTCCATCAAAGAATTCTTCTTCACTTAATCCCTCAGGCAAAATACCTGCTGAAGTAATTTCAATCCGATCCGAGAATATCTCAAACTTAGGTGGTACTTCTCGTGTAAAGTCATTATGAACGATCGCATTTATTATCGCCTCACGAAGAGCTACTGGATTCCACAGTCTCCGATCTATGCGTTCTTTGGATGTAATCTGGGTAGCCGTCCTATTCTCCAGTTCGACCTTAAGGTGAATAAACTCTTCTTCATTCCATTGAAAATTTGTCCAATTGCGCCGCTGATGTATATAAAATGCCATGCCAATACGTGTCGATACGGTAAATATACAATTATTCACCGCAGAACATGCGGCGAATAGAGGCTTTATTCACCGCACACTATTCAATAATATTTAAAAATTACTTTATTCGATTCTTCTTAGACCTAAAAAATAAGCACTGTACTTTGGCTTCCTAAACCAATCTGTTTTAATTTTTTCTATAGTGATTTTAGGTTTCATATTGATAATGATTCCGGAGGGTTGGGAATTCCATGAGGCTTTATCCATTTCAAGCACCAGTTTTACTTAATCATCGACTCGCCATTTGTTTTCCCAATTCAGCCAAAACATACTGCTGTTTGCTTAAAGAGTTCAACCATTTTCGGGGTATTTCTTGAGCAATAGATATTTAGCTTGCGATAATTGGCACCTTCACTCCTATCTTCCAAACCTTATGGTATGATGGAATAGGTTGTCTCAGAGCCTTGATGTTAGCTAAGGAAAAATCAGTAATCCCATTCTGAAGATCAGGATAAATAATTAGACAGTCTATTATTTCATCAGAATCTTCTGTGATGCCCAGTTCATTTCGAACCTTTCTTAATCTTGCATATCCTGATACCTGCCTAATATCATCATGAACCTGCCCTTTTTGATATTTCAGCTTATACTTCGCGTCGATTATCATGGGGAACTCTTCATGCGTTACCAAAATATCCAAAGAGTTACCATATGTACTAAATTGAAATTTAATAACATTTTGAAGGTCAATATTGGCTAGGCGCATTTGAGCACACACATACATTTCAAACAACCCGGGCATATTAATCCAGAATGGAGACGTGAATACTTTTTCAATGTTTTGTGCTACAGTAATATTATAAGAAAACCGTTGAAGAATAAGTTTTCCAATTTTAATAGCTTCTTTGTATTCGTTGTAAAAAGGGTTATGCTTTACATGTTGTAATTCATCAATACTAACTTCAATTTTAATCAAGTCAAAGGCTGGTGAAATATAATGGAGGGTATTTTTAATCTCATTAATACTACTATGAAATAATCTCGAATGCGTATCGACATAGAGTGCAACAAACTTTGATACTTTTTTTAGAAAACGATTCTCTGCATTATCAACTCCAAAAACTTGATATTCACAATACGCTTTCGTTGGACGGTTCTTTAAAATATTCTGCTTTATATGTTGGCCTACAAGTATTCTACCTCTTACTTTATTATTCAGGTTTTCCCGCTTTCGGTAATAAGACTTTTTAAGCCCTTTTTGAACAATGCGTCGAACCAGTTTGAGGTACCTTACAACCAACAACGGAGTTAACATATCTTGCTGTGATTGCAACTCGATTGGATGAGCTTCATAATCAAGATAAAATAGATCATCCAAATATGAATCAAAATAAGAATCACCAGCAATAGTCATCAACATTTTAAGATAATCTACCTCCTCTTGCTTAAATAAGTCAGCATCTTCAATTCGCTGTTGATATTGCTTATCTTCCTGATGACCATCAGGATCATCTTCAGTATCTGTAATCTCATCAAAAACAACCGACACTTCACGATTGAGCTTTGGTGCTACCTGAATGTATCTCTTTTGAGGCACCAACCAATCGACGCCAATTAAGTAATCAGCTTGAAGCGAATACTCTGTTTCTGTTTCAGAAAGAACAATACTAGACGTTTGATTTTTAAATAGTTTCTTTGACTTAAACGACTTCAATAGGGCTAAGGGAATATGTTCTTCAGAACTATTATCCGACAGCATTTTACTATACCTTAATGCTTTATGTTCAGTTAAAAGCAACCCCATGTTCTTAAAAAACCTGTAATGAACGAATCTTTTCTAATGCGTTTTCCTTTAATACCCCATCTTTTACATACTCGAACAGAATTGGTTTAATCTCATATTCTAGACGAATATCTATCGAGCCACCTTCATCAGACTTATCAATAAAATATGAATGACCCAGCGCCACGTCTTTCGGTTCAAACTCTTGTGAAAGATAAGCAGATCTCGATTGATAATCATCCGTCGTAAAAAGGTTTTTTACTTCAAGAAAAAGATCAGACGCAAAATTCACGCTTTCATCTTCCGACAAATCTTTTGGCAATAAATCCAAAAAAGCAAATCTTCTCCTTATAGCGTAATCGATATGACCTACACTTCGGTCTGCTGTATTCATTGTACCTATAATATAAAGATTAGGAGGAAGCACTAAATCATTGTCCCCAACTTTATACATCGACTCGACAGCTTCACCACGATACTCTAAAGCGTAAATCAATTCACCTAATACTGATGATAGATTAGCACGGTTAATTTCATCCACTACAAGTATGTAATTATGTAGCTTTGGGGACTCGCCTGTCTTCGACGAGGGATGAAATGTCTTTTCAAACTCCCTATATCTTTCTACTACTTTGATAAAATAGGTTGCATGTTGCCTGGATAACTCTTCTAATTCAGTCATTTTCTTGATATCCTGACGCTCCTTTGCTCCGTAATGAATAATTTTTTCCAATTCGGAAAACTTCATATTTAGACCCTTCTGATGGGCTACCCATTTATCTCCTTTGTATTTGAAGCGCGTCTCATCGGCCGTAAATAAATAAACAGCATCAGTAATAGGGTATTTATGGTCGTCACTTTGGGCGATTTCATCCTTGATATAGGCTATGAAGGCTTCAAAAACTTCTTCGTTATAGTTTTCTTTTTTCTCTGGTTTTATCTGAGACGCCTTATAATTTCCTAAAGCCTTCTGAGCAAAGTCAGCTAGTATTTTATTTTCAGCCTCATATAAAATTCCATCACCGTCCTCATTTGGTTTTGAAACAATACCTCGAACAAAATCCTCATACGTAAAACTCGGATGAAATTGAATCAACTTAAATTGCGGATTATCGACTAGTAGATTATCAAAAAGATATTTTGCGACAGCAACGGCCATTCGGTCATCATTATTATCCACTTCATTGTTCCATCTCTCCTGTTTAAACGAATCTAAGATTTTCGAATACGTAATCGTATTTATTGTCCCTTTTTCTCTTTCTAAAACTATTTTATTATTCTCATTGCTTTTTACGGAATAAGTAACCTCGCCTTTTACCGTTGAGATTTGTAACCCCGCATGAACTTTCTCTTTTATTCTTTCATCAGTTAGTGGAATAAAGCTTCGTGCTATCAGCTTGGCTTCCCGAGTTTTTCCCGTTCCGGGGGGACCTTGTAAAATAATTTGCTTCTTGTATTTTAAAACATCTACCATATGATCGGACTTAACACCTATGGTTTGATGAAAGGTAGTATACTCTTTAATTGCGGCTGAATAATACCCATTCTTTCCGTATGAAGGAGCATCTTTATGATAGTACTTACCGTTTTCTAAACGCTGCTCTTTAATTAGTTCGTTGTAGAGTTCACCTAAGAAGTCAAGATCATCCACTTCAAAAATATTACGATCGAGAATAGTCGAGAGGATTTCTATTGCTTTAATGTAGGAACTTGTTTTATTTGATTTGACTGTTGTCCTCGAGAACAACCATTGTTTAAATTCGTCTTTGTATGATAGTTTATTTGAGTCCATCTGCTGCAATATATATTTATAATATTTCGTATCCTTCGCTACTTCTGAGTCGTAGGGTGTGATATTGGTTAGTGTTTTTAACACCAAAGAGTGGTCGATCCGCCACACGCCTTTCTTTAACCATTTTACACCCCTACAACTTTTATAACCTGTTCTATTTTCATCGTAATAATAATCTGTGATCACCTCTCCGTACCCCAAAAGAGTGTTCCTCCCCTTTTTAGCAATTATGATATCACCTACTTGCATATCATTTACAAACTCCCAATTGGCAGCTGTAGCGTTGTATGGATTGTCTCCCATGTTAAGTTCGATCAGCGCCAGTTTCACTTCCTCCTTGCTGGAATATTGACTTAGGTCTCCCATCCCGTCCCATCCTAAGCCCACAATTCCCTCTTCATAAAACTCATTCCAATATTTAGCATTCTCACCTGGAGCAAATAACCAATATTGTTTATCATTATTATTGGCGGGCCCGTCTTTATCCATATTCCAAATTTTAATAGAGTACTCGAAAAAATCTTCGTTTGTAGGTTTGTTTTTCAATACGAGATTTTGCAATTCAAAAAACGAAATACTCTTTGGTGGGTTTAGGTTTAATTTCTGAGCGATAGTTCTAAGCTTCTTAGGATTGAAAATATTAAAGATCTTGTAATCACTATACAGGAATGCAATTTTCCATTTTACGGCTTGCCCCAGATCTATATTTTCAACTGCGGTATAATCCTTACGCTTTACCGCATCGATAATACTGATAATATGTTTTTTGACAACCTCAAAGGCTTGCTGTGCAGTATTTCCATATTTCTCATACCAGCCGTACTGTCCGTCAGTCATAAGACCTCTGCTATTTGACTTGTCAGCACTGCCACTGCGGCGAAAAACACCAAATTTATACGCAGAGCCCCCACCTATTCCCCCAATCTCACTGGTACGAGACTCAAGCCAATAGCAGAATGAATCACTCTTGTTTAAGTTAGAGTATTCATCAAGAGTCATTTTTTCAACCCGTTCAACAGGCCAAGTTGTTATAAATTCGTTTACAATCTGGTATTTATTGGTCATAAAAATATTTCTTTATTTTAATGATCGAGGAAGCTTTTAATTCGCACTGACACATTCTGTTAAACTAATAATATTCCAAAATCATTAATCGTCAACTAATTTTCGCCATCGGCACCGCACAAACTTGCTTTGTTATATAACTCACTAGTAAGTAAAAAAATTGATGTGGACATGAAACTATGGCCTCATTTATAGCCGATTGATATCGGCCTTTTAAAATATCTTCATTTAATGTTGGTCTATATCTTCCAACTGTTCCAAGATAAAAAGCAAAGCCCAAAATACTTGACAGACGATGAAACCTTGAACTTTCTAAATCTAAATAAAACCGATACCCCCCTCTAGTAATCATAGGTGAAATTCCGAGCTTATTTATGTTATCAATGAGTTTAGGATAACACCTTTTCCAACTAATATCAGATTTATTGGTGTACCTTAGAATCAACGTTGATTTAAAATGATGGCAACGAGTATCATCTATAATGTCTTGCCGATCAAGTAACTCTTTAAAAATTCCTTTCGACAGCTTTTCAGTCTTCATTAATTTATCAAACTTTTTCTCGTATGACAACGTGTAGTAGATTTTATTGTGGTTAGCATTGGTCCTTATATTTATATCAACCGGTAAAAACTTTCTTTTGGTTAATGGAAATAAGTCTAAGGCATAACATATTTCATGAATTTCAGGAAGGTCTCTCAACAGCTCTTGGAACTTAATAGTACTACCGGTATCGTTCACAATTTCCTTTCCCAAAGTTTTTGCGAATTCATGAAATATCGAAATACCATCATCTCCATTTTTAATCAACTTTAAGACGTCCTTACTATCAGGAGGCAAAGTCAAGCCGTGGTGTTCTAATTTCTTTTCGAGATTATACTCATTTTTTATTAAATATACTTTGACAAGATTAATAAATGAATAATACAAAAGAGTGCCTTTTGAAGGCATATTCGCGGTCAAGGAAGAATTAAAAAAGTCCTGGGAGAGCTTTGTGAAATAAATTGCTTTACTTAAATTTTCCTTTTTCTTTTTACTGGAGTCCCTTTTTACGGAATTAAGTTCAGACTCTAGAAATGCTTCTAAATAATTGAACGGCTCCGATGTTAAAATAAAAGCAGAACCTGCTTCATTTTGAAACGGAAAGTATCTTACGGGGCGATAATCCCTAAGAGCTATTTCACCTAAATCCTCTAATTTCATTAACTAAAAATTTAAATTTCAAAATGCCTAAACCAACGAGTATGAGCCACACTCCCCTACCTTCCCAAATACCTCTGCGTACTATTTTTAAAATCTTCTTTAAAGTTCTGATCCAACCATTGCTTAGCAAACTCTAGCTGTACCTTACGCATGTCTTTGGCTACATCTTCCACGATTTTATTATATGCTAACTCTTTTGTGAATGGATCGCTATTGTGTAAAAACTTCTCTTGGTAATCTGGGTGCTGGGTGATCTTCTCTGTAAAGGTAAAAAAGACTTGTCTTTTGTCCTCAGGCGTCGCTTCCCAACTTGCGAACCATCGATCATTAAAATCTCTAATGATATCTTCTAGTTCAGCTTTATCACCTTCATCATGAGCACCCCGAGGGTTCGCATTCGCAGGATCAAGCGTACTTTCGTCTTGATCCAATGTCAAACGTTGATTCAAGTGGACGCGTTCAATACCGTATGTGGAAAGATCGACCGACTCAAGTAATTCGTCAAGCAGGTCATCTTCTTTTTTCTTAACAATCATTTTTGGAATCAAGAACTTCAGAAACCAAAAGAGCTTCTCCCAGTTCATATTCTCAAAAGATATAATCGCTGCCATCTGCCCATATACTTTTACAAAGTGCTTAGCTTTGATTTTAAGATCTGCTTTCAGTTCTTCATTCAAGTCCAAGCTATGATTAAATCGGTCGGCAGCAGTATCAATAATCGGGCTTAGCTCATCAGCAATAACACCTGAGAAAAACTTAGTATTGAACTCCTCCACCTCACTCCACTCGTATATCTCAGACTCGTCCAACACGTCTTTCAAATCGTGCAAGACGTTCACATCGGTTGCCTCACTTAAACTAGTAGCCGTATAAAACGGATCAAATGAGTCCTTGATGTCCGAACTATCATTAAAGAAATCTAAGACAAACAGGTTCTCTGTCTTCTTGCCTAATCTCGGTGCAGATCGATTTAAACGAGAGAGCGCTTGCACGCACAATACACCTTGCAACTTCTTATCGATGTACATGGTCGTAAGTTTAGGCTGATCAAAACCCGTTAAGTATTTATTGGCGACCACCAACAATTTATATTCATCTTTATCGAATTCATCTTTGGTATCCCCATCCGGAAAGCCATTCATAATTGCTTCCGTATACTCCACTCCATCCACCAATTTGGTTCCCGAAAACGCTATAATAATTTTGAAAGGGTTACCTTTGTCATTCAGGAGGTGGTTGAGTTGCTGATAATAACGAATTGCAGCTTCAATATTTTGCGTAATAACCATTCCTTTTGCCTTACCTTTCAATAACTTTTTCTGGAAGACATTCTGCCTAAAATGATCCAACATGATTTCCGCCTTGGCCTGTATCGTACGTTTATCACGCTCGACAAATGCCTTCAGCTTACGCTGTGCTTTCTTGGTGTTGAATTCAGGATTATCTTCAATTGACTTTTGTAGTTGATAGTAACTCCTATATGTAGTATAGTTCGCTAAGACATCTAAAATAAAGCCTTCTTCGATCGCTTGCTTCATGGAGTACAAGTGAAAAGGCTTAAACGAACCATCCTCCTGCTTCGTTCCGAATCGTTCTAATGTCGAATTTTTAGGTGTTGCTGTAAAAGCGAAATAAGAAGCATTATCACGCATTTTACGAGCCTGCATAGCTCGAACAATCAACTCTTGAGCATCAATCTCACCTTCTTCATTACTTTCTAAATTACCCAATACCTGATTCATCTTATCAGCTGCAGAACCTCCCTGACTGCTGTGCGCTTCGTCAATGATGATGGCAAAGCGCTTATCACCCATTTCTTCAATATCATCTAGAATATGGGGGAATTTCTGAATCGTAGTAATGATGATCCGTTTACCACTTTCCAGTGCCAGTCGTAGATCACTCGATGAAAAGGCAGGAGCGATGATATTCTTGACATCAGAAAAGCTCTTGATATTATCACGCAATTGCCGATCCAGCACTCTGCGATCGGTAACAACAATTACCGAATCAAAAAGTGGTGTTCCATTTTGTGCTTCTACCTCAATTAACTGAAACGCTGTCCACGTAATGGAGTGAGACTTCCCCGACCCGGCCGAATGCTGAATGAGATAAGTCTTCCCCACACCATTTGTATTCACGTCGGAAATTAATTCGTCTACTACATCTAATTGATGGTAGCGAGGAAAAATATAAAACTTCTTCTTTAAGGGGTCCTTATTGTCACCCACTAGTAGCATGAAGTGCTGAATAATCCGTGCAATGGTTTCCTTTTTAAAGATATCCTCCCACAAATAAGCGGTTTTATGTCCATTTGGATTAACCGGGTTTCCTTTACCAAAATTATTACCCTTGTTAAATGGTAAAAATGTAGAGTTCCCACCTTCCAGTTTGGTACTCATATATACCTCGTCGGTGTCTACTGCAAAATGCACTAAACAACGTCCAAATTGCAATAAAGGCTGACTATTGTCACGAGTAAACTTATATTGGTTGATCCCTTGAGAAGCAGCCGTTTGTCCTGTCCATGGGTTTTTCAACTCTACGGTACAGAAAGGAATACCATTAACAAACAGCACCATGTCAATCTCTTCCCCTGGATTCACTGACGAATACCGCACTTGCCGTGTGACGGAAAACTGATTACGGCGAAAGTTCTCTCGTGTGGTCTGTGCACTACTAGCACTTGGAGCTTCGTAAAACAACGTGAAATATGCATTATCGACTTCCAAGCCTTTTTTCAGCAACTTTAGAATACCATCCTTTTTCACCTTTCGATCAAAGCGTTCCAAGATTTTAAGCTTCCAGTCGCTATAAACTTTTAGTTTCTTTAATTCCTCAGCTTGTGTATTCTCTAGGAATTCCCAGAAATGCCAAGTATCTAGAGCGTAGCGCTTATCAAAATCAAGCGGTGATCCCAAATAATAACCACCGCCAGTAAGATACTGACCTTGTGTCTCTTTCAGCTGATCGAAATCCACTTGCTCAGCTTTCATCTCCTCCAGAGAGGTGCCAGTTAAGCGTTTTTCAATTAAGGACTCTAAAGCTTGTTCGTTATACTTGGTTTTCATCGTGTTCTGTTTAATTAAGCCACCCGCACTTTGCCTGTCACCACTTCATTGATAAGCGATTGCTTGTATTCTTTAAGTTTAGCGATTTGCTCTGTTTTCTTGACAATGGCTAGATCTATTTGGGAAGTTTGTTCTTCAAGGTAGGTGACTATCTGTTCTTGTTCGTGGAGAGGAGGAAGTATAATTAAATGATTTAACATCAATTGCACTTCTATACTTTCAACCGTAGCACCAGCTTTAACCCACTCGTTTAATAAGAAGTTCTCACATCCTTTTATAAATAAGTATAAGTAATTTGTATTCATATAGCTAACCTGAATAAATGCTTTTAAATCTTGGTTAATAGTTAAGTCAAGATTAGCAAATGCTAACGGAATTGTCCGTTGTAGAATCCCCGATCTCACAACAACTAATAAGGACCCTTTTTTAACAAGCGTTGTACTTGAATTTTCAACTGCCTCCTTGGTTATATTATCTTCGGTAGTAGTTATATTTTTAAATTTCATGTCTTTCGGTGATACCCAAGGTATATCTCCATTCCAAAACTGCGCTCTTTCTTTGCTCGGTGTCCCACCTCCAATAACGCTAAATAAATATTTTATTTTCTTTACCTCCCAATGTTCCGGTATCTCACCAATCCAGTCGATGCCTGAATCTTTCATTTCGACTTGCGTATCAAGACCTTTGGTCACTGCTTCGTGAATGATAATTTGGCGGCGTTCTTTTAATAAGGCTATTTGCTGTTCTTTTACCGAAACCAGTTCATCAATCTTCCCGCATTTCTCATCCAAAAAAGCAGCAATGGCTTCTTGCTCGGAGATTGGGGGGATTGCAAGATGAATAAATTTCATTTCATCGTATCTCGTTGTCCATAAATCGGCAACGATTCCATGACCATTTCTATAAAATTCTTCGATAAAGCCGTTTGATTTCAGTAAATGATTAATGAAAACACCACTAACATTTCGTGGTTTCATAACTATGTTTATCAAAGAGACAGAACCATCCAATGGTGATAACCCACTAGAACCCTTTCTATCAGAGCGACTGTTAATTACAAAATCACCCATTTTAACTAATTTTCTATTATCTCCATCATTTGATTTGGCAGCGTTTTCAAGCTGTGGGACTATACCATTTTTAGTCACCGAAAGAGGTTCAAAATCTTTGTCAGATACTTTCTCTCTTCTTTCTTCAAACCAATTTCCTAGACGTTTACATTCCCAGTGACTTGGTATTTCTCCTAGCCAGTCTATACCCGAGCTTTTGTATGAATCGTATGTTTGCATTAGTTCTTTTTCTTTTGCTCCAGCTGTTTAACGGTTTGGTCTATAAATTTCACGAAATCTTGTTCAGCACGAGAGAGTTCATCTTGTGTTTGCACTTTGTAAGCAGCATAAGCTTGTTCTGCCTTCTTCAACATCTGCTGATGGCCTACGGTACCAGCATTGTCCAACACTTCATTGCCCGTCATGCGAATAAAATCATCCAAACGTGCAATCCAGTCTTTCATGTACATGGGTTTACGATTCAAGGCTTGCAACTCGGCCAATTCGAGATAGGCTGTCACTACGCGGTTCAAGATATTCAACTCCTCCTCGGTCAAATAATTTTTAGCCGTTGTAACATCGTCTATCGTTGGTTTAGCTCCTTTAAAATGCGTCAATCCCAAATGCGGTTTATCCGCCGAAATACGATGAAAAATCACTTCAGCAGCCGTTTGTCCATGCGCTGCAAAATGCATTTTATTTTGTACCGTCTTAAAAAACAATTGAGAACTTTCTGCTTTCGGGTCGTAATCAATACTGGTAGCATAAATATCTAATACCTTACGCCAAAACACTTTTTCCGAAGAACGTATATCACGTATGCGCGCCAATAGTTCGTCAAAGTAATTACCTCCACCTGCTTGCTTGAGCAATTCGTCGTTCATGGTAAAGCCCTTAACGATGTATTCACGCAAACGCTGTGTCGCCCACTGACGGAATTTGGTTCCTTGCAAGCTTTTCACGCGGTAACCAACCGATATAATAACGTCGAGGTTGTAAAATTTGGTGTCGTAATTTTTCCCATCTGTAGCAGTTGTTCGGAAATTCCGAACAACTGCGTCTTCCACTAATTCACCTTCCTCAAATATATTTTTGATATGTTCGCTAATCGTTGACTTCGCTTTTTGAAATAACTCAGCCATTTGTGCCTGTGTCAACCAAACAGTTTCATCCTCTAATCGGGTTTCGATTTTCGTTATACCGTCTTCTGTTTGGTATATGATCAGGTTACTTTCTCTATCCATGCTTTAGAAGTTTAGAATGTCATTCAACAAACCATCTGCTTTTCGTTCTAGAGCCAAAAGGTCTTCCTTTACTTCAGCTAGACTACGCAAAGGCGTGTGCTGATAGAAGTACTTATTGAACGATATTTCATAACCAATCTTTACACTATCCAAATTAATCCACGCTTCAGGAACATGGGGTTGTACCTCCCGAATAAAGTAATCTGAGATGGTATCGTCTAGAGGAATCTGCTCGGTGTCACGAAGGTCACTATCGGTTTCATAGGTTATATATTCATTGGGATTTGCGGTTGGATAATAACCAAACAGTTCCAGTTCCTCTTCTTGGCAACCCAAGCGATTTAAGAGTTTGCCTAGCTTATCACCAGATAGTTTTTCTATTTTCTTGATAACCTTCTCTGCTTCGGAATCGTATTCACTGATAGAATTGAGAATGGCTTTCTTCTCTGCGGCACTTAGGCCAAGCTTATCCTTTTTAACGAGATCATCTACCTTTTCTGTTAGGGCATTGAAATCAGTCATTACTTCATCGCCGATGCTCGTCCATAACTGCAATGCGGCATCATAGAGTGCTTTGGGTTTCTCCCAAGTATTTAGATCCAGTAGTTTAGCTACTTGTTTTTTGTTTAGACCCCAATCTTCTGCTTCATTGCGCTTTTGTATTTCCTCTGCATGTGTCGATAAGTCGGTATACACCAAATCGCCATAGGTCTCAAAGAGTGCTCGCATCGGAACTTGCATACCTTTGTCAAAACGAAGGCTTTCTAAAGCATTGTTGGTAAACTGAGATCGTAGCCTTTTTGGTCGCTCGATGTTA
The DNA here is from genome assembly GCF_042159835.1 of Albibacterium profundi. Lineage (NCBI taxonomy): Bacteria > Pseudomonadati > Bacteroidota > Sphingobacteriia > Sphingobacteriales > Sphingobacteriaceae > Albibacterium > Albibacterium profundi. Next base: position 325,814 of record NZ_JBBVGT010000003.1, on the reverse strand, counting down.
ACTTTATAATAACCGAAGTCTGCGTTCTTGAAACGCTTAACTTGCAATAAGGAATCTGGTTCACTGCTTTCTTTGTTTTCTAAATAGGCGTTTACGATCTCAGTGATTTGCTCTGGAGCGAACTCTGAGTTTTTGTTGCCAAGATTCTTGCGCAGTTTGCGATAGAGTTTATTTGCGTCTAAGAGTTGAACGAAGCCTTTGCGTTCTGCTGGTTTATTGTTGTTTAATAACCAGATATAGGTGGTTATTCCCGTGTTATAAAAGAGGTTATTCGGCAATTGAACGATAGCGTCAAGCAGGTCGTTCTCGATGATATAGCGTCTTATATTGGATTCTCCAGAACCTGCATCGCCCGTAAATAAAGACGAACCGTTATGTACCGAAGCGATGCGACTACCGATCTTATTGGCAGTTGGAGCTTTCATTTTGTCTACCATTTCCATCAGGAAAAGCAACTGCCCGTCTGATGAACGAGGGGTTGCATCAACCGTTTCCCAATTTCCCCAGTAATCTTTGAGTTTGATCTGAAATCTAGAATCGATGACGTCTCTTCCGTCCCTAATGTATTTCTGCTCAGATGACCAAGACTTACCGTATGGCGGATTGGAAAGCATAAAGTCAAACCTTGTATCGGAAAACTCGTTGGTTGACAGGGTTGAACCTACGCGGATATTTTCAGGGTCTTTGCCCTTTATCATCATATCCGATTTACAGATGGCATAGGTTTCATCGTTGATTTCCTTACCATAGAGATACACGTCCCCTTTATACTGAAAGTTTTCGTCTTCAATTAAATAATTTTCACTCTCGGTAAGCATCCCTCCTGAACCACAAGCCGGATCATAGATGGTAATAATCTTCGGAAGATTTCCTTTCAGAGGTTCAAATACCAAGTGGGTCATCAGTTGAATTACCTCACGTGGTGTGAAGTGTTCTCCGGCTTCTTCATTGTTTTCTTCATTGAATTTCCGAATCAACTCTTCGAACACATAACCCATCCCTAGATTAGATAAGGCTGGTAACGGCCGCCCCTCTGGATCATTCGTCTCAACAGGTGTTAGATTAATATAAGGTGAGGTGAATTTCTCTAATACATCTAGCAAGACATCTTTTGAGGCCATATGGCGTACTTGTGCGGAGAGGTTGAATTTCTCAACGATCTCTTTAACATTTCTTGAAAAGCCGTTTAGGTATTCTTCAAAATTTGCTACCAACTTTTGTTGAGAATTCGTCGCAGTCCCTTTCAATTTTTCCATAGTCCAGGTGGATGTGTTATAAAACACATACCCGGCGGCGTCCTGCAATCCTTTTGGATCTAACTCCACCTGCCCTAGATCTTCCTTTTGGAAGCGTACCTCTTCCAGCACCGCTTCTTTAGTAGGCTTTAGCAAAGAATCTATTCGTCTTAATACAACAAAGGGCAATATGATATCGCGGTATTTCCCTCGTACGTATACATCCCGTAAGCAATCATCGGCGATAGACCAAATGAAGCTAACGAGTTTATTGTGAGAAGTTTGTGTCATTTTTTTTTAAATAGCAGATAAGCATGGTTTATTGCATGCAAAATAGCCCTTTTTTGATTGAATAGCAATATATATTACGAAAGGCTTATCCGATTATATTGAGATACTCTAGAAGATAGTCTTTGTATTTTTCAATGTCGGAATGATAAAGAGTTTTGACGTCGAATGAAGTGTTAAAATCCTTTTTAAAATCGATTAGTCGACCCTTAATCAAGCCTCGCTTATTTTCTTTGTCAGACGTATAATAAGCACAAACTTGTTCAACGTTATTCATTGATTTTTTGTCAAATGCAAATAAATGTGCACTCCTATCTTTGTTCTCATTTTCTACTAATAGATATGTGTGATTAGAGCGCTTATATTCAATTATTATAGCTCCTTCCTCTCTTCCATTATAATGTTCTTTGATAGAGTACACCTTGTCGTTCCCCCTGCAATAACTTACTGCCAATTGAATATATTCATGTTTATTTTTTATAAATCTACTATCGCCCCTATCAACAACTGTGGGCTTGATTTCACCTGTCCCGTGTAAAGGTTTTCCTTTAAATCGGATATTTTTTAACATTTTTGAAATGTCCTTTGAATTCGCCCGAAGCAAATCCTCGATATCCGAAACAGTTGACTCGGACAAATCCCTTTTCCTATTATCAGTAAAATTTAACCTAAAATATTCGCCCTTGAAGCGGACCTTAAAATAGTCTTCCTTGATATAGTTAAGAAGCTCTTGGGAAGATGAAACATCGATAATAGATTTTCTGTCAACTTCATGGACTGAAACTGTAACCTTCTTTTCCTTAAATTCAATATGATCCCAGCTGACCAAATATTCAGATCCTCTTTTTATTGCTCTTGGATACAAAACTGACCCGGAGGGCGGTTGTGATAGTTGTTCTTGATAATCAACTACTTCTTTGTAAATCTCTGATAACACGATGAATTCATATTTATCAATATCTGTCACATATCCAGAACCCTTCAATTTTTCTTTAATTTTAAAAATCTTGCAACCCAAAACTTCTCTGTAAACCTTTACCAGTTCTATAATATCTTTTTCAACACGTAAATTTGCATGTTCCGATGGTAATGGTCGAAAAAAATCATACATTTCACATAAGAACTTGCTATAGAAAATAAACCGTTCATCTCGCTGATCTACTTCTGGCAATTTCAAGTCAAAATGATCAATTAAACCCTTATAAGTTTTATCGTAATTGAGCAAAATATTAGCTTGGATATCGTCATAACCATGATGATATAGATGGATCAATAGATTTTCGTATGACCCTCCCTTCAAACATACAGGACAATAGAGTGAAATCATGTTAGGTTTAGTACAATGGTTAGGTTGTAGATTATAAAGATATTACACTATAAGCAATTTTTGATACTTATAACTGGGTATATTAAAACGGTAGTTTCAATACATTGTAGCAAATTCAACGAACATTTGTTACATAGTAATCATTACCGAGTTAAATAAATTACTTCAATTTAAAATTAAATACAATAACACCTGTCTGTATAGAAGGTGCCATTTCTACCTGATTTAACTGTGCTCCTAAAACAGCTCGCTCACACCTTTCATATAAAGCATTATCTGATATCGTGGTTCCTCGTACACCTGCTCTAGCGGACAATACCTTTCCTTCACGATCTACACGAATTTCTACAGCGACTTTCCCTGAGAACTCACCATCATCTTCAATTTTCGGCGCTACAATAAATCGTCGGTTTTCTAGTCTTGTTGTTGCATAACCATAATCAGCTAATAAAGGATCACCGCCTTCACTAGTATAACTAATTTCACCATATCTCCAGAAAGAATGAAACCAGCTAATAAATTTTTCCCGATGTCCATAATTTGTTGATTCCACTCCTTGTCCAATATCATTAGAGAACATCAATAAATCGACGTTTTCCTGTTGCATTAGCATAACGATAACATAAGAACCATAACCATCATTACCTTTGAATGCAAAGGCAGTCGGTTTGTCAAATTTCATTGTTGGCTTCCATTGTATCGACTTGGCTGCTTTGGGGTCGGTTTCGATAAATTCTTTAAGACCATCTATGGTAAACCCAGTCATATCGTGATAGTAATTATAGAAGTCATAATAACTCAGTACTTTATCTAATACCGCGTCTACTGAAATGTTATTGATGTTCTTGTCTTTCAACTCTCCATCATTGGTTGTTGACCAAAGAAATTGCTGTCCAAACACAAAAGTCGGCAGCATGAATAAAATCATGAGTAGGTTTTTCATGCTTGGTTTGTTTTAGTATCAATCAAAAATAGCAATAAATAATCTTCAAAGTAAAAAACAGCACAACTTCCGTCGTGCTGCTTCTAGGTTTATTTATTGTATGATTTTGAAATATTAATGGCGATGTGCGCCGCCAGCCAGTGCCCCTTCAATGGCTTCTAGGGTGTGGGTATAGTCTACATAGGCTGCTACGTAGGCTCTTCCCTCTTCGATTGAGTTGTCTTTTACTTTGCTCAATGCGTTTACTTTCTCGTACTTCTCAGCAATCACAGTTCGGATATGTTTGTCGAGATTAGTCAGTAAGCTGTTTACACTTTCATCGGCAATGGACTTGTCGGCCATCTGTATGATGGGGGTTGCAGAACCGGCGGGTTTTAGTCCGGTAAAGGCAGCGCCTTCGCCTTCACGGTGTACGCGGACTAAAGTTTCAAGAAAGTGCTTTTCTACAATCTTGTAGACTTCCGCGTCTTCGTTCTTTAAGGCTACGGTTTTCTTAAATAGATTTTTGATTTCGTTTTCATGTTCTTCTTCAATCCATTTCATGATGTAGCTTACTTCGCCTTTATTTAATGCTTTTAATGCGTCTTGAATTACAGGGCCGTCATATGAGTCACAGTGGGCGTAAATGGGCATACTGAATGCGAGCATGAATGCGGCTAATAGCATGGCGGTTTTGCCAAATAATTTCTTGAGATGATTTAATGTTTTCATTATAGTTCCTTTCTTTATATTTTTATGATTATCAGTTATTTACAATACAAACATAGCTCCTTTTCCGTCTGTACGGAAGGTCTAAGAGTAGGGAGAAATGGTACAAAAGTCGGATTCAACTGGTACTTCGGAAAACGTACGAGTCGTAGGGCGTTCAGAATGACCAGAAGTACGCTCAACTCGTGGATCAACATGCCTGATGCTAGATGGACGTAATCGGTGAGTACACCTACCAGGAGGATGGCAACGGTGATTAGAGATAGGTAGGTGTTCTGCTTCATGTTGCGGATGGTGGCCTTCGCTAAATTGATAGCGTATGGTAATTTATCGAGCTTATCTGACATGAGTATAACATCGGCTGTCTGCATGGTAACATCAGTAGCCGTGCCGCCCATGGCAATACCAACATCTGCGGTGGCGATCGCTGGTGCGTCATTAATGCCATCGCCTACCATGGCAAGCTTGGTTCCCGATTTCTTACAGGTTTTTACTTTGTCTACTTTGTCTTGTGGTAATAGCTCGGCAAATACTTGGTTGATTCCTAGTTGGGAGGCTACTTGGTCTGCGACCTGCTTGTTATCGCCGGTGAGCATAACGGTACGCTTGATGCCACTGTCACGTAATTGGGCCAAGGAGTCATAGGCTTCATCGCGAATCTGATCGGCAATGGAAATGACGCCGATTACGGTGTTTTGGCGGGCGACTAGCACCGCGGTATTTCCTCGTTCTTCTTGTTTCAACATGTATGTACTCAGTTTGTCGTCAATTGAAATTCCGAGCTTTTTTGCACCTGAGCTGTTTCCTATATAGACTGCTTGATCAGCCAACCGAGCTCTTAATCCATGTCCTTTCATAATGTTGGTTTCACTTGGCTGCTGTCGAAGCGATAGACCTCGTTCCGTTGCTTTTTTGACAATGGTTTTTCCTAAATGGTGTTCGGATACCACTTCTACTTCGGCAGCTAGGGTGAGTAGTTCGTCTTCGGAAATCCCTATCGTCTTGATGGCGGTTACTTCGGGCTTACCTTTGGTTAGGGTACCTGTTTTATCAAAAACGATGGCATTGACCTTGGCCAGGTTTTCCATCTTGTCACCACCCTTGATAAGGATACCGTTTTTAGCTCCATTACCGATCCCGGCTACGATAGATACTGGTACAGAAATAACGAGAGCTCCCGGACAGGCGATGACCAAGAAGGTGAGCGCAAGGTGGACGTCTTGTGTGATGGTCCAAACGAGTAGAGCGAGTATGATTATGCCCGGTGTGTAATACTTGGCAAAGCGCTCCATGAATTTCTGTGTCTTGGCTTTGGTTTCTTGTGCTTCTTCAACCAATTCGATAATCTTGGAGAAGGTGGTGTCCTCTCCTACTTTTTCAGCGGCGATTTCAAGGTAGCCATTATCTGAAGTGGTACTGCTGAACACGGGGTCGCCGGCATGCTTCTCAACAGGAATGGATTCACCGGTAATGGCTGCTTCATTGATCAATGCGTTACCTGAAATGACGGTGCCGTCTACAGGTATTCGCCCGCCCGGCTGTACGATGACGGTATCGCCTTTTTCTACTTCATCGGCTGGAACGGTGATTCGCTTACCCTCTTTCAGGATGGTGGCTTCCAAGGGTGCCATATTGATGAGTGAACGCAAGGAGGATCTGGTTTTCCGAAGGGTGCGCCCTTCGAGGTAGTCACCAAAAAGGAAAAGGAAGGTAACGACGGCAGACTCGGTGTATTCGCCAATAATCATGGCGCCTACGACGGCAATGGTTACCAATAAATCAATACTAAAGGCTTTCATCCGCAAGGCTTGGATAGCTTTGACGGCAATGGGATATCCGGCTATGACGGATGCGATGATCAGCAGGATGTCTTGTGTTGGACTGCCTGGGCTGATGAGGTAACTTATCAGGGCGGCCATGAGTAGACCACCCGATAAGAATGTTAATCTATTTTTTGTTATGCTTTTCATGTTTTAGTTTGATTAGTGATTAAAAAGTACGTGGAGACAGTACGGGGTAACCGAGTTTCTCGATGATGGATGCTAGCTTTTGTGGCTGAACTTCATCTTCATTGTAGTCTACTTTTACTTTGCTTGAATTAAATAGTACCTTGGCCTCGTATACGCCGCTTTCTCGGTTAAGAACGCTTTCGATTTTATTGATACACGATGGACAGGTTAATTCTTCCAACTGAAATTTTATCGTTTTCATTATAGTTCCTTTCTTTATATTTAAATGGTTATCAATCAATTACAATACAAAGATAGGCCACTAGCCTAGCCATTGGAAGGGTTGGGAGTAGGTAGAAATGGTATAAAAGTCGGAAAAGAGCTACTTACGGTAGTCTGAAGGGCTTATTCCCACGTGTTTCTTAAAAAACTTACCGAAGTGTGAGGCGTCTGAGAAGTTGAGATCAAAGGCGATCTGGGCGATGCTTTGCTTTTGGTTTTGGAGGCGTACTTTGGTTTCTAAGACCAACATCTCATTAATCCATTCGCCGGCAGTTTTGCCACTAACCTCTTTAATAATGGTAGAAAAGTACTTGGGTGTGAGGTGCAGTTTATCGGCGTAAAAGGACACTTGTCTTTCTTCGATAAAGTGTTCTGCTAAAAGGGACTTGAACTTGGAAAGGATATGGGTGTTTTTCCCGTGGCTCGGATCTGAGTCGTCCGGCACGCTTTGGTAGATACTATCCAGTTCGTTGATCAGGATATAAATCAGACTCCGGATAATATCAGAGGCGTGACTGGTACCTTCTAATGTTTTCTCATGAATAAGGTTGAAATAGGTCTCCAGCATTTGATGTTGATTGACTTCAAGCTGAAGAAATTGATGTTCGGGGACTTCGAAAAAATCAAACTTATCTAGGTAATTGATATCGGCCTGCCCCTCTAAGAAAAGTTCTTTGCGAAAGAAAAAAATCTTTGCTTCATAGCCTTCGCCAAGATCGGTAAAACGACGAATAGCTGTTGGTGCAATGGTGAAAACAGCTGGTGCTTGAGCCTGATGGATAAAGAGATCAGACTCTAACTGCAGCTTGCCTTTGCTAAGCAAACAAATGGCATAGGCCGAGGTGCGATGGGAATCCATGGATGCGCAAGCATGGTTCAGATGCGACATGTGATACCAATGGTTTTTATCGGTATCTTCGGCTTCAAGCTTGGTGTATTCTATGTAAGGAATGGATTTCATAACATAATAAATCAAACAGACAGCTATTTAGTCTTGGGTTTGGAAGACATCACAAACTCCAACTCACCTCCTTGGATGATGTCGTCATGGCTAATCTTAAAGCCTTCAATATCTTGACCGTTCCAGCGAACGCGACTCACGTAGACATTCTTTTCGGATTGGTTAAGTGCTTTTATCTTCAAGGTTTTTCCATTTTGTAACTGCACTTCGGCTGATTTGACTAAGGGGCTGCCTAACCAATAATCAGTGTCGCCAGGTGCTACAGGGTAAAAGCCTAGTGATGTAAAGAGGTACCAGGCGGACATTTGCCCGCAGTCGTCATTTCCACCGAGTCCGGCAGGGCCGTTATTGTATTGGTGGCGAATGATTTCCCGTAAGCGCTCTTGGGTTTTCCAGGGGCTGGTGGTCAGGTTGTAGAGATAGGCTACGTGGTGTGAAGGTTCGTTACCATGAACGTAGTTACCGATGATGCCTTCACGGGTAATATCTTCTGTGTTAGCAAAGTACTTGTCAGGCAAGTGCATGGTGAAGAGGGAATCTAAATAGGTTTCTAAACCCGATTGCCCGCCTAAGGCTTCCATTAATTGTTCAGGTTGATGGGGCACGTAGAGCGAGTAATTCCAAGTGTTCCCTTCGATAAATCCTTGTCCGTGGGTTTCAAGGACGTCGAATTCTTCACGGAAATTACCTTCGCTGTCTTTGGGACGCATAAAACCGATGCTTGGATCAAATAGGTTTTTCCAGTTCCCTGCACGCTTAGTGAATTCGGCAGCGATGTCTTCTTTACCTAACTTTTTAGCCAACTGTGCGATACACCAATCGTCATAAGCGTATTCTAGTGTATTGGACACCGAGGTACTGTTAACATCGTCTGGAACATATCCTAGATCAATATACTCACCGATGCCTTCATAGCGTCTGGCATTGGCGGTTTGTACGCAGGCTTCAAGGGCTGCTTCGGCATCGCCTTTATAGGATCCTTTGAGGATGGCATCAACAACAACGGATACGGAATGATAGCCACTCATGCACCAGTTTTCATTGCCATAGTGCGACCAGATAGGCAGCATGTTTAGGACAGACTGATCGTGATGGGCCATCATGGAGGAAACCATGTCTGAATTCCGTTTGGGGTCGACCAGGTTCAACCAAGGATGAAAGGCTCGGAAGGTGTCCCATAAAGAGAAGGATGTATAGTTGACAAAGCCTTCTGCTTCATGCACTTCATAGTCGATCCCTTTGTACTGGCCGTTAACATCCATGTATACCGTCGGCATCAGGTTGGCGTGGTATACCGAGGTGTAGAAATTGATAAGGTCTTCTTTATTGAGCATGTCAACCGTATACCTGGACAGCTCGTTTTCCCAGGCTTTTTTGCCTTGAGCTACGACGGCATCAAAATCCCAATGGGGTGCTTCTATCTCCATGTTCTCAAGGGCATTACTCATGCTGACCGGACTGATGGCTACTTTCATCATGATTTGTTCACCTTCTTCGGTGTCAAAATCTAGGTGCATGCGGATATTGTGGGCAGCTAAGTCTGGGAAGTTGTCTGTTTGATCAAACTTACGCCAGAAGCCTCGGTACTGAACGTTTTTATCGAGATACTCAGCTCCGTAGTTTTTAAACGGTTTGGATGTTTTGATGGCAAAATAAACAACTCTTGTTCTGGCCCAGCCATTGGTTTGCCGATAACCTGTAAGAGTAGAATCATTGAGGACACGAACCACGGTCCACACGTTCTTTCCATCGTAATTATAGATACCGGCGTTAAGATCTAGGACCAGATGCGATTGGTCGGACGCGGGATAGGTATAACGATGCATACCAACGCGCGTGGTGGTAGTCAACTCTGCCTTGATCTGGTGGTCGTCTAACTGGACGCTGTAGTAATTCGGTTCGGCAATTTCATTATCGTGACTGTATAAAGAACGATAGCCGGTTTCAGGATGGTCTGCTGTGCCGGGGTTAAGTTGCAATTCTCCTTGGGTCGGCATGACCAAGATATCCCCAAGATCAGAATGACCTGTCCCTGAAAAATGGGTGTGACTGAAACCGACAATGGTTGGGTCATCATACTGATAGCCTGCGCAATACTTATAAACATCGCCTGTATACTTTCCGTTCACCGCATAGGGAATAGTGTCTGTATCGGGACTCAACTGTACGGCACCGAAAGGTACGGTAGCGCCAGGAAAGGTATGCCCCATTTTAGCGGTTCCGATTAGCGGCTTAACGTATTGTGTTAATGGACTTTGCTGGGCAGAACTGATTCCTGGCAAAAGGGCCGTCATCAGTAGAGCGCTTAGGTATCGTTTTATATTTTTCATTGTCGGCTGGTTTTAGCTTTAGCTAATATTCGCTTTATATAGCTGGATTTTTTGCGTATTCTTCCCAAAGTTCATCGACCGTGCTGCCGGTTCGCTTTACCCAGAAATCTTCATCGTATTTTCCTGCTCGCAGGGCGTGATCTAGTTTTTTAACGAAGTGCTTATCATGATGGGTTACGACCCAATGCAAGAAGCGGGCGGTGATGCGATAGGAATTTTCATAGCTTTGCTTTTCATTGAACTTCGTTAGGCTCCAATTAGCTTCTTCATTAGCAACGCCATATTTGTAGCGTACATAATCAGCAACACCTTCTGTTAGCCAACCGGGTCCCGCGCGGTGAGGATAGCTCTGAATGACGTGCATGACTTCGTGGGTAACTACATCGATATCTGAGGGGTTCTTGACAAACCATTCGGGATTGTAACGGATCACTCCACCAGAAGTAGCTGCTACGCCTTCGTATTCGGGATCGATGACGAAGGTCACGCTTTTAAGTGTTTTACGATTGAAATCTTTTGCTAGTTCCGGATAGGTGATAAAATAAGTGTCAATTAATCTGGTTTTTAATTCTTTATCGAAATCAGGGTCTTTATTGATCCAGATCAGTGTGTAACCTTGCTTTGTGATGCTGTCTACGTCGACTGCCACCTTACGGTCTTTGTCTGTATTTCGCCAATCTCTTTGCGCTGAAGCGGTGTTGAACGAAAGCAACATTGCGCAGCAAACCGCAGCTAATAAAAATATCTTTTTCATAATTGATTTGTTAGTAACATCGAAATTAAGAAAAAACATTTTAGCTTGTGCTTAAACGGCGATTTTTTTTTGAAGTTAGGTTTGGACGGTGACTATTCGCGCATAAAAGAATTAATCGCTTGCCCGGCTCCCGATGGATTATAACCCAATTTTATACATGCGCGGTTTATAATTTCTGCTGCGAGTCCACTGCCATACATGTCTGGGACTTCTGTCTTTTTATATCGCTCTACAAGCCATTCAAACTCTTCGCTTTTAATCAAATTGACAATCTCATTAGCTTGTTCTTTCGTCTCTACACGCTTTAGGGCAGCGAGCTCTTTTAGATAACTATCACTATAATAGGAATAGAAGAACTTATTCTCCAATTCTTGAACGTTGGTTTCTATCGTATCAAGCTGCTCTTTTGTCAAGTCGGATTCGAGGGGTAAGAAACCCAAATCCTTATTGTCAACAGCCTTGAGAGCTACGATCGAATAGCGAGTCGGCGGATACGGGTTTGTTGTCATCGAGATACTATCAAGTCGCTCAAGCTTCAACACGGTGACATCATCCGACCTGTTCGCTGCAATGATTCGATAGCTTTTTCCCGATTCGGGAAAGCAGGATTGGGTAGAATGGGGTAATACGCAGTTAAATTTGTAAAGTGTATCATTCCGTTGCTTAATCCTTTCTACTTCTCCGTCAGCGACTAAAAAGCTATAGTCCTGTAGTAGAATTTCGGGTACTTGGGAATGCGCATTTGAACAAGCAAACAGGGAGATCATGATGATCGATAGCGAAATGGATTTCACGATCCCATTTAAAGCGAAATTGGTTTTAATTGATTGGTTCACAAAGGCAAGCGTTGGTTCAATTCAAAACTAAGTTTTTCAATCCTGAAGAACAATAATATGATGGGTTTTATTTCGATTAACTATTTTATCGGTTCCAAACAAACGGTTTATGCTGAGGTTCTTCTTCAGCTTCTGTTTGCCCCCTCCATTCGAACTATTAAGAAACCCTTAATAGTTACCTCTTCTTTTGAACTGTTCGTAAATTCCGAACAGTTGCATTCTTTGCAACAGTTACAGCTCTACCGAGCTCTTCCTTCTCAAATACAACCTCAATTTAGGTTTGTTCACCCCTGATAAAGAAAATCACTTTTATTTCCCGATGCAAAACTTCGAAAATATGTTTTCTAAGAGATCATCAGTAGTCACTTCCCCTACGATTTCACCTAAATAGTGCAGCGCTTGCTTAATGTCCATTGCCAAAAAATCGGATGTAATAGGGTTATCGATGTTCTCCAGTACGCGATTTAAGGCTGTTTCGGTGCTTCGCAAGGCTTCGACGTGTCTGATGTTGGTAAGAATAGTTTCATTGGTGTCAATTCCGCTGACATCAACCGCCTCCAGGAGACTTTCTTTAAGCTCGTCAACACCAATATGTTCTTTGGCAGACATAAAATGCACTGGAAGTTCTTGTAGCTGTTCTTTCTGCTGATCGTTTAGAAGTTCAGCTTTATTGACCAATACGATATAAGGGATATCCTGCTTATCAAGACCTTCTACCTGTTCGGAGATATCGCTGAAATCTTGATTGGCTTCAGTCATGTAGATAATAAGCTTGGCCTGCTTCATCTTTTCAAGTGTGCGCTCTACTCCTTTGGCTTCAATTAGGTCGGCTGTTTCACGGATACCGGCGGTGTCAATAAAACGGAAAATAACGCCTTCAATATTGATTTCGTCCTCGATGGTATCTCGAGTGGTACCTGCGATATCGGAAACAATGGCTCGTTCTTCATTCAAAAGAGAATTAAGCAAGGTTGATTTTCCCACATTGGGTTTACCGGCAATGACAATCGGGATGCCGTTCTTAATAACATTGCCCAACTCAAATGATGAAATAAGCTTGGTGATCACCTGATTGATCTTCAGAATAAGTTCGCGCAATTGTTCACGATTAGCAAACTCTACGTCTTCTTCTGCAAAGTCGAGTTCAAGTTCTATCATTGAAGCAAAATGTACAAGCTGCTCTCTAAGACCTTGTAATTCATTAGCAAAACCGCCTCTCATCTGTTGCATTGCTACATCATGTGAAGCTCTGGAATTAGAAGCGATTAAATCGGCCACGGCTTCGGCTTTACTAAGATCAAAAGCACCGTTAAGAAAGGCCTGCAATGTAAATTCACCCGGCTTGGCGGCACGAGCACCATTTTCAATTAATAGTGATATTATGCGCTGGATAATGTAACTGGAACCGTGGCAGCTGATTTCGATGACGTTTTCTTTGGTGTAGGATTTTGGAGCGAGGAAAATACCAATAACGACTTCGTCTAGAATGGCTTCACCGTCCATAATTAAACCAAAATGCAAGGTATGGGTAGCCTGCTTACGGAGGTCCTTGCCCTTGAAAACGGAGTTGGCAATGTCAACAGCCTCAGGCCCGGATAAGCGTATTACGCCCAATGCACCGCTACCTGAGGGTGTTGATAATGCTACAATGGTCTGCTTTGCGTTCATACACGCAAAGATAGGGTATTTAAATTTACCCCACTTTCGTATTTCTTAAAGTTTTCGTCAAAGGCTTTCGCTAATTTATTGGCTTGTTCATCATATGCTTCTTGGCTGGGCCAAGTCTTGGCAGGATTGAGAAGCTCTGAAGGAACACCAGGACAACTGACAGGAAAATGCATGCCGAATATAGGGTGTCTCTGATATTCAACATCATTGAGTTCACCAGCCATGGCTGCACGGATCATGGAACGGGTGTACCTCAACTGAATACGGCGACCAACGCCATAAGGCCCTGCGACCCAGCCGGTATTTACTAACCATACGTTTATGTTATCTTTTTCGATTTTCTCCCCAAGCAATTCGGCATACCTAGTGGGGTGCAAAGGAATAAATGCTTCGCCAAAACAAGCAGAGAATACCATTTTAGGCTCGGTAATACCAACCTCAGTTCCAGCTACTTTAGCGGTATAACCGGAAATGAAATGATACATAGCTTCCTTGGTAGTCAGTTTAGAAATGGGCGGTATTACACCAAAAGCATCGGCTGTCAAGAAGAAGATATTTTTTGGGGTAGCCGATATCTTCGATTTAACGGCTCCTTCGATATAGTCGATCGGATAGGTTACACGCGTGTTTTCAGTTTTACTGGTGTCCTCATAATTCGGCACGCGGGTATCCGGAAAGCAGTTGATATTTTCTAAAAGGGAACCAAATTTGATAGCCTGATAAATCTCAGGCTCTTTATCCTCTTCCAGATTCACGCACTTGGCATAGCATCCGCCTTCAATATTGAAAATACCCTGATCGCTCCAGCCGTGCTCGTCGTCACCGATCAGATGGCGCCCAGCATCGGATGACAGGGTGGTTTTACCGGTACCGGACAAGCCAAAGAACAATGCTGTTTCGTCTTTTGCATTGGTATTCGCTGAACAGTGCATGGACAACACCCGGTGCTGATGCGGCAGTATAAAATTAAGAACACTAAATATACCTTTTTTAATCTCGCCTGTGTAACCCGTACCGGCAATAAGGATAATCTTTTCAGTAAAATTGATAATGACAAAATTAGGATTGGGCACTCCATCTACAATAGGTTCCGCCTGAAAGGTCGGAGCGGCGAGAATTGACCATTCAGGACGCTTGTCCGCATCTGTCTCGCTGGAACGAACGAAAATATTGTTAGCAAAAATGTTCTGATAGGCATTCTCGGTGACAACGCGTATACCAATCTGATAGTCGGGTGACGTACAAGCGAGCACATCGCGCACATAGATCTCTTCATTACTTAGATGCTCCCCTACTTTTTTGTAAAGCGCATTGAACACGTCCGACGAGATCGGCTGATTGATATTTCCCCACCAAACGGCATCACGGGTAATATCATCTTCAACAATAAATCGGTCTTTGGGCGAGCGACCGGTAAATTGCCCGGTGTCAGCGGTGAGGGCGCCTGACTCGACCAGGTAACCTTCGCCTTTCTTGATGGCATCTTCAACAAGCTCAGGGACGCTAAGTTGGTAATTGACTTTCTTGCCTGCATGGATCTGCAAATAGGACAAATTTGGCAACATAAATACGTTTTTTTAATAATTTAACAAAATTGGCTGTATTTTTCGGCTCAAATTTACCATTTTATCAATCAAATACCCTAGCCTTTGGAAAACTAATTTGTTATCTTCGCATTTAACCATTAAACGTGTTTATGAATTTATACAGTATCGATACAGAACTCTTTAAATTAGACGGTGGAGCAATGTTTGGCGTAGTGCCGAAAGTACTATGGAGCCGTACAAACCCACCTGATGAAAACAACCTTTGTACTTGGGCGATGCGACTTCTTTTAATCGAGGACGGCGACCAGTTGATTCTGGTAGATACAGGTCTGGGCGACAAGCAGAGCGAGAAATTTTTTGGCCATTATTATATTCATGGCGAAAATACACTCGACAAATCACTGGCTAAACACGGTTTCTCTAGGGATGATATTACGGATGTATTCTTGACTCATTTGCATTTTGATCATGTGGGAGGAGCAATTATTCGCGATGGCGACCAACTGGTTCCAGCTTTTAAAAATGCATACTATTGGAGCAATGCGCAGCATTGGAAATGGGCGACGGAACCGAACGACCGGGAAAAGGCTTCCTTTTTATCAGAGAACATCTTGCCTATTCAAGAGAGTGGGCGATTAAAGTTTGTTGAAGATCAGGATGCGGGAGTTTTGAACAAAAACATCTCGATTCGTTTTGCATTTGGCCATACCGACGCGATGATGATGCCACAGATTCAATATAAAGATAAGACGATTCTATATATGGCCGACCTGCTACCTTCGGTGGGGCATATCCCGCTGCCTTATGTGATGGCGTACGACATGTTTCCGATGAAGACATTGGAGGAACGTAAGAACTATTGGCAAGAAGTTGCCGATCAAGAAATCATCTGTTTTTTAGAGCATGACCCGGTCAATGAATGCTGTACCATGCAGCATACAGAAAAAGGTGTCCGTTTAAAAGACACCTTTAGTTTAGATTCAATTTTATAATATCTAACTACCTAGTTAATCCGAGTTGCTGGAAGGTATTACCCTGATTGACATCACCTGTTTCATAGCCTCTTGTGAACCACTGCATACGCTGCTCAGAGGTTCCATGGGTAAAGGTCTCCTGATTAGCGTGCCCCTGCATGCGTTCCTGAATGGTATCGTCACCCACCGCATTAGCAGCGCTAAGAGCCTCTTCAATATCTCCAGGCTCCAACATATTATTTAGATCCTGATTATAATGAGTCCATACTCCGGCGTAAAAATCAGCTTGAAGTTCGAGTGCAACTGATAGCTGATTGGCATCTTCAGTGCTACTGCTTTGCATAGCTCGCTGGGTTTCCCCGCTGGTGCCCAACAAATTCTGAACATGGTGACCTACTTCATGTGCAATGACGTAGGCAATTGCAAAATCGCCACCCTTAGCACCGAAACGAGATTTAAGTTCATCAAAAAACACCAAGTCCATATACACAGTCTGGTCGGCCGGACAGTAAAAAGGTCCGGATGCAGCACTAGCACCACCACAACCGGTATTCACAGCATTACTAAACAAGACCAACTTCGGATTTTGATAAGTCATCCCATTTTCCTGAAAAATCTTTCCCCAAACATCTTCTGTATCGGCAAGTACCACGGAAACAAACTCACCCATCTGTTTTTCCTTTTCGGTGAGCTCAACGGTCTGCTCCGTACCTTGTCCCCCACCTTGCATCATTTCAGGTGGAATTACCTGCGATAAGTCGGTACCGGTAAACATCTGAACCAAAAGAACCACGACACCAATAACACCCCCACCTAATAACATTTTACCGCCAGACATTCCGCGACGGTCTTCCATGTTTGAACTTCGTCTACGACCTTTCCATTTCATAGGTTTCTATTTTTGTTATGATAATAAAGTTACTAAAATAATGAGATAACAGATAAATTACATTTATCGAAAAATAATTAATACATTGGTTTTACCTAGGAACTAAACACAAAACATATGCCTAAATTATCACCACAAAATCATTTTTTAAACCAACACCTAAATACACCTAACGATACGCAGTTTTGGAACATTTTTTGCTACAGTATTGCTGACGTTAAAAGTTGATAAATACCTCATTATCATAGAACTTTTATCCCATTTTATCGTTATTAATGTAGAATTTTCTTATTTTT
Organism: Albibacterium profundi; assembly: GCF_042159835.1. Classification (NCBI taxonomy): domain Bacteria; kingdom Pseudomonadati; phylum Bacteroidota; class Sphingobacteriia; order Sphingobacteriales; family Sphingobacteriaceae; genus Albibacterium; species Albibacterium profundi. The sequence goes on along the minus strand of NZ_JBBVGT010000003.1, from coordinate 308,827 downwards.
GCAAACTTTTGCACCATCAAGGAGTACTTTAAAATTATTTAATGAGACAACTTAAAATTACGCAATCAATCACCAACCGTGAGTCACAGTCCCTAGACAAGTACTTACACGAAATTGGAAAGGTTGATCTTATTACGGCTGAGGAAGAAGTGATTCTTGCTCAAAAAATCAGAGAAGGCGATCAAGCCGCTTTAGAACGTTTAACAAAAACGAATTTACGTTTCGTAGTTTCAGTAGCGAAACAGTATCAAAATCAGGGTCTCACCCTCGGAGACCTCATTAACGAGGGAAACTTAGGCTTAATAAAAGCCGCTAAACGATTTGACGAAACCAAAGGGTTTAAATTTATTTCTTATGCAGTATGGTGGATTAGACAATCAATCCTACAAGCCATAGCTGAGCAATCACGTATCGTACGTTTACCTTTAAACCAGGTAGGATCATTGAGTAAAATCAGCAAAGCTTTTTCAAAACTGGAACAGGACTACGAAAGAGAGCCATCACCAGAGGAATTAGCCGATATGCTGGAAACCACAGTAGATAAGATTTCCGACACCTTGAGTAATTCAGGACGCCACGTATCGATGGACGCTCCTTTTGTACAGGGTGAAGAAAACACCTTATTGGACGTATTGGAAAACCATGATCCAAACACGGATAATAGCCTGATCGATGAGTCCCTTTCTGAGGAAATCAGAAGATCATTAGCTACGTTGACAGATCGTGAACGCGAAATCATTGTTCTTTTCTTTGGTTTAGCTTCTAACCACCCTCTCTCTCTTGAAGAGATTGGAGAGAAGTTCAGCCTAACACGTGAACGCGTACGCCAGATTAAGGACAAAGCGCTTCAGCGCCTACGCCATACGTCGAGAAGTAAAATATTAAAAACCTACTTAGGATAGTGGTGTAAAAACTCCTATAGAGGTTGCAATAAAAAAGGCTCGCAAAACTTGCGAGCCTTTTTTATATGGACCTTAACCTGAGATTAAATCAGATTAATACTTCTTTTCACAAAGTTTGTAAGATCAGCACCCGTCAAGAGTCCTCTACTCAACAATGCTAAATCAAAAGCCTGTTTTGCTAAATTCTCCTTATTGGCATCGTCGCTCTCTTCTAAGATGCGCTTAACCAATGGATGGTTCCCATTCACTGTTACCTTATAGCTATCTGGAAGACTTCCATAGATACCCATACCGCCACCGGTTTGCGCCATATCTTTCATTCTTCGCATGAACTCATCCATGGTAACCGTTACCGGTAAAGCATCTTCCGCTAAAGGCTCTACATGAACCTGGTAGGTTTCTTTATTTATCGCCTTTTCAAAAAGAGATTTTACCGAATTACTTTCCTCTTCACTTAACGCTAATTTTTGATCTTCTTCTTTCTTAATCAACTTATCGATTACATCTGAATCAACTCGCTTCAAGGAAGTTTTCTCTACTTTTTGTTCCAGATAACTCACAAAGTGATTATCTAATGGAGAGTCAAAGTTGAGTACATCGTAACCCTTTTCCTTGGCTGCTGAAATAAAGCTGTCTTGGTTGGCCGCGTCGTTGCTATATAAGTAAACAATCTGACCATCTTTGTCTACCTGAATGTCTTTAACTTTTTCTGCGTATTCTTTTAAGGTAAAATACTCATCATCTACCGTTTTCAACAGGCAGAAATCGTTCGCCTTTTCAGCAAACTTATCGTCTGTCAACATACCGTATTTAACAAATACGCCGATATCGTTCCATTTTTCCTGGAAGCCCTTCCTGTCGGTTTTAAACAATTCGTTTAACTTATCGGCAACCTTCTTAGTAATGTGATTATTGATTTTCTTAACGTTGCTGTCTGCTTGCAAGAAACTACGCGACACGTTCAACGGAATATCCGGTGAATCAATTACACCATGAAGCAACATCAAGAACTCAGGAACGACATCTTTCACCTCGTCGGTTATAAATACCTGTCTAGAAAACAACTTGATCTTGTTCTTTTGGATATCTAAATCGTTCTTGATTTTCGGGAAGTATAAAATACCCGTTAGGTTAAACGGATAGTCTACGTTCAGATGGATCCAGAACAAAGGATCTTCGCTGAATGGATACAACTCGCGATAGAATGCCAAGTAATCTTCATCCTTCAACTCGGAAGGCGCTTTAATCCATGCAGGACTGGTGTTGTTAATGATATTATCTACCTCTACAGATTTGTATTTCGGCTTACCCTCTTCGTCTTCACCGTCAGGCTCTGATGTAGTTTTGGTACCAAACTTAATAGGTACCGGAAGGAATTTGCCATACTTATCCAGGATGGTTTGGATTCTGGATTGGTTTAAAAACTCTTCAGATTCCGAGTTGATATGCAGGATAATATCCGTACCACGCTGTGTTCTATTGCCATCGGAAATTTCAAAACTTGTACTTCCGTCGCACTCCCAACGAACGGGCTCCGCTCCTTCTTGATAAGACAGAGTTTGGATCTCAACCGTGTCCGCTACCATAAATGCAGAATAGAAACCTAAACCAAAACGACCGATGATTTCATTGGCATCCTTGGCCTCTTTGAACTTTTCTACAAACTCCTCCGCACCCGAAAAGGCGATCTGGTTGATGTACTTTTTTACCTCTTCTGCGGTCATCCCGATACCTTTATCAGATATCGTAATGGTTTTCGCTTTCTCATCAAAGGAAACCTCAATCGTGGTATCACCAATATCACCATCTACTTTTCCTAAACTGGAAAGACGCTTTAGCTTTTGAGTAGCGTCTACGGCATTGGAAACAAGTTCGCGTAAAAAAATTTCATTGTCTGAATACAAGAATTTTTTGATCACCGGGAAGATATTCTCGGTGTGAATGGAAATATTACCTTTTTCTTTCATGTTGAATTTAAACTGTTTGTGATATACAATCATCGTTTATCAAGGAATGTTCCATTGCTGAGAATCGGCCATGATGACAGTCAAAACTGCCATTTGAAGTCACTAAAAAGCATATACCGCGGCGATTAAGAATTGCGAAGCTTCTTTCACCGGTGCCATTGAAGAATTCAAGAACATATTCTCAGATCCTTTATCAAAGCGAAACTCTGGTATGATCGTTAAAGGTCCGAGATGAACATTGCCTGAAACCGTAAGCGCCAGTATATCCTCTCCTTCAACATTTACATCATTCTCAGCATACTCCTTTCGCTTAAAATATTCTCCCCGCAAACCCAGGGCGAAGTTCTGTGCAATGGTGTGTTGCGCATACAGCGCACCTCCTGAATAGCCGCCTGCCTGATCTGAAGCACTATAATCAGCGACGTTCACTCCTAGTTTAAAATCGTCCGTAAACTGATAAGCAGTTGTCAGGTCTACAATTGTACCCGATGGATTTCCCGTGAGGAAGTTTAAATACGCAGACCAACCTTCAACTGGCGTAACAGCCAATTGTGCTCCGAAGTCTGAAACTCCATTGAAGTCGTGATACACATTCCAATCATTGAAGAGCCCTACCATCAGGGCCACCTTCTCACTAAAAGTATAACTCGCTTTGATCCCAGCATTCTGAAAGGGGCCACTGGAGAATAAATAAGAGGTTGAATAATTAAAGTTCCCTACGGGTGAAATAACTTCGTACCCAACAAAGGTACCCATGTAACCAGCCGTCATCGAGAACCGATCGGTAAACTGGTAGCTGATATACAAGTTTTGGATATGGAAACTATTTCCATCTACACTGTTCGGAATTGACCCACTCAACGCCGCAGCATTCTGACCGCGGGGGCCGAATGAAAGGTCACCAACAAAGGAGGCCTTACCAACACTCCCATTGGCGATCAAATTTATCATTCCCAGTGAAATAGAGTTTTGTTTATTACCGAAATACGTTCCGATATTCGCGGAACCATCTTCAGCTTGATAACCGGACAAGTCGTATTTATAATAGGTATCTACTGAACCGGATAGTTCAAAAGTTTCCGTCTCTTGTGCATAAAGACCTCCAGTAATGGTCGTTAATAATAATAAAGCAGTGTTTTTTTTCATGATCAAAGGGTTTTGTATGAATAGATTTTAAAATGGCATCGAACTAAATACATAGCAATTAGTCCTCTACCAGGATGGTATAACCGCGAATACCGTGTTCGTGACTATCCAGCCCTTCTATCTCGTGTTCTTCACTTACACGCAAACCCATAGTTAACTGCAATACCTTGAAAATAATAAAGGATCCGGCGACCGCTGCCGCACCGCAGATTAACACCCCGTAAAGCTGAGTCAAAAACGAAGCGCCTTCACCAAAAATTCCGGTTGCCAGTGTTCCCCAAATTCCACAGGTCAAATGCACCGAGACGGCTCCAACACAATCATCAAGTTTATAGCGATCAATACTTACCACTGAAATCACCACCAAGACACCGGCTATAAATCCAATAAACAAAGCCTCTAATGGCGTAATGATATCAGCCCCTGCAGTCACACCAACCAAACCCGCTAGGACACCGTTCAGCACCATACCAAAATCCATTCTCTTCATGATGATCTTACCACCTAGGTGGCCACCGATCGCTCCACCGCAAGCACCTAATGTTGTAGTAACGAGTACCAATGAAACCATTCCGGGATCTGCAGAAAGTACCGAACCGCCGTTAAATCCGAACCAACCCAACCAGAGTAAGAACACGCCAATCGTAGCCAATGGCACCGACGAGCCCGCAAAATCTTTTGACTTACCGTTGTTGTATTTTCCAAGACGAGGCCCTAATAGCCAGATACCTACCAAAGCGCCCCAGCCACCAACAGAGTGAACGAGAGTCGATCCGGCGAAATCCACAAAACCCATTTCATCCAGAAAACCTCCACCCCATTTCCAACTGCCTATTATTGGGTACACGATTGAAACAAAAAACAAGGTAAAAGTAAGGTAAGCCCCTAATTTCATCCGCTCGGCAACAGCGCCGGAAACGATGGTTGCGCAAGTAGCAGCAAACATAGCCTGATAAAGGAAATCAGTCCAGAAGGTGTACCCGCCTTCGGCATAGCCATTACTTACGTCCGCGGTTCCGGGTGCCAACCAAATAGTACTCCAATTTTCAGAAGAGAAACCGATCAAGCCTCCAAACTCGCCAGGATACATCAGAGCAAAACCCCATGCCGCATAGGTAACCATCCCGATTACCGGTGTAAGGGTATTCTTAAAAAGTATGTTTACGGTGTTTTTAGCTTGTGTGAAACCCGCTTCGACACTAGCAAAACCTAGATGCATAATGAAAACGAGGGCGATACACAGCATCATCCACACATTATTAGCGGTAAATAAGGATTTTGCAGCTAAAATTTCGACACCAGCCGCTTCTTGAGTTGCTTGAATTAGAGAAATGACCGACCCTAGGTCATAATTCGTTAAAAACGATAAAATGTTTTGCATGTTTTTGGATTTAATTGAACAAATTACAGGAATATGAATATATTTTTATATTCCAAGCACAAATTGGCTAATTATCATTGATAAATACAAGACTTTTTTTATATTTTTTTCATTCACATGAGTTTTTATTTCATATAATTGAAATTTTAAGCATATAAACTAAATATAATGCATAAAATAACAGTCTTTTGTAACAATTATTCAATCAAATTCAACTATCAATCTAAACAACAGACAGAAAATAACAAAAAAGCACAGAAAACATCATTGTTGAGACAAATCACCCGACGAAAACACAAAAAATATAAAAATAGGACCAGACACCACCAGATCATAACCGTTGCATGAAATCGTCAAGAAATTTTGTAAAGATTAAATTCTCGTCGTTCACGAACACTTCTTTTCAAGAAACGAATTGCAAATCTCAAAGCAAAGGAGTGCTGCTTTTGAAACAATTTAATTTTTTTGCGTTTTTTCATTGCAAAAATGAAATTCTTTTGTACATTTGGCAAAACAATGAAACAAACAAGCGCATATTGGTATTTTGGTTTCTTCTTTTACTTCTTTAGTAATAAGAACCGGGATTGATATGCATATATAAATAAAAGAAATGTATAAAAAGTCTCGGTGAACACCGAGACTTTTTTTTTGACTAAAAGAATGAACAAAAAACGAATAGCTATCCAAGGAATCAGAGGCTCCTTCCATGAAGAAGCCGCCTTCAAACATTTTGGTGAGGACATTGAAACAATTGAATGTGATTCCTTCAAGGCAACATGTGAAGCCTTGAAACATAAGAAAGCTGACTATGTGGTGATGGCGATTGAAAATTCTATCGCAGGAAGCTTGCTTCCTAACTACAATCTACTCCAGGAATACCGTTTCGCTATTATCGGTGAAACCTACCTGAATATCCAACTGCATCTGCTGGCTTTACCTGGTGTCAAATTAGAGGATATCAAATTCGTTGAATCACACCCGATAGCCTTAAGACAATGTGGTGATTTCTTTGACGAGCACCCCCACTTAAAGGTCAGCGAAGGGATGGACACCGCGGCCTGTGCAAAAAAGATTGCAGACAACAAATTAACGAACACGGCGGCCGTTGCCAATAATCTAGCAGCTAAGCTTTACGGCTTAGAAGTATTAGATCGGCGTATAGAAACTAATAAAAAGAATTATACACGTTTTTTGATCTTAGCACCCACCGCTACAGAAAACCCGAAAGCTAACAAGGCTTCCATTTCTTTCCAAACGGACAATTCGATCGGCTCGCTAGCAAAAATATTAAACTACTTTGCTGACAACAATATCAACCTCAGCAAGATCCAGTCGATGCCGGTACTCGGTAGGCGTAACGAATACATTTTCCATGTCGATTTGGAATGGCAAACATTGGCTGAATACGAAAAGGCAATTCGAAAAACATTAAAACGTACCGTAAACTTTAACATTCTCGGTGAATACGAGAAAAATGAAAAGGTATAGAACAAATCAAGTAAACAATAACATTCAAATAATTAACAACATCATTCATTAAGTAAACTCTAGAAAAAATGAAACTTAATTTAGACATCGTCCCCTTAAATTCCTGGTTAGATAATGGCAAAGAGCCTTTAATCATTTCAGGTCCGTGTAGTGCGGAAACAGAAGAGCAGTTATTGGCAACCGCCAAACTTCTGGCTGCAACAGGTAAGGTATCCGTTTTACGTGCAGGTATCTGGAAACCACGTACCCGTCCCGGTGAATTCGAAGGGATTGGAAGCATCGGATTGGAATGGTTGAAACGTGCAAAAGAGGAAACCGGACTTCCGACGGCAATTGAGGTGGCTACGGCAAAACATGTGGAAGAAGCATTGGCTGCTGGCGTCGATATCCTTTGGGTAGGAGCTCGTAGTACGGCGAATCCATTCACCGTACAGGAGATTGCAGATGCTCTTCAAGGCGCCGACGTCCCTGTATTGGTTAAAAATCCAGTAAATCCGGATCTTTCTTTATGGATTGGAGCATTGGAGCGTATCAACCGTGCTGGCATTAAAAAGCTGGGGGCTATTCACCGTGGATTCTCATCATTCGAGAAAACCTCTTTCCGTAACGAGCCGATGTGGGATTTAGCAATTCAATTGAAAACTGTTGCGCCGGAATTGCCAATCATTAATGACCCAAGCCATATCTGTGGCAACCGCGAGTTAATCCCTTACATATCACAAAAAGCATTGGACTTGGATATGCAGGGCTTAATGATCGAATCTCATTTAGACCCTTCGGTAGCTTGGACGGATGCAAAACAACAAGTAACTCCAGCAGCATTGGCAGAGTTGGTTGATCGATTGGCGCTACGTAAAGCAGATTCAGACAACCCTGTTTTTGAAGATCAACTTGCCGTATTACGGAAAGACATTGACGCATTGGATGACGTAATTATCCAAAAGGTCGGCGAACGTATGAAAATCGTTGAAAAGATTGGCGAGTTCAAAAGAGATAATAGCGTTACCATTTTGCAAGTATCTCGGTGGGATGAGATTGTAGAGAAAAGAACGGCGATTGCTTCGGCACTAAAACTGGATAAAGACTTTACGGTAAAGCTATTAGAACTGATTCACAACGAATCCATCCGTAAACAAAATGAAATCATGAACACCAAAACTTCTGTTGAGGCGTAAATGGAGAAAGCAACGATTCGACTATTATGTCCGACAAAGGATGTGAACACAGTTATTCAACTGACTGGCTCTAAAAGTGAAAGCAATCGCGCTCTGATTATCAGGGCACTGAATCCTGATCATGTAAGCATTCAAAACCTTTCCGAGGCAGCAGACACAGTAACTCTGGAAGCTGCCTTGGGAAAGATTGCAAGCGCGCAACAGGACGGAGACGCAGAAAACGATATCCAAACCATCGATATCGGTCCGGCGGGCACTGCGATGCGCTTTTTAACGGCATACACACCCTTGCATCAAGGGGAATTCCTGTTGACCGGCAGTAAGCGCATGCAAGAGCGACCGATTGGGATCTTAAGCAATGCCATGACCACATTGGGCGCTCAGATCAATTTCAAAAAAAACGATGGCTATCCCCCACTGCATATTGTCGGCCCTTTTGTTCAAAAAACAAAAAAGGTCAGTATCCAGGGTAATGTAAGCAGTCAGTATATTTCCGCATTGCTACTGATTGCTAGCTCTTTACCGGACGGAATAGAACTGACTATCGAAGGAGAGCTGACTTCCGTTCCTTATGTAGAAATGACGCTGAACATGCTGGCAGAAACGGGTATTCAGCACCATTGGGAGGACAATCGAATTTCGATTTCTCCGCAGAAAGCTACGAAAAGTGCGTTGTCTATTGAACCCGACTGGAGTGCCGCTTCCTATTGGTATTCGGTGGTAGCTCTAGCGGAAAAAGGAGAGCTACTCTTACCCGGACTGCGTGAATCGAGTTTGCAAGGCGATCAGGCTATCAAAGACATCATGCTGGACTTCGGCGTACAGTCGGATTTTACAGACGCGGGATTGAAGCTGACGAAAATTGAAGAACAACATGTGAAGGACTGCTATGATTTTATCAAGTGTCCAGACTTGGCTCAAACGGTGATTGTCTGCTGTGCTGCTCTTAATCACGAAATAGCATTTACGGGCTTAGAAACTTTAAAAATAAAAGAAACAGATCGAATCGCTGCGTTGCAAACTGAATTAGCTAAATTTGGTGTGCGACTTTTTGAAGCAGAGAAAGGTACATACCGATTGGATTGTAGTAAAAAGCATCTTCCAGAATCGGTTACTTTCAGCACCTATGAAGATCATCGAATGGCTATGGCATTTGCCCCACTGGCTTTGGTTATGAATGATGTTGTTATTGAAGAACCAAACGTCGTTGAGAAATCATATCCACTATTCTGGGAGCATCTTCAAAAAGCCGGATTTAAAATCGACTAATATATAAATTAAGCATACTTACATGGCAGGAAACTCATTTGGCGAGATATTCACTATTACAACTTTTGGTGAGTCACATGGCGAGGCGATCGGCGTGATTATCGACGGCTGCCCTCCCAACCTAGAACTGGATATGGAGTTTATTCAGAGTGAATTGGATAAACGTAAACCCGGACAGTCTAAAATTACAACCCAACGCAAAGAAAGTGATACGTTCTCTATTCTTTCGGGGGTGATGGATGGCAAAACGACAGGAACACCGATCATGATTTTGATCCCGAACGAAGATCAACGTTCTAAGGACTATTCCCATATCCGAGATAAATACCGACCGTCTCACGCGGATTACACCTATCAGATGAAATATGGAATTCGTGATTATCGAGGTGGAGGACGCTCATCTGCTAGAGAAACTGCGGCTCGTGTAGCTGCTGGAGCTATCGCCAAGCTCCTGTTAAAGCAATATAATATTGAAATATTTGGCCACGTTTCTGCCGTAGGGTCCATTGAAGCTCCTAATTTAGATTCAGATATCATTCCTGAATTAATAAAAGTACGGGAAAGCAACCCTGTTCGCTGTGCCGATCCTGCAACAGCCAAAGAAATGGAGCGCTTCATCAGTGAAATCAAAAAAGATGGAGACACCGTTGGCGGCCGGGTTTCTACCATCATCCAAGGCGTACCGGTGGGCTTGGGCGAACCGGTATTCGATAAGCTCCACGCCGAACTAGGAAAAGCTATGTTAAGTATCAATGCAGTGCATGGTTTTGAATACGGATCAGGCTTCGAAGGGTCAAAAATGCGAGGATCTGAACATAATGATATTTTCATCAACCCTCAGCATTCATGTGATTCCTTGAGAACGTTGACGAATTTCTCGGGTGGAATTCAAGGGGGTATCTCCAACGGAATGGACATCACGTTTAATGTCGCCTTTAAGCCGGTGGCCACCATTATGAAAAAACAGAAGACCATTGATGACCAGGGAAATGAAGTAGACATCGTCGGAAAAGGTCGCCATGACCCTTGTGTTGTGCCGCGTGCGGTGATCATTGTAGAGGCTATGGCTGCTTTGGTCATTGCTGATCAACTACTTAGAAACAAGGTTTATCAGTAAATTCTCTATTAATTTAATGTAATTTTTTCTAAGCAACATTTGTATCTAGGCTTTTATATGTATCTTTGCTTAGTGTAAATATAACACTAAGCATTTTTTTATGAGAAAAAGTCTATATGCATTGATGTTAGGGGGTCTCGGAATCGGTATTACCGAGTTCGTAATGATGGGCCTATTGCCAGACATCGCCAAGGATTTAGGAATCACTATTCCTGAAGCCGGGCACCTAATTTCCTCCTATGCTTTAGGAGTTGTTATCGGAGCGCCCCTACTTGTCGTTTTATCAGGAAAATATCCACCAAAGAATATTCTACTATTCTTAATGGTATTATTTACGGTATTCAACGGCCTTTCAGCCTTTGCACCGTCTTATACAAGTTTACTAATCAGTCGCCTACTAGCAGGATTACCACACGGTGCCTTCTTTGGTGTCGGCTCCGTTGTAGCCAGTCGCTTAGCACCCAAAGGCAAAGAGGCCCAGTCGGTTTCAATCATGTTCGCCGGACTTACCTTGGCGAATATTGCCGGCGTTCCTCTCGGCACCTATATTGGCCATCATTATTCTTGGCGCTTATCCTTTGCAGTTATCGTACTGGTAGGTATCATTACGCTACTCGCTATCCGCTATTGGATGCCCGTATTACCAGCAAACAAGTCGGTTTCCCTCAAAACGCAGATGGATTTCTTTAAGCGTAAAGAATCATGGTTCATGATACTCATGATCGCCATTGGTACTGGCGGACTGTTTTCATGGTACAGCTACATCGCTCCACTTATGACCGAAGTATCGGGCTTTTCAGCGGACTCAGTAACCTACATTTTAATTCTAGCCGGTACAGGTATGCTGGTTGGTAACATCATCGGTGGAAAATTAGCCGACAAGATATCACCATCAAAAGCGTCTTTTGTATTGCTTTTAACCATGGTTACTTCGCTCCTGATCGTTCATTTCGTATCACACAATCAAATACTTTCTTTAGTCATGACCTTTGTAACCGGTGCGGTTGCTTTTGCATTATCTGCACCTATCCAGATGTTGATGATCAACAATGCAAAGGGTTCTGAAATGCTCGCTGCAGCAATTAGTCAGGCCGCCTTCAACATCGGAAATGCATTAGGTGCTTTCTTGGGAGGGATTCCATTGGTGTTAGGATTTGGTTATACATCAACCCAGCTGGTCGGCGCAAGCATGGCTCTTATCGGCGCCATCATCGCTTGGGTGCTCATTGGTTTATTCAAAGCCAAGAAAGCCAATGAATTGGCAGAGGAATTGACATCGAAAGAACAAATCCGAGAAAAAAGTCAGCCGGCGTTCGACAAGAGCAGAAGACCAGCGATACCCTGCGAATACTAACAAGTTCGCGGAGGCAAGCAACATTTGTCGTCTGTAAGTAAGGCTTTGCACAAAGCTTCGAGCCCTCTCTTTTTTTTAGTATTTTTAATGGAATACAGAACTAGTAATCATTAAATAAAAAAATATGAAAAAAAGAAATCTCGGAGCTTCCGATCTAAGCGTAGCACCCATTGCCTTTGGCGCCAATGTATTTGGCTGGACGCTCGACGAGAAAGCATCCTTTCGGATTTTAGATGAATTTGTAGATCATGGCTTTGACTTGATTGATACTGCCGACACCTATTCTACGTGGGTACCCGGAAATCAGGGTGGTGAATCTGAGACCATCATCGGCAATTGGTTAAAAAACTCCAATAAACGCGATAAAGTAATTATCGCTACCAAGTTAGGTGGCGATATGGGGCAAGGCAAAAAAGACTTAAGTGCTTCTTACGTAAGAAAAGCCGTTGAAGCATCCTTACAACGATTGAAGATAGATTACATCGATCTATACCAAACTCACTATGATGACCTGAACACCCCTGTTGAGGAAACACTTGAGGCATTAAACAAACTCGTTGAAGAAGGCAAGGTTCGTTACATCGGCACCTCAAATCTGAGTCCCGAGAGAATCAAGGAATCGCTCGAAGCGTCGGCCTCTAATAATTGGGCATCCTATATTTCCTTGCAGCCCCTCTACAATCTCCACGAACGCGAGAAGTTTGAAACCCAATATCGCGATCTGGCAAAAGAACATAATTTAGCCGTACTGAACTTTTATGCACTTGCAAGTGGTTTCTTAAGCGGGAAGTATCGCAGCGAAGATGATCTCAACAAAAGCCAACGTGGTCCGGGAATCAAGAAATATTTAGATGAACGTGGTTTTCGTATTCTTTCAGCTTTAGATAAGGTTGCCGGTGAGCATAATGTATCTCAAGCTACCGTGGCGATTGCCTGGCTTCTTCACAAACCAGCAATTGCAGCCCCAATTGCTAGTGCGACGAACTCAGCGCAGTTAAGCGACCTATTAAAGTCGGCCAGCCTATCGCTGAGTCAGGAAGATATGAATTTATTGGATGATGCTAGCGCTTACTAACGTTAGTTCCTGATAGCGAATTATTCACTGCTGCATTCAGTTCTTGGATGTAGCGGTGAAATAACCGAATAGCTTCACGCTTTTCTACTGTCAGGTCGTAGTCAATAGACTCCATCAGGTATCGTTGGATATCAAAATTATCTACGGCCGGAATTTCGTGTATATAAGATTCTCGCCCATCAATTCCTGTCTTCAAAACCTTATTAAAGAGCTCGATGAATGTCGGCGACAGCTTCTTATTAGCCGCCCATACAGCATACGCGAAAGGCAGTCCTGTGAAATTCATCCACGCTTCCCCTAAATCATAAGCATAGGGTTCTACAGCAGTCTTACCAAATGTACGATCGCCTATTAAAACATAAGCATCGGCCTCCCCTTCAACCAATGTGACCGGTACCTGCCAATAATTCTTCAGAAGCACACGTGCTAGGTTATTCGAAGTTCTTGAATGAGAATCCAAACGGAGGGTGTTAATCTCTTCGATTGGCTTTTTACTAAATATAAAGACCGAGTCAACTGCGCCGACTGATCCGATACAGTAATCTCCAATAATATGATAGTCTGGGATGTCTAATAGCGCAGCCACTGGAACCAGTCCTAAGTCGACTTCATCATCGATTAGCTTTTGTGCACAAACGGCAGGAATATCGGTTCCAATTTCCGCATAGTCCAATAATTCCGGGTGAGCCTCAATACCCCGCATAAACGGGATGGTATTCATATACGAAACCGCTGAGACCTTAATCTTATTTAACATATCTTTCTTGATCACCTTTAATTAAACCGACTCGTCCAAAGCATCTAAATGATCGGTATTATAAAATTCGTCGATATGAAAATCCTTACCATCGTAAATAACCTTATACAAGGCCGTATTGGTATGTGGGAACGAGTCCATCGCAGAATATGGCTGCTTTGTTAGTAAACACATCAGCATCCGCATGGCGCGACCGTGTGTGCAGATAAGCACGTTACTATCATTTTTTGTAATCTTCAGAACATCCTTTAAAGCCGCTTCCTGTCGCTCTTTCATCTGATTCGGGCTCTCTCCACCTTCCACGCAGACATCTAGTTCGCCGTTCGTCCAACACTCAATCATCCGATTGAAATCGGCCATCAACACCTCATCATGAACCTTCCCCTCGTAGATTCCCCAACTGATCTCATCTAGTCCGGGATGTTGATCCCATTCAATGCCGTCCTCAATAAAAGCCTGTACAGTTTGATGCGTACGTTTTAAAGATGAGGTAATTATGCGGTCGAACGGAACGTCTTTATAATAGTTATAAAATGCCGCCGCTTGTTTGCGACCATGTTCGTTTAAAGGCGAATTAATCCCCCTTCCTTGAACTATTCCCTGCTTATTTAAATCTGTTTGTCCGTGGCGGATGATATAAAGTGTTCTCTTCAATTTAATTTGTTGTATGATTGTTTTCCAGTACGGGCAAAGGATAGTATTTGGGTTTCACGGTGCCCTCAAACTCCACATCCTTATAGTCCGTAATCACCTTGTAGAGCGTATCTCTCTCAATCGGGTGCCTTCCAACATGCCGGATCAGCTCAACCAGTTGCTGCGTACTCATTGCCGGATTTTGTTCTTCAGAACCCGCCATCGAATAGATCTTTGTGGTATCGTCAAGCGTACCATCTATATCATCTACGCCGAAGGCTAGAGATAGTTGTGCGGTATCGCGACTGATCATCGCCCAGTAGGCTTTAATATGATCAAAATTATCCATGTATATGCGACTAATCGCATAATTACGTAAGTCTTCAATAACCGACACTTCAGGAACGTGGCTCATTTGGTTATCTTTATTGCGAAACTTCAAAGGAATAAATGCCTGAAAGCCACCCGTCTTATCCTGCAATTGGCGTAAGCGTTCCATATGATCGATCCGGTGATGAAACCCTTCAATATGTCCGTACAACATCGTCGCATTGCTCCGCATACCCAACTTATGAGCCTGTTCATGGATATCTAACCATTGCTCTGCATTACATTTATCAGCGGCTATTTGTTCCCTGATTTCCGGATGGAAGATTTCAGCACCGCCACCCGGCATAGAATCTAGTCCCGCCTCGTTCATATACTTCATCCCCTCGTAATGACTTAGCTTCGCCTTTTTGAAGATATAGTAGTACTCAACAGGTGTAAGCGCCTTAATATGCAAATCGGGACGATGTTCTTTTGAACGACGGAAAAAAGAAGCATAGAACTCCAGGTTCTGCTTCGGAACTACCCCGCCAGTTATATGCACTTCGGTAACTGGCTCATCGTCGTATTTACGCACAATGTCCATCATGCCATCAACATCCATTTCCCAGCCTTCATCGCGCTGCTTTATTAGACGTGAATAGGAACAGAATTTACAGTCGTATACACAGACGTTTGTGGGTTCAATATGAAAATTACGATTAAAATAAGTATAGTCTCCGTGCCTTTTTTCACGAATATAATTCGCCAGAGTTCCCAGGTAGCCCAGTTCGCCCTTTTCGAAAAGAATTACCCCTTCTTCAAAGCTAATACGCTCTTCTTCAAGAACTTTCTCAGCAATCCTCTTCAGGTCGGCATCAAGGAGTTTGTCTTCAATTAAAAATTGAAGTTTATTTTCGGCGCTCATGCTTGCTTGTTTCTCACAAATGTACAAAAAGAGCAACATTTTTCCGAATAACCACCGAACTCTTAGATCAAGTCCTTCATGATTTTTTCCACCTTCTCTTCAAGCAGGCGATCCATTTCTCTCGCATCGCTACCAGTATCTCCGTCGACTTTCACATTGCAATAGAACTTAATTTTTGGCTCCGTACCTGACGGTCGTATTGAAATAACATCTCCTTCTGAAGTAATGAACTGAAGCACGTCAGATTTTGGAAGATCTATCACCTCCGTTTTTCCAGATGGCAGCTCGGTCGATTCCGATGTTTTATAATCTTTCACAGTTACTACATCCATGCCCCCTAACGTGGCAGGCGTATTCGAACGGAAGTTAGTCATCATCTCCTTAATCTCATCCGCCCCAGACTTTCCCTTCTTCGTAAGAGAGACCTGCTTTTCTTTAAAAAAACCATATTTCCCATAAATTGACTCTAAAGTCTCATACAAGCTTCTACCTTCATTTTTAAAATAAGCTGTCATCTCAGCTATGAAGGCACAAGATACAACCGCATCCTTATCACGCACCAAGTCGCCAATCAGAAAACCATAGCTTTCTTCGCCTCCTAAAATAAACTCTTTCTTCCCTTCATTGGCTGTCATGATTTCACCGATATACTTAAAGCCAGTCAGCACATTATAACAAGGAACTTGATAGTGCTTAGCAATCTCTTCAACCAAATTAGTCGTAACGATGGTTTTAACGATATAGGAATTATCAAAAGACCGACCCGCCTTCTGCAATGAACTTAAGACATACTCTGCTAGTAAAGCAAATATCTGATTCCCATTAAGCAGCTGGAAGTCGCCTCGGTCATTCTTAATCGCTACCCCTACCCGGTCCGCATCCGGATCTGTTGCCATCACCAAATCAGCATCCAAGCGTTCCGCGTCAGCTATTGCCAAGGCCAAAGCATCCTGTTCCTCCGGATTGGGATAAACCACTGTCGGGAAGTTACCATCCGGTTCCGCTTGCTTTTCCACAACCGATACATTCGTAAACCCCCATGCTCTCAGCGTCTCCGGCACAACGGTTCCGCCCGTGCCGTGAATTGACGAGTACACAATTTTCAAATCGGCCTGCGCTTTAACGAGTTCCGGATTTATAGAAAGTGCATTTAACTGCGTGATATATTTTTCGTCCATCTCCCTTCCAACGACACGAATATTCTCTTCCTTCGCATTAAATTTTATATCATTCAGATCCGTAATCTGATTCACCTCCTCAATGACCAATCGGTCATGCGGAGCCACCAACTGCCCTCCATCTTTACCGTAAGCCTTATACCCATTATACTCTTTCGGATTATGCGATGCGGTAAGCATCACACCGCCGTGGCATGTTAGATGGCGGATCGCAAAAGACAATTGCGGTGTCGGTCTTAATTCATCAAAGAAATAAACAACAATATCATTGGCCGAAAAAACATCGCGAACAATCTTCGCAAACTCACGGGAGTTATTCCGGCTGTCGTAGGCAATTGCCACCCTAATTTCCTCACCGGGATAGGTCTTCTTCAAATAATTGCTGAAGCCCTGCGTAGCCTTTCCCAATGTGTATTTATTGATCTTATTAGTCCCATATCCCATAATCCCCCGCAAACCACCCGTACCAAACTCCAAGTCCTTATAAAATGAATCGGTCAACTCCTCCACTTGATTTTGGTCCAGCATCTGCTGCACCGCCTGATTGGTTTCTGAATCATACGGAGCATTCAGCCAAAGCCGTGCTTTTTCTATTATTTGAGGGTCGAGATTAGCCATGATTATTTGTTTAAAATATATAATTGTTGTTTTGATAAAAATAGGATGAAATTCACGAAACACAAAATAAAAAAGCGGCGCTACTTTTTATAGCGCCGCTTTTTACAAACTTATTTTAAGTTGAATCTGATTTTTTTAGTGCATAGCCCACCATAGAGGTGTCAGCACTGCATCTTCACCATCCAATAACGCTACAGCTTCAGCATAACCTTCTGGATCGTTATTTCTAAATCCTGAAGGATATCTTAAACGTTGTGGGAAGAATTCGACCTGGCTTGTCATATAGTTTGAACTATTCAATGCCGGCATGTCGATCAACGGTCTTTCAATCGCCGGATTTTCAAAGAACGGAAGTCCTAGACGACGGTGGTCGCTCCAAGTTTCCAATGGCAACCAAGGCGTTTGCGCAATGAACTTTTGAGTAATAATCTTGGTTAAATGATCATTATTAACCGTACCATTTTTATACAAGGTGTTTTTTGGATAATTGTAAGTTGTTGTTCCATCAGCACCCGTATAACCATTTTTAAATGTTACGGTTTTTGCCGTCGGCTCGGCCGTATGATCCCAACTTACTGAGGTTCCTACGCGGTTATAGTCTTCTGATGCTAAATAATCAGTTAAAAACTCAGAAACCCCATTGTATACGAAGCTGAGTTCTATACCTTTCTCATAATTATCCTTTGCCGATCCAGGAGCCGACCAGCCCCGAATGCCAGCTTCTGCTAACAAGAAATACGTTTCCCATGGTGCAAAGAAAATACGCTTGTTGTTACTATTTCGATAGCGCTGCGCTAATCTCGGATTAGCCCCTTCCCAAATATAAATTTGATTTTTCGCGCCTTTCTCACCCCAGTCACCGATGGTTGCTGCATTCCATGTGTATTTACCGTCGATTGTTTTCACTACCGCTCCGTCAGCATCTACTAGATTCCTTTCAGTTATGATTGGGTTATCAGCGTAACTTGGGAAGCGACTGAAGTCAGGATTACTGAAATCTCCAGGAACGATGAAGAGTTTGTAGGCACGTGGATCCATGCTATGTGGGATCCCGTCTAACCAGTATCCAGCTGATGGGTCGTTTGACATGGTCGAAATATGATTTTCATATTTTTCTCCCATATAGTCGGCGTCTTGGATTTGATCTATTATTTCAGCATTCGTAAATTGCTCTTCCGATTCAATTCCGCCCAGACCAATAAATAGATTATTCAATGTCGGCGACAATAATTGCGAATTCCATTCACGAGACATCACACCTGACAGATCATTCCATCCCGGCATTTCCTGAACCTCAAAAGTCTCATCCATGGCTGTCAACAACGGTTTAGTTGCTGCATCTTCAAATTCCGCTTTTGCTTTTGTAGGGTCTACTTCTGATAAACGCATGGCCAATCGCAAACGCATCGAGTTAGCATATTTCTGCCATTTTGCATAATCATACTCATATGCTGGATCATTTGCCTTCAGAACATCTGGGTTAGCAATTCCCAAATCTAATTTAGCAGAGGCATCTTTTAACTCCTCTAAACAATAATAGTAGACATCTTTGGTGCTGGCAAAGGTTGGGTTCACCGCTTTAAAGGCATCAATAGGCGCTGGACCAAAATTATCTGAAAATTCACTTAACAGGTAAGCTCGCCAGATACGAGCAACTTGCAGTAAGTTGTTCGTATACTCCTTCACGTCCCCCGCTTCAATTTTTCTTTCAGCTACTTGAACAGCTTCATTGATACGATTTAGCCACGATGCAGACTGATTGTAATATGCAGACGTATAACCATCATCATAAGTACCGTTATTAAAGAATGTTAGCCGATGCTGACGACCTGCCGTTTTCCAGTACAGTACAAATGCACGTTCTGCAACGTCCGGGTTCATTTGAGCACCATTGATAGATGCGTTGATGAAATATTCAACCTGAACCTGTGAATCGTCCGCCGCTTGGGGACTCTTATTAATGTCTTCAAACTTTGAACATGAAGATATGACCGCAGCCATCCCCAATGCCAAGAATGATTTTGATATTTTATTATTTAAGATTTTCATGAGATTTCTTTTTAGAATGAAACGGATAGGTTAACAAGGAATGAACGAGTAGTTGGTCCGCTACCATACTCGAATCCAACAGCGTTGGTGCCCGTTGCATAAGTAGACTCGGGATCTAGACCATTCATTTTACTGTGGATCATCCAAACGTTATTCATCGAAAGACCAATTTTTGCGTTTTGGATCGGTGTGTTATCAAAGAACCTTTTAGGAAGGTTATAATCTAAGGTCACCGTTCTCAGACGTATATTCGTCGCATCGTAAATGTTTGCTTCTGAAATACCTGTGTTTCCTACACCTGCTACCGCTCCCCAATATTGCTGAACCGTAACTGGCGTAGTATTCTCAACGTAACCGTCGCCTGATGCTATCACTCCGTCTACAACCATATCCTCCCGGCTTCCACCCGGAGCAGTAATACCAGCTGTACCTGCAAGTTGCATCATTTGATGCGTACCAGCGAACACTTGACCACCGAAACGAGCATCTACTTGGAAACCTAAGGTTAATCCTTGGTAAGCAAAGGTGTTAATTACACCCAATAAGTCGCTAGCAGACTGGTTTCCTAAACGGGTTTTCTCGTTCGACTGTACCGGCAAGCCATTTTCATTCAACAAGAGTTGTCCGAAGTACTCGCTGCTTTCGTCCGTTACGCGGCGGTAGGAAGTCCCCCAGATATCTCCATAATATTCACCTTCAGTCGCGTTGATAGCAATGTTATCAAATCCGCCCAATGGCAAAGATTTTACATCATCTGCTAATTTTACGATTGTGTTTTGATTTTTTGAATAGTTGACATTCAAGTTCCAGCTGAGTCCTTCTGGGTTGTCAAGGATCAATGCATTCGTCATGATTTCAACTCCTTTGTTCTCAATATTACCCGCATTGATGATTCTTCCTGTGTAACCACTCAATGGGTTCATCGGCAACGTGATTAATTGATTAATAGAGTTGGTTTTGTACCATGAGAAATCGATACCAAAACGATTGTTCAAGAAGCGGATTTCAGCACCAGCTTCCCAAGATTTAATCAGCTCTGCCACTACATCTTCATTGTATAAAGTACCGTTTCTACCAGCAGTAGTATTACCGTCCGGATCTTTTCCTATCCAGTAGGTATTATAAAGTTGATACGCTCCCAAATCGTTACCTACTTCCGCATAAGAAGCACGTACTTTTGCGTAACTCATCCAGCTCGGCACATCACCACCAGACTTATTAATCATTTCCGTAAGCACAAGGGATGTATTTATCGACGGGTAGAAGAATGGGTCTTTCAATGTAGACGACCAATCGTTCCGGAACGTACCCTCTAAGAAAAAATAACCATCATAATTGATTTGAGCCGTACCATACACTGAGTTGATTCTTCGTTCTGAGTAACCTTCGCTAACGGTTGGATTTCCGACACCATTATTGATAGAGAATAAGTTAGGCACAACGAGTTCTCCGGCATTTGAGCTAATACTCGTGCTTTTTTGTGCCATTAGGTTACCTCCCAAACTAGCAGCCCCACCCCATTTTCCCCAAATATAATCTTTTTGGGCAGTGAATAAAGCGCTCAAATTAGTCTCATTGAAATCATTTTTACCTAGACTATAACGACCTGTTGCTGATAAAGGACTTCCAGAATTCAACTTCGTATTGAAACTAGTCTGATAAATATCCGCACCAGCGCGCAACTCACCATTAAGCCATTCAGTGAATTGATATTTCAACAACCCATTAACTAAAAATCTATTTCTTGCATC
Source organism: Albibacterium profundi (assembly GCF_042159835.1). Taxonomy (NCBI): domain Bacteria; kingdom Pseudomonadati; phylum Bacteroidota; class Sphingobacteriia; order Sphingobacteriales; family Sphingobacteriaceae; genus Albibacterium; species Albibacterium profundi. The sequence goes on along the minus strand of NZ_JBBVGT010000003.1, from coordinate 287,733 downwards.
CTCATTTCTATTGTATAATGAGTTCCAATATGGGTTAATACCATTTCCTGCATTGTACCAAATCATGTTGCCAAATTCATCAACCGAATCTTCAAATCCAGTTATATCCAATGAACGTGGAAACAAATACATCGTCGTGAAAGCGTTATTCGGATTGCTACCGCTCATCGGTCTATTGAACGCTTTCGTATTGATATAGTTAACTTTGGTTTCTGCCGTCCATCTTTCTTCTTTTCCAAATTTAGTAGTTGCCTTAGTTAAAAAGCTGAAACGCTCTAACTCAGCACCGGGAATCTGACTATCGTCTCCCATATAAGATACCGACGAATAAACTGATGTATTGTTATAGCTTTGAGACAATGAAAGGTTATGCTTTTGACTGATTCCCTTCCCGAAATAATTATTCACGTTATCATATGCTCTTAGAGAAACTTGTTCTCCGTTCCAGTTTTCAACGGTTTGTCCTGTGATGGCAGGGCCCCAGCTTGATCCACTTTGGTTGTCAAAAACACCCTCAGTACCCTGTCCGAAAGAATCTTGCATTTCAGGAGTTGTAAAAGCACTTTCAAAACCTACAGAAGTAGAATAAGTTATACCTAAGCCCTCTGATTTACGACCTGATTTGGTTGTAATCTGTATTACACCATTACCCGCTCTGGATCCATATAAAGCAGCAGCAGATGCCCCTTTTAATACAGACATGCTAGCAATATCATCTGGGTTGATATCTCCTAAACCGTTACCCATATCTAGTGAAGGATTCCAGAAGTCATTGTTTGACGCACCTGTAAAATTGTCCATTGGGACTCCGTCGATTACGATTAGCGGTTGGTTGTCACCGGTTAATGAAGTAAAACCACGAAGCACGATTTTCGAAGAAGATCCTGGACCAGCACCCCCTTTTACAACTTGTAAGCCAGCCACTTTTCCGGTCAATGCATTCGTCAAGTTAGGTTCGTTGGCTTGTACTAATGCGTCTCCTCCTATCTCTTGCATCGCATAACCCAACGATTTTTTCTCACGCTGGATACCTAATGCTGTTACGACAACTTCATCCAACGCTTGATTATCTTGTAACATGGTAACGTTGATGACGCTTTGATCACCTACAACAACCTCTTGTGCTGTAAACCCAATCATGGAAAAACTAATCACATCACCTTCTGACGCCTGGATAGAGTATTGTCCATTCGCATCTGTCTGCAAACCTCGGTCGGTTCCCTTTACAAGAACACTGACCCCTGGCAGTGGTCCCATACTATCCGAAACTGTTCCGGATATAGTGTTTTGTGCATATAAAGGTGCTGATAGGCAGATCATCATCATCAGCACAATGCACTTCATGTACATGTTTCTCATAACTATTGTTTTTTCTTTTCTTGTTTAAATTGTTCGTTTTTGATAATTAAGATGTTATTTAAGTATATATGGATTAATGGAATTCATGATTTTCTATGGCGATAGCTAACGCACCAATCAACTCTGCATTATTACCCAGTTCAGAAACAACCAGCTCTGTATTTTCCATCAGCTTCGGTATACAAAACTGATGCAGCGCCTGACGAATGGGTGCGACTAACAAATTACCTGCCTCTGCTCCGCGGCCACTGAGAACGATCAATTCTGGATTCATAATATGGATTAAGGTTGCCAAGCCTTTACCCAACATAAAATTAGCTTCCGCTAAGAGCGAAATCGCCAACTGATCGCCTCTGACAGCGGCCTCCAATAGATGTTCACCTGGTAATTTTGTCGGGTCAGAAAATAATTTAGATAAACTTGATTTTGCCCCCAGACGAATTGCCTCTTTAGCCTTATCAGCGATAACCACCAACGAGGTATCCACTTCCAGACAGCCACGCTTTCCACAAGAACACAGATTGTCATTGTCAGAAAGTGGAATGTGACTTAATTCGCCCGCGTAGCCACTATGTCCACGAAAAAGTGAACCGTTCACTATCATACCCAAACCCGTTCCCCACCCGATATTGACAACCATAACATTACTCAGCTGCCTAGCTGCACCGAAGCGTAATTCAGCATAAGCAATTGCACTTGAATCGTTATCTATAAAAACGGGAAGGCCTATTTCATCTGTAAGGTGATCGCGCAAACTTTTATCAACATGGGTAAAAAAAGAATAATTGATTCCCTCAACAATATTAACAAAACCAGGCATCGCAACGCCTACTACCTGAATTTTGCTACGAGGTATTCCAGACTCTTGAATCGCTTTGTTAATGAAGGAAATTAAACGACCCAGTCCGTCGGTATCTTCGTAATTGTTAATATTTTCAGTAAGGATCTCACCAATCTGATTACGCTTTAGATCGTAGAAAGCTATTCTTGTCATTAGCTGATCGGTTGCCACCGCCACGAAATATTGATCTTTGTATTGACTTAACGAATATTTTACAGGTCGCCGGCCACCAGACGAATCTGTAGGTTCATGAACTTCGATATAACCCTCCTTTTGCAACTCGGCGATTACATTTGTAACATTCGGAATACTCTTATGACAACGATGACTCAACTCTGATACACTCAGCTTCCCATCGTAAAACATCGCTTTTAACAAGGCTTTGCGGAAATCATCTTTAGGTAAAGTCTTTGCCATACACGGATTTAACATTTATTAACACAAACTTAATACACTTTTTATTAATTATGAAATACTTTTTAATTTTTTTTTAAAGTAATTGATTCTATTTAAAAATACAGACAACCGATTGATCAAAAATTGATGGTTCCCGATGCTATTTTAATTTTTATCTTTGCATCAAATTTTTGCAGAATAAAACACATCCTAAACACAATATATAATGGCATTACAATGCGGAATTGTTGGATTACCCAATGTTGGAAAATCAACCTTATTTAACTGTCTTTCGAATGCGAAAGCACAGTCGGCAAACTTCCCTTTTTGTACGATTGAACCGAACGTAGGCGTCATCACTGTGCCTGACGAGCGACTTACCAAATTAAGTGAGTTGGTACAGCCTCAGCGCGTGGTTCCCAACACCATTGAAATTGTCGATATCGCCGGATTAGTTAAAGGAGCTAGCAAAGGTGAAGGACTTGGCAACCAGTTCTTAGGAAATATCCGTACCACTCATGCTATCATTCACGTTCTACGTTGTTTTGATGACGGGAATGTTGTGCATGTAGACGGTTCCGTTGACCCCATCCGTGATAAAGAAATCATTGACACCGAACTTCAATTAAAGGATTTGGAAACCGTAAGCAAGCGTATTCAAAAAGTCGAAAAAATGGCGAAAACGGGTGGCGACAAGGAAGCGAAGAAAACATACGATGTGTTGAGCGTCGTGAAAGACACCTTAGAAAGTGGCAAATCCGTGCGCTCCGCTCCTCTTTCGGATGAAGATTTCGGTTTCATAAGCGACTTAGGCCTATTAACTCAAAAGCCTGTTTTATACGTATGTAATGTTGATGAGGCTTCCGTGGTTTCAGGGAATGCCTACGTAGAGCAAGTTAAGGAAGCAGTTAAAGATGAGAATGCGGAAGTATTGATTATTTCGGCAAAGATTGAATCTGAGATCGCTGAGCTTGAAAGCTATGAAGAGCGTCAGGTTTTCTTAGAAGATCTGGGGCTTTCGGAGTCAGGTGTAAACAAGCTCATCAAAGCAGCTTATAAATTACTGAACCTGTCAACTTACTTCACCGCTGGGGTGCAAGAGGTTAGAGCCTGGACCATCACGAAGGGTTTTACTGCTCCGCAAGCCGCTGGTGTTATCCATACCGACTTTGAAAAAGGCTTTATCCGTGCCGAAGTGATCAAGTACAATGACTTCGTAACCCTAGGCTCAGAAGCCGCCTGTAAGGAGGCTGGTAAACTCAGCGTAGAAGGAAAAGCCTACATCGTGGAAGATGGTGATATTATGCACTTCCGTTTCAACGTTTAAAGCACTTAGATCAGCAAATTATTCGTAGATTTGGTTATGGGTCACCCATTTAAACTCATACCATAATGAATAAAAACAGATTTGTACTTCCCAGCATCATTATTGGTCTCGCAGCTATTATAGCTACATTTATCATTGCTAATGGATTCAATAATATTCGGAACAATGATGAAACGATCACTGCAACGGGTTCCGCAAAAAAGCTAATCGTATCAGACCTAGCGGTATTAAGCGGAACCTTGTCAGCAAATGCGACTTCCAGCGCAGATGCTTATAACGAGCTTCAAAGACAGAAGCCGATTTTAATCAAATATCTAGTGGATAATGGTTATCCAGAAGCTGACATTGAGTTTCAAACAATCAATACCAACCCCAATTACTATTATGATGAGAATGGGCGTAATCGAGGCATCTCCTCTTACACATCTTCTCAGACCTTTCAATTGTCATCGAGCAATGTAGAAAAGGTTAGAGAAACCTCCATTGATATCAGCTCGCTTGTACAACAGGGGCTCGATTTCAGGGTTCATCCACCGCAATATTATTATACAAAAATAGGCGAAATAAAAATAGAGATCCAAGCAGAAGCCGCAAAAGACGCAATGACCCGCGGGAAACGAATCGCAGAAGCTACTGGCAGAAAACTGGGCGCTTTACGGAGAGCAAGAATGGGCGTCATTCAGATTACACCGGAGAACTCCAATATGGTTTCCGATATGGGCATCAATGATGTATCATCAATTAGAAAGGAAATTACAGCCGTAGTGAATGCTGATTTCTCAATCGATTAATTTCTCGCCGCTTTCCAATAACTTGCAGACTCTTTACCCACAAACCTATTCGGCAAACAATTCATTGAGGCTTTCGGACATGCTTGGATGCGTATAGATCTGATCACGGAGGACTTCATACCTGATACCTGCGTTCATTGCTAATTGGACGAGGTTAATTAGCTCGTGTGCTTCCGCACAATGCAGCATGCAGCCAAGGATCTTACCCGAATCCTTTTCCACAATTGCCTTCAAGAGCCCATCTTTTTGTTGCAGAATGGCAGCTTTCGGAATTTTGTTGGCCGGCAAGGTAAAAACCAGGTAATCCAGCCCTGCTTCCTTTACCTCCGTTTCATTCATCCCAACGCGAGCGTATGGTGGTGTAATAAAAAGTGCCGTTGCAAAATCTTTTCTCTTTTTCAAGGAATTATAGTAGGATTTATTGATTTGACTTTTGATAATCCTGAAATCGTCCAATGAGATGTAGGTAAATTGTGGTCCACCGTTTACATCGCCAATCGCCCATACATTTTCCGCGCTTGTTCGCAATTGGTTATCCACGACAATGAAGCCTTTATCATCCGTTTTAATCCCAGCCGCTTCTAAGTTCAACTTCTTCGTCACCGCTGCACGACCCGTAGCTAGCAATACTGCATCAGCCTTCATCGTTTTCTTGTCTCCACCTTGCTCATAGCTCAACTCTACACTCTTCTTCTTATCTAAAAAAGCTTCAACCTTCGCTCCTAAAACCACTTCCAGTCCTTTCGTCTCCAAGGACTGTTGTATCGAGTCACGAATGTCAGGATCCTCGCCCGGCAAAAAGATATCGCCTCCATCCAGTATAATGACCGTGCGACTTCCGAACTTCAAAAACATATCTGCAAATTCCAAACCGATGAAGCCGCCGCCCACGATGGCCAGTCGCTCCGGCATTTCATCAAGCGCCATCAAGGTCGTGCTGTTATAAATCCGCCGACCATCCGCACCATCAATTTTTGGAATCAAGGGTTTGGTTCCCGTATTGATGAAAATCCGATCCGCAATCACGGATTTCTCTCCTCCTTTGGTCAGCACCTTCAGTTCTTTTGCCGATACAAATGATGCAAACCCATCAATGACCGTTGCATTCTTCGCATCCGCCAACTTATCATAATTTTTTTCACGCAACGTGCGAACGAGCTTATCCTTTATTTTCCGGGCTTTCCCAAAAGACATCCCTTTCTCTCCGTTGACAATTAGCGACTTCGTAGGAATACAAGCCACATTGATACACGTACCTCCATACATCTCCGTCGACTTTTCAATAATCGCAACTTCTTCCCCCTGCGCAGCCAACCAAGATGCTAGGGTCTTTCCACCTTTGCCAAAACCGATAACAATATTGTTATAATGCTTTTTCATGCTTGAGGTCTCCCATTAAAGTTTGAGTTAGGCAAACGTCTGCCTACCTACAAAGACTAACAAATCAAAGTATAAAAAGTTGAGGAAGCACTTGCCTAGTCCTCTATCGTCTGGAACTTTGACGGCGTAAGGAGAAGAACAATCAAGGTGATGATCGCCGCCGTCAGCAAGCCCACATACACATAAAGAATCGCCGAGTGAAAGGATTCTTGCAGAACCAAACGTGTAGCCGATGGCGTCTGTGTAGATTGCAATGCTTCAATAACCCGATTCGTTTCCGGAAGTGTCTTTTCGATAGCATCGGGAGTCTGCGCAAAGGAAAAAACCAGTGCCGAGTTAAAGACAGCAGCGAATAAAGCAGCGCCCAATGTCTGTCCGAAGTAGCGCGAAAACATACTCGCCCCCGTCACTACCCCACGTCTGCCCCAGGCTACAACCGACTGCACACCTACCAACAGAGGAGTCGATATCAATCCAAAACCTGCCCCCATGAGCAATTGGCTGCCAACCAACATCCACACCGGTCCCGGGAAAGGCAAGAACAGAAATAGCGATACGCCACTAATCACAAATATCACCCCGGTAAGAGCGGTATTCCGAAATCCAATCGAAAGATAAAGTCTCCCGGAAAATCCAGAAAAAAGCGGCCAAGTCAGACTCATACTCGCCAAGATAAATCCTGCAGCTATCGGGCTCACTCCCGTAACCGATTGCGCATAAACCGGCAGGTACATACTCGGCGCCATCATCGTTATCCCCATCCCCACTAATGCAAGGTTCGTCCCCAGCAATATTCTGTTCTTCCAAATCCATTGAGGCATCACCGGTTCGGGATTCAGCCTTTCCAGTCGCACCGTCACATAGATTAACACGGCCGACAGAGAAAATATAGCCAAGCTGTTCCAGGAGAACCAAGGCCACGCCTGCCCGCCCTGCAAAAGTCCGTACATCACCACCGCGCTCGTAATTAACATACATGCCGGACCTATGAATTTAATTTTATGCAGAATTTTCGGTTTCTGCTCGTGTAAAAAGAGATAAATAAGCACAATAGAAAGCGCTCCCAGAGGCAAGTTGATTAAAAAGATCCAATGCCATGACAGGTACTCAGCAAAAGTCCCACCAAGCGCTGGCCCGGCAATAGCAGACACACCCCAAACGCTAGAGAGCCAACCCTGAATCTTCGCCCGTTCCTGTATACTATACAAATCGCCCGCCAGCGTACTTACCGTTGCCATAATAGCACCAGCTCCTAAAGCCTGCACGCCACGAAAGAAAATTAAGGTATACATATTCCACGCTAGCGCACACAAGGCCGAGCCGAGCAAGAAGGTCGATATTCCGAAAATCAAGATTGGCTTCCGACCGTACATATCGGCCAGTTTACCGTATAATGGAATGGTAATAGTCTGCACCAGCAAATAAATAGAGAAAACCCAACTGAACAAAGAAAAACCACCCAAATCGCCCACAATCTGCGGAATAGCGGTAGAAACAATGGTATTATCCATCGCAGCCAACATCATGGTAACCATTAGCGCGGCCAGAATCCAACCGCGCCTCACCGGCTTCTGTTCTTCTTGTGTTTTATCTGCTAATGTCAATGTTTCTTCCATATTCCCGTCACCACAAATGGGTTATAATCCGGGCGATTTAAATAGCTACTACTAGATGGTGCCGCATAAAGTCTTACCCCAACGGCCAACACAAGCAATCCCTTCGAAATTGGAAAACCATCCAAATCGATTAGGTCGCGCTCGATAAGCACCGACTTGCTTTTAGCACCTTTCTTAGTCCGACGCGACGTCCACCGACCTACGACAGACGCACTCGTCGTTTCAAAATCGTAATACAATAGAACGAAAGTCCGCTCATATTCCTGTACATTCTTCCAAACATGGTGGATGGAGTCCGCTATTTGCGACGTCTTCAAGGGCGGAATCTGAACGCGGTACGTGCCCTCAGCAAAGTCAAGCCCCACTGCACCATTCTGAAGACCCGGCAAACTGCGTCTCTTTTCAACCGGAAGCAAGTGACTATCCGGCACCAAAGACCAATCATTGTCAAGCCCTTCGGGCTGCAAAACCTCGGGGTTTCCCATCAACAGACTGACGATCGAATTATATAATTCCCGAGTCGACAGGTTCAGTGCAAAATCCTTTAGTTCTCGGTACAATGCGCTTGCCGCCATCGAAGCAACCGAAAAATTCGAATTTCTAGAAGTCAACTGAAAGCCGCGTTTCGATCGACGAGGGCGCGATTGGACAATCGTTCTACCTTTCACGTCGCGATAAACCAAGTTGCCAACCCTTCCCACAAGCCTACCATTTTTTAAAACTGCCATACTTATAAGATAAATTAATCAACAACAGCCTAATATCGCGCTAAACAACCACCTTTCCAACCGACTGGAGTGATTTGGGGGGACTTTGTTATACTTTTTACCGAATTTTGACCAATATACATGCGTAGTGATCCCGTTCAAATGATCGTTTTAACGGGAGGGCAACGGGAGCACTACGGGAGGAGTACGGGAGAGCTTGGGAGAAATATAGACCAAAATCTTCGGCGATATTTACCAAAACTCAGTGGTTTGCCTTAAGTTAGGCAATTAAGCCTCATCATCTAAAAATATTGCCGATCTTTGCAGCATGGCAAAATCTAACGTTAAAACTGTTTTCTTTGATATTGACGGAACACTTTTAGGATTGAAGAGCAAGTCAGTACCTGACTCTACCATTGAAGCCTTATCCATATTAAAATCAAAAGGGATACGAATCATTGTTTCTACGGGTAGATCATACGAACATGCGAAGTTCTTAGCAGAACATGGCTTTGATGGTTTTATCACTTTTAATGGCAGTTATTGTGTTGACTCAAATGGCGAGTCTTTTTTCAGACATACGATTGATATTAGCGAGATTCAGCTGCTACATGATCACCTGAATACGCTTGATAACTTTCCGGTGGGCGTTATGACGACCGAGGGCTCCTTTATTAGCGATATCACAGATGATGTGACGGCGATATTCAAGCTATTGAAATTGGACACACCTCCCCCTCAGGATTTCTCTCATGCATTGAAAAGCGAGGTACTACAATTGAATCTCTTTGTTGATGAGCATAAAGAGGCACATCTTTTCTCTGAGGTACTTAAAAACTGCGTACCGAGCCGCTGGTGTCCGGAATTCATTGACGTGAACGCCAAAGGAATCAGTAAGCAGATTGGGATGGAGCAGTTCTTCAACCGTTATGGCTTATCCGCAGAAAGCTCTATGGCTTTTGGTGATGGTGGAAACGATATACAGATGTTGGAAACGGCGGGCATTGGTGTGGCAATGGGCAACGCAGGAGACAATGTCAAGGCGGTAGCGGATTTTGTAACCGGTACGACTGAAGAGGACGGCATCTGGAATGCATTGAAACATTATGAGGTGATTTAATTAATCATAACACTAAGATTTTGATAGAAAAATTAAAGCTTAATAAACATCTTCAAGCAGCTATGAATAAGCTGCACTATTATACAGCGAAAGAGATTCAGCTAAAATCTCTCTCTCGAATCATTGGTGGACATAATATCCTTGGTATTGCACCCGAAGGCGCAGGAAAAACCACTACCTATGTTCTTGGTGTGCTAATGCGCTTAAAATATACTAAAGACGAGGCTCCTAAGGTATTGGTCCTAGCCGCTAACGACGATAAAGTTGATGAAATAGTCGATCGTTTCTTCACCATCAGCCAGAATAAAGAGCTTTATATCATGGGGCTTAAAACGGACGGCGACATGGAGGAGGAAATCGACGGTTTGGTTCGTGGAGTGGATATCGTCGTGTCAACACCAAGTCGCGCCCGTGCTGTATACCTAAAGCTGGGGCTTAACTTAAATCGCATTCAGACATTCGTCATTGATGACGCTGAAGAAATAGCTAAACAAGGGATGCAGACCCTTGTAAGGGAACTTGCGCAGAGCTGCGGAAAGGTTCAATATTTAGCATTCAGTACGGTTGAAAATAAAAAGCTCCACCGAATGATTGATGATTTTATGCCATTTGCTACGGTGATTGAGGTGGAAGAACTTGATGAGAAGACAGAAACATACGAGCTTTTGCTGTATCAAGTTCCTAACTTCCTCACGAAAATCAACTTGCTAAACCTATTGATGCAAGATAAAGATGTATTCGATAAAGTTGTGATATTTGTTAATACACGATCTACGGCACAGCAACTCATTCAACATATAGATGCAGAAAAAGGGGAAGTCGCCCTACTACATCCAAGCTCTGACGATGATGCTGGCTTTGATGATATCAATATTTTTAAACAAGCCTCTGGATGCCGAATGCTGATAATCGCAAATGAAAGCACGACAGATATTGATCTGACCGGCATTCCTTTTATATTCCATTTTGAGTTACCAGAAGATGATGAAGTTTTTGTCCACCACATTGCAAAGCGTTCAGACGATGAGGTGATTGCAATCACCTTTGCAAGCGACGATGAGCTTTTGGAAATCAAAACAATAGAAGAGTCCATCGGAAAAGAAATTCCAGTTATGCCCCTACCTGATGATTTAATCATCGATCAAAGGAGAGATAGCCTGTAGAGAATTACATTTGACTAATGAATATAATAAATAGTACCAAACAAGACATACCTGAAATATTTAGGCTTTATAAGTCGGCGACGGACCTTCAAAAGGAAAAGTTCCCTGAGAACCAATGGCCGGAATTTGATAAAGCGTTGATAGAAAACGAGGTCGCGGAAAATCGCCAATTCAAATTAATGATAGATGATGAAGTAGCGTGTGTTTGGGCTATTACATACAACGATCCAGAAATTTGGTCGAATGACGATGGCATCTCTTCTATCTACATCCATCGAATAGCAACGAATCCGGACTTCAGAGGAAATAATTTTGTGAAGATCATTGTTGACTGGGCGAAGGAATTCGCGAAGGATAAAAAGTATATTCGTATGGACACCTGCGGCGAGAACACCAAACTGATCCAGCATTATCAAAACTGTGGATTTGCGTTCTTAGGTATCAAAAGATTGGAGGGCGCTTCAAGTTTACCATCGCATTATCACAACGCAGATGTTTGCTATTTTGAGATAAAGCAATGATAGATGAGATTTGCAAACTGATTATCTAAATTTAGTTCCAGACTTCTACATCTAATTGCCGTCCCTCCTTTAATGCTTTTTTATCCATACCTGCTCCCATAGCGAGACCGATTACCATTCCTATAGGTAAACCTATGCTTAAAAATGCCATATTACCGATGCTTGCACAAAAAGCTGCTCTAATAGGAAGCCCGAAGGCCGCCATACCTAAAAGCATCCATAGGCTTTGATAGTAATTTTTGGGAACGATTTTGTGTTCCTTTTCAAGCAATTTGATTATTTGAGTTTGTTTCTTGACTTAGTGCAAGATACTAAATTACAACTGCTTACTAATTTATTAATTTTGTCGATTTATTTCTGGCAAAAAAAAGCATATTTTGCTCAAAATTTACATATAGTTGAAGAAAAGACTTGAAAGACCAAAAACCACGATATATAATTTAAAGCTATTTTAAAAAAACAGTAAACTTAAATTCAAATGCGGAAATTATCACTTTTCATTGCCATGTCTCTGGACGGTTACATTGCGAAACCGAATGACGATCTCAGCTTTTTAAAACTTGTAGAGAAAGAGGGAGAAGATTACGGCTATGCTGAGTTCATAGATACAATCGACACCTTAATTATTGGTAGAAAAACCTACGATTATGTGCTTAAAGAAATTGGTGCTTCTCATTATGATAATGGACAAAGAGATGTTTATGTCATAACAAGAAATCAAAGACCGAGCGCTGGTAGAACGACTTTTCACACAGGGGACTTGATCGAATTGATTAATAAGCTAAAATCTGAAAACGGCAAGAACATTTATTGCGATGGTGGCGCAGAAGTAATAAATGAACTGGTAAAGTATGATTTAATAGATGAATATATAATTTCCGTTATACCAGTTTTGCTAGGTGATGGAATAAAGCTTTTTAAAGACGGAAGACCAGAACAAATGCTTGAGCTCGTAAACACCAAACAGTTTGATACCGGATTGACACAGCTACATTATAGAAGAAAGTAAACTAAAATATTTTTTCCTTTAAATCCCCTTGTTTTATATTATTAGGTCCTGAAACAATTTCAAAATCGACTATACCTAAAACTAGTTCCTCCTCAACAGTGATGACTTCTACTTTCCAGATTCCGTTCTTCACATTGTTTTTGTAAGTATAGCCTCGATAGCCGCCTGTTCTGCCGCCTTTAATTTCATAAGCAATATCTTCTACAATTTCCCACTTATCAGTCTCAGGATTTAACCATTTCCAACGATGTGCAATAGCTTTTTCCAGATTTGTGGGAGCAAATATGGAGGTGAAAACATAAACATTTTCATTCGGACGATGAGTGAATTTCAATCGATGATCTCTCCAGAAGATATACCATTCATCCGCTTCATATATAACTTTATACTTATTGTTGTTTACCTCAACCTTGTGAGCAACAATACCCTCTTCTAATGCTAAGGGTACAGGAGGGATTAGTTTAAAAAAATAAAAGAAATTCAATGTTGTATAAAGTATCAAGATCATACTGATCATTTTTCCCAAATGAACCTCTTTGCGAGTGCTTGGACTCGTCAGATAGATAAAAATCAATAAGCAGAAGATATAAGCTAAACTCGTAAATCCAGAGATCAGAAAGATGTCTTGATTCATCTCTCTTATAAAAACAGGGATTATAAAACTAAAGAATGTAAAGCTTAAAAAATAGAGTACACTAAATTGCAAATATTTATTTGAAATTCGTTTTTTTAGTAACTCGTTCGCGAATAGTATAAAGACTAAAATTATAAAAAATGAAGCGGTTTTAGATAGAGAAACACTCCGCGAAAAATAAATGACATAAGCGCTTGAAAGTGCTCCAAACGAAAACTGTATGGCTAAAGGAAGATAAATTTCAAATCTTTCGATAAAAGTATTTTTCCACTTTCCATCATCCGCTAAATTAAAGATATAGATACTTATCGTTAGAAAGATTACGTGTAAGCAAAGAATAGAAAGATCATATACTCGATCTATTCTGCCTAAGGTCATGGTGTCAAATATAAATCCCCCCATGAAAAACAGTACAGGCAAATGCTTTTCATGTTTTTTAACATATTTTCGAAATGCACTATTTCTAAATCGTACTAATGTTCTTTTCATAGCTCTTAGGTGTTCTCTAAGATAAATAAAAAAGGGTTTTACTTTTATGTAAAACCCTTTTTCATAAATGTGACCCCGGAGAGGCTCGAACTCTCGACCCACTGATTAAGAGTCAGTTGCTCTACCAACTGAGCTACGGAGTCATGCTTAGCGCAGACAAAAGTAAAAATTATCTGCGTAAAATGCCGGAGAAAATTATCATTCTCCTATTTTTTCTGAATGGCTTTAATAAGTTTCAGTACCTTTTCTGTGCGTTCTTTTAATAGATCGTATTTTTTTTCTTTGATGACGTCACTACTGATCAGCTGACTGCCCATACCAACGGCGCAGATACCGGCATCAAACCAACCACGAATATTTTCCTCACTAAGGTTTACCCCTCCGGTAGGCATAAATTTCTGTCCGGCAAACAGGCTTTTGATCGATTTTAAAAACTCTACACCCAGAATATTGGCAGGGAATATCTTAATGATGTCGGCATCATGCCCCTGCGCAATGCTGATTTCGGTAGGTGTCATACATCCAGGTATCCAAAGCAGGTCTGCGTTATGGGCTGCTCTGCCTACTTCGGGGTTGATGGTCGGGGCAACAATAAAGTCAGCACCGGCGTCGATAAAGTTATCGGCTTCCCTCGCCGTTTTGATGGTACCAATTCCGAGTTGCAGATCAGGCATAGTTTTTAGTGCCTCTTTCTTTAGGCTTTTGAAATTCCTAAGGGCTTCTTCTCCCCGGTTGGTATATTCGATGACCTTCACGCCTGCTGAATAAACTGTCTGTGCGATCTCTATGGTATCTTTCTCACTTGGAGTAAAAAATAAAGGTAAAGTCCCTTGCTCTAAAATTTGATTAATAACTGTTGTTCTTTTGCTCATTGTTTATAAAATAAGTTTTATTTGTCTAAATCTACTACTTTCATTTTGGGCACTAAGGCTTTCATCAGAATCCATGCAAAAAGATAAGCAAATGCACACACGGCAAACATAATAGTATAGCCTGTGTGGATATCATTTAAGCTTTCGTAATGATCAAATAAGGCTCCGGCCGACTTGCTGAATAAGGCACTGCCGATACCGCCTAGCATGCCACCAATTCCTGTTACGGAACCTACGCTTTTGGTTGGAAACAGATCAGAAGCGATGGTGAATAAATTTGCAGACCAAGCTTGGTGTGCGGAAGCACCGATACCGATCAGTACAATGGCCCACCAATAGCTAAACTCTCCTAAGGGTTGGGCGCCTAATACGACCAAAGGGATAAAGGCTATGATTAGCATTGCTTTCATACGTCCTTCGTATGCATTATATCCTTTATTGATAAAATGAGTCGGAAACCAACCCCCACCGATACTTCCTATCATGGTTAATGCGTATAAAACAGCTAGCGGTACCATCATGTCGGTAGTCGACATCCCATACTCGGAATGAAGTATAGAAGGCAGCCAGAAGAGGAAGAACCACCACACGCCATCAGTAATGAGTTTACCTACTGCGAAAACCCAAGTTTGTCTGTAGGTTAATAATTTGGCCCACATTCTACGCTTAACTACTACGTTTTCTGCTGTTTTAGCTTCGCCCTCCGCTGGAACAACCGGATCATCGCTATGGATGTAATCATATTCCTCTTTGGAAAGTCGCTTTTGTTTTTCCGGTGCTTGATAAAATATGAACCAGAGAATCAACCAAAGGAGACCAGCTAAACCAACGGCGATAAAGGTGCTCTGCCAACCCCATGTCTGTGCCATGATAGGCACTGTTAACGGCGCTAAAACAGCTCCGATGGTGGTTCCGGAATTGAATATACCGGTTGCGAAAGATCGCTCTTTCTTCGGAAAATATTCAGCTGTAGCTTTTACAGCCGCAGGAAAGTTGCCTGCTTCACCAACTCCCAGTAAACCACGGACTACAATAAAACCCATTACGGAAACGGATACGCCACTGATTCCAAATGCTGTTAAGATGGATGCGACGCCGTCACCAATAGGCAGGGCATAAGCATGAAGTGCAGCAGCAACAGACCATAAAATCAAGGCTAGCGCATAACCCCATTTAGTTCCCAATTTGTCAATGATTCGACCGGCGAAAACCATCGAGATAGCATAGGCGAATTGGAATACAGCAGTGATGTTGGCGTAGTCAGTATTCGACCATCCAAACTCTTCCTCCAGTATCGGGTGCAGGAGACTGAGTACTTGGCGATCTAAATAGTTGATGGTTGTAGCGAGAAATAATAAGGTACAGATTGTCCACCTGTACTTGCCTATTGTTTTGGAGGGAGTCATAATATCAGTTTACTTTGTGGTCGTTGGTTTTAAAAATTTGGTACTTGTCATAGATTGTCCCATCCAAAATATGTTTTTGCATTATTGAAGCATATATCTTGAATAGTGGATCCGATCATTTCTATATCATCCGGTAATTCCCCATTTTCGATCTCTGTGCCAAACAGGTCGCATAAAATGCGTCGGAAATATTCGTGTCTTGGAAAGGAAAGAAAGCTTCTGGAATCAGTAAGCATACCAATAAAACGGCTGATCAGTCCCATATTGGAGAGGGTATTTATTTGTCGAATCATTCCGTCTTTCTGATCCATAAACCACCAAGCGGAGCCATATTGCATTTTACCAACGACCGAGCCATCGTTAAAATTGCCCGTCATGGTGGCGAATAGTTCATTGTCTCTAGGATTGAGATTATATAAGATGGTTTTAGCCAACTTATTATTGGCTTCTAGCTTGTTGAGAAATCTGGCAAGACTTCGCCCCTGTTCAAAGTCGCCCATCGAATCCCAGCCGGTATCTGGTCCCAGCTCGGCTAGTTTTCTTGTGTTATTATTTCGTAACGCTCCTAAGTGATATTGCTGCACCCAGTTCTTTTCTGCATCCCATTCAGCAAATTGAAGCAGCATGGCTGATCTGAATTTACTGCTTTCTTCTCTGGTAGTCTGACTGCCGATAAGTGCACGATCGAATATTTGACTTATTTCACTTTCTGTATAATCGTCGGCGCAAATATATTCTAACCCATGATCGGAAACCGAACATCCCATTTCTGCGAAATAATCATGGCGACTCTTTAATACGTCTAGGTAGTCTGCATAGCTCGTAATAGACCGATCAGTAACGGCTTCTAGCTTTTGTAGATACACAATGAATTTCGCATTGTCATCTAGGTTCATAGCTGCGTCTGGCCGAAATGCAGGCAATACGGGTATATCAAACCCGTCATCCTTAATTTTTTGGTGATGGGCCAATGTGTCGGCAGGATCGTCCGTTGTACAAACCATGCGAACATTCATCTTTTTCAATAAAGACCGAACGCTGTATTCGGGAGACCGAAGTTTTTCCGAGCATTCATCATAAATACGATCAGCGCCTTCAGCATTTAGAAGTTCTGTGATGCCAAAATAACGCTGCAATTCAAGATGGGTCCAGTGGTAAAGTGGATTTCTTAATGTATAAGGCACGGTAGCTGCCCACTTTCTAAATTTCTCACGATCGGACTGTGAACCGGTTATATAACTCTCATCAACTCCATTGGCTCTTGAGGCACGCCATTTATAATGATCCCCGTAGAGCCAAGCCTGAGTGAGGTTTTCAAATTGTGTGTTTTCGGCTATTTGTTCAGGCGGCAGATGGCAATGGTAGTCGATAATGGGCATCTTCGCAGCATAATCATGATACAGTGTTTCTGAAGTTTTGGTTGTTAGCAAAAAGTTTTCGTTGAGGAATTTTTTCATGAACTGCTAGCTATGTGACTGATTCAATTGTTTAATAACGACTTTTGGATCTTCGTTTTCTAAATCGTTGATATATTGTTTAACGGCATCAACAAAACCGTTATTGGATTTAAGCTTAGTTAGCCCAAATTCTTCGACGCCCAAGACATTGTCCACGAGCTGCTCTGTTGAGTTCTCCTTCCATAATTGATGTATGCGCGGTGCATGTGCATCTTGAACATTGCTCTGTTGCTTTAATAAAAGCAAATAGGCAGCAAAGCCCAAAGCCATACACTGAGGAACAGCTTGTTTACGCTGGGTAAAAGACTCTATCAGAGGCAGATTTCGCAGCTCCATTTTCGATGTGTAATTAAGGCTAATACTTTGCCATTGATGATTTAGAAAAGGATTGCTAAACCGGTCGATTACACTTTTTGCGAACTCACTAGCATCCGCTTCACTGATGGCGGGACCGACGATGGACGGGACAATCTCTTTATTCAGAAGCTTATCCATGTAGTTCAGGAAGTCAGTATCCTGCATGGCTTCGTTCACAGTGATAAATCCACTCAGAATGGCTAAAGCACAAGAGAACGTATGGCTTCCGTTTAGTAAACGTAGTTTTAATTCTTTGAACTTGGTGATATCAGGGCTTATAATTATGCCATCATCTGCTTGAGAGAACGATAGTATATCTTTTACTTTTTCACTACTTGTTTCAATAGCCCACAACCTAAAAGGCTCGGCCATGATAGCTAAGTCGTCAACATAGCCTAATTCCTCGATGGCTTGCTGTTGTCCTTCGGCAGACAACTTCCCAGGAACGATGCGATCGACAAGCGTATTACAGAAATGGTTCTCTTTTTGAAGCCAATCGATAAAGCCAGCACCCAACTTGTTGATCTCCGCTAAGCGCAGTACGATATCTTTTAATACCTTCCCGTTTTCGCTGATCAACTCAGTCGGTAAAACAACTAGACCCTTACCCTCAGAATTGTCTTTGAAATACTGATACCGAGCCCATAAAAGTGCAGTTAACTTCATCGGGTACGATAACGGAGGATTAGCCGACAAAAGATCATCTTCTTTTAATTCTATCCCCACCTCTGTGGTGTTCGAGATAATAACCTTTAAATCGTCAGATACCGCAAGCTTTTTTATCTCATCCCAATCTTTGGAGGCAGATAATACCCGGCTAATGGATGTTACAAGTTCTATTTTCTCTATTTCTTCGCCGTCCTCAATTCCTTTAATATGAATGGTATATAAGTTGTCTTGATCGGAGAACTCATCTGTACCGCCTCTATTTGTAGATTTAACAATGACAATATCACCGTTAAAAATATTTTGTCTGTTCGCTTTATTGATGAAATAATCCGGCAAACCGCGCAATAGAACCCCGGTTCCAAACTGTAATACTTTTTCTGGATTAGTTGATTCGGTTCCCTCGATCGAGGAACGACTGAGTTTTGTCATCTTGCTTGTACTTCTTAACTGATTTAGATTTATCTAGTGATTTTTAAATTTATAGTATTTTAAATACATATCAAAAAAATATACATGAAAATACTATCTCAATTTTCAGAAGTAAAGGACGACTAGAAAGAAGAAACGGAGCTAACGCTCCGCTCGAGTATTAAAAGCGTATTTTAAAATATTTTCGGCTTGGAATAATGCTGTGCATTACGACTTGCAGATCCTTACGGATGTCTTCTGCAGTCGGGATATTACTTTCCGCCTGATTCCTAAATTTATTTACTCGAGCCATAAAACCCTCCTCGCCTAATTGCTTAATTGACACGAGGCCGGACTCTGCCATCTCTTGAATTTTCGCTAGAACTGATGGATCGTGAATTTCTAATTGTAATGTTTTCATTGGTATTAACGTTGATAGTAATGCTTAAATAAAACTGTAGAACAGCTATTTATTGAAAAAGTTTTAAAATTCAGGTTTAAAAACATAACGAGCTTTACGACCGATACGCCACACACCTGCCCAATTTTTAATATATTGATAATAATACAGTCAAATTAATTGCAAAAATTAGCAAATTAACAAAAGCTTGCCTAATTTCGCATCCGATTTGATATATCATTTATTAACACTCTACTAATGCAACACTTATCATGAGAAGAAGTTTTGTTGTTTTGTCTGCGCTATCGATTCTAACCGTATCCATCGCAGCCTATTGGTGGCCGTCAGCTCTCTGGCTCTTCGTAATCATTTTACCACTTGTTGTCATGGGGGTCATTGATATGACTCAATCCAAGAAAGCCATTCGTCGAACCTTTCCGGTGGCTGGTAGACTACGCTATGTGATGGAAGACTTACGTCCTAAAATTTATCAGTATTTTATTGAGAGCGATACCAACGGACGACCGTTTAACCGCTTGGACAGAAGTGTTATTTACCAACGTGCAAAAAAAGAGATTGACACCATTGCATTTGGTACGCAGCTGAATGTTTATGACAATAATTATGAATGGCTTAGTCACAGCCTAAACGCCTTTGACAATTCTAAGATTACCGAGCTACCAAGGGTTTTGATAGGTGGCCCTGAATGCACGCAGCCGTATTCGGCAAGCTTGTTTAACATCTCAGCGATGAGCTATGGTTCACTTAGCAAGAATGCTATTTTGGCACTAAATGAGGGTGCTCGAATTGGTCGCTTTGCTCATAATACTGGGGAAGGAGGATTGAGTGACTATCACTTACAAGGTGGTGGGGATCTAATTTGGCAGATTGGTACAGGTTATTTCGGTTGCCGCTATCCGGATGGCAATTTTAATCCTGAGCTATTTGCCGAAAAGGCAGCCACGCCCAATGTTAAAATGATTGAGGTTAAACTCTCGCAAGGTGCGAAACCCGGACATGGAGGACTATTGCCTGCAGCGAAAGTAAACGAAGAGATCGCCCGCATCCGCTCGGTTGAGGTTGGTAAAGAAGTGGCCTCTCCCCCTAGCCATAAAGCATTTTCGAACCCGATTGAACTGATGAAATTCATCAAACAATTACGTGCTTTATCAAACGGAAAGCCAGTCGGATTCAAAATGTGTATCGGTCAGAAACATGAGTTTATTGCAATCTGTAAAGCGATGATTGAAACGGACACGTATCCGGACTTCATATCAATTGACGGCGGCGAAGGCGGTACAGGTGCAGCGCCTTTGGAGTTCTCCAACTCGGTTGGAATGCCTTTACGGGATGCTCTAGCCTTTGTTTATGATTCATTAACCGGTTTCAACTTGAAGAAACATATTAAAATCATCGCTTCAGGTAAGGTGACAACTGGTTTCGACTTAGTCAAAAACATAGCTCTCGGCGCTGACCTGTGTTACAGCGCAAGAGGAATGATGATGGCTCTGGGCTGCATACAGGCATTAGAGTGCAATAAAAACACATGCCCTGTCGGCATTGCTACTCAAGATCCTAAATTGACCAAAGGTCTAGTGGTTGGGGTGAAGAAAGTTCGCGTTGCTAATTACCATTACGAAACCGTTAAAAGTGCTTGCGACCTTATGGGTGCTGCTGGCATAACAGATCCAGATAAGTTGCACCGCGCGCATATCAATCGCCGAGTTTCACCGAAGGAAGTGCAGACATACTTAGACACTTATCCGTATGTGGCTACAGGCAGCCTACTAAAGATGCCTTATCCTCAGGCTTACAAAACACTGATGGATATTACTTCTTCTCAGAGCTTTGCTCCTAGGTTTGATCAGGTCAATGCTATGGAATTCGACTGGGCTACGAAGCCAACTGGCCGCGACTTGTCACTTCACGATCCATCATTGAATTAGAAGAATATCGTTTTACTGAGTTCATCTAAAGCTCGATACTAATAAAGGCCATCAAATACGATGGCCTTTGTTAGTATCGAGCTTTTCTAATTTACTTGACTTGGAAACGATAGACCTTCCTTCCTAAGGATCCGTTCTCGTCTAATCCTTCCACAACCACCCGATACGTGCCGGGATCATCGGCCGTATAATACTCAAATTCTGCATGCCCTTTTTCATCCGTTAGCAAAATCGGATTCCAATGAATGGTAGTACGAATGTCTTGCGACTGTAAAGAGGTTCTTGGGCCGCTGTATTTAGGAACATAAAACTGTCGTTCCTCTGCAAAGCCCTTTGGATTAAAGGTTAGCATATTGGATGGCGGGAAGAGTTCCTTGATCTGTTGCGCAGTTAGTTTTTGGGTTTTTACTTCTTTCATGTTGACAACCACTACCCCCATGGTATTTGAGCGCTGATTAATGCCTGTCAAGCCGTCGTCTTTAAAGATCTCAATAGACTCAACCATCGAGGGCTGAACACCATATAGATAGGTAACATCTACCGGCATGCCATTTACGTAAATTTCAACCGGTACTCGCCCTCCACTGTTATACACACTGGTTAGGTACAACATATTATCGACATAGGTTAAACCCATCATTCCCGAAACACAATTCAACAGGTTATTACAACCACCAAGATTTGTTCCTTGGATCGTATAGTCTGGCATCATGCTTAAACCACTCAGTGCAGCATGGTCACGATGGCTAGGTTTTCTGGTCTGCCGGGCTTCGATCTCCACTTCTCTCAACAAGAAACCCGTACTGTTCATCATTCGGTTGTTTTTTAAATAGGTTTGCAAAGCACTATCGATATTAAGCAATTCATCTGCCTTATTTATATTCTTTGTTATGGTCGGGAAAGGTTCCCCATCCACCATAATCATTAAGTTTTCAGAATTCAAATTGTTACGTGCATTAATAACTACTTGTAAGGAGTCTTTAAATGCAAGGTTGGTGAAGTTGAACCGACCCTGATCATCTGTAGTCCCATCTTTGTAAAACGAATTTTCAGGAATCTGCAATAAAAGTCGGCCATTTGCCAAAGGCATACCATCGGCACGTCTAATGGTGCCTGAAACTGTCAAGCTCTGTTCCGGCAACATCCGAATGTTAGGCATTTTTCCGAGGGCAATATCGCTGTATTTGTATTTCCGATAACCCTGAGTCATGAGCAGAAGATCCAAATCTTCTAGCTTCTTTTCATTGACATCATGAAAATAATAATTGGGTTTTTCAATATAACCCTGAACTTCCGAACTCAAGAGAATACTGCTCCATATGGTGGTCTCTTTATCTTCATTTACCGGAACTTTTGTCTCGTCGATAACGGATACTGAGAAATTACCCAGACTTGAATCCTGTTCTGTATTTCCAATATCGAGTGCCATCTTTACGGCCTCACGCGGACCATACGACTCTTTATCTGCCGTTAGGTTCATGGTTAAAGTATCGGGACGCCGAACAAACACTAGACGCTCGGCGAGTGTCTGACCCGTTGATGCCAGCACACTTAACTGAACAACTCCGGATGGAAAATTCATCTTCGGTATGGTAGAAGAGAATTCGGTGTTTCGTATCCCGCTTTGAGCCGCATAGTAAACTACACCACCGTTACGACCGACCACATAAAAGCCCTTATTTCTATTCTTTTCTACAAAAGCGGGGTTCATTTGAATCAATATTCTCAAATTATTGGGGTCTTTACCGTCTACGGTGAGCGTCACTCCCTCAGCCTTAACTTCCGGCAAACTATAGGTGGCACTGCTTCCATCTGCAAAAGTCATCTCGGCAAAATAAGTCTCACCTAGCTTCGGCGTCATGTTAAATTTCCCCATTCCTAAATGCTGGGAATTTATCGTTGCGATGCTCGCGCCTTTTGAATCAACAATCTCGCCACGAGCAGAAACCCCCAGACCGTCCGGCTGAATCGCCTTAAATGCGACAACCGTCGGAATGCCGTCTATCAAATCACCGCCCTCAGGGAAAAACTGAACATCTTTTTTTGGAGCCGCTTTTTCTAAAGGAAAGACAGTTTCAACAGTTTTATTATCCAGTTCGATATTCGTGATTAGTTTTCCGCGACTCAAATCGACATCAGAGGAGCTGTTAAATTCTACGGTCAAGATTCCTTGTGCGTTCGTGTTACCCCGGCCTCGGCCTGCCCGATCGAAATCGACCAGCGCTTCCCAGTCCACACGCTTATTTGCCAAGGGAAGGTTCTGTTCATCTTTAAATTGAAGGGTTGCCTTAACTTTAACCGACTTGTCGCTTCGGTCGCTATTGAAGGTAATATGCGTTAGAATATCCTTGTTAATTGAATTTCCGACCAACAGCGTCTTGTGAAAAAAATATGATTCGTCGAAATTCAACATCCATTTCGTATAAGCGCGAATTCGATAATTCCCCTGCTTATAGTTGAGGTGATTTAGAGGGATACTGCTATGTGCGCTGCTATTAATAACAGGCAACATGACACTTTCCATCAGTGAATCTTTTTCACTAATAATGTCAACATAAACAATCTTACTCAGGGGTGATGGAATATTTTGTATCGAAGTAAGATAGGCTTTGAACCAAATGGTATCGCCCACAGCATAATAAGGTTTATCGAAATGAATATGGATTTTCTCTGAGGGAACGTTCGTGATAAGTTCGTTGTTTTTTTCAACGAGCGCAGTAACCGCGATACTGTCTGTTAACACCACGGGTTTTTCTTCAACTTTCTTCGGTTCTCCTAATGTCTGACCCACGGGGATCTTATCAAGCTGCGCAAAAGCATTATCAAAAAAACAGGTGGCGATTATTAATAGGACTGCAAATCTAAGGTACTTCATCTAAGGGAATTTAAAATTCAGACTCTCGGTAGGCTTTTGGAGACATACCGGTGTGTCTTTTAAAATACTTGCCAAAAAAGGACTGATCACTAAAATTGAGATTATCAGCAATTTCACCGATACTTAATTCGGATCGACCTAACAAAAATTTTGCCTCCAATATAACAAGATCATTTATAATTTCACTAGCATTCTTACCAGAAAATTCTTTGACAATTTCACTGAGGTACTTTGCTGATACATTTAGTTGGTCCGCATACTTCTTTACCGTACGAACCTCTCTAAACTGCTCGCGTGCGAGATTACCAAATTTAATGATTAGCCTTTCTTGTCGCGTGAAATTCATCCGGGTCATCTGGGAATACTTTTGAGCCATAGCACCAAGTTCATACAAAAAAATAAAGAAACTATGTATCAGAATCTCTTTACCGAAGGGATGAATTGCATATTGAGCTGTGCGTTCAATTAAGCGACCAATCAAGGCGATAATCAATTGAGTATCCTCCTCCTCTAGGTTCCAGACCGGGGAGAAACGACTGGAAAAAAAAGCGAATACGTCGGAGCCATTTTCTGGCATACCCACTTCCGCCATAAAATCGATCGTAAAGCTAACTCCCGATAGTGTATAGGATGTCTCAACCGGGAGCATGCTCATGATGGTTGTCGGAGAAATCACCACTAAGGAATTTTTCTTAATGTCATAATCCCGCATGTCGAGGTTAATCTTCCCGTGTCCATCGGTTACAATAAATATTGATATTCGCTCAGATCGGCGACTAACTACCTTTTTCCGCAGCCACTCATCGTCCGCGTTGATCTCGTGCTTATCAATAACGACAAAACCATCCAATACGGTATGTAAAAATTTATGTCGATCATGTCCTAAGTCAGCAAGTTGACTAATTTGCTTTGCTTTCTGTTCTTCGCTTTTTGTTTTCATTTTTATATCATTAAAATATAGTCAGTTGCAACAAACTACAATTGACCATAAAAGACCTAGACGTCTTTTACTTTAACTTCTTATAACATTTAGAATCGGACATCTTTTTATTGGTCGTTTTTACAGAAAAATCTTTGCCGACACATTCTTTTGCAATGTCATAAATACAGCGATCATTTCCTATTAGATCATTATACGAAATGTCATAAGCGGTCGTTATAAGCTTATATCCAACTAAGTAAATTAAATATAATCTCATAAGCGATGCTTCCTTTTATATAAACCTTCACAAAGATAAGGTTTTCAACCCATGGCAATTTGGTTGAAATGGCAATTTATGTATGACATCTTTTTTCAAATGTCATCAAAATCTAATTTAAAAACAAATACGACATATAGACCAAAATAAACGATAAAGAACCCTTTTTTAACGGCTCATTTGTACCGTACTTTGCGCATGTTTTGCGAATCACTGGATATGAAGACCATAATTTTAGTGTACGTTTTTTAATATCAAATCAAACATAACGAATGAAAATCTTTAAACGCAGTTTCAGTATTTTAGGTATTATATTCCTGCTAATACCTGGAATATTAAAGGCTCAAACTACGGAAGGCCGCAGTCTAAGTAATGCCACCTTGCCCCAACTCGTAGAATATGCCTTACGAAACCAACCAAAAATGAAGCAGGCATTAATCGATGAAGAGATTGGCGAAAGAGAAATAAACTCGGCCTTATCTGGTTGGTTACCACAAGTCAGTGCGAACGCCAACTTTAACCATAATTTAAAGCAGGCGGTGAGCCCCTTAACCATGGGCGGAGAAACGACTTATATTACGATGGGCACAAAGAACTCATCGGGCTTGACGATACAGGCTGACCAACAGTTGTTAAATGCAGGTCTTATCCAAGCGTCAAAGTCTGCGAAGTTTTATCGTGAGCAATACGATTTGAACACTGAGAACCGTAGCATTAACACCATTGTAGAAGTTAGTAAAGCATATTACGATATCCTAACAAGTCAAGAGCAACTGCAAATTATTGTGGAAAATATTGCACGTCTGGAAAAGCAATTCCAAGACGCTAAGGCACAGTTTGACGTAGGCTTGGTCGACAAAACCGACTATCAACGAGCGCAAATCAGCTTAAGCAACTCTAAGGCGGACAAAAAACGTACAGAGGAAATCTTAAAATACAAATACGCGTTCTTAAAATCATTAATTGGTTATGAGCCGACAAAGGACCTAACTCTTTCATTTGACGGACAGGAAATGGAACGTAATGTATTGCTCGACACCACTGAAGTACTGAATTACCAGAACCGTGTGGAATACAGACAATTGTTAACCAGCAAACAGTTACAAGAGATAAACACAAACTATAATAAATTGCAGTTTATGCCGAGTTTATCTGGCTTTATAAACTATGGGTGGGCTTATAACCACGACCAATTCAGCGAACTATACAAACAATCGTTCCCAAGTTCCGTTGTTGGCTTACGCTTAAGTATTCCTATTTTTTCGGGAACTAAGCGCATCCAGGAAATCAAAAAGTCACAATTACTTGAGGAACGTATAGAACTTGATATTGAGGATACTAAGAATCTAATCAACAGTCAATATGAACTCGCGATGGCATCCTACAAAGCAAACTTGAACGATTGGAAAGTAGCCAACCAAAATGTCAAATTATCTGAAGAGGTTTATAATACCATTAAACTTCAATATGACGAAGGCATTAAAACGTATCTCGATTTGATGACATCCGAAACCGCTCTGCGTACCGCACAATTAAATTATCTAAACACACTATATAGTTTGCTTTCGTCTAAACTGGATGTACAGCAGGCACTAGGCACTGTTTCACTAAACCAATAATATATTAGAAATGAACTTGAATCACATAAAAACAGGTATTATACTTTTGAGTACTGCATTAATTGCATCATGTGGCAACTCACAACAAGGTGGTGGACAACAGTCGGCACCCCCTCCTATGCCCGTAGCTACATTTACTGTAGAAAAGTCATCTGTAACCGTTCCGGATTCCTATCCAGGAGTGGTTGTACCTTTACAAGAAGTTGAGTTACGCGGAGAAGTCGGCGGGTATATCACTGGCATCTTTGTTCAAGACGGTCAGAAAGTAAACAAAGGTCAACGTCTTTATGAAATTGACCGCACCAACTACCAAGCAGCGTTCAATTCTGCTAAAGCAAATTTAGAAGTAGCGAAAGCAAATCTGGCACGGGCTGATAAAGATGCGGAGCGCTATACCAATCTTGCGAAAAAAGAAGCGATCGCCCAACAGCGAGTCGATTATGCATTAACAGACCTAGCTAATGCTAAATCACAAGTAGCCGCAGCCGAAGCTAGTTTAGCATCTGCGGAAGCAAATTACAGAAAGTCGGTGATTGTTTCACCACTGACCGGAACCATTGGCATTTCACAAGTGAAATTGGGAGCGTTAGTTACGCCGGGATCAACGCTTTTAAACACGGTATCTACCAATGACCCTATCGCAGTAGATATTGCGTTGAACCAACGCGACATCGCTCGCTTCGTTGAGTTACAGAAGAACCCGAGTACAACGGTAAGCGATTCGATCTTTTCGATTGAACAAAACGGAAATCGCTATGCATTAAATGGACGTATCCACGCCATCGACCGTGCTGTTGATCCAAATACGGGTACAATTACCGTTCGCATTAGCTTCCCAAATCCTAACGGAACCTTGATACCGGGCATGAACTGTAATGTTACGGTTCTTAACAAAAGCAGTGAGCCGCAATTGGTAATTCCACACAAATCTGTTTTAGAACAACTCGGCAAATACTCAGTGTATGTCGTTGGCGATAGTAGCAAAGTCAACCAGCAGATTGTTGAAGTAGGTCCGCAAGTTGGCCAAATGATTGTTATTAAAGAAGGATTGAAAGAAGGGGATGTTATTGTTTCAGAAGGGATTATGAAACTACGTCCGGGTGCAGTAGTTCAACCAGCTAAGCAAGCGGATAGCAATGTGACGGACGCTCCGGCAACTACACCCAGCAACTAAGTTCCATTATTAATTAGCAAAATACTATGATATCAGAAATATTTATAAAACGACCGGCCATGGCCATCGTTATATCGATACTGATTGTCTTGGTCGGCACCATTGTCTTAACGGGACTGCCCATCAGTCAATATCCAAACATTGCCCCTCCTACCGTCACGGTTACAGCCAACTACACGGGTGCGGATGCACAAACCGTAGAACAAACGGTTACGACACCTATTGAAAGTCAAATCAACGGTACTCCGGGAATGAAATACATCACTTCATCGAGTACAGCTGACGGTCGCTCCAGCATTACTGTAACTTTTGAGGTTGGAACCGATATCGATATCGCCGCCTTAGATGTACAGAACCGTGTTGCAATTGCTGAGCCGGCTCTACCTGAACCTGTTAGACGCCTCGGTGTAGTTACCAAGAAGGCGAATAGCGACATGCTTATGGTACTGGGGTTAATTTCACCGAACGGTACATACGACCAACAGTTCTTGGCCAACTACGCCAACCTTTATGTTAAAGATGAGATGATGCGTGTGCCGGGAGTCGGTGATGTTATGGCCTTCGGGCAGCCATTTAGTATGCGTGTATGGATGGACGCTGGAAAAATGGCGTCAATGGGAATCACGCCGGCACAAATTACGGCTGCTATCCAAGAACAAAACAACCGAATGCCGGGCGGTAGCGTTGGCGGCCCGCCACAGCAACAAGGCCAAACTTTTGAATATTCGGTAATCTTGGATGGCGCTCTTTCAACTGAAGAAGAGTTTAGAAATATCATCGTCAAAACGAATACCGACGGCTCACCGGTTTACTTGAAAGATGTAGCACGAGTTGAATTAGGACAGTTTGCTTATAACATTAGTGCAAAAGTTAATGATGACGTAGCTGCCATGATGGGGATTATGCAAACGCCCGGGGGAAATGCCGTACAAACAGCCGAAGGTATTTATGAAGCTTTGGAGCGACTGAAACAGTCGTTCCCAGAAGACTTGGATTATATCGTGGGTTATGAAACTGTATCCATTGTCCATGAGTCGATCAATTCAGTATTACATACCCTGATTGAAGCTATTATCTTGGTAACCATCGTAGTATTCGTATTCCTACAAAGCTGGCGGGCGACTCTTATTCCGATACTGGCGATACCGGTTTCCATTATCGGTACCTTCATCTTTTTCTCGGTCTTAGGTTTTTCAGTGAATGTGCTGACCATGTTTGGTTTTGTTTTGGCGATTGGTATTGTGGTGGATGATGCCATTGTCGTCGTCGAGGCCGTCCAGCATTATATCGACCAGGGTTCATCTCCTCGGGAAGCTACTATGAAAGCAATGAAAGATATTACCGCTCCGGTGATAGCAATTGCCCTGATTTTAGCATCGGTATTTATTCCGGTGGGCTTTATCCCCGGTATGGTGGGTCAATTGTATCAGCAATTTGCAATTACAATCGCCATCTCGGTACTCATCTCTGCATTTGTTGCTCTCTCGTTAACACCAGCACTTTGTGCTATGTTACTGCGACCAAGCAAACTCAACAAAGAAGCAAAAGGCATAAACCGTTGGTTCTACAGATTTAATAGATGGTTTGAAAAAGTAACTAGAAATTATTCCGATAACGTAAAATGGTGCTTACAAAAAACGCCTTTGGTATTAATCGTATTGATTTGTATCTATGTTGGAACGATCGGCTTGTTTTCTGCCAAACCATCGGGATTTATTCCAACAGAAGATGCTGGTGTATTCATTATGGGTGCTTCTTTACCTGAAGGATCCTCAACCGCTAGAACACAAGCATTTGTCGACCGCGTATCTCAAACCGTACGAGAGAAGAACCCAGAAATATCTGGTGTTACGGCGATTACGGGAATTAATATATTGAACAGTGCATTCAAATCCAATTCGGCAACATTCTTCGTACAATTAAAACCTTGGGGTGAACGTGAACGAGGGGTAGCTGAGGTGCTGGCCAGTGTATCTCAGGAATTTGCACTTGATCCGGAAGGTATGCTTCTGGCAGTACAACCTCCTCCTATTCCCGGCTTGGGTATCAGCGGTGGGTTTACGATCCAAATTCAAGAACAACAAACCGGAGATATTAAGAATTTTGAGAGCATAGCGGGACAGTTTATCGGAGCTGCAAATCAGCGCCCTGAAATTGGCATGGCCTATACACTCTTCAATTCAAGGACACCGAATTATAAAGTAGAGGTAAACCGTGATCAGGTTAAGAGAATGGGTGTATCGATCGGCTCCGTATATAGTACCATCGCTAGCAATTTTGGTAGTAGTTATGTAAACGACTTCACTCGCTTTGGGCGTAATTTCCGAGTGGTGACACAGGCTGACACCTCATACCGAGCAAACATCGAGAACCTAAACAATCTTTATGTAAACAATATGCAGGGAACACCTGTTCCACTAAGTACGATGGTTTCCTATCATAAAGAAGAAAATCCTTCCATTATTAATCACTTCAACCTGTTCCGGTCGATCGAAGTAGGTGGTAGTGCGATGCAGGGATATAGTAGTGGTGATGCCTTGACTGCCTTAGAGGAGACTGCCGTTCAATCTTTACCAAGTGGCTACTCCTACAGTTTTTCTGGACTCAGTGAGCAAGAAAAGGAATCCGGAGATGCTACAACGACTATCTTTGCATTAATCGTCGTTGTTGTTTTCCTCCTATTGGTTGCCCTCTATGAAAGTTGGTCGGTCCCATTCTCTATCCTACTGAGTGTACCTTTGGGGATGTTCGGAGCAATCTTGGCTTTAATATTTCTACCTCACTTGGATAATAATATCTATGCGCAAGTCGGTTTCATCACACTCATTGGTTTGTCTGCAAAAAATGCAATTTTAATTGTTGAATTTGCAAAAGAACGTGTAGACATGGGCATGGAGCTAATCGCAGCAACCCTGGAAGCCGTAAGATTGAGGTTACGCCCGATCATCATGACTTCCCTAGCCTTTATCTTAGGTGTAACGCCTTTGATTTTCTCGGCTGGCGCTAGTGCCGTATCGCGTCAGACCATTGGTTGGACGGTAGCCTCGGGTATGACAATCGCTACTTTATTTGCTATATTTGTTGTACCTGTACTATTTGTCTTTATTACTAGAATAGCATACGGTAAAAAGAAGTTAGCAGAACTTCAAGCGAACTACAACCCAGAAGATCACGCTGACAAACTGCATTAAGATTGATAAATAATCGTGTCGATCCCTTCATCATGGGGTCGACACTTAAATAACAATCACATGAAAACGTTCATAGCAGCCACCGATTTTTCTAAAGAAGCCGACAATGCCGTCGAGTATGCATGTTTCGCAGCAGCAATTTTCGACACCGATGTGCTTCTGTTCAACGCCTACCACATTCCTTTACATGTATCAAACGCTCGCCTCCCGGCTACCGTATTCAATGAGTTAATGGAGAAGAACGAATGGTTATTAAAGGAAAAGGCCGAGGAGCTTTCAAGAAAGTATTCGATTAAAGTGCGATATGAAACTCGTTTTTCACAAGTCGACGAGGAGATTGAAAAGATTTTTGCTGAATATGATGCGGAAATAGTCATAATGGGAACGGCACCGGATTCGCTCGGTCAAGAGCTTTTTGGAAATACTACGACGTCTTTAATTATGCAGCATAAACTGCCGGTATTAGCTATCCCTCCTGGGGTTAAATATAAGCCTGTCAGAAAGATACTTTTCGCAGTCGACTTCCTACGTGGTGTCAATATCCGTATTTTGGAACGAATCAGATTATATGCGCGTGCCGCAGCCGCTGAGGTTGAGGTGTTTCATGTTCAACGAAAATTACGGTCGATAGACGAAGACTTACAACAATCGGCGATCGACAACATTGATTCTGGTCTTAAAGATGTGTCGCACACCTACAAAAATATTGAATCTGAGAGGGTGATAGATGAGATTCAAAACGAGATAAAACAAATCGATGCCGACCTGCTAATTATGGTTCCCCAACGCTATGGTTTTTGGAAATCAATCGTCCACCGTAGCAAAACAAGAGTGATGGCGTCACAGACTGAGATACCCTTATTGTCCATACCGATTGGCACGGAAGTTTAGACCCAGATTACAACCCGCTGACTTTCAAGTAGTCATAGAACCAAAGCCCCTTATAACATCAAATAAGGGGCTTTTTTAATGTTATACGGAGAATTGTCATGCTAATTTCAGATTCACTTTA
The DNA here is from genome assembly GCF_042159835.1 of Albibacterium profundi. NCBI lineage: Bacteria > Pseudomonadati > Bacteroidota > Sphingobacteriia > Sphingobacteriales > Sphingobacteriaceae > Albibacterium > Albibacterium profundi. The sequence continues at coordinate 255,795 of NZ_JBBVGT010000003.1, read as the reverse complement.
ATACGACATTTAGACCATTTATACCGATAAATTGACCTTGCAACAGCTTCGAAATATAGAGACTTTTGTTGCAACAAACGAGGGATTGAACCCTCGAATCGTTTAAATTTAAAAGGATAAAAAATGAAAAAATTATTATTATCAATCGCATTATTAGGTGGAGTGGTATTAACCTCTCAAGCACAAACAGACAAAGGAAATTTCATCCTTGGCGGTACAGTTTCTTATAACACGGTTAAGTCGGACGCATCCGGTGCAAATTCGGCATACGATTTTTCAGTAGCTCCTAATGTTGGGTATTTTGTTGATGACAACATCGCTATCGGGACAGGAATAGGTTACCAAACTTCGAGATTAGATGAAGCGAGCAATGTAGGTAAAACAGAAGCTTTCGTGGTAGCTCCTTTCGGTCGTTACTATACTCCGATTGCTAACAATTTCAAGTTCTTCGGACAACTATCGGTGCCTATGGCATTCGGATCAGTTAAAGCCATCAATGAAGACCTAGAAACCGGAGACAAGACAGGTAGCTCGACTTCCATAGGTGTAGCTTTATCACCAGGTTTCGTTTATTTCCCTAGCGATAAAGTAGGTCTTGAATTTGCAGTTAACGGACTTTCGTACAACAACTATTCGATTGAAGACGGAGACGGCAATACAGTCGAAGGTGCAGGTTATGACAGCTTCTCATTCGGAGCCGATTTCTTCGCCCCTTCTTTGGGTATCCATTTCTACTTCTAGGAAAGTATATACAAAAACAAGCATGGGGTCTTCTTGATATATCGAGAAGACCCCATGCTTGTTAAAAAAACGACTACTTTATTGTTTATAAAACGGTAAATACATATTTTCAATCCCTTGATTAGGGACGTGAACGATAACAGCTCGCACTTCATCGTCTCTTAACTCAAATGCAATACCTGCTTCCACGTCGTCATACACCCGAACAATCGTATCGCTTAATGCATCTGTAAACGAAAGCTCGACAGCATCTGGATAGGACTCTTTGATAATAGATAAATCGTCACCAAATGAAATACCATTATCCATCTCGAAATCAACTTCATTCAGACGCATAACCTGAATTGACTTTTTCATATCGATTTCTGCATCACAGGCCGAATACACATCAAACTCAGCTACAGGATGTGCTGGAGTGTTTTTGTCTTCCAAATACCATATACTCCAACTTTTACACATCGCAGCATCTGCACTATCTACCTCTCCAAGGCGATTGAACAAATTCGACTCCTCTACTTCTTGATCAATTAGAAAATCGCCAATTGAGTTCCCTGCAACCACACGGATAATCGGCTGATCAGTGAACTTTACAACGATTGTGTCGATTTGATTGCTGTCGATTAGTTCGGCATCCTCGGCGTTAGTTCCATCTGCCATTCCATTTCGTTGTTGGTTTGAACACGCAGTGGTTATTAAAAGTACAGCAATAAGCCATCCTGCGGACAATTGCCTCGAAGCTTTATTCATCATAGCGTAACGATTGATTCACACCAATGTAATCTTAGTGCGTTAAATTTGAACAGATTGTGTATTATCATATATTTGGTAAAACAATCAATTCTTAAAATAGTTTAACCTTAAAAACAAATATTATGGCACAAATTACTTTCAAAGGCGATAACGTTAACACCGTTGGCTCATTACCAGCAGTGGGAACAGAAGCTAAAGATTTTACGTTAACCGGAACAGATCTATCAGACAAAAGCTTATCCAATTACAAAGGGAAAAACGTTATTCTGAACATATTTCCGAGCATAAACACGGGTGTGTGTGCTCAATCTGTTCGAAAATTCAACGAAGAAGCTGCGAGCTTAGATAACACAGTTGTCCTTTGCATTTCAAAAGACTTACCGTTTGCACAAGCTGAATTTTGTGGCGCTGAGGGCATTAAGAATGTCGAGATGCTTTCCGATTTTAGAACCTCATTCGGCGAGGAGTACGGCGTACAAATGGCGGATGGACCATTAAAAGGCTTACACAGTCGCGCAGTAGTAGTCATCGATCCTCAAGGAAAGATTGTTTATGAGGAGCAGGTGCCAGAAATTGGTCAAGAACCCAACTACGACCAAGCTATTAAGGCTGTTTCGTAAATTAGCTTAAACAAAATATCAATAAAAAATAAAATGACAGAAGAGGTGATCCTTGTCGACCAAGAAGACAAAGCACTAGGTACGATGGAGAAATTGGAAGCACACCAAACTGGTGTACTACATCGAGCCTTTTCTGTCTTTTTGTTTAATAGCGCGGGCGAGCTTTTACTCCAACAACGCGCCTTGGACAAATATCATTCTCCAGGATTATGGTCCAACACCTGCTGCAGCCACCCTCGACCGGGTGAAGATACATTAGGAGCAGCCAAGCGACGATTACAAGAAGAAATGGGCATGGAGTGTGAGCTTCGTTTTATATCCAAGTTCCTCTATAAAACCCGGTTTGAGAACGGACTCTTTGAACATGAATTGGATCATATTTTTGTTGGAACAACTGATTCATTGCCCAAAATAAATCCTCAAGAAGCAAACGACTTTAAATTTCTTAGCCTAGCTCAAATCAAAGCTGATATAAAGAATAACCCGGACCAATATACGGTGTGGTTAAAATTGGCTTTGCCTCAGATTGAAGCAATCAGAGCGAAAAACGCACATCGTTTGTAATACAAAAATTACGATAAACGATGACCTTTAACTAATCGTTAACGTATAAAACAATTCATTTATTGTATTTTTGATGATTGCACTATTTCATCAAAACAAACTATGCTGAAAAAAAATACGGTCTTACAAGCCATTATTTTACCGACTATCCTATTAATCGCTGCATGTGGCGGAAATTCTGAAAATAAACAAAACGCTGAAGTAACTATATCTGAATATCCAATATTGACGATTGAACCGCGATCAACAACTTTAAACAGCAACTACCCAGCAACTATTGAAGGTCAACAAAACATTGAAATCCGACCAAAGATAGAAGGCTTTATTGAGCATATTTACGTGGATGAAGGTGCTACTGTTAAACAGGGCCAGGCACTCTTTCGCATCAGTGCCCCACAATACGAACAAGAGAAACGATCTGCGGAGGCTGCTGTAAAAATAGCCGAGGCTGCTGTAAATACAGCACAAATGGAGGTAAATAAAGTAAGGCCGTTGGTAGAGAAAAATATAATCAGTCGCTATCAACTTGAATCTGCACAGTTCAACCTAGAATCACAGCAAGCTCAATTGGCTCAAGCTCGTGCTAACCTAACGAATGCTTCAACCAATGTTGGTTATACGTTAATAACCAGTCCGGTTAACGGTGTTGTCGGCACGCTTCCTTATAAAATCGGGAGTTTAGTAAGCAGCAATACTCCGCAGCCCTTAACAACGGTATCTAATATCACCAATATCTACGCATACTTTTCGATTAATGAAAAACAGATGTTGGAGATTTCTGGCCGCGAAGCGGAAGGCTCGGCCCGCGATAATCTAGCAAATATCCCTCAAGTTTCTTTGATACTTGCCAATGGTTCTCAATTTCCATATCCGGGGCGAATTGAAACTACCAGCGGACTCATAAACACGGCAACCGGCTCCATTAGTGTGCGTGCTACCTTCCCGAATCCGGGAAATGTTGTTCGCAGCGGTAGTAGTGGTGTTATTATCATTCCTTTGGAATTAGATTCGGCGATTGTCATACCACAGAAATCAACCTACGAGATACAAGGCAAAAAATTTGTTTATCAACTTCAAGAAGATAACACGGTAACCAGCAAGTCGATTACCGTCATGGATAATGATGACGGCCAATTTTACGTAGTAAACGCGGGACTTAAACCTGGTGACAAAATTGTAATGGAAGGACTGGCGACTCTGCGGGATGGACTCAATGTACAACCGGTAGCCGTGAATGCCGATAGTCTGTTCAAGCCCGTAACTACTCCAGATACTGTTCGATAATATACAAACTTGACAAAGAATTATGTTTAATCGTTTCATAGAACGACCTGTACTAGCGACCGTAATCTCCATCTTAATTGTTCTGTTAGGAGGTTTAGGATTACTTACGCTTCCTGTTTCCCAGTACCCTGATATAGCACCTCCAACAATTGTGGTTTCTGCATCCTACCAAGGAGCAAACGCAGAAGTTGTATTAAATAGCGTAATCGTTCCTCTCGAAGAGCAGATCAACGGGGTGGAGGACATGGCCTATATGAGATCTTCTGCCGGAAACGACGGAAGCGCACGTATTACGATTGTCTTCAAGACAGGAACCGATCCCGATATTGCCAATGTTAACGTCCAGAATCGGGTGGCACGGGCCACCAGTCTTCTGCCTCAGGAGGTTACCCGATCGGGTGTCTCCACTTTTAAAACACAAAGTAGTAACCTGATTATCTTCTCTTTATATAGCGAGGATCCAACCTATGATCAGACCTTTCTTCAAAACTACGCAGAGATTAATCTCGTTCCTTTAATGAAAAGGGTAAACGGTGTAGGTGAGGCAAGAGCTTTTGGTCGAATGGATTATTCCATGCGAATCTGGCTTAAACCGGATGTCATGGCTACCTACGGTTTGGTACCTAACGATATCAGTGCTGCTTTGGCCGAGCAAAATATTGAAGCCGCTCCTGGCCAGTTCGGCGAGCAAGGTGGCCAGTCTTTTCAATATACAATCAAATATAAGGGTCGATTAGCCGATGTGTCTGAATTTGAGAATATTGTACTGAGAGCCGGTAATGACGGTCAGCTCCTTAGACTTAAAGATATCGCTAGGATCGAGCTGGGTGCGATGAACTATGCCACATCATCGACAACCAACGGATACCCATCGGTAGGTGTAGCCATCAGCCAAACAGCCGGCTCAAACGCACAAGAGGTAATTGAAGGTAGCTTAGAAGTACTTAATGAGGCAGCTCAAAACTTTCCAAAGGGAATTAAATATGTGAACCTGGTGAATGCCAACGACTTCCTTGACGCATCTATCAGCAAGGTAATCACTACGCTGATTGAAGCCTTCATTTTGGTTTTCTTGGTTGTATTCATCTTCTTACAAGACTTTCGGTCGACTTTGATACCCGCTATCGCGGTGCCTGTATCTATTATTGGAACGTTTTTCTTCCTGAGTCTTTTCGGCTTTACAATCAACTTACTTACTCTATTTGCACTTTTGTTGGCTATCGGTATCGTTGTGGATGACGCTATCGTCGTCGTCGAGGCCGTCCATGCCAAGCTGGATCAAGGTTATACATCTTCATTAGTTGCAACCAAGGATGCGATGAGTGAGATTTCCGGCGCGATTATCTCCATTACTCTTGTGATGGCTGCAGTGTTCGTTCCGATTAGTTTTATTTCCGGCTCAGCAGGTGTTTTCTATCAGCAGTTCGGATTAACATTGGCAGTGGCTATCATCCTATCCGCAGTTAATGCCCTAACATTGAGCCCAGCACTCTGTGCACTCTTTTTGAAGCCTCATCATGAGCGAGATAAAAAGAAGAATTTTATCCAGCGTTTTTATACGGCATTTAACGTCGCTTTCGAAACTACGACCAATAAGTACAGGAAATCTGTTTCCTTCCTCATCCACCGTAAGTGGATTGCGCTAACGGGTATTGTGCTTTTTACCGCTGCATTTTTTATTTTAATGCGAGTAACACCTACAGCTTTTGTTCCGAACGAAGATACTGGTTCCATTATGGCGGACATCGCATTACCAACCTCAGCCTCGGTGGAACGGACGGAAGAAGTTGCTATCGAAGTTGAGCGCTTGGTACGGACCATCCCTGAAGTAGAAAACGTACTTCGGGTAAGCGGTAACGGGTTGATCAGCGGACGTGGTAGTAACTATGCCATGTTGATTATTAAGTTAAAAGACTGGTCTGAACGGAAACGCGACGACCAAAGTGTGCAGGCAATTATCGGTCAACTTTTTGCGAAAACGCGCTCCATCACTGAAGCAAAAGTGATCTATTTCGCACCACCTACCATCCAAGGTTTTGGTGTATCTCAAGGTTTTGAATTTCAGCTTCAGGACCGCACCGGTGCTGATATTGCTACATTCACCAAAGTGGGCAACGATTTTATTGCCGCCTTAAATGAACGTCCTGAAATCCAATATGCATCTACCTCTTTTGACCCTAACTTCCCCCAATATGAAATTGAGGTTAATGTAGAGAAAACCAAAGAAGCAGGCTTCACAGTAAGTGAAATAATGGGAACCATGCAGGGTTATTATGGTGGTATCTATGCATCTAATTTCAACCAGTTTGGAAAACAATACCGTGTAATGTATCAAGCTGAACCGCAATATAGAGCCAACCCTGAAGGGCTGAACAATATATATGTTCGGAATCAGGAAGGACAGATGGCTCCCATTACAAGCTTCATATCCTTAAAACGCGTGTACGGTCCACAGTCAATTTCCCGATTTAACTTATTTACAGCTATTGAAATAAATGGCTCGCCTAATGCAGGTTATAGTTCAGGCGATGCCATTCGGGCGATTGAGGAAGTTGCCGCTACTTCCCTACCCGTTGGTTATGGTTATGAGTTTTCAGGAATGACACGCGAAGAAATATCAGCCGGTAGTCAAACCATGTTTATTTTCTTGCTGGTAATCATCTTCGTATATCTTTTACTCAGCGCCCAATATGAAAGCTACATACTGCCTTTAGCCGTACTCTTATCATTACCAATCGGTTTGGCGGGTGTGTATATTTTCGCAACGATATTCGGAATTTCAAATAACATATACTTACAGATTACTCTTATCATGCTCGTCGGGCTCCTTTCTAAAAACGCTATTCTGATCGTCGAGTTCTCTGCAGAGCGACGACGACAAGGTATGCCGATTGTGAAAGCAGCACTTGAAGGCGCACAAGCGCGTCTCCGTCCGATTCTGATGACTTCTTTTGCATTCATCTTTGGACTCATCCCCTTAATGCTGTCTTCCGGAGCAGGTGCAGTTGGCAATCAAGCAATCGGTACCGGTGCCGTTGGTGGTATGCTTATCGGAACGATTTTCGGAGTATTCGTAATACCGATTTTGTTTATTATTTTCCAGGGATTGCAAGAACGCTTCAGAAAAAAGCCACTACCAGCCGCGCCCAATACACAATCAAATGAGAACCCTGATCATATCTAAATTAGAATGTCAAAAAGAATTTTAAAATACGGATTATTTTTTTCGCTGATAGGTATTGTTTTCATATCATCATGCGGGGTGACAAAGGAATACGTCAAACCCGAAATGAACATAGACAGCCTCTACCGAGATATTCAGAACTCCGATACCAACTCAATGGCTCATCTTTCATGGAGAGAGGTATTTACAGATTCGTATCTGCAAGACCTGATTGAAACAGGTCTCACCAATAACCCGGATCTGGAAATAGCCTATTTGAATATCCAGCAGGCCGAAGCCTACTTTAATCAGAGCAAAGCAGCGTTCCTTCCCAATCTCAATCTGAGTGCGGGCGTCGATGAAAGTCGTTTACCGGAGGCTCAACGCTTTGGGCGAGGCAGTAATATTACCCAGTATAACGTCGCCGCATCGGCTACTTGGGAAGCTGATATCTGGGGAAAGTTAAAAAGTAGCAAGAGAGCCGAACTTGCTAACCTTCTGGCCACTACCGAGGCTGCCAGAGCTGTGAAAACACGACTTATTTCAACCATTGCAAGTTACTATTATCAACTGATCGCTATGGATGAACAGTTAGCCATAACTGAAAAGACGGTTGAAAACTGGAATAGTACGGTAAACACCATGCGTGCGTTGAAAGAAGCCGCAAGTGTGACCGAGGCTGCTGTGGTACAGAGCGAAGCTCAGCGCTATGCTGCGGAAGTTACGATTCCAGATTTGATACAAGCTATTCGCGAAACAGAGAACGCTCTTAGCATTTTGCTAGGCTCGCAACCTAGCGAAATCAGCCGAGGAAGCATTATCCACCAAACCTTACCAACATCACTAAATATCGGTATACCGGCTCAATTATTAGCGAACCGACCAGATGTCTTGCAAGCTGAATTACAATTCAGACAACAATTCGAACTTGCTAACCTCGCAAGAACATACTTTTACCCTAGCGTATCCATCACTGGCTCAGCAGGGTTTAATTCTGTAGACATTTCAAATCTTCTCGACCCCGCTTCGTTTATAGCAAGCATCGGTGCAGGATTGACACAACCGATCTTTAACAGGCGGCTGAACAAAACTCGTTTAGAAGTTGCCTTATTACAGCAGGAAGTTGCCTTATTAAACTTCAAGACTGCACTTTTGAATGCAGGGCGGGAAGTATCCGATGCGCTGTCTCTCTATGAAACATCGAATCAAAAAATCAGCGTTCGTCAGAAACAAACCGACGCATTGGAAAAAGCAGTGGATTACACGCAAGAGCTTTTGGAAAACGATTTTGCAAACTATACCGAGGTTATTACCGCTAGACAGAGCTTGTTACAAGCCGAACTAGGTGAAGTTAATGATCATCTGGAACGCCTGATCTCCGTAGTAAATCTTTATCGATCGCTTGGAGGCGGGTGGAAATAATCCCGCAGAAATCGTATAAAAGAAAAATGCCTCGCTCCGGAAACCAGAGCGAGGCATTTTCTTTTATAGAAACGGTTAAGCTTCCTGATATTCAAAATTAAATACCGGTGGCAGATGCCCCATCCCCTCACAACTGACATCTAAATCATTAATCAATCCGGTCCTTAAACTGTAAGCCCAACCGTGCAAGGATAATTCCTTGCCTCTACCCCATGCATTCTGAACGATAGAGGTTTTAGAAAGATTGTAGACACTCTCAATCACATTAAACTCGACCATCTTATCCAGTTGCGCCTGAGGATCCTCAATTCGATCGACTTCGGAACTATGCAGACGATACGCATCTTTAATATGTCTTAGCCAATTATCGATTAACCCAAACTGCTTATTACTCATTGCAGCCGCAACACCACCACAACCATAATGTCCACAGACAATAATATAACGAACCTCCAGCACATTTACCGCATAATCCAGCACGCTGAGCATGTTCATATCACTATTAACCACTACGTTTGCAATATTTCTATGGACGAATATCTCCCCTGGTTTCGTATTGGTAATTTGATTCGCGGGAACCCGGCTATCTGAGCAACCGATCCATAAAACCGGTGGTTTCTGCCCTTTAGCCAGTCTTTCGAAGAATTCAGGATCCTCCTTTAATGAATTAGCAACAAACTCTTTATTTCCTAATAACAACTCTTCGTATGATATAATATTATTTTGACACATTTTTATTTTTCTTTATTGATTTAAAATTCTGTTTATTTTCAACTTCCAGTAATTGGACTATTTTTCCGCGATTAACGTAAAGCGCTTCATATTCTTTGATAACCAGGATCACATCCTTGTCGATGAACTTACTTTTTCGTCCATCGATGACAATTTCGTTTACCTTTCGTGGGATATTTTGCAGCGAAAATCGGATAGCTGGTTTATTCAGAAAAGAAACTTCTTCTGACAAGGTCACCACCACCTTATGAGCCTGTTCTTCTTCTTGACCCCCATAATCAAATGAGTTTCGCATGTTATTACGAAGTACATATAGCAGTGAAATAACGATCCCAACTCCTACCCCGGTTAGCAAATCGGTTAAAATAATAGCAATAACCGTTGCTATAAATGGCACAAACTGATCAACACCTCGTTTAAATGTATTGACAAACAAAGCCGGATTCGCTAACTTGTATCCGGTCACCAATAAGATGGCAGCCAAACAAGCCAATGGAATCATGTTAATTACTACCGGAAATAAAACCAAGGCCAGTAATAACCATAGTCCGTGAAACATCGCACTTTGACGAGATCGCCCGCCCGCATTCACATTCGCAGAAGATCGTACGATTACCGAAGTAAGCGGCAATCCCCCAAGCAATCCACTCGTCATATTACCAATTCCTTGTGCCAGTAATTCACGATTTGTATTCGAAGTTCGTTTCATCGGGTCGATTTTGTCTATCGCCTCAATACTCAACAACGTCTCGATACTGGCAATGATTGCAATCGTAAAGGCCACTATCCATACATCCTTATTCAGGATCTGACTAAAGTCGGGAAAGATAAAAAGGTTCAAAAAGTCGTTTACCGAAGCAACTACTGGTATCTGCACCAATTGACTGTTCTGAATTTCCAATGGAGTTCCTTTAAAAAGTTGAAACGCCGCCAGACCCAGAAGCACGACGACCAATGGAGCGGGAATAGCTTTCAGTTTTTTGATTTTGGGCATCCCGACCAAGATCACGATCGAAGCTATGCATATAGCAACCGCTCCCCAGCTGATCGATGAAAACATTTGCTCCCAGCCGGTTGAAAACATACCTTGACTTAAGCCAAATCCGTAGGGAATTTGTTGTATAATAATGGTTATTCCGATAGCAGCAAGCATTCCCATGATTACAGAAGACGGGAAGAAATTACCAATATTGCCCGCCTTCGCAAAAAATAAGATCATTTGCAATACACCGGCTAGCACCACGGCCAATAAAAATGTAGGATAGGCACCTAAAGATTGAATAGCGCCCAATACAATTACGGTAAGCCCAGCCGCCGGGCCACTCACACTCAATTGAGAGCCACTGAATGATGCAATTACGAGACCACCAATGATCCCAGTTAAAATTCCGGCGAATAAAGGCGCGCCGGACGCCATTGCTATACCTAAACACAAGGGTAGTGCTACAAGAAAGACTACTATACTTGCAGGTATATCGTATTTTAGGTCACGTTTTGATAATTTAAAAAACGCAGACACACGAGTTCCTTTCATACTAAAAAGTATCTAATTAAAGTAAAACATTTAAGAAAATTGCGCCGACAAAGAGATAAGCCATGCGCAGACAATTTCTACTTAAGAGAAGTTAGGAGGCGGTGTCGGAACAGAAGGGAAAAATGCAATTATATCTCGTTCATTGACGAGGTTGAAACTTGCTTGGAGAATATGAGTTATTAATTCATTAAACGGAAGAATGTAACCGGTGACAGGAATCTCTTTAGCATCGACAGACCCTTGAGCCTTACCTTCTAACTCAAGTTGCATCATCACGTTTATAATAAACTCGCTATCACTAAAGCTTATGACAATGGGTGCTGTTGAAATCAACATCTTGGAAGCAAAGATGGAGAAAAAGATCAAACTAAATATTATTCTTTTTTTCATTTTCAACGTACATGTCGAGAGACTCAGTACTTTTAACTATCCAAATATATGGAAAAAACTAAAACAAATCGATTATATCACGATATAAATTACAAAAAGCTCCTAAAAAATCGCATACTCTACATATATCATCATTTTTATAGCTCGTATATTATATTAATAGGTTAAATTTAACATTACCTTAACTTTTTAATAACAAACTCAATTTTTATTAGATGAAAAATAGAAAACAATCTCTTTTTGTACAGAAATACGATAAAATACCACAAGGAATAGAAAACATATCAATTAAAATATTGCGAAATAATAATTAGGCTATCACTGACAGTTTCTATATATTTGCATTTCTTTTGTTCCCGTAGTTCAATGGATAGAATGTCAGATTCCGGTTCTGATGGTATGAGTTCGAATCTCGTCGGGAACACGCACATAGCCGCTTAGAAGTATCTAAGCGGTTTTTTTATGTATACATCGAATAAGTTCACCGATAATTGGTTCAGATAATAATAGATTTAGAGCGGACTCATTCCGCATTTGTCCCGCATTTTAGGCTCGAAATGCGGATTTGCTGTGTATAGGATTTTGCGGTGAAGTATAGGAAGGTTTTAGGACAGTAAAGACAAAATCAGGAACGTACAAGAAACTAATTGGGCTTTCAATTGTTAACGAGATAACACTAAAACTAAAAACCGACAAACATGAACGACAAAATCAAGATCCTAGGAATTGCAGGAAGTGTTCGAAAAGAGTCTTTCAACCGGTCAGCCCTGAAAGAAGCAAGCAAACTGGTTCCTGAAAATGCTGAAATTGAAATCTACGAACTCGACGAAAACCTTCCAGGCTTCAATCAAGATAAAGAACAAAATCCACCAGCGTCTATCGTTGAATTTAAGAAAAAGATTAAGGAAGCCGACGCTATTTTATTCGTAACCCCTGAATATAATTACTCGGTGCCCGGCTTACTGAAAAACTACATCGATTGGGCATCTAGGCCTTATGGCGACAACGCGTTCAATGGAAAGCCCGCGGCTATTATGGGAGCATCTATCGGTAATATTGCCAGTGCTCGTGCGCAATATCACCTAAGGCAGATGTTTGTATTTCTGGATATAACCGCGGTTAATCAACCAGAGGTGATGATTGGTATGGCACAGGACAAATTTGACAACCAAGGCAATCTCACCGATAACGATACCAAAGGCTTCATTAGCAAACTATTGGTTAACCTAGTTAAGTTAACGAAAACCTTGAAAGGCTAACACGAGGTTAGAGGACATTTAATTCAACAGTTTCTTTGAAGTCATCATCATGATGAGATCAGAGAAACTGTTGAACGAGTGTCTCCCACTCTTCTTCGAGCGTCACATTTGGGCGTCGGTGACCTGCCTTACGATACCAATAGTCGGCATTCCATTGGTCGCCTTCCACTCGGTGGAGATAAGCATGCACCAATGCCGAGTCAGGATCATCCAAACTATCGACTAAATCGTGAGCTTCTTTCCATCGGTCGTTCTTATCGTACCATAATGCTTTCAGATGAACTGAAAGGTCAGCAGAAGGGTTACTTTCGTGAAGAGAATCGGTAAACTGTGTAAATTGCATTATTTTAGAATATTGATCACAACAGTAAAGATAATATTCTACGGATGAATAATTGGCCACATTTTTGTTTATTTTGCATAGATAAATCGAAGGATCGTTGTCTTAGCAGTTCACGTTTTAAAAACAGAGGATGGAAAAACCTATAACTCCAAAAAATAGCGAGTATCTATTAGCCGTAAGGTTAGTTACGCTCATATTGATTCTGATTCTATCCTATATGCTACAAAGCGTATTGGTGCCCCTGCTTTTCAGTATGCTTATTGCCATTACCTTGTTCCCATTGGCCACTTTACTTGAACGTTGGCGAATACCTCGATTATTAGCGGCTATCATATCGGTCATCGTCGCTATTATTGTCATTGTGGGACTCATTTACCTTATTGTAAATCAGGTTCTTAACATCGGAAGAAACGGAGAAGACATGGTTGCCCGTTTTCAGGAAATTTTAACGGTGATTACCCAATGGACAAACGAAAAATTCGGCATAACCGATGATATGCTATCTCAGAAATTCCATGAATTCACTGACAATGCATTATCAAACGCCACAACCTATATCCAACGTGCATTTAGTTCTATCGGTGGCATACTCTCCAGTGTTGTGCTAGTTCCACTATTCGTATTCTTTATGTTGTACTACCGCGATTTCTTTCGCGAATTCTTTTTCCTCACGTTTAAATCGACCGGTAGAGAAAAGGTCAATAAGATCTTGAACGATATTTATAGTGTGGTACAGAGTTACCTCGTGGGTTTATTAACGGTTATGGGTATTGTTGCTATCCTCAATACCGCCGGACTATTGGTAATGGGTATCAGCTACGCTTGGTTCTTTGGCATATTAGCAGCGTTATTGATGTTGATCCCATATATCGGAATTGCAATTGGTTCCATCCTGCCAGCATTGTTTGCGTTGGCGACCAAGGACAATGCTTGGTACGCCGTGGGTATAATCGGTTGGTTTCAAGTGGTGCAATTTTTTGAGGCAAACTTAATCACACCTAATATTGTCGGAAGCAAAGTGAGTATCAACCCATTAATGTCGATTGTTGGCTTATTATTAGGAGGAATGCTCTTCGGTTTAGCCGGTTTGATTTTGGCATTACCGCTCATCGCTATCATTAAGGTTGTATTAGATTCAAACCCATCCCTGTCTCATTTTGGTTTTTTAATCGGTGAACCGGAGGAAAGCCACCTCAAGTCGAAACGTAGTTTCAAACGACTTCGAGAATGGCGAATCAAGAAAGCTTTAGAGTCCTCATTGAAGGCAAAAAAGAAAGCTGACAAATAAATCGTTTGAAATACAAAGCAAAGATTTATCTTTGCCTTTTAGAACGATTTTTAACTCCTTAAATGAAGCACATCCGCAACTTTTGTATTATTGCGCATATCGATCACGGTAAAAGTACATTAGCTGATCGATTATTGGAATATACGCAGACTGTTACTCAACGAGAATCTCAGGCACAGTTGCTTGACAATATGGACCTGGAGCGCGAGCGAGGCATTACAATTAAGAGCCACGCTATTCAGATGAATTATCTTCATGAAGGTCAAGAATATGTATTTAACTTAATTGACACGCCCGGTCACGTAGACTTTTCTTATGAAGTTTCGCGATCCATCGCAGCTTGTGAGGGAGCGCTCCTGATTGTCGATGCTTCTCAAGGGATCCAGGCCCAAACCATATCCAATTTATATTTGGCATTAGAGCATGACCTAGAGATCATTCCAATTTTAAATAAAATGGACTTACCGGGTGCTATGCCTGAAGAGGTAAAAGATCAAATCATCGACCTAATTGGTGGAGAACGCGAGGACATTATCCCGGCATCTGGGAAAACTGGAATGGGTGTTTCTGATATATTAGAGGCTATTGTAACCCGCGTCCCGCACCCCGTTGGTGACCCGGAAGCACCGTTGCAAGCACTTATATTTGATTCTGTTTATAACTCCTTTCGTGGAATTATGGCCTATTTCAAAGTTGAGAACGGTGAAATCAGAAAAGGTGATCGCGTTAAGTTCATCGCAACCGGCAAAGAATACATCGCTGATGAGATTGGAACGTTAAAATTAACTCAAGTACCAAAAGATGTCATCAAGACTGGTGATGTGGGTTATATCGTTTCTGGAATTAAAGAAGCACGCGAGGTAAAGGTTGGCGACACGATTACGACGCTCACACGACCAAGTAAAGAGGCCATTCAGGGGTTCGAGGAAGTAAAACCAATGGTTTTCGCAGGCATCTACCCGGTAGAGACTGACGACTATGAAGAACTTCGTGAAAGCATGCACAGATTGCAATTAAACGACGCATCCCTTGTATTTGAACCTGAATCTTCCGCTGCCTTAGGTTTCGGCTTTCGATGCGGCTTTCTAGGTATGTTGCACATGGAAATTATCCAAGAGCGACTGGAACGCGAGTTCGACATGACAGTGATTACAACCGTGCCCAACGTTTCCTATATCGCACACACAACGAAGGAGGGTGCGGTGAAGGTAAACAACCCTTCAGACCTACCTGATATCAGCAAACTTGATTATGTAGAAGAACCGTTTATCAAAGCAAATATAATTACGAAAGCAGACTTCGTCGGCCCGGTAATGTCACTTTGTATCCAGAAAAGAGGGATTATTGTCAATCAATCCTATTTAACTGCGGATCGGGTTGAGTTGACTTTCGAGATGCCAATGGGTGAAATTGTATTCGATTTCTACGATAAATTAAAAACCATATCGAGGGGCTATGCTTCTTTCGACTATCATCAAATCGGTTACCGCCAGTCGGATTTGGTAAAACTGGACATCCGCTTGAACTCGGAACCAGTTGATGCACTCTCATCGTTGATTCACCGAAGCAACTCCTATGAGTTCGGAAAGAAAATCTGCGAAAAATTAAGGGAGCTCATTCCGCGTCAGCAATTCGAAATTATTATCCAGGCATCAATTGGTGCTAAAATCATTGCTAGAGAGAGCGTTCGTGCCTTGCGAAAAGACGTAACTGCTAAGTGCTATGGTGGTGATATCTCAAGAAAGCGTAAATTACTTGAAAAACAGAAAAAAGGGAAGAAAAGAATGCGCCAAGTAGGTAATGTGGAAATTCCACAAACGGCATTTATGGCTGTTTTAAAATTAGATTAGTAAGTCATGGAAATATTAGATGGAAAAGTAGTTTCTGCAAGAATCAAAGAAGATATAGCGAAGGAAGCTAACGATTTTTTTGAAGTTACGGGACGCAAACCCCACCTGGTAGCTATCTTAGTTGGGCACGACGGTGGAAGTGAAACCTACGTGGCTAGCAAAATCAGAAACTGTGAAAAAGTTGGTTTCAAGTCGACTCTAGTACGTTACGAAGACAACGTAACAGAAGACGAGCTATTAGCTAAAATAAACAAAATCAACGATAATGAAGCGGTCGACGGACTCATCGTACAATTGCCCTTACCAGAACATATCGATCCGGAGAAAGTAACGGCCGCTATCGATTACCGTAAAGACGTCGATGGTTTTCATCCTATAAACTTGGGAAGGATGATGCGTAACCTTCCCTGTTTCATCCCGGCTACCCCCTATGGCATCATGTTGATGCTTGAATATTATCAGATTGAGACCGAGGGTAAACATGCGGTGGTTATTGGCAGAAGCAATATTGTGGGTAGTCCGATGAGTATCTTATTGGCACGCAATAGTAATCCAGGAAACTGCACGGTAACGCTTACGCACAGTAAAACACAAAATTTACCAGATATCGTCCGTCAAGCTGATATCATCGTCGCTGCGATTGGTCGGAAGAATTTTGTTACTGCTGACATGGTTAAAGAGGGAGCCATTGTCATCGATGTAGGTATCAACCGTGAAGAATCATCTGAGACCAAATCAGGTTACAAGCTTTATGGGGATGTCGACTACGAACAGGTAGCGCCCAAGACATCTTGGATTAGTCCGGTACCGGGCGGTGTCGGTTTAATGACAATCGTTGGTCTTTTGAAGAATACCTTGAAATCAGCTAAAGGAGATATTTATTAAATGAGTAATTCAGTTCCGGAAGATGGCACCTTGCTTCCCTTAATGGAAGAGTTCTATACCATCCAAGGAGAAGGGTACAATACAGGTAAAGCTGCTTATTTTATCCGACTTGGAGGTTGTGATGTGGGATGTCATTGGTGTGATGTAAAAGAAAGTTGGGATGCGTCCATTCACCCCTTAACTGCAACCGACACCATCGTTGAGCATGCAAGTAAATATCCTGCAAAGACGGTTGTAGTGACTGGAGGAGAACCCCTTATTTATAATATGGACTATTTGACGAAAGAGTTGAAAACCAGAGGGATTGAAACATTCATCGAGACATCTGGCGCCTACCCTTTATCTGGTGATTGGGACTGGATTTGTTTGTCACCGAAGAAGTTCAAAGCTCCTCGACCTGATATTACATCTTTTGCTAACGAGCTAAAAGTAATCGTTTTTAACAAAAGTGATTTCAAATGGGCAGAGGATTATGCAAAAACAGTGTCGGCATCGTGCAAGCTTTACTTGCAACCCGAATGGTCTAAAGCCAAGGAGATTACCCCCTTGATCATTGACTATGTAAAAGAGAACCCACGTTGGGAGGTGTCACTGCAAACGCATAAGTTCATGAATATCCCTTAATTCAATAACTTTAGAGCGACTTTAAGAGCAAGCCATTCTTTTATTTATTGATATCAGCTGCTGCTTTGATCGAGTCTTGCTTTTCTTCTTCTTCACGCTTCGCTTGCTTTCTGAAAAAACCACGGAACAGAAAGTTGTGCTGCAGAGCTTCCATATTTTGATTTAACTTCTCAGTGCTCTCTTCCAAGTTCTTCATCGTTTCTTTTACCTGTGCCGCTGTCTCTTCGTCATTAAGCAATAACCCTAAAGCATTATCATCCTCTTTAAGTTTACCGGTAGCTTCACTCAAGTTATCTGTCATCAAGCTCGCATTCTGGGTAATATCCTCTAATTGGGCCATAGACGACTTAAGGCTCGCAAAGATAGTCGTGTCTGTTAACAGATCACCTGCTAATCCACCTTCACTGTTTAATTTTTCTGAGAATGCAGCTAAGTTTTCCGATACCTTTCTCGAGTTCAAAGCCGCCTGATTCAGATTAGCTAACATCGCTTTCATATTTTCAGCCATGAGCGAATCAGTAAAGAAGGCGCCAATTGTACCCTCACCGCGCCGTACTCGTTCACTTAGCGCTTTTACATCGTTTGTAATCGCCACTAAGTTCTCATTGTTTACCTGTAAGGTGGCCATCATAGCTTCCGTGTCATTGCCTTCTTTTGCACGCAGTTGGTCGCCATCTTCCACGAAAGGAATATCACTAGAGCCACCTTCAATAACAATCATCTTATTACCGATAAAGCCTTCAGAGCTAATCACGGCCGCAGCGTCTTTTCGGATGTATTCTTTTGATTCATCGTTGATAACCATGACAATTTCTACCTGGCTTGCCGGAGTAAAATTAACTTCACGAATTGTGCCTACTTTTACTCCGGAAAACCATACATTACCACCTTTCTTCAGTCCGGCAGCATTATCAAATATGGCGGTCACTTTAATTGCCCCACCAAAACGATTCTGCTGTCCACCAATGATAAAAATTCCCGCGAGCAGTATAATGATACCTATCAAAACAAATAAGCCTACAATAACTGAGCGCTTTTTTTCTGCTGATTTCATATTAATCTATAAAATTATAATCATAAAAGGGTTTAACCCTTGAATCTTGTGTATTAAAAATATCCTCGAAATCTCCCTCACGTTCGAAAGTACCATCAAGCAGCATCACAATACGGTCACCAACGGTTTTGGCACATGCCAAATCGTGTGTAATGATAATGGATGAGGTCTTAAACTGATCCTGGACATCGTTAATTAGTTTATTAATCTCGATGCATGTTAAAGGGTCTAGGCCTGCCGTAGGTTCGTCATACAACATAATTTCTGGTTGTAAAATTAACGTACGGGCAATTCCGATCCGTTTCCGCTGACCTCCGGAGAGCTCGGCTGGCATCTGATCAATTGCCTGTAATAAACCAACACTCTCCAATACCGACGATACCGCATGGTTGACCTCTTTTCGTTTTAGATGTTTTTTTATGCGTACCAACGGGAATTCAATATTCTCCCTAACCGTCATACTGTCATATAGGGCACTATTCTGAAAGGAGAAGCCTATCTTTAAACGCAATTGCCGTAACTCTTCCACATCGATACCTTCCATCGACGTACCCAAAACGTTCACAGAACCTCTATCTGCTTTTAGTAAACCTACAATAATTTTGATAAGTACCGACTTCCCTGTGCCCGACCGACCTAACACAACGAGGTTCTCACCGCGAAAAAGATCAAGGTCTACGCCTTTAAGAATATCCTTTTCACCGAAGGACTTGTGAAGATCCCTAATGGTGATTACCGAATCGTCATAGTTGATGGAGTCTGCTGTTTTCTTTTTCATTGCGGAACCAGTTGTAGAAGTTGAACAATTAAAAGTTCTTCAATAAAGATTAGGAACATCGACATAACAACCGCCCAGTTAGCCGCTCGGCCTACTCCTTCCGTTCCCTTTGAAGAAGTATAGCCTTGATAACTACCGACAATCCCAATGGTAAAACCAAATACAAATGATTTAAATACAGCTGCGAAGACGTCTTTAAAAGTAATTGCATCAAATACCTCCGTGAAAAAGACGACCATACTCGTGGCTTCGTTTTGGTTTATATTCATAAATGCACCCATGAGCGCTACAAATGCCACATAAAACATCAAGACCGGAATCATAACCGAAGTAGCAACAACGCGGCTAACCACTAAAAATTTGAATGGATTTGTACCAGACACTTCCATGGCGTCAATCTGCTCAGTTACCTTCATGGAACCTAGTTCAGCTCCAATTTGGGAACCGACCTTTCCGGATGCTATCAAAGCAGTAACTAAGGGCGCCAATGCCCGAACGACTGCTATAGATATCAATGCCGGCAACATGGCCTGTGCTCCAAAGTCGGCCAGCGATGGTCGCGATTGCTTCGTAAATACTACACCGATGATAAAACCAGTCAGAGACATCAAAGGCAGTGATTTGACACCAATCTCGTAACATTGACGAACAATCTCTTTAAACTCAAAGGGACCAACAAATACCTCTTTGAAAAACCGCATTACAAAACGATGAATTTCTGCTAAATCTATTAGGTATTTATCAATGATTTTTGAAATCATTATCTGATTTGTTTAGAATAAAAAATATCTATAGAATAAGATTGCGCAAAAATAAAGCTTATATTATAGAAATATGCAGAAAGATGATATTTATTTAATGTCATATTATGATTCACGGCTTGTATATGTAACATTCATATAGACAAAAAGGTGTGTTGATTAAACTATCAGCTTTTCAGGGCGTCATATATACAAACGCACTCGATTATCAATTAAAATATACGACTATGAAAAATATAAAAAACAAGATATTACTCGTCGCGACCGTCATGTTTCTGGTGGCGACTGCCGGCCTCAAACAGGCGCGAGCACAACATATGGATGTTTCGTTCCAGTTATTCTATGACGAACTTTCTCCATATGGACAATGGATCGACGATCCGGATTACGGATATATTTGGCTTCCGGATGTGGATAGAAACTTCCATCCTTATTCAACGAATGGAAGATGGGTCAATACGAACTATGGAAACACATGGGTATCGGACTTCGACTGGGGATGGGCTCCTTTCCATTATGGTCGCTGGCATTATGACGACTATTATGGTTGGGCTTGGGTTCCAGGATACGAATGGGGACCGGCTTGGGTTTCATGGAGACAAGGTGGAGGCCAATATGGATGGGCTCCTCTAGGCCCTGGAGTAAACTTAAGTATCAGCGTGAATATTCCATTAAGACACTGGATATTCGTACCTCAACGTTACTTCTTTAGCCCTTCGATCTATAGATACTATACGCCGTATAGAAGATACAACTCGTTTTACGGTCACACGACCATTATTAATAACACGTATATCTACAACAATAGAAGATACTATAGTGGTCCTGCTAGACGCGACTTGGCTCGGGTAACACGAAGCAATGTAAGGGTTTATAATGTAAACGATCGTCGCCGACCAGGTAGAGCTTCAATAAACTCTCGATCAGTGTCATTATATAGACCGAACATCAACCGGGATTCACGAAGTTCAGCGAGACCAACACGTGTAGCGAGCCGAGGCTCAATACAACGTCAGCCAGCTTCTACAACGACGCGTTCAGCAAGAAACAACTCGTCCATAAACAACAGTTCTAGAGTACGTGGGAATACGAATGCAAATACAAGAACACGTAATACGGAAGCTATTCGGCCGAACGCAAGCAGTCGCTCAACATCTGCAACGCGACCAAATACGAGGGCAACTTCAAACACAAATCGCACGAACAATCGTAGTGCAGTTGAAAGCAATCGAACACGTACGAGTCGTGCACCGAGCAATCGATCAACTGCGCCGAGGTCAACGAATGTGAAACCTCAGACTCAACGGTCGTCATCGGCGAGGAGTACTCCTAATCGTCGCGTACAACAATCCAAGGCACCGAGTTCACGGACGAGACAACAGTCGGTTGCACCGTCAAGAAAAACACAACGACAAAGCCCGGCTCGACGTCCAGAGGTAAAAAGCCAGCAACGGAGGCCGCAGCCAAGTCGTTCGAACACACGTGTACAACGTGCCAGTAATCCGTCGCCAAGTAGATCAAAGACAACTGTCCGCGCATCACGTCCTTCTTCGTCAAAGAAGGCTACATCAAGCAGGAGCTCTAGCTCAAGAGGCAGGTCAACTTCAGCAAGAGGTGGCAGATAATATAAGATTATAACATAAAATAAAATAGTAGGGGCTGTAATCCAATGGACGCAGCCCCTACTTGTTTATTCATCTTAGTAAAAACAATGGCTAGGGAAATTATAAACTTTTCCTATTTTTATTAAATGTTTCAAAAATTATTAGCCCTCGAATGGAAAGCATTTTTTCGTTCTGCTAGCGCCGGTCGTAGCATTGCTGTTAAGATATTTTTAGGCTTTATAGCCTTTTATTTCATTATGGTTTTTCTAACGCTCGGCTTCAGTTTGTATGAGCTTGTCGAAGAGTCCTTTCCGAATGAAACACCCATACATAAAGTTAATGATTTCCTTCTAGCTTGGTTTGTGTTCGAACTGATCATACGCTTTATGCTACAGAATCTTCCAGTAATGCATTTGAAACCGCTACTCTTGCAGAAAGTGAGTCGCAGTCAAATGTCTCACTATCTCTTGACTAAGAGTATTTTTTCGTTTTACAACCTGATGGCATTGCTCGTTACAATACCCTTTGCTGCAATTTGCTTTTTTAAAGGTGATGTCACATCAATGCAACTGATGGCGTGGTTGCTAAGCATATTCTCGTTGGTTCTAACAATTAACTTTGCGAACTACTTCATTAAAAAGAAATTTGCAGAAAACCTAAAAGCATTCATACCGCTGATTATCGTTATAACAGCGCTAGCGTTACTTGATTATTTTGGCGTCTTTTCTGTCTCTAAACTTTTCGGCCAGTTGTTTACTACGTTATTGGAACAACCCATCTTGGCCATGATTCCATTACTTATACTAATTGGCAGTTATATCAGCACGTTCCGCTCCCTTCGACACAATATTTATCTGGATTCCTATGTAAAAAATCAATCAGACAGCTTCCGAGAAACAGACCTGTCGTGGACCAACCGATTCGGGAAACTAGCACCTTTCATCCAGCTAGACATCCGTTTATTGCAACGCAATAAACGTTCGCGAGCCACCGTTATTATGGCCCTCTTATTGGTTTTTTATGGTCTCTTCTTCTACCCCAACCCTTATTACCAAAACTCAACGTGGATGGTATTTGTAGGCATTTTTATTACGGGTATCTTTATGATTAATTTCGGTCAGTTCATTCCCGCCTGGGACAGCAGCTATTATGCTATGTTGATGACTCAAGATGTCTCCATGAAACTCTACTTAAATTCCAAAGTAATGCTGATGTACGCCTCGGCTATCATTCTGACAGTTCTTAGTACCCCATACGTGTATTTTGGTTGGGATATCCTGTTAATCAATTTGGCTTGTGCTCTATTCAATATGGGAATTAATGTCCCCATCCTGTTATACTTCGGAGCAATGAATAAAAAGAGAATCAACTTAGATAAGTCACAGTTTTTAAATTATGAGGGAATGGGCGCTGCGCAGTGGATTGTTGGCATTCCTCTATTTGCTATTCCCATCTTGCTGTGGTTTTCGCTTTCAGAAACTGTTGATAAAAACACAGCCACTCTGAGCTTAGCATTCCTCGGTATTATTGGTCTGGTATTAAAAAATATTATTATCAACGGACTAGCGAAACTGTATAAAAAACGGAAGTATGAGACCATTAGTGGGTTCTCCCAACAGCAAGATTAATAAAAAAGCTTATAAGACATGATAGAGATCAAAGACATTAAGAAATATTACAACGAGTACTGTGTATTAAATATTCCTCATTTACGAATTGAAAAAGGTGAAAGCATCGGTTTAGTTGGTAATAACGGTGCTGGGAAAACAACCCTTTTTAGTTTGGTGCTCGATCTAATAAAAGCCTCGAACGGACAAATTACCAACCAAGGGATACCTGTTAATGAAAGCGAAGATTGGAAAGGCTTTACAACGGCGTTCATTGATGAAAGTTTTTTGATTGGCTATCTATCTCCAGAAGAATATTTTTATTTCATTGGTGAATTACGTGGTCTAAACAAAGAGGATGTTAATCACTTTCTGGTCGACTACAACGACTTTTTTAATGGTGAGATCCTTAACCAACGGAAATATCTACGAGATCTATCAAAAGGAAACCAGAAGAAAGTTGGCATTGTAGCGGCATTAATTGGCAACCCGGAGCTTGTTATCCTAGACGAGCCTTTCGCGAACCTGGACCCCACCACCCAGATATGCTTGAAGAAGATTATTAAGAGCCTGACGGAAAGCAAAGAAAAAACGTTTTTAATATCTAGTCACGACCTTTCTCATACGGTTGATGTTTGTGATCGGATCATCGCTTTAAACAAAGGAGAAGTGGTCAAAGACGGACCAACTTCTCCGGATACCTTAATGGAATTAGAAGCATTCTTTTCGCAGTCGTTACAAGAAGAATAAGAATGATCTTATTTTTTTAGGACTAATACTGAAGGGCCTAAACCAACTGTAAACTCTTCCGTATCTTGACTTTCTATGCTATAATGATGGACTGTTCCATTACCGGTCCAGACGGCATTGGACACCCAAATATCTCCATTTTCTTGGTCCACAGTGAGAGCATACATATAATCAAAGGTAATGGAGTTGAAATAATCTAGTTTATTAACTTGATCAGCATTTTTGTCCATTTGTAGCAGGTTGAACACGCCATTTTCGCCCTCATAATTGGTACTAACAACATAAAGTTGACCTCCTTTGGAATCCATCAACTGAGCACCGAAATCAAATTCCTTATCTACAGCATCGGTTACGCTATTAATTCTATATAGTTTAGCCGGATGGAGCACGACCGACCAATCATTACTATCGAAAATATCCCCGGTACTTACATATACATTCCCTTCGGCATCACTATGGAGACGATAAACATTATCGCCTACTTCGATTTCCTTTACCACCGAAAGTGTTGCCGGATCAATTACAAAAACCCGATTGTCGTGAACACCACCGGCGATATAGTCGTTTGAACCAGAATTTGCGACATACACTTTATTATTTGCCACTCCGATCTGTTCAGGCGTGTTCCCTACCGCAATTTCTGTTGTTACTGTATTGGTTAGCGTATCGATTACGAAAACTTGATTCGTATACGAAGTCACAAATACCTTCCCGCTATGAAATGCCATATAGCGCGGCTTCTCGATGTTGATAGCCTTAATTTGTTTAGCAGAAGCGGCATCTAATACCAACACCTTATTTGACCCTGTGGCTGTTATAAACATGAGGCTTCCGTACTGCCCCATATCAACGGGATCGGCACCCAGTTCGGCCGTAGAGTTATTAGTTTGAAAGATATTTGGTGTAACCTCGTTCGTCTCAAAGTCGATATACGAAAGACTACTTGACCCGGCAACATTAAACGATCCTTCATTCAATACATACATACCCGCAGAAGGTGCCACCGGTTCATCTGCGATAACAGGGTCTTTATCGGAACAAGAGGTCGCAAACGCAGCAAAGACGCCGATAAAGAAAAGAAAAGATTGATGTAAACTGTTTTTCATTTGATTATATATAGTGATTAATAAGCAATTTGTAAACCAACACGATAATGCAAGCCCGGCATCGGGTATGAACGGATAATCTGGTAATTTGTATCTGCCAGATTATTAAGTTCTAGTTGGATACGATATGTTTGTTCTCTTTTTTTCAGAGAGTAAGATGCTGCAATATTTTGGACCAGCCAATCGGTCATCAAGTTTTCCATGGTATTTGAACGTAAGCTATAACGCTCGCCAACGTATAAAACATTGTAACTAAGTGAAAAGCCTTTGTAATTGCCAGTTGCAAAAAACGCGCCACTATGTTGTGGAGTATAAGGTACCAACTGATCATAATTGGCGCCATCTGGGGTTTTATCAACGGCTTTTTGATAGGTGTAATTGACTCTGGTGTCTAAGGTTGATTTGGTACCTAACCGTACTCTGCCCAAAAAGCCAACATCCAGTCCGTCGATATCAACTTGCCCCAAGTTGACCATCGACCAACGAAATAGGCTATTGAGAGGAATGGCTGTAATCCGATCTTTGATTGCGTTGTGATACGCATCTACATTAAATTGTATCTGTTCAATAGTCCCCGGCAGTGCTTTCTGCCATGTGAGACCTATATTGTACTCATCAACAAACTCAGGCCTCAACGATGTTGAGCCGACCAGTGTATAGTACATATCATTGAATGTAGGAGCTCTGAAGATCGATTTGTGGAATACCCTTAGATATAGGTTGTTATTTGCTAATGGTTTCCAAGAAGCCGATACTGAATATCCCAGATTTTCCTTGTGCAAACTCTCCTCATGAATTTCGGTTTTCTCAGTCCAGAAGGTCGCCAACGCATTTG
Organism: Albibacterium profundi; assembly: GCF_042159835.1. NCBI lineage: Bacteria > Pseudomonadati > Bacteroidota > Sphingobacteriia > Sphingobacteriales > Sphingobacteriaceae > Albibacterium > Albibacterium profundi. The sequence continues at coordinate 229,851 of NZ_JBBVGT010000003.1, read as the reverse complement.
CATCAAGTTGTACATTTTTCCATTTCCAACGTAGAGCTGTATTCAATAGAACGGTATTTCTCGTTGGGTATGCAAAATCCCGCAGGTTGGCGTCAAGTGTCTGGCGCGTATAGTCAGCAGCAAAAGACGCCTGAAGCTGTTTAGAAAGCGTGAAGAGATTGGCGACTGATATAAAGTTTTCATGCTGCTTATATGTATTTTCTAGATAGCCATCTGAAGTTAGAAAATTAGGATCAGCGTAGTGCAGATAACTATATTGGTGTTTTGCATTTAGCAAAATTTCATATCGTGGACTGATTATTTTCTTCCATCTTCCTTGAATAAAATAATCACGCTCTTTTTGTCGCTCTTCCGAGAAGAAGCGATTATCGACCGCAGCACCAGGAAGCCCGCGATCTGCAAGATAGTGGTAAAGACTCACCTTCCATGAACTACTGTCCGCTAAAGCACCTTGCACGGCGAACTCCAGTCGCAGGGCTTCTATATCAGAATTTTCCCGTCGTACTAATGTGTCGACAATCCCACGTTGGAAATAAAAATCATACTCTCCATGAGCACTCGTATATTCGGCGTTGAAATTCGTGCTCGTCTGGGACCCCAACTTTTGTTGCCAACGAAACGATGGATTAAGCAACCCGAAACTTCCGGTTTCCAAACCCAATTTCAAATTGGTCTTGCACCCCGGTTTAAAGACAGGATCAGTCGTTACCAACTGCAAGACAGATGCTGCGGAAAAAGCCTTCGCAGGTAGCAACAAGTTATTAGGCTGGCCATGGAACAGACTAATAACTTCTATATTTTCAAGAGTAAGGCGACCGAGATCAATTTGGCCATTCTGTGCATTATTCATGCTTATTCCGTCGTACAGTATTGCAGTGTGATTAGCACCTAGGCTGCGTACATCCACAGTTTTAAGACCACCAATACCACCATAGTCTCGTACCTGTACACCTGAAAGATATTTCACAGCATCTGCGACGGTGGTACTGTTAAGATTTGACCAATCATCCGGACGAAGCGTCTGAGATGGCATAGGCGATTGTTCGGCATTTGAAAGTTGAGTCCGGTTAACATCAACCCGATTAAGCGTGTCTGCAACCTTCAACGTATCTTGCGCAAACAAGTTAAGGGTCGATATTATAAAGAATATAGATAGTATGCTCTTCAACACCATGCGGTCTGATAACGATTAAACACTTCGCCAAACTTAGATAAATCTTCCTTTATTTAGGAATTAAAATTCTCTAATGATAGCGAGTCAAAAAGAAACACTTCGTATAACAAGTACCATAGTATTGTTTATCACGACATTATTTCATGTAAAATGCTATCCAACACGTCATTTTTTCCGATTTTATAGAACATTCTACAATGGTATTTGTTTTGAAATAGATAGGAAAAAACGAATATGAACTTCAATAATTTTACTATAAAAGCACAGGAGGCTATTCAGAAAGCCTCAGAAATAACAGTCGGCAACCAACAACAAGCTATTGAACCCGCACATCTATTGAAAGCGCTATTAGTAGTCGATGAAAATGTTGTTAGTCACCTGCTAAAAAAACTTAACGCTAACATTCCACTTTTGAATGAATCCCTGGATTCATTGATTGCAGGATTTCCAAAAGTTAGTGGAAGCAATATCTATCTTGCTAACGACACGAACGCGATTATTCAAAAAGCACAATCATATTTAAAGGACTTCAATGACGAATTCGTTTCCGTAGAACATCTTCTATTGGCAATATTGAATGGCAGTAGCAAAGCATCAAGCCTTTTAAAAGATCATGGGCTGACCGACAAAGATCTAAGGAAAGCTATATCGGAACTACGTGGCAACAGTCGCGTTACGGACCAAAACGCTGAAGCGACATATAATGCTTTAAATAAATATGCACGGAACTTAAATGAATTTGCAGAGTCTGGGAAACTGGATCCAGTAATCGGTCGCGATGAGGAAATCCGACGTGTAATGCAAATCCTCTCTCGGCGGACGAAAAACAACCCGATCCTCGTGGGAGAACCGGGTGTGGGTAAAACGGCTATTGCCGAAGGAATTGCTCATCGTATCATTAAAGGCGATGTTCCTGAAAATTTAAAGAGCAAAACGGTTTACTCGCTAGATATGGGAGCTTTAATCGCTGGAGCTAAGTACAAAGGCGAATTCGAGGAACGTTTAAAATCTGTTGTAAAAGAGGTAACCAGCAGTGACGGATCAATTATCCTCTTTATTGACGAAATCCACACACTTGTAGGAGCCGGTGGTGGCGAAGGCGCCATGGATGCTGCTAATATCTTAAAACCAGCGTTGGCACGAGGTGAACTACGTGCTATTGGAGCGACTACACTCGATGAATATCAAAAATACTTTGAAAAGGACAAAGCCTTGGAACGTCGATTCCAAATTGTAATGGTTGAAGAACCGGACACTCAGGATGCCATCTCTATTCTGAGAGGCTTAAAAGAGCGCTACGAAACCCACCATAAAGTACGCATACTTGATAGTGCAATTATTGCGGCCGTGGAATTATCTCAGCGCTATATTGCCGACCGCTTTTTGCCAGATAAGGCAATTGACTTGATGGACGAGGCAGCCTCCAAGTTGAGATTAGAAATGGATTCAGTGCCGGAGGCTGTGGACGAAATAGAACGAAAAATCATGCAATTGGAGATCGAACGGGAGGCGATTAAACGCGAAAAAGATCAACACAAAGTAGAATCTTTAAGTGAAGAGATTGCTAAGTTAACGAGCGAAAGAGATTCAATTAGAGCATCTTGGCAAAGCGAGAAAAGTTTGGTTGACAGTATAAATCAAGAAATGCAAAGAATTGAAGACTATAAGCTAGAGGCCTCACAGGCTGAACGTGCGGGCGACTATGGCAAGGTTGCCGAACTACGCTATGGCCGCATTAAAGAAGCGCAAGACAACGTAACGAAGCTGAAAGCTGATCTTGAAGAATTCCAAAGCGACCATCGAATGCTAAAAGAAGAGGTCACGGCTGAAGACATCGCTAGCATAGTTGCCAGATGGACCGGCATTCCAGTTGCAAAAATGGTTGAAAGCGAGCGCGAGAAACTATTGAAACTTGAAGAAGAACTTCATAAACGAGTTGCCGGTCAGTCGGAGGCAATTGAAGCTGTCTCAGATGCGATCAGACGATCGAGGGCGGGATTAAGTGACAAAAACCGCCCAATCGGTTCGTTTATCTTTCTAGGAACTACGGGTGTGGGAAAAACTGAATTGGCGAAAGCACTCGCGGATTTTCTTTTTAACGATGAACACATGATGGTCCGAATTGACATGAGCGAATATCAGGAACGCCATTCAGTCTCTCGACTTATAGGTGCCCCTCCAGGATACGTGGGTTACGAAGAAGGCGGCCAACTTACTGAAGCTGTGCGCAGACACCCCTATTCGGTTGTACTTCTAGACGAGATTGAAAAAGCTCATCCAGATGTTTTCAATATCTTACTGCAAGTACTGGACGATGGTCATTTGACTGATAATAAAGGAAGAGTCGTTAATTTTAAAAACACGATCATCATCATGACATCTAATATTGGTTCTCACTTGATCCAAGAGAGCTTTTCGGATTTACACGAAGGTAATCGTGCTGAGGTCATCGCCAAAACACGGATGGACGTATTTGAACTTTTAAAAAAGTCGATACGACCAGAGTTTTTAAACCGTATCGATGAGGTTATCATGTTCACACCATTATCTCGGGACGAAATTGGTGAAATCGTCAAATTGCAATTTGAGAAACTTCAAAAGCAGTTAGCAGAAATGGATATCACAATAACAGCCAGCCCCGAAGCCTTAGATTGGCTTGCACAGCTAGGCTATGACCCTCAGTTTGGAGCGAGACCGCTCAAGCGTGTAATGCAGAAACGAGTACTTAATGAGTTATCAAAGGAAATTTTAGCTGGAAAGGTATCAAAGGATAGTACGATTAAATTAGACATGTTTGACCAAAAGTTTGTCTTCTTAAATGAGAGTTAAGAATATATCTATTTGTCGTAAATAGAAGCAATTAGAAAAAGGCACATTATTTGTGCCTTTTTTGGTTACCTGAGGATGAAAAATACACTAGAAAAACAGAAAACAGGCTCAAAAGTTTATTACAAAATATTCTTTATTTTTATGGCATCGGCGGTTGCTCTAGGGCTCGCCTATGTCATAAGTCGGGTTGCCTTTGACGAAATGCTCGTCAAAGTGGATAAGGTGTCGACACCTAACGAGAAACTGAGGCTAGTGAGTCGGATCTCTAGAGACATTCTTCAAGTTGACCAACTTCAGCGTGCACAAGTCTTAAATACAACTAATTATACTGGTTATGCTAAAGAATCAAATGATATACTACGTGCTCTTGATACCCTGGAAAATCTTTATTCGAGTCATGATGTGCAATCTCAAAGGATCGACTCCATTAGAATTCTGCTCAAAGAACGAGATCAATTGTTTAATTCATATGTACAGGTTCGAAAAAACTTAGTAGACAATCAGGCATTTTCTTCACAAATAAAGAACATATCATCATTAATCCAGTCAGCGCCGCAAAGTGACAGCACCATTGTAACCACAGAAAAGAAGATTACTACCCGAACTGTGGAGCCCGCGGAACAAGAAGAAGATAAATCAAACAGGGGCTTCTTGTCTAGGATCTTCGGCGGTCGGAATAAAGAGGCACCCACAACTCCTTCGGCTCCGAGAACGATTCAGGAAGAACTGGACATTCAAGTAGATACCATTAAGAATGTTCGTGCTGATAGCGCCGAAAAGAAGATAGATCAAGCAATTCAAAGTTTAGCACAACGGCAGATACAGCGAAGTTCAAATTTCGTCAATCAGGAAGCCGAACTTACAATTGCAGGAAATATCCTAGTCAGCAACATGTTCAGCATTCTTCATGAAGTGGAGAAGGAAGCCATGCTTCAAATGGAACTCGAAAATCTTGATGCAAGAAATGTAGTTAACCAAAGCGTTCAGCGGATAGCATATATCTTACTGACATTCTTTATCATATCGGTTATTCTAATTTATTTTATTTTAGATGATATGCGAAAGGGCGCAGCCTATCGTACAGAATTAGAAAGAGCAAAAAATGAGGCTGAGTATCACAGCGTCGCTAAGCAGCGTTTTCTTTCGAATATGAGTCATGAGCTGCGCACTCCCCTTCAGTCAATCATTGGTTACACCGAGCAACTAAGAAATCAACATTCAAACAATGAGAAAGTCAACGTAATCCACCAATCGTCTGAACATTTATTGCAGATTGTAAACGAAATACTGGATTACAATATGCTGAATTCAGGGAAATTTGCTTTCCAAGAAGAGGTGGTCAATATCAAAAAACTCGGACAAGAGCTAATCGACATCATGAAACCTCAAGCTGACAGGAAGAATATCGACTTGGTATTAAGCGCACAAACATTTGGAGATGGGCTTGTTATAGGTGACGCATTCCGAATTAAACAGATACTTTTCAACCTAGTGGGGAACGCAGTAAAATTCACCGACGTCGGCCAGGTTCTACTACAAATTGTTGCAACAGATTACGGTGATAAAACCGATATAAGTTTCCGTATCCAAGACACAGGGCCGGGGATTATGGAGTCAGATTTAAAAAAGATTTTCAACGAATTCGAACAGTCAACAAATGCGGGCTCTGGCGTACACTTTGGTAATGGTTTAGGGCTTACGATCGTTAAAACTCTAGTAGAAGCTATGGGTGGTGACATTAAAATAAAAAGCATTGTAGGTAAAGGCTCTGTATTTACGGTTTCCTTCAGTCTTCCTACAATGCAAGAGGCTCTTGAGACCGACCAAAAGGGACCGCTATTAACTCCGGTGTCAGCCTTTTCAGGCAACGTATGGGTTGTTGATGACGATAATTATATTTTAGACCTGTGTGATACTATCCTTCAGAAGTACGGTATCAATCATCAAGTTTTTCACTCTCCGATTGACGCCTTAGCAATGCCCAACAATGAACGGCCTGATTTCATATTAACTGACATGAGAATGCCAGGCATGACAGGCAAAGATCTTTACAAAGAGTTTAGAGAGCGTTACGGGTCTAGTGTCAAAATCATAGCGTTTACGGCTCAGGCTTTGCCAGAAGAACGAAAAGAGATCCTATCATTTGGCTTTGACGGCTTATTATTGAAACCCTTCAAGGAACTGGACTTATTGACCATTCTTGGGCTGGAGGCTGACACCGACCCGGTAAACAATGCAGCCAGTGAGCTGATCGAGACGATATTATCAAACACAGATGAACACATACGACCCAAAGTCATTAAACTATTTAAGGACGGAACAAAAAAAGACTTGGCTGAGCTGAAATCAAACGTCCTGTCAGACAATATCTATCAAACAGAGTTTTTGTTACACCGACTAGCGGGCAGAACAGCTCAAATGGGAGAAGAATCAATCGCTTTCGTGTTGAGAAAAATGGAGATAGATGCAAGAAGCGGTGAGCAACCGGGCGTTGACGAGATTGAAGAGATCGAACATAGACTTAAACAATTTATAGAGCTTTTGAACAAAGAAGAAGCTCTATAAATTTTCAAGAAAAAAAACTTTAAGAAGTGTTTGTTTTCATAACTTAGTGACCGGACGCTCTTATCATTTAATTCCCATCAAATGGCAAAAAACAACACATTTAAAAATATATTATCGCAATTAGTTACCGATGTTTTACGAACAGCTGGAAACCAAGCATTAAACTACAAACAAGTTAGCGGTAAACTCAATATCACTGACCAAGAATCAAGGCTGGGAATTCAAGACATACTTAAAGAAGGGACTAGATCTGGCCGATTCAAAGAAGTGTCAAAAGGCAAGTATATCCTCAAAGAACTACGTACAATTGTTGTTGGGAGAGTTGATATGACGAGTGATGGATCAGCTTATATAGTCACCGAAGAGTTTGACGAAGACATTTATGTACCTCCTCGCAAGGTACGAAACGCGCTAAATGGCGACATAGTTAAAATCCACGCATACGAAAGTAAGCGCGAAGGAAAAAAAGAGGGTGAAGTAATTGAAATACTTGAACGATCCAGAACAAATTTCACGGGTGTATTAAAAGTATCACCACGATTCGCATTTCTGATTACTGACGACCGAAAAATGCTTCACGATATTTTTGTTCCACTTGAAGATCTGAATGGCGCAAAGGACAACGAGAAGGTTGTGGTAAGCATAACAGACTGGCCACCAGGCAGTAAAAACCCTGTTGGTAAAGTAGAACATGTCCTCGGTTTTCAAGGTGAGAACGACGCCGAGATGAATGCCATCCTAGCTGACTTTGGTTTTCCATTGTCCTTCCCTAAAAACGTTGAAGAAGAGTCGAACGCCCTACCTGCAGAGTTGCCTAGTAAAGAAATTAAGAAAAGGAAAGACTTCAGAGATAAACTAACCTTTACTATCGACCCTTTCGATGCAAAAGATTTTGACGATGCGATCTCGTTCGATAGACTAGAGAATGGAAATTATGAAATTGGTGTTCATATCGCCGATGTAACTTATTACGTGCAACCAGACACGGCACTAGACCATGAGGCTTTTGAAAGAGGAACATCAGTATATTTGGTTGACCGGGTGATTCCTATGCTCCCAGAACGTTTATCAAACAACCTCTGCTCGCTTCGCCCTAATGAGGATAAATTTTGTTTCTCAGCAGTATTTGAGCTGGATGAAAAAGCGAATGTTCGTTCCGAATGGTTTGGAAAAACTATCATTCATTCCGACAAGCGAATGAGTTACGAAGATGCTCAAGAAGTTATTGAAGGTGGCGACAGCGACGTAAAAGAACAACTTCTCACCTTGAACCAATTGGCTCATACAATGAGGGCTAAGCGATTTAAAAACGGCGCAATCAGTTTTGAAAGTGTTGAAACTAAATTTCACTTGGATGAAAACGGCAAACCAATTGGTGTGTATGTAAGAGAAAGAAAAGACGCTCATAAACTCATCGAAGACTTTATGCTATTAGCAAATAAGCGCGTAGCTGAATTCATTGGAAAGAAAGGAAAAGGTAAAAAGAAACTCCCGTTTGTATACCGATCGCATGATGTTCCAAATGAAAGTAGCTTGAGTAATTTCACCCAATTTGCATCTCGTTTTGGTTACAAAATAAACACCAACACAAGTAAGGAGACTGCTCATTCGCTGAACAAACTCATGTCAGACATTGAAGGTAAAAAAGAGCAAAATGTATTGACGCAACTGGCAATTCGCTCTATGGCCAAAGCCGTCTATACCACAAAGTCGAGCAGCCACTATGGTTTAGGATTTGATTATTATACACATTTCACTTCGCCTATCCGCCGTTATCCCGACATGATGGTCCACAGACTCTTAGAGCACTACCTCGCTGATGGAGCAGCGGTAAATGAAGAAGCGTATGAAAAAATGGCTACCCACGCTTCACAAATGGAGAAACGGGCGGCTGACGCAGAACGGGCTTCAGTAAAATATAAACAAGCTGAATACTTACAAGATCAGATTGGAACAGAGTACATGGGCATTGTTTCGGGCGTTACCGAATGGGGCATGTATGTTGAGATCGAAGAGAATAAATGTGAAGGGATGATTAGACTGCGTGACATGCGGGATGATTTCTATTCGCTTGATGAGAAAAACTACGCAATTATTGGCCAGAGAAAGAAAAAGAAATATCAACTTGGAGATGAAGTTCGGGTGAAAGTGAAACACGTTGATCTCATGAAAAGACAGATTGACTTTATCTTACTATCATAAAATCAGTAATTTTACAACAAGAAACAACATGCAGTCTATCAAAGCATATCAAGATATAATTCACGACGGTCTCACTTCGTTTCAATTTCCAGAAAAACCCAAAGATTTATATGAGCCGATAAGTTATTTGCTGTCGATCGGCGGTAAGCGAATCCGACCAACACTAACGCTCCTGGCCGCTGAGATGTTTGGAGCTCACTCCACTCAAGCCCTATCCTCCGCCTTAGCGGTTGAGGTGTTTCATAATTTTAGCTTAATGCATGATGATATTATGGATAAAGCACCGTTGCGACGTGGTCAGGACACAGTTCATATTAAGTGGAACGCCAACACTGCTATCCTGTCAGGCGACTTTATGCTGATCCACTCATATACCCTCTTAGCGAAGAACCCGCCAGAATTGATTCCACCCTTGCTTGAAGTATTTAACAAGACAGCTGCCGAGGTTTGTATCGGGCAGCAGTTGGATATGGATTTCGAAAGAACATTACAGGTCGAAATCAAAGACTATATAGAAATGATTCGCTTGAAAACGGCTGTCTTGATTGGTGCTTCTTTGCAGCTCGGAGCTATAACAGCGAATGCGGAACCAGAGCAGGCCATGCTCTTATACGAATTTGGCGTTAACTTAGGTATTGCGTTTCAGTTACAAGATGACTTTTTAGATGCTTACGGCGACCCGCAGCACTTTGGAAAACAATTGGGTGGAGACATTTTAGAAAACAAGAAGACCTATTTGCTTTTAAAAGCTTTAGAACTGGCGACGGATGAAGATCGAGACGAAATAGTATCGTGGTTACAGAAAATCGAATATGATCCTGATCAAAAGATTAATACAATCATGAGAATCTTTAATAAATTGGAGGTTCAGAACAACATAAAGGACGAAATACAGCAGTACACACAACTAGCCTATCAAGCTTTGGAGAGAGTCGACATAGATACCGGGAAAAAGGCTCCTCTATTGAAGCTTAGTGAAGAACTACTAAATAGAACTAAATAGAAAACAAGGACACAAAATAGAAAAGGCACAATCTCATATGAAATTGTGCCTTTTTACTTATATCGGTCAAACTTATTCTGCTTTTGCCTCGGCTTCAGCAGATTCAGCTTTTTTCTTTTCTGCTTTTGGAGCTTTTGGCTTAGCTTCTGCTTTTGCTTCTTTCTCCTTTGCTTTTACTTCTTTCTTTTCTGCTTTTGGTTTTTCAGGAGTTTCAGCAACTACTTCACTCTCAAAAGGGATAACAGAAACATATGATTTATTGTCGGCTTTCTTTTTAAAGACAACTGTCCCGTCAACCATTGCAAAGATAGTATGATCCTTACCTAGTCCAACGTTTTTATCTGGATGGTGTTTAGTACCACGTTGACGTACAATGATATTACCTGCAGTCGCGTCTTGTCCGCCAAAAATTTTAATTCCTAATCTTTTACTATGCGATTCACGTCCGTTTTTAGAACTACCCGCACCTTTCTTATGTGCCATTTTCTATTTCTTTAATGGTAAAATTACCTGTTATACAATCAATTACAAAGAAATACCAGTGATTTCTATCTTAGTGAATTGTTGGCGGTGACCATTTTTCTTTTTATAACCTTTACGGCGTTTCTTTTTGAAAACGATTACCTTATCTCCCTTTAAATGTGACAAAATCTTAGCTGAAACCTTAGCACCTTTTAACGAAGGAGTTCCTACGCTAAATTTGCCACCATCTTCTGCTAACAATACATTGTCAAATTCAATACTAGCGCCCTCTTCTCCTTGTAAACGGTGTACAAAGATTTGCTGGTCTTTTGCAACTTTAAATTGCTTTCCTGCTATATCTACTATTGCGTACATTGTTAAATAATTTGATTTTTATTAATAAATTTTGAAGCGCAAAGCTATGAATAATTTAATTCTAGTCAAAATAATATTTCCTTGTTTTTTATTTAACACCTTAGCTATTGCCCCATATTCGGCATACTCATTATTTTTTTTTAATATTGAACGGATTAAATCTTGACTTATGGCCACCGATTTTAAATTTGGAATTGATACATTAACGATCGCAGACGTTGACGCATTAACCGAAGGGCGCTTACAGGGCAGCATCGACAAACAAGCTATGAGTAACATTCATGCTAGCTGTCGCTATGTAGACGAAATTGTAGATGACAGAAGTGTTGTATATGGTATAAATACGGGTTTTGGGCCACTTTGTGATACTTTAATCTCGCCGTCGGAGACAACACAGCTACAACATAATCTTTTAATGAGCCATTCTGTTGGGGTCGGAGAATTGCTTTCTTCTAAGCTATCGAAGACCATGCTCATTCTCAAGCTGCACGCTTTATGCTTGGGCTATTCAGGCATCCGACCACAGACGGTTGAACGGATCTTGTGGATGATCAATAATGACATCTGTCCGTGTGTGCCCGAAAAAGGTTCAGTAGGCGCATCAGGAGACCTCGCCCCTTTGGCACATCTATTTTTACCACTTATTGGCTTAGGAGAAGTGTTTTATAAAGGAGACAAGATCCCAACGGATAAACTTTTGAAAAACCTGAATGTCGAAGCTTTACGCCTTCACCCCAAAGAAGGTCTCGCATTGATAAACGGAACCCAATTTATCGCGGCACATGCTGTTGTCGGACTGAACAGATTAAAAAACATTCTAGATTCAGCCGATATAATTGGAGCAATGTCCCTCGATGGTCTCATGGGATCAATAAGACCCTTAGATGCGCGTTTGCATGCAATTCGACCTTTTAAGGGCAATCAAAAAGTTGCTCAACGACTCAGAAACATTTTACAGGGCTCTGATATAAACAATGCACATCTAGATTGCAGCCGCGTACAAGACCCCTACTCTATTAGATGTATGCCTCAGGTGCATGGTGCTTCCCGAACTGCTTATATGCATCTCCTCGAACTCACAGAAATCGAAATCAACTCTGTAACTGATAATCCCATTATTCTTGGCTCGCACGATACGATCAGCGGTGGGAATTTCCATGGACAGCCACTAGCGGTACCACTAGATTATGCTTCGGTCGCCGCTGCTGAATTAGGAAATATCTCAGATCGGCGCAGCTACTTGATCATTGAAGGCCGGTACGGGTTACCAAAATTACTCATTGAAGACGCAGGATTAAATTCCGGCTTTATGATTCCTCAATATAGCTCGGCGGCTTTAGTTTCAGAAAACAAAGGCCTCTGTTTTCCTGCGAGTGCAGACAGCATCCCCACGTCACTGGGGCAAGAAGACCATGTATCCATGGGCTCCATCGGAGGACGCAAGTTTAACCAAATCATTAGTAATGTAGAATTCATTCTAGCAATTGAACTATTATATGCGGCCCAATCTATTGACTTTAGGAGACCATTGCGTTCTTCGAAAATCCTTGAAGCCTGCCATCACGAAATCAGGAAAATCGTGCCATTTGCAACTGAAGATCGAGTATACGCAAACGACATCAACGCCTTACACGAATTAATTTCAAGCAAAAAACTGGTTATGACCAGCCAACAAGCGGCCGAAACTGCCGGCATTACCTTAGATTAAGATTTTGATGGGGTTATCGCTAGCGGTCCTGTGCGTCGTTAATTAGACGCTGAACCTCTTCTATGAAGGTCTTAGCTGCATCGTGGAGTTTGGGGTTACCGTTATAGTTTACATCAAGAAGCAACGTTTTAGTCTTTTCTTTATAATTGAACTCGACGTAATAATGAACTGAATTCTGTGCATCGCTCGGATTATTGGTTTGTGTCATATCATCTGGGAAGTTCCAAAAACCCAATGATGCAGCTTTATGATGGATATAAATGAAGTCGTCTTTATTCAAATGAACTTTAGATGTCACTAGGGAATCGTGCGTATTAACATATTTATAAATACCCGTCCGAGAATCAAATTCATTTACTAAGTCATCTCCGATTCCATACTTAAAAACAATTGATTCCAACTCGTATGAACGATATGGAGCATTTTTAATCATATTGCTGTAGTAGTAAACACAGTAAATAAGGAAAGATCCAAAGATTGACAGACCCAGAAAAATAACCTTCGCTCGCTTGCTCATATTACTAAAGAAATTAACGTTTGCGCAAAAGTACTTATTTATTAGATAATTTTAATAATTCGTATCTTTGCATCTGTAAATAATAAAAAGCAAGCCATACTGTCGCCATAATAACTTTATGGAGGAAAGTCCGGGCAACATAGGGTATCTCGCTTCCTAACGGGAAGACAATTATTATTGATGGAAAGTGCCACAGAAAATAAACCGTCTTGGAAACAAGATAAGGGTGAAAACGAGAGGTAAGAGCTCCCGGCTTTGTATGGTGACATGCATCGCGGTAAACCCCGAGAGTTGAAAGACCAAATAGGTTTCGAAATGAGAGTTGCCCGCTCTCTTTGTTTAAGACAAATTTGAAACGGGTAGGTCGTTTGAGCTCATCAGCAATGGTGAGTCTAGATAAATGACAGTAATGAATTTAACTTCATCACAGAATCCGGCTTATCGGTTTGCTTTTTATTTTTACATGTTAGTTGTAATAGTTACCTATTATCTTTATTCTTGTATAGATTTGAACGACACAATTATTCACATAAATGCCAAGCAAGAAAAACAGTACTAAGATTTTAATCATCGATGATGAAAGAGCTATCCGCAGCACTTTACGAGAAATATTAGAATACGAAAACTACGTTGTCATTGACGTAGACAATGGAATCGATGGTTTAGAGATCATTAAGAAGGATACTATTAATTTAGTATTATGTGACATAAAAATGAGTCGAATGGACGGCATGGAAGTGCTATCTGATGCACTCAAAATCAAACCCGATCTTCCGTTTATTATGATTTCTGGTCATGGCACGGTCGAAACTGCCGTGGAAGCTAGTAAAAAGGGTGCTTTTGACTTCATATCTAAACCACCTGATTTAAATCGTTTGTTGATCACGGTTCGGAATGCGCTAGAGAGAAGCACCTTAGTCACTGAAACGAAAGTTTTAAAACGTAAGGCTAGTAAAACTCGCGAAATTCTTGGTGACTCAGAGCCGATTACCCGTATTAAGGAAACCATTGAAAGAGTAGCTCCTACCGATGCCCGTGTACTGATAACAGGTGCCAATGGTAGCGGTAAAGAATTAGTAGCCCGCTGGTTACATGAAAAATCTAACCGTGCCAATGCACCGCTTATTGAAGTTAACTGTGCAGCAATACCGTCTGAGCTAATTGAAAGTGAACTCTTTGGTCATGAAAAAGGCTCCTTTACATCGGCCGTAAAACAACGTATCGGGAAATTCGAACAAGCTGACAATGGAACCTTGTTTCTCGACGAAATCGGGGATATGAGCCTATCAGCACAAGCAAAAGTTCTTCGCGCTTTACAGGAAAATAAAATAACTCGAGTTGGTGGTGAGAAGGAAATCGAAGTAAATGTACGTGTTATCGCTGCTACGAACAAGGATTTATTAGCCGAGATCGAGAACAATACATTTCGGATGGATTTATACCATAGGTTAAGTGTCATATTGATACATGTTCCCCCTTTGATAGAACGTAGTGATGATATACCCATTATCGCCAAAGAATTTTGTGCAGAAATATGTGCAGAGTATGGCATGCCCGAAAAAAAGTTTGAACCGGCTGCAATCAACGCGCTAAAAACCATGCCTTGGACGGGTAATATCCGCGAATTGAGAAATATGGTTGAACGGCTGATCATATTAAGCGACAAGGTAATAACACACAAAGACATTGTTACGTATGCGAATCCGGCCGCGATAAGCAGTTCGAATGGTCACAACGGAAACAATCGTGCAGAAGAATCACAAAATGGACATCCGGTATCAGCAGAATTAGATTATGACCGTTTTGAATCGTTTCAAGACTACAAAGATCAAACCGAGAAAAATTTCATAAAGTATAAGCTTGAGAAAAATTCGTGGAATGTTTCAAAAACTGCAGATGATATTGAAATCCAACGTAGCCATCTCTACAGTAAGATAGAAAAATACGGATTAAAAAGGGAAAGTTAAAAGTTAGGAATATCAATTCCACATGGGGTTCTTAGGAAATTGTGCCACGTGAGCATATTTCGGTCCTAGATTAACCACCGCTTCTTTCCATAGATTCTCTTCATCATCAACAAATATGATATCTGGATGGTAGGAATTGCTTACCATCCAGGTATTTTCTCTAAGTTCTTGACCCAGCTGCCCAGCTGTCCAACCCGAATATCCTAAAAAGAATTTAACTTCGTCTTGCTGAATTTGATCGTTTTCAATTAATAGCTTCAGACTTTCGAAATTTCCTCCCCAATAAACACCTTCACCTAAGTCGATCCCACTATTCAACTTATCATAACACTTATGAACAAACTGAATAGAATCTTGTCCAACTGGACCGCCGATAAAAAGACGGAAGTCAGCGTCATATATATCGTCCATTACATCACTTAATACCAAGTTGGACGGCTGATTAAGCACCCACCCCATACTTCCCTGGTCATTATGCTCCGCGAGCAATACTACAGAGCGATTGAAATTAGGATCTAACATGAATGGCTCTGACACCAATAAACTTCTTGTTTGAGGTTGATTTTTATTAAGCATATTCGTTCAAATTTACATGTAGGTTAAAACAGGCACCACAACTTACCCATACTAAGCATCAATAATCTAGCCATTTTAATAGCTGACTATCAATTTTTTGCAAAGTCAATTCCAATTCCAGGACGTTCCGATAACATAATCTTCCCTTGGTCAACCCACATACCATCATAGACGTCGTTCCCTATTAAGAGCGCCCCATCTAAGTCAGCCCAATCAACTACTGGTGCTAATTGTGCTGCGGCGCTAATCGCACACGACGTTTCTGTCATACAGCCCAGCATCACTTTCAAATCATATTCTTTCGCTAATTCCACCATTCTGTGGGCTTCTCTCAGACCAGTACATTTCATCAATTTGATATTAATGCCATTATATACACCATTAATTTTTGAAACATCAGAAAGACGTTGAACCGCTTCATCTGCGATAGTCGGCAATGGACTCCTCTCGGTCAACCACGCATTGTCATCTATCGCTTCCTTAGGCATAGGCTGCTCGATAAAAACCACGCCTCGTTCTGCCAACCAATGCGCCATCTCTAGAGCCTCTTCTTTATTTTTCCAACCTTGATTCACATCAACACAAATCGGTGTGTTCGTTGCTTCTCGGATGGTTTCAATCATGCTCTTATCACTATCTAAACCTAACTTTACCTTAAGAATTTTATACGCTGACGCTTCCTTCACTTTCTCGCGAACCACATCAGGTGTATCAATGCCAATCGTAAATGATGTGTCAGGTGTATTCTTCGGGTTAAGCCCCCATATCTTATACCAGGGCTGTTGCATTAATTTACCTAACAAATCGTGGAGAGCTATATCCAACGATGCTTTTGCAGCCGTGTTCTTCTGCATTATTCGATCGACATAGCACAAGATATCTTCAGTTAAAAACGGATTCGAAAAGGGAGATAAATCGACCCGATTCAAAAAGTCTAATACCGTATCGTGACTTTCTCCTAAATAAAAAGGCATGGACGCTTCGCCGTAACCGATCACATCTTCGTACTCCAAAGCCACCAATACCACAGGAGTTGATGTCCTAGAGCCACTAGCGACGGTGAAAACATGATTTAATTTTAACGAGTAGGGTTTGTAATGAAGTGTAAACTTTCCCATTTTACGAGAAACAGCATCGTCAAAAAAAGACGACAGGCCTTTATTGTTCAAATGTATTGGCATCTTTAATATCCTTGTTTGTCTTCCAAAGCATGGCTCGCTATGAAATTTTCATTACCTAAATAGCGTCTCGCTCCTACTATCGTAAGCGATTGACTATCATAATTATCTGCAGCCGGGTCAAAGCTATTAATACGTACAATACCTGCTGCATGAATAAATTCACCATTATCCATGTAAATGGCAACATGAGTAATCGGTTGCCTTGGATTCGTTTCTTTAGATGCAGAGAAAAATATTAAATCACCTTTTTTAAGATTATCGATCGCCTTTTTCACATCCAGGTCGCCGTTAGTCATCACATCAAGTTCTTCTCCTTGACGATACTGCTGTGATGCATCACGAGGAATAATCAACCCATTCATAAAATAACTTGTCTTAGTAAAGCCACTGCAGTCAACCCCTTTAATCGAAGTCCCACCCCACAAATAAGGCACTCCTACCATTCTCTTCGCAACCTCAAGAACACCATCCGCTTCAGGTTTTATCATTGCTTTCCAGTCGTTATAATCCGTTAGTTGACTACTTTTTACAAAACCCTCTCTACCGTCTGGATATTTCAATCGCCAATAAGCGCCATTTTTCTCTACAACCATTAAAATATTCCCGAGCACTAAATCCGATACGCGACTCGATTCCACATCGGCTTCTTTATAAGCATGTCCATAGTCAGCAATAAAAATTGCTCTCTCTGACGTTGACCAATCATTTAGCTCGTTCTCAGTTTTCAACTCCACACCATAATGATCTACATATGCTAGATAGCCCTCTGGCGTACGAATGAGGTAATATCCGCCAAGTTTTTTCAATACATCAACCGGTGTACCTAATAAAGTCTGAGTAGCCATCTCGGCGGAATGGCTGGGGCGAGTACGTAGATTTGCAACCGAAAGGTTAATTAGCCCCTTCACATGTCCTTTCAAATTATCGTCCGGCAATAATTTAACCGTAAATGGCAGACCTGAAGCCTTCTTTTGATCTTGAATATAAGTCAAAATATCAGTCGAGGAAGTCTCTATAATATATTCACCTTCCTGACTGTCATTGTCATATACTGACAAATAAACGTCGCGTCCATCAGGAGCATAGGTCTCCTTGATTTCCAGGACAAAGTCCTGCCATTTGCTAAAGCTTTCCGTGTCCTTCACATTCACCCAATTTTGGGCAAAAAGTGTATTACCGATCATAATCAATATACTGATAAAAAGAAATTTATATCTCATGGATTTCATACCGCAATCTACAAAATAATTGACTGTTTTCCGTATCTTCACCCTATGATTAATCGCAGAGCATTTCTAAAATCCGGCCTTGTTGGCTCACTATCAATAGGTTCATTTACAAGTCTCAGTTCAATGGCACCTTTTAACTACCCAAATCGTTCTAAAAAAAATGCACCCATTGTTATATCAACGTGGGACTTTGGCGTAGCTGCTAATTTAGCTGCCTGGGAGGTATTAAAAAATGGAGGACGAGCATTGGATGCAGTTGAACAAGGGGTGATGGTACCAGAAGCAGATCTAAAAAACCAAACCGTCGGGAAAGGAGGCTTCCCCGACCGCGATGGCTATGTCACCTTAGACGCTTGCATCATGGATGAATTTGGGAACTGTGGTTCAGTTGCTGCCGTTGAAAACATAACCCACGTAATCTCAGTCGCACGACAGGTTATGGAAAAAACACCGCACGTAATGCTTGTCGGCGTCGGCGCCCGCCAATTTGCTTTAGAGAATGGTTTCAAGGAAGAAAATCTATTGACTCCAGAATCAGAAAAAGCTTGGAAAGAATGGTTAAAGGAGGGCGAATATAAACCTATCATCAATATTGAAAACCAACGGTTTTCACCAAATAAACTACCAGGTAATCAGTACAACCATGATACAATCGGCATGTTGGCATTGGATGCCAACGGCAATCTATCAGGAGCCTGCACCACCAGTGGTATGGCTTTCAAAATGAGAGGTCGTGTTGGCGATAGCCCTATCATCGGGGCAGGTTTATATGTCGACAACGAAATTGGTGGAGCTACTGCGACGGGCGTAGGCGAGGAAGTAATCCGAACCGTTGGAAGCTTTCTGGTAGTTGAGCTAATGCGTCAAGGATACAGCCCAGAAGACGCGTGTAAAGAGGCCGTCGAGCGTATTATCAAGAAGAAGCCAGAAAAGGCCAAGGAGATTCAGGTAGGTTTCCTAGCACTCAATAAAAATGGCGAATATGGATCTTATGCCCTTCAACAAGGATTTAGTTATGCCGTATGTAATCAAGAAAAACAAGACACGCTCATCAAAGGAAAAAGCATTTACTAAGCAGAATACGCTAAGATAGCCCGACTACGATCATGAAGAAATTAGAAATATGCGCTAGTTCGTTCGCCTCCGCAATAATCGCTCAAAAAGCTGGTGCAGACCGCATCGAACTTTGTGAGAACCTGAGTGAGGGTGGCACAACTCCTTCCTATGGCACTCTTAAACTCACGAAGCAGCACATAAATATCGACACCTATGTACTTATCCGCCCTCGCAGCGGAGATTTTCTTTACACCGACGCTGAATTTGAAATAATCAAGCAAGATATTCTTATCTGCAAGAATCTTGGGTTCAGTGGCATAGTGATTGGCATCCTTCTTCCTGACGGAAGCATTGATGTCAAACGAACCCGGGAACTTGTTGAATTAGCCAGACCAATGGGCGTCACCTTCCACCGTGCTTTTGATGCATGCAACGACCCGGAGATAGCACTAGAAGACGTCATAGAAACCGGTTGCGATCGTATCCTCACTTCTGGCTTAAAGAATACTGTCATCGAAGGCTCGGCGACGTTGAAGCAACTTATCGAACAAGCGAACGATCGCATTACCATTATGCCAGGCTCCGGAGTTAAATCAACGAATATTAAATTCTTGAAAGAGTTGATTCCGGCAAGCGAATGGCATGCCTCGGCAAAATCCACATTAGAATCAAAGATGGACTACCATAACCCCGATATTGAAAACATGGGTGACGCTATATTTCAGAGCAGTGAGGAAGAAATTAAATCCCTGCTTCTGAAACTGAATGAGTAAGACAAAATTTCATAAAACAAAAAAGCGCAGACAAGTCTGCGCTTTTTTGTTTTATGAAATTGCTTCCTTAAGAAAGTTTACCAACTTCTTGAACCAAATCAATTAATTTATTGGAATATCCCCACTCATTATCATACCAAGCAACTACTTTTACAAAGTTATCATTCAGTGCAATACCTGCTTTTGCGTCAAAAATACTTGTGCGAGGATCTCCTTTAAAGTCTTCTGAAACTACGTCTTCCTCAGTGTACCCAACCACACCCTTTAGTTCGCCTTCAGAAGCGTCCTTAAATGCCTTCTTAATTTGCTCATAGCTTGTTGGTTTTTCCAAGCGAACAGTCAAGTCAACTACAGAAACATCCGCTACTGGTACACGGAAAGACATGCCTGTCAATTTACCTTGAATTTCAGGTATTACTAATCCTACTGCCTTTGCAGCTCCAGTAGACGAAGGAATGATGTTCTGATAAGCTCCTCTTCCACCTCTCCAATCTTTTTGCGAAGGCCCGTCAACTGTTTTTTGTGTAGCAGTAACCGCATGCACAGTAGTCATCAAGCCCTCAACAATACCAAAGTTATCATTCAATACCTTTACCATTGGTGCTAAACAGTTTGTCGTACAAGACGCGTTAGAAACAATTTTCTGATCAGCTTTCAATTCTTTGTGGTTAACACCAACGACAAATGTTGGCGTATCATCTTTTGCCGGAGCAGAAAGAACTACTTTCTTTGCGCCTGCATCAATATGTTTTTGAGCCAATTCCTGAGTCAAAAAGAAACCAGTACATTCCAAAATCACTTCAGCACCAATTTCATCCCATTTCAGATTTGCGGGATCTTTTTCTGCAGTAACACGTACTGTTTTTCCATTTACAATAAGGTTTCCGTCTTTCTCTTCAACGGTACCATCGAATCTTCCGTGTGTAGAATCATACTTTAGCATATATGCTAAATAATCAGGAGATACCAAATCATTGATACCAACAACTTCAATGTCATCTCTTTTTATCGCAGCTCTAAAAGCTAAGCGTCCGATTCTTCCAAATCCGTTAATTCCAATTTTCATTTTTACTTGTTTTTATTTAAATAATAATTCAATAGATTATGAATAGGCTCTCTAATAACAGCGCCTACCTTAAAATCATGGCTTTCAGCCACTTCCTTCAACCATTCCTGATAGTCATAAGCCACACTACCCGTAAAATTCACGCTCAAATCGGGATGCTTCTGCTTAAAAGGAAGGAAATATTTTGTAAACATGAGGTTAAATCCACTTTTAATTAAATTTTGGAAGTACTCATGCTCCCTATTCTCAAAAATAAACTCCGAAAACGAGCTCAAAAACAAGATAGGGTTCGGGTGTCGATAAACTTTCTCTAGAATCAATTTACGATCAAGAGAATATTTTTCATCGAAACTCGCAATCAAATCAGCTGGCATCAGCTTCGTTATATAATCTTGCAACAAATTTCTTCCCAACCAGTTTGCAGAACCTTCATCTGCCAATATATAGCCTAAGCCGTAATTGTTAGGTAGCACCCGTCTACCATTAAAGTAACCAGCATTTGATCCACTCCCTATGATACCAACCAAGCCGGCATGATCACCACAAGTTGCCAAGGCGGCTGCCTTTAAATCATGTGCTACATACACTTTGCCAAAGCGGAAGAAAGAATTAAACGCTTTGGAAACAATTTCAGCATTATCTTTCGAAGACGCCCCCGCACCGAAGAAGTAAATTCTTTTTATTTTTTCCGCATAGTTAATCAGTGTATTATTCTTATTTAATAATTGCTCGATTTTAGTTTCATCGTTGTGATGAGGGTTAATTCCAACGGTTTTAAAACCGGCCAGCACCTTCCCTTTCTCTGCAAGGCGCCAATCTGCTAGTCGTGAACCACTAAAAACAACAGCAATCATACACTTTCTATATCGCTAGCACATTAGATAATTCAATCATATCATCCGCTAGTTTAAACGCTTTGTTATTAATAGACTCTTCAATATTGATATCACTGATCTTATTACCGCGTAATCCCACTACTCGTCTCGACTTACCAGCCAACAACAAATTTACTGCAGCAAAACCTAAACGACTTGCCAATACCCTATCAAAGCTAGACGGCGCACCGCCACGTTGCAGATGCCCTAATATCGTTACCTTCGTATCGTAAAAGTCAAATTTACTTTTTACACGCTTCGCAACATTATAGGCACCACCATTCATCTCCCCTTCGGCGATAATCACAATTGTCGACGTTTTCTTGCCGTCTGCAGCTTTCTCCAGTTGTCCTATCAGATCATCAATTGCGGTTCCTGTCTCAGGCATCAATATTGCCTCCGCCCCCCCTGCAATTCCAGAGTTTAACGCTATACAACCTGAATCCCTACCCATCACTTCTACAAAAAACAGACGATCGTGTGATGCCGCCGTATCTCTAATTTTGTCAATTGCCTCAATGACGGTGTTACATGCCGTATCAAAACCTAAGGTAAAATCAGATCCATATAAGTCGTTGTCAATTGTCCCCGGAATACCAATTACCGGTATATCGAACTCTCTAGAGAAAACCTCAATCCCAGTAAACGTACCATCCCCTCCTATGCCTACCAAGGCATCAATTCCTTCAGCTTTAATATTCTCATATGCTAACTTTCTTCCTTCAGGTGTTCTAAAGTCCGCACAGCGAGCCGTTTTAAGTATGGTGCCTCCTAACTGAATTATATTGCTGACTGACCGGCTATTCATATCAATAAATTGATTGGAAATCATCCCCTGATAACCCTGAAGAATCCCAGTCACTTTCAAATCATTATATAGCGCTGTTCTTACCACTGCCCGAATGCAGGCATTCATCCCTGGTGCATCGCCACCAGACGTAAAAACTCCGATTCTATTTATCTTTCTCGCCAAAATAGGTTTTCTTTACTTTTTAATTTATAATATTACGAATATAACGTGTATTTTCTACACTATCATAAAAAATTGTATTTTTTTTTACATTTTTGTAGATAGTTATAGCAAAAGTTGCTATAACAAACTTAGATATTTTTTTTAAAAACGGAATAAATACGACTATTTTGCAAGCACATTTACCACACCTTCAATCTATATTTACGGCAGATTGTGTAATTTTCGGTTTCGATGAAGGTGAAATCAAAGTATTACTCGTTGAACGAAACGAATATCCTTACAAAGACTGGTGGGGTTTACCCGGTTTCTTTGTAGAAAAAGATGAAACCATAGACGACGCTGTTGAGCGAATTCTCTATGAGCATACCGGTTTGCGGAACATCTTCATGGAACAACTATACACCTTCGGAGATTTAAAAAGACATCCGCAAGGCCGTGTTATCACAGTTGCTTACTACGCGCTACTGCGCCTAAAAAATACCCTAGCGCTAAAACCACATTCTGATTATGTAAAACGAGCAGAATGGCGCCCTATCAATGAGCTTCCCGAATTAGCATTTGACCACAACAATATCATAACTAAAAGTTTAGAAAAGATTCGTAGTAAGCTTAAAAACAGCAGTATTGCCTTCGAGTTATTGCCTGAGAAATTCACACTAACACAATTACAAAAGGTATACGAAGCGATATCCGGCCACACACTTGACAAACGGAATTTCAGGAAGAAGATGCTGAACTACAACATATTAAAAGAGCTGGATGAAAAGCAGCGCGGTGTATCGTATCGGGCAGCCCGACTCTATAAATTTGACAAACGTCAATACGCGAAGGTTTTCCGAAACGAACTCTCATTCGGAAAATAAACGGATACTTACCTCCATACAAACAACCTATTACAAGCAAGCTAATATAAAAAAGCGAGCGGTCATTGTGCAAATGACCGCTCGCTTTCTCTCGTCTTATATTTGGGAATGTTATATTTTATTCCGTTACTCCTTTAGCTTTCTCAATGTGGTATTTCACCAAATCGTCTATAGGTGAGCGGATAATTCTGCCTGTCGTCATTCCGAATTCCTGAGCAGTTTCTTCCAATACATTTCTAAAGTTATACCCTACAGAACCTATGCAATTGAAGCTATAATCTTTATAGTTCGGATATTTAGAAACCAGATTCGTAAAAAAGTCAACGAAGGAGATCTTAACGATTCCTCTTAGGTATTCAAGATTAACAGCACAATCATACGCAAACTTACTAAAGCTAGCACAGAAACGGTTAGCCAATGGTTGCGTATATACCCGATCCATCACCTCATCCGGTGTAATCTTATACGTATTCCAAAACTCCTGTCTTACATTTTCCGGCATCAAACCTCTCACATAGTCAGTCAATAGTTTTTTTCCGATATAGCAACCGCTTCCTTCATCACCTAAAATGTAAGCTGCCGAATCAATATTCATAGCTACATCTTCACCGTCGTAGATGCAAGTATTGGTTCCAGTGCCTAAAATTGCAGCAAAACCGGCCTCCGTTCCTAATAACGCTCGCGCAGCAGCCAACAAATCGTGCCCTACGGCAATCTTCGCTTTCGTAAAAAAATGACTGAACGCATCTTTGATAATCTGCGCTTTTTCTTCATTATGTACGCCCGCACCATAGTAATGAACTTCGGAAATATCTTCCAAGACCAAATCTTCAGGTAAACCCTTTTTCAAAGAGCTCTGAATGTATTCTTGACTCACAAAGTAAGGATTATAACCTTCTGTGTTAAAATAGATTTTCTTTCCAGAGCTGTCTATGAGACACCAATTTGTTTTTGTCGACCCGCCGTCTGCAATAATGATCATATTAGAATAGTAATTATCTGTTTTTCAAGTTAGCAAAAAAATTAAAATTTGCACAAAATACAGCTTTCTTGATTTTTTACAAATTTTAATTTTTTTATTTTTCGCCGTTTCGGCGCATCTTCTTCGAGGAAACGCCATTTACAGCCTGTAAGATACCTTTTCCAATGTTAATAAAAAATAAACCCAAAGTGTACTTTTTACAATATACACCAACTTTTGTATTATTTTCCTAATTTTATAACAAAGCGTTCAATCTAAAAACACTCGTTCCGTATATCGGCATATTCATATTCCTATGAAAAAAATCCTAGTTGCCAATCGTGGTGAAATTGCCATTCGCATAATGCGTTCTGCGCACGAGATGGGTATTGCTACAGTCGCCGTCTTTTCCGATGCTGATCGGTCTGCCCTGCATGTTCAGTATGCTGATGAAGCCATCTATTTAGGAGAATCGACTGCATCCGAGTCTTATCTGTCCATTCAAAAAATCATTGAAGCTTGCAAACGCACACAAGCCGATGCCGTTCACCCCGGTTATGGCTTCTTATCTGAGAATCCTCATTTTGCGCGTACGTTAGAACAAGAAGGAATTAAACTAATTGGCCCTTCAGCGGAAGCTATGGAGACAATGGGTAACAAGCTTTCGGCCAAGGCGCTCGCATTGAAGCATCAGATACCGCTCATTAAAGGCACAACCCACGCTATTTCCGATGTAGATGAAGCTATGCGACAGGCAACCGACATCGGTTTTCCTATCCTTATTAAAGCAGCTGCGGGTGGCGGTGGCAAAGGAATGCGAATTGTAAACAAACCAGATGACTTTTTAGACGAGCTTAAACTAGCCATCTCCGAAGCCAATTCCGCTTTTGGAGACGG
This sequence comes from Albibacterium profundi, assembly GCF_042159835.1. Taxonomy (NCBI): domain Bacteria; kingdom Pseudomonadati; phylum Bacteroidota; class Sphingobacteriia; order Sphingobacteriales; family Sphingobacteriaceae; genus Albibacterium; species Albibacterium profundi. The sequence continues at coordinate 204,599 of NZ_JBBVGT010000003.1, read as the reverse complement.
ATCCGTATTTTTAGAACGTTATATCTCGTCCCCAAAGCACGTTGAAATTCAGGTGTTAGCTGATGAACACGGCAATAGCGTGTATTTATTTGAGCGCGAATGCTCTATACAACGCCGGCACCAAAAGGTAATTGAGGAGGCTCCATGTGTCGTTCTCCCATCCGGTGTGCGTGAAAGAATGGGAAAATGCGCCCTTGAACTCGTAAGAGCCTGTCAGTATACCGGTGCGGGAACCGTAGAATTCATCGTCGACCAACAGCTCGACTTCTATTTTTTAGAAATGAACACACGGCTACAAGTAGAGCACCCCATTACCGAGTTAATTACCGGTATTGATCTTGTCAAAGAGCAGATAAAAATAGCCCGAGGGAAAACCCTATCTTTGACCCAACAGCAACTTCAGATCCGCGGACATGCTATCGAGTTGAGAATCTATGCTGAAGATCCGGAAAACAACTTTTTACCAGACACCGGTACCCTTCATAGCTACAGTCTCCCGTCGGGTCCAAGCATCCGAGTAGACAATGCATACGAAATGGGCATGGAGGTGCCAGTGTATTATGATCCAATGATCGCAAAACTAAGCGTTTGGGGAAACGATCGTAACGAAGCTATACAACGAATGAAACGTGCTATTAAGGAATACAAAATCAGCGGTATCAAACATACCCTTCATTTTGGAAACTTCGTGCTTGATCATCCCAGCTTCCAAGACGGCAGCTACAATACCAATTTCGTTGCCACCTACTACCATCCTGAAGAACAGGAAGGCGAACTGAAAGACGCAGAAATCGCAGCTCTAATGGCAAATCATATTTTCAAGAAAGAACATCGTCCAATGGAAACAAGCTCAATCACAGGAATACAGAAAAATCAATCCAATTGGCGAAAGAAACGTATAATATAAAGACACTATGTTTACAGGCATCATCGAAACCGTTGGAACGGTTAAAGAGATTACAACTGAAGGCACCAACCTTCATTTTACTATTAACTCCACATTATCTAAAGAACTGAAAATAGATCAGAGTATCTCTCACAATGGCGTTTGTCTGACCGTCGTCAAGGTTGACGGCGACCAGCACATCGTTACCGCCGTACATGAAACTCTAAAAAAGAGCACACTCGGGAATTTAAAAGTTGGCGATCAAGTCAACCTAGAGCGCTGCACGCCTATTGGCGGACGGCTCGATGGGCATATCGTACAAGGCCACGTAGACCAAAAGGCCGTGTGTATAGAGAAAAAGGACGAAAACGGAAGTTGGTTATTCACCTTCCAATACGATCCATTGTTAGGCAATGTAACTGTCGAAAAAGGCTCAATAAGCATCAATGGTGTCAGCCTCACCGTCTTTAATTCCAAGGATGACAGGTTCACAGTCACCATCATTCCCTACACGTATGACCACACTAGTTTTAATCAAATCAACGTGGACACCGAGGTCAATCTCGAGTTTGATATTGTTGGCAAATACGTAGCCCGGCTCTTGGCAGCTCGGGGCTAAACAAACAATTTTATAAGCACGCTGTTTTTAAACTATATAAATTGAAGTAAAGGTTTAAAAAAATGACATAGTGTATGGACAAGTTAAAAAAGTTTGAATTGATGGAAAAGATTGTCCGTCAATTAGAAGATCTGAAACACAGCCAACAGGCTATTATCGAAAAAATCGGCCGACTCGAAGTTGACAATTTTGAGTTAAATGACAAAAAGTTAGAAAATGCCTTATCAGACATGCATCAACGGACGGCCGATAACTTTGATTCAATCGAAGATTTGTTATCTAGCTTTTCCGATAAAACGGAAAACTACGGTGAAAAAAATCAAGTCGACAAGCTCAAGGAGCAACAAGATATCGATAATCGCAATTCCGGAAATCAAGATTAATCTTCAGTCATTTTATAAATGAATAATCATTAAAGAGAAGGCCGATTTATCGCGTCCTTCTTTTTTTGTATAGGGACGTTTTTTACTTAATATCAGAAATATTACATATCTTTAAAAAGATTATAGCCCTAAATTATTGAATGAAACGATTGGCTTTTTTTAAGTTAATTCTATTTAGCTCCCTTGCTTTCGTCAGCGTCTACCTATTAAATCGGAAATTAGGAGATACTCCCCCACTCGGCAAGTTTCTAAACCCCTTTACCGGGTTTTGGCAAAACGCAGAGCCTGTTGATCCGCACAACTTCTCCTTAGAGGATGAATCACTACAAAGTGAAGTGACCATCTTGATTGATGATCAGGGTATTCCACATATATTTGCTCAAAACGACCACGATCTTTATTTCGCTCAGGGATATGTTACCGCCAAAGACCGCCTATGGCAGTTAGACTTCCAGACGCGCTATGCTGCCGGTCGTTTATCTGAAGTTGTGGGCGAAAAGGCACTCGACTTAGATCGCTACCAGCGGCGAATGGGGATGACCTATGGAGCGGAGAACATGCTAACAGAAGCTAATAAAGACCCTCAGACCAAAGCTATTTTAGAGGCCTATACAGCTGGGATCAATGCCTATATCAACCAACTGGATGCAGCCGACTACCCTCTTGAGTTTAAAATACTCGACTACAAGCCTGAAGTCTGGAAACCACTCAACTCCGCTCTGCTATTAAAGCTCATGTCGGCAACTTTGGCACGCGGAACCAACGAGTTAGCTCTCAGTAATACTCTAAATGAATACGGTGAGAAAGTTGTAGAGGACCTCTTCCCTAACTACCCCTTTATCGAAGATCCTATAATTCCTGAAGCTACCGATTGGAAATTCGAAACAGATAGCAGTAGCGCTGCTTCTATTACGAGTGCTCCCAAAATCGTAAAGAATGGAGCAGATAACATAAACTCGAAAAATGAAAGTTCCAAATGGCTTACATCGCGTTTGCTAACCGCAATCAAACCAGAAAATATAGGAAGTAACAACTGGACTGTCAATGGCAATAAATCCGCTACCGGCTTTCCTATTTTGGCCAACGACCCGCACCTTGACCTCACTTTACCATCTATTTGGTACCAAATCCAACTTCACAGTCCGAACGTCAATGTCTATGGAGCTTCTATTCCCGGCGCGCCAAACGTCATCGTCGGATTCAATAAAAACATCGCTTGGGGAGTCACCAATGTCGGCTCTGATGTACTCGACTGGTACAAAGTGACCTTCCGAGACGATAGCTATGAGGAATATAAACAAAACGACCATTGGCGGAAAACCAAGAAGCGAATCGAAGAAATTAAAATACGTGGTGAACGAGCCTACTATGATACAGTCTACTATACCCACCAAGGACCGATAAGCTATTTAAAAAACACCAAACCCGAAAGTCTGCCAATGACGGCCAATATTCCAGAGGGTTATGCGCTCAATTGGGTTGCTCACCTCCCTTCCAATGAAATCAGAACATTCTATGAGCTCAATATGGCTCGCAATTATCAAGATTACCGTCACGCTCTCTCCCATTTCGTTGCCCCGGCACAGAATTTTGTTTACGCAGACCGCACAGGCGATATCGCCATCACACCCAACGGGCTCTTTCCTATGAAAGAAAAGCGTCAAGGCAAGTTTTTACTAGATGGAGCTGATCCAAGTAATGAATGGAAGCAACGGATCCCCTATGAGAGAAACCCAACCGCCTATAATCCTGTCCAGAATTACTTAAGTTCAGCAAACCAATGGCCGGTCGACCAGAGTTATCCTTACTATCTAGGTTGGGAATTTGCTCCTAGTGAACGTGCGCGACGAATTAATTCCCAATTAGAAGGGATGACAAATGCCAATCTGCAATCATTTCGGTCGCTTCAAAATGACACCTATAGCATGCTTGCCGAAAGTCTTACGGACACACTCGTTCATATTCTAACGCGGGCTCAGGATTTTAATGATATTGAAAACAAAGCACTAGTGAGTCTTAAAGACTGGAACTATCGTTACGTACCCACTTCCATAGCCGCCAGTATTTTTGAAAGCTTTTATAATAGAATATATGATAACCTTTGGAAAGAATATTTTGGTCAAGCTAAGCCCCTGATGCGCTATCCCAGTCGCGACCGAACCGTTCACCTCCTTCTCCATGAACCTAAGTCGCCTTGGTACTCTACTCCAAGTCAAGAAAGAACTCGCAGCGACGTCATCATTAGTAGTTTCAAAGAGGCTGTCCAAGAATTGACCGAAAAACACGGTGACATGGATCATTGGGAATGGAGTAAAGTTAAAGGAACCCATGTCCCCCATCTAGCTGCCATTCCCGGTTTAGGATCCCGAATCCTCAACGTCGGCGGCTCCAAGCATACTGTTAATGCCATGAGCGAAGACAACGGCCCATCTTGGCGTATGATCGTCCTACTTGGCGACACGCCGCGGGCCTATGGCGTGCTGCCAGGCGGCGCTTCTGGCAACCCGGGTAGTCCTTTTTACGACAACCAGATCAGCGTTTGGGAAAAAGGCGAGCTCGTCGAACTCCTACTATTAGACAAACGCAGTCGCAATCAAGATCACATCATCAGTCAAATCAAGCTCATACCTACCAATTAAAGCAATGATCCTATTCCTTCTCATATTAATACTATCCTGCCTATTGCAGCTTTTATTCCCCTGGTGGGTTATTGCACCAGTGGCCTTCGTTTGCTGCCTGCTGAAAGCACGAAATGCGTTTTCTGCATTCGTTATAGCCTTTTTAGCAGTATTCGTGCTCTGGTTTGCAACTGCCGCAATCCTCAGTATTCAAAACAATCATATCCTCGCTACACGCATCAGCCAAATGTTCGGCTTAGGAAGCGGTGCCTACAGTTGGGTGTTGTTAGCTCTACTCACCTCCGTTATTGGAGGACTTGTCGCAGGCTTTGCAGGTATCAGTGGATTCCTAATCAAAAGATTAAGCAGCCGAAAATATTAATACCTTTGTGTATTGATGACAAACAACGAAGCAATTTTCCGGATCAGTAATGATATTGAGTTCAAGGAGCTCGCTCTTGATATATTTCACGAACAGGCTAGAACTTGCAACATCTATGCAGACTATTTGTCGGCACTAAAGTTCGAATCAAAATACGTAACTCAACTGACAGATATCCCGTTCCTTCCTATTGAATTCTTTAAAAGCCACCAAGTTATCAAAGAAGGAAAAAACGCAGAAACCATCTTTTCCAGTTCCGGGACCACAGGCACGCAGACCAGTAAGCATTACGTGAGCGACCTATCCATCTATGAAAAAAGCTTTCGTCAAGCATTTCAGTACTTTTATGGCGACTTGTCCGATACAGCCGTTCTTGCGCTTTTACCCTCTTACCTGGAACGTACCGGATCTTCGCTAATCTACATGGTAGATGACCTTATCAAAACTAGCGGTCGGTCGGAAAGCGGTTATTTCTTATATAACCACGAAGAACTTTACAATACACTTCTAAACCTACAAAATCGGCATACCCGCACCATCCTGTTTGGTGTCACCTATGCTCTTCTAGATTTCATCGAAAGCTATCAGCTCAATTTTCCCGAACTGATCATTATGGAAACAGGAGGCATGAAAGGAAAGCGAAAAGAAATGATTCGTGAAGAGTTACATAAAGACCTATGCCAGGGTTTCGGCGTCACACAAGTCCACGCCGAATATGGGATGACCGAATTGCTTTCTCAAGCCTATTCCAAGGGAAGTGGTTTATTCGAATGTCCCCGTTGGATGAAGGTTTTCATTCGAGATCTAAATGACCCCTTCAGCTATCAGCCGACAGGCAGCACCGGTGGCATCAATATCATAGACCTAGCCAATATCAATTCATGCTCCTTCATTTCAACACAAGATCTTGGACGCAAAAACGGCCAAGAACAATTTGAAGTTCTCGGCCGTTTTGATCAAAGTGATATTCGCGGTTGCAACCTTTTAGTACAATAAGCACTATTCTGCAATCAATAAGAAATAATTTTTCTTTCCGCGCTGTGCTATAATATATTTATCGTTAATCAACCATTCGCCGTTGATCACGTGTACAGGATCGTTCACTTTCTGTTTATTCACTGAAACGCCACCACCTTGAACCATTTTTTTCGCTTCCCCTTTTGATGAGAACACGGAAGCCGATGCGGCTAGCAAATCAACCACATTAATACCTCGGTTCAGCTCCTCTCTTGAAATAGTAAAGGCTGGAACACCTTCAAAAACCTCCAGTACGCCAGCATCATCCAACTTATTTAAAAACTCAAGAGAACCATTTCCAAACAATAGCTCAGATGTCTTTATTGCCGTCTCGTAAGCCTCCTCACTGTGCGTTCGGATAGTAATATCCTCAGCAAGCGCCTTTTGTACGACGCGCAAATGCGGAGCTTGATCATGTTCAGCGATAATTGAATCAATCTCCTCTTTCGATTTTAGCGTAAATATTTTAATCCAGTTTTTCGCATCCTCATCACTCGCATTCAGCCAAAACTGATAATATTTAAAGGGCGATGTTTTTGCCGGATCCAACCATACGGCGCCTCCCTCTGTTTTTCCAAACTTCGTACCGTCTGTTTTCTTGATCAGCTGCGTTGTCAGCCCAAAAGCCGAGCCACTGCCCATCCGTCTAATCAGCTCCGTTCCAGTAACAATATTCCCCCACTGGTCTGACCCACCCATCTGCATCAAAAGATTCTTATTCTTCCACAGATAGAAAAAATCGTAACCTTGAATCAACTGATAAGAAAACTCCGTAAATGAAATACCCGTTTCCCCTTCAATTCTCTTCTTCACCGAATCTTTTGCCATCATATAATTTACCGTAATATGTTTGCCCACATCACGAATAAAATCAAGAAAGCTAAAATCTTTAAACCAATCGAAATTATTTACCATTTCAGCCTGGTTACCTTCAGATCCAAACTCAAGAAATTTTTTCAACTGCTTTTGCAGGCAAGCCACATTATGTTGTAAAGTCTCCTCATCCAGCAAATTCCGTTCGGCCGATTTCCCAGACGGGTCACCTACCATCCCAGTAGCACCACCCACCAACGCCACCGGTTTATGTCCCGCACGCTGAAAGTGGATTAGCGTCATGATTTGCGTAAGGTGCCCCACATGCAGCGAGTCACCTGTAGGGTCAAAGCCGATATAGCCGGCCGTCAATTCTTTATTCAATTGCTCTTCTGTACCCGGTATCATGTCCTGCAACATACCGCGCCAACGTAATTCTTCTATAAAATTCATTCTGATTTAGGTATCTATTTTAGCGTACCTTGCATTCTTTTCAATAAACTCTCTTCGTGGAGCCACCTCATCACCCATCAACATCGAGAAGATACGGTCACATTCAGCTGCATTCTCAATCGTCACCTGACGCAAAGTCCTCGTTTCCGGATTCATCGTTGTAGTCCAAAGCTGTTCTGCGTTCATCTCACCCAGACCTTTGTAGCGTTGAATACTTACACTCTCCTCTTTTCCGGCACCCTTCAGACGCTGAACAGCCGCAGCTCGTTGATCATCACTCCACGCATATTCAAATTCTTTACCTTTCTTAACAAGGTATAGAGGTGGGTAGGCCAAATACAAATATCCTCTTTCAATCAACTCCTTCATGTATCTGAAGAAGAATGTCAAAATCAGCGTATCAATATGCGCACCGTCCACGTCCGCATCCGTCATGATGATAATACGGTGGTATCTGAGTTTACTAAGGTTGAGTGCCTTAGCATCCTCCTCCGTTCCTATGCTCACCCCAAGCGCGGTAAACATATTCTTAATCTCGTCACTCTCGTAAATCTTGTGCTCCATCGCCTTTTCCACGTTGAGGATTTTACCTCTCAACGGAAGGATGGCCTGAAACTCACGGTTCCGACCCTGCTTAGCCGTACCACCTGCCGAGTCACCCTCAACAAGGTAAATCTCACACTTTGCCGGATCATTATTAGCACAGTCTGCCAATTTACCTGGCAAACCGCTACCACTCATCACACTCTTCCGCTGAACCATGTCGCGGGCTTTTCTAGCCGCCGCACGAGCCGTCGCCGCCAACACCACTTTATTCACTATGGTCTTAGCTTCCTTCGGATTCTCCTCTAGATAGATACCCAAAATCTCACCAACAGCCTGATCCACTGCACCCATCACCTCACTATTACCAAGCTTGGTCTTCGTCTGCCCTTCAAACTGTGGCTCCTGAACCTTCACTGAGATGACAGCGGTTAAGCCTTCTCTGAAGTCATCACCAGAGATGTCCACCTTCACATTCTTCAGCAAGCCAGACTTTTCAGCATATGATTTCAGCGTACGCGTCAATCCCCTACGGAATCCCGCTACGTGCGTACCTCCCTCAATCGTGTTAATATTATTCACATAAGAATGAACATTCTCAGTATAAGTATCATTGTATTGCAGTGCAAGTTCTACCGGCACACCAGCTTTCACACCGTCCACATGTATCGGCTCTGGAATAAGCGGATGGCGAGTACCATCCAGATATTTCACAAATTCACTTAAACCACCTTCGGAAAAGAATTCTTCATTTCTGAACGATCCATCTTCTTGATCTTCACGTTCATCAACAAGCTTCAGTCGGATTCCTTTGTTCAAATAAGCCAACTCACGTAACCTATTCGCCAGTGTGTCGTAATTATAAGAAGTTGTTATTGTAAAAATTTCAGGGTCAGGATGAAAAGTGATAATCGTACCCGTCCTATCCGTTTCATCAACTACAGTAACCGGATACAGAGGCTTGCCCTTCTCGTACTCTTGCTTGAAAACTTGCCCTTCGCGGTGCACTTCAGCAATCATCAAACTAGATAAAGCATTCACACAAGACACACCCACACCGTGCAAACCACCAGACACTTTATACGTATCCTTATCAAATTTACCACCAGCATGCAAAACCGTCATAACCACCTCAAGGGCAGAACGCTTTTCCTTCGTGTGCATCGCAGTAGGGATTCCCCTACCGTTATCTTCAACTGAAATCGAATTGTCTGGATGAATGGTTACTAAGATATCTGTACAATGACCGGCGAGAGCCTCATCAATCGAGTTGTCAACAACTTCGTAAACCAAATGGTGTAAACCCTTTACTCCTGTATCTCCAATATACATGGAAGGGCGCTTTCTAACAGCCTCCAAACCCTCTAGTACCTGGATATTATCGGCTGAGTAGTTATTCTTATTTTCTTCGCTCATTTAATTGATTTTACAATTCACAAATTTACGAAAAATACACGACTTTTCGTAACGAATATCCAATCAAAATGCGCGCAGTAATAGCTTTTCGAAGCTACTTCATCGTATAGTAAAATTTCCGTCCATGCTTCTCAGCATCAATCAGGTTATTTTTCAATAAATACGACAGCCTTACACCAAGTGCATTCTGCAATTTCACGACATCCTGATCCGGTTGCTCCTCCAAAAGGACTTCCAATATATCCTCCTTGTAGGCCGATTTTAATTTGGTCAGTGCATAGCTGATCCGCTCATCAAACCTGCCATGCGGTTTAAATTCCTGAACGGCTTCTAACTTTCTGGTAGAAGGTTGAACATCGCGTGTAATCTTTTTCGCTGTCGTCGTCCCTGACAAGACAATATTTGAGCTTTCAATTACGCTAATCGTGTTTTCAACCTTTTTAAGTTCTTCTTTTAAGAGCTGCTGACGCTCCCTTAAAAATTCGATTACTTGTTTTTCGTTTATGTTTTGCATAATTCCAATCTTAATTATTCGTTCAAATATAATTAATATTATTTATAAAAACACAAATCGCAAATTTTATAGTGAAAAAGCCTTCAAAGCCTCTGTTCCTAGGTCTCTCCGATCAACCTGGTTGAAACAAAGGATCATTAAAACATAATTAACTTAAAAGTTCTCTTCTAATAGTTTAACAATTTTGATATTCCCAGTTCTATTTTGTTTTAGTAGCCTCAACGTGTTATCACTACTACCGTCATCAATAAACAAAATAAAACTATTTTCACTGATTACTTTTTCGACAACCAGAGCTTTAAAAGCTGCGTTCAAAGCTGAAATTGTATCTTTAATAATTTCTTCCTCATTAAAACATGGTACTATAATGGCTAAGTTTGGTGTCATTTTATTCATCATTTAATTTCTTCCGAACTTTCTCGGATAATAAGCGACTGAAAACAAGAAATATTGAGGAAGAACATTCACTGTACCCGTGGTTACATAATTACCAGCCCCCGACTGAATAATGCCTTGATTTTGTCTTAGCAGATCTAGGGCAGAGAATTTGATTTCTAAGTTATTCTCTTTGAGTAGCCGTTGAATAACACTCGCATTCCAAATAAAATTCGTGTAGCGGTCATACGTGGACGAGGTATTCCTCGAAATAAAATTACTGTTAACCGTCAAACGTTTGGTAGCATTCCAACTAGCACTTAGTCCCGTTGACGATTGAAGGTTTCTAAAGTTCTGGTTGTTTTCATTGCCGACCTCGCCCGACTTAAACAAATCGAACTTCTGGTTGACAGTAGCTGACAGCCTATTACTAAACTTATAACCTAAGATAGCATTTTGGCTCGTGTAAAAGTTACTCATATCCTTCAAATCGCTGTTGACATAACGCGGCTCTTTTGTGATGCCGGCTAGAAAGTTATATTGTAATTGAAAGGTATGGTTACGGATAGAAACGGCTTTATTAAACTCTCCTGATGCTCTAATAAAATAGCCGCCGTCTTGGTTCACGGTATAATGGTCCACCCTACCAAACTCATCGTAGACACTGCTGTCTACCATATTGTCACGGACGTAGCCTCCATTTACCGCGATATTGTAATTAAAGATATTATTTGCCAAGTGGCTAAAATGGTAGTGATTAAAGGAAATCGTCCTTTTTATAGCAGGGCGAAGATCAGGATTGCCTCTCCTGACATACCAAATATTGATATTGTCAACCAAAGGTACTAGCTGGTCTACCGTCGGGAAGTCGATATCAGAATCATAGCTCAACGAAAAGTTCTTCAGATAATGATTGAATTGCTGATTTCGGTAATTGACACTAACCTCGGGCGTAAAATATACATAGGAAGTGCTAAAGTTCTGAAATGCTTTGTCAGATCGATTTTTCTGCGAGAACAGATGGGCTTTCGGGACGATACTTACTGTAAAAGCTTTCTGATAACGATTATATAAAGATTTAGAAAAGACTCTTTGGATACTAAATTCAGGTATCGCATGTATCCGATTTAAATCGCTTTGGTTGCTAAGACTTTCATTCAAAATGAACCCTCCGGAGACAAAGTCTTTCACCTGGCGATCTTCCCGGTCGGTATTCATATACAATTTATTATTAAACGCGAGCGATATATTGGGAAGGTTGTTCGTTCCGAAAAATATATTTTTCAAATTAGTCAAAGAGAGTGAAATTTCATGCCGGCGGCTATTGAGTTCCAGGTCATAGAGCCTCGTCTCGTTCTGAACGGTCGCACTGTCCGATGAACGAAATTCGTTATCGAGCTCCCGATCCCTTAAAGACTCTTTTGCAGAAAAGCGATAGTCAATTTTAACCCCAAGCGACCTGGCACGTCCTGAAACTTTTTTCAGGTCGTAACCAGCTTCTAAAAGCAGGTTACTGGAGTTATAGCTCTCCGTCTCAGACAACAGGCTGCTGCTTTCGACTGAATTGACCAAAGCATTACTGGTTTCAAGGCTATGGCTGCCCGTCTCTCTATGTGTAATATGGGGGGCGACATAAAACGCGCGCCTTTCATTCTCATTGTCATATCTGGAGTTCAGACGATGACTCCGATCGAATCGTGTTTCGTCAACATTACGAAAGCGATCCAAGTTCTCATTACCATCCAAAGCAACCGTCGTCCGACTGTCGGTCTCCTTCGTCAGATCTTCGTCCTGATAAAAATAATCAACCACTAGACCTTCCTTTCTCAAATCCGAAGGCGATTCCATGAAATCGTGCTGTAAAGAAAGACCCGCCGTATGCTGCTCCGTTATGCCATTCTGGAAAAAATCGGGATGGAGTTCTATATTTGCTCCTACCCCTTTAAAGGATGCATTTCGCAGCAACATCTCCACATCACGAACGGTTTTATTGTTGTTGTTCGTCGAACCCACGACACTGATCTGCGTTCGGGGTGAAAACATACTGATCGATCCGTCCCCTTCGTACTTGTTTTCCGTGCCAACTCCACCTCCTACTTTCCCAAAATAGCCGTATTTTTTATTTTTCTTTAGCTTTAAGTTCACCTCCATAATGGAGTCAACCGGATTGCTCGTACTCGCTGAATTATATACCTGTACTTTCTCGATTGCGTTCTTTGGAATATTCTGTGTGGCTATTTTAGGGTCTGAACCGAAGAAAGGTTTACCGTCGACTAGCAAAGTATGGACTTTTCTGCCATTGACAGTTATTTCTCCGTCACCCCAAACGGTTACCCCCGGTAATTGGTGCAGAAGATCCTCTACGACCGCATTGGGGTCCAGCTTAAAAGCATCCGCATTAAACTCAAGGGTATCTCCATTCATCTGGATAGGTGGTATGGTAACAGCTACTTCCTCAAGCTCATTGGAGGCCATTTCCAGATACAGCTTGGCCAAATCTTTTGACTTCGTTGACGACGGTATATCGAAGCCATGTTCAAGACTTTTGTAGCCTACATGGGTGGCGACTAGCGTCAACGGAACACCTGTCGGCAAGCCATTATATTCAAACTCACCAAAGTTGTTGGTCAAACTATATCCAATAAGGCTGGTATCTGCTGCCATATATACCGCGACGGTGGCCGACTGCAGCACATGGTTGTGAACAGAATCCATCAGTACACCCTTCACCGCACCGTCGTGTACAAACGGATCACGGCTTTGCCCGTAAGCGTTCATCGCAAGCAGCGAAATAACAAACAATGCGACCGTTCTTACTAACACTTTTTATAAACCCTCTTTTAATTTCATCTGAATAATCACCGGATTATCATTTCTAGATCCAGCAGTGAAATATTGGGTAAGCACGTCATTGTAAACAGGGTTCCGTCTTTTATTTTCCCTATATTCCATGAACATGTAAGACGAAGAGATCGACGTATAGAAATGCTCTTGATCAGCGGCTTGCACCTTCGCCACGATATTATAAACAGGCAGATAACTATTGGATGAATCAGGTTGGATATGCCTGTATGATAAGAGAGTCCCCGTCTTTAAGTGATAAATCAGGTCTCGCTTTTTATCAACATGATCAAAATTGGCAGTATGGAACAGAAGGTAGTCGTCTATCCGGTAAAGGTGACTGAGACTGTAAACGACGGACGGGTTACTTTTTATAAATTCCTCGCGACGGTTGTCATATTCTGTGTTCGTCAAAAAGTCTTTAGGCAACGAATATGACATGGGCAATACGAAATTATATTTGGCTACAATACCTCCGGAATCAAGTTCTATAACCTCATATTGATAGAATTCTTTGGACAGCACCTTTGTGCCATCACCAAAAGGATACAGGTTATTATCATCCGACCACCTATCATCCGAAGGCAGATAGAAATTGTGCGGGAAATATTTTTTGCCGAGCGCACCATCGGGTTCAATATATGTCAAGGCGTACGTTGTGTCTTTATCCCCTGCTTCATCGGGCGGCGAATCGTACGCAATCAACCTTCCGGATCCGATGCTTATAAATTCACTTATGTTCGCCTCTACCTTCTGTTCTCTCAGAAAATTGCCGTCCACATCGAAAACATAAAGAAACCCAGCATATTCACCAAAACTGCTGTATGTGATGATCTCCTTGCGGACTTGGTCGACTGAAATGACCTGAAACATAGTACTGGGATAGGACGGCTTCTTCCGTTTGGGGATGCGGTCGATCTTTGCATGAAAGGTTCCGTCCTTTTCAAAAATAAGGATTGCATTACCAACCCTATCCAGAATGACGTAGTATTGATCAGTGACAAGCAGCTGGTCAATTTTATTGAACAGGCTGACTTTGTTGCTTTCCAGCGGAATATAGTTTACCTCCTCAAACACTTCTGACACTGTCGCGCCACGGGCATTCGGTATATCGATTCTTAAAGTTTGAGTAACTATTTCTTCTTGTGCGAGGGAAGTTAGGTAGAACGTTAATAGAAGAATAGTTCCAAATATTTTCATTGCAATTTCTAGTTTAACAAGTTCGCCAATGAAACCTCATTAGCTGTATTCTTTCTCAGAGGAATGAGGAAACCTAGATAGCACTGCGTCCCATCCGAAAAGAAAGCTACCTCTGCGCGATCCTTATACTTATCGTGGAGCACATTCTCGACCTTCCAGATTTCATTCCCTCCTTTTTTATTGCTGACGGATATTTTTTCTGGGATTAGTCGATATATAAGCTTCCCGTCGTATTCGATCTTTACAATATCATCCCCTTTCAGATTCAGGTACATATTCTTAATAGTTGGCACTGAATCCTTTGTTATCATAATATCGTAATAGCCAGCCTTAACGCCTTTGTAAATCTGACCTATTGCCCGTGAGTTTTGCGTCTCCGTTAAGGTTACAGGCAAAGGGTCATCGAGAGCCTTCGTTGCGTACTTCCATACAATGATCCTAAATTTGTTGCCTGCATCTTTATAAGTAAAAACTGAATAAGGTTCCTGATATTCATTGAAAGACGTATTATCTGACCGTAGACTATCCTGAATATCTTCCTTAAACAGGTCTCGATATAATGTCGTCTTTTCTGACCGAACATCCGGATTATCTATCAGGTTTTTACCCGCTTTAAATACACCAGAAAGAAGAGCAACTATACATAAGAGAAAGACAGCTGCAGATATTACAAAAAGGTTTTTTCGCATGAATACTTTTATTTAGGTTATTTGCCCAAGCTAACAGCTTGGATCGGCTAGTTTAAATAAAGATCCCATTACAGGGTATTTATTTGAACATCACCTTAAAGGTAAGAATTTAATCCAAAAATATATTGACTTTACTACTTCTAATTATAAATACAAATATCAATAACATAATCACTTTCGTTTTGATTGTACATGCATACCTAACAATTTCCTGTTCAACCATCCAATTTTAGGCTCTCAGAGCTGTGCGGGAGTGCACTGACAATTATTTTCTATTTTAACAAGTTCGCCAATGAAACCTTATTAGGTGAATTTCTGATTAATGGAAATAGAAAACCTAGATAGCACTGCGTCCCATCCGAAAAGAAAGCTACTTCCGCGCGATCCTTATACTTATCGTGGAGCACATTTTCGATCTTCCAGATTTCATTCCCCTCTTTTTTATTGCTGACAGTTATTTCCTCTGGGATTAATCGATATATAAGCATCTTATCATCTTCGATTTTTACGACATCGTCCCCTTCCAGATTCAAGTACATGTTCCTAATAGTTGGCACCGAATCCTTTGTTATCATAATATCGTAATAGCCAGCCTTAACGCCTTGATAAACCTGACTTCCCAAATCCAGCGAATACTGTGTTTCTGTTAAAATCACAGATAGAGGATCGTCAAGAGCCTTCGTTGCATACTTCCATATAATGATCTTGAATCTATTTCCATCTTCTTTGTAAGTGAAAATGGAAAAAGGTTCGCGATAATCGTAGAAGAAAGTGTTATCTGAACGTAAACTGTCCTGTACACTGTCCGTGAATAGTTTCCGGTATAACGTTGTTTTCTCGGCACGAACTTCAGGGCTAACGATTGAATCTCTAACTAACATAAATATGCTGGAAAGAATAGAGATCACTTCTAACAGGATTATTGCTAAACATATTATAAAAAGATGTTGACGCATGAATAACTTTTAAGGTTATTTGCCCAAGCTAACAGCTAGGATTAACATCGCATGTTTTTTCATAATTGCTTTTTAGTTTTATTTATTGGCTAATTTAAATAAAGTCCCTTTACAGGGTATTTATTTGAACATCACCTTAAAGGTAAGGAATTAATCCCAAAACACGTTAGCTTTACTATTTGTAATTATATATTCACTGGTTGGCAACTGGCTCTTCTGCACCGCCTGATTCAGTGCCTTGTCGGCGGGTTTCTACGTTTGGCGGGTACTCGTACGAATATCATAATCATCCTGAATTCCGAGCCAAAATTTGACCGAATTTCCAAAGAAACGGCTCAGACGAATTGCTGTATCTGCCGTAATTCGACGTTGGGCATTTATGATTTGCGATATACGGATTTGGGGAATTCCAGTTTTCTTGGCCAAACGATAGGCAGTAATCTTCATTGGCACAAGGAACTCCTCATTTAATATTTCACCAGGATGTATATTGAACTATGGAGTTAATTTAATAATAGTTTTCTTTTTATCTATACCTTTTAAATTAGCATTCGGAAGTCTGATACTAATATCTTTTTCAGGGTCATAATGATTGGGTATTTTGATAGAATTATCTCCGTAATAAGCATTGGGCAAATTAATTGGGTTAGCTTCTTTTTTATTGATTGCACTATCTACTATAACAACCTCGTCATCTTTTACTTTGGATTGGTTTAAAATAGCATCAATAATCTGTCGTTTTTCGTAACCTTCCAAATCTACTAAATCGGAATGAAGAGCCGTCCCTTTTTTATTAATCACTTTTCCTTTTACTGCTAATTCTTGGGCGTTAAGTGTTACGCAAGTAAATAAAATGATAACACCGGAGAGTATAGTCTGTTTCATAAGAAGGTCGTTATAATCAACTCAAATATAATGATTTATATTATTCAAAACAATATTTGTATCAACGAAGCATTCATTACCGAGTGTGCCACATCGTAACTATCATATTCAAAGAATTGCTAGCGATAGATCTACCCATGCAGACAGTCTGAAATGAAAGATCCCCAAACGGGGAGAATGGGGATCTTTACTAACCAATTATAAACCTAAATTATGATACTACAAATATCGCATTAATGGGATAAAAAAGTGTAATGAGACTGTCATATGACGTTTAAACAACTAACTGAAACGATGGAGAGTATATCGTGTATATAAGATATATTGTGTATATTTTAATCAAGAGAATTATATGAAAATGAGAAAAAACATCGACATCGACGAAAAGGTTCTGACTAAACTAAAATTGCTGTCTGCATTTGAAGAAACGAGCGTTAAAGCTATTATGGAAAAAGCTGTTTCTTTTTATGTAGAATATAAAGAAAAAGAACGCTTAAAAGCATTGTCCGACGAAGAAAAGGAAGATTTGGGCTTGCTGTTGCTTATGCAACAGTCTGACAGAACCCAAGTGGTAAGCCGTGAGGAAGTAATGGACAATTTGAACTGATGGAAATTGTTTTTTTACGAAGCTTTTTAGTCGATATTAAAAAACTCAATGATAAAAAATTGAAAACCAAAATCAAGGAATTTATCGTTGAGCTTGAAGATTCTGAAAGTTTGGAGGAGCTTTCCAATGTTAAAAAATTAAAAGGGTTTTCTTCTGCTTATCAATGGAGAGTTGCCGATTATCGATTAGGGTTTTATAAAGATGATGGCGTCATTGAATTGGCTCGATTTGTAAAGAGAAATGACATATATAAGGTGTTCCCTAAAGATTAATATAGAACCTCAGATCAGCCTTCAAAGGTAATGAAGAAAAAAAAGAACGAACGATTGAAGAACTGAATGCTTTTTTAAAAGACAAATACGATGTGAAGAAGCTTTCAAAGCTCGAAGACGACACCGTAATGGAATATTTCATGAAGATCTCTGGTGATGATGCGAGCGAATTTATTGAAGATTTTTTTGAACACTTTGATATCTACGTAGAAGAATTCAATTATCGTAGAAGAATTCAATTATCGGGAGCATGTTTCTCCTGAGGGGTTAATGTTCATTCTCAAAAGGTTCAGACCTAAAAATTTTCGACCGGTTAAATACAAACATCTTAAGCGGTGTCTAGAAACTGGAAAATGGGAGTATTTCGATTGATCGTTACCTAACTTTTTTTTATAATCTTTCAAAGAAGAGCAACAAGGAGAAGTCAGAGCTGCTTATGGAGAAGGGATTATAAAAGAGCTTTCTCAAGTATTAGGTGAAGAACTGGGTAAAGGCTTTTCGGTTGCTAATCTCGAAAACTTCAGAAAATTCTATCTTACTTTTCCGGCCAATCAAAGACCCTACGCACTGCGTAGGGAATTAACATGGACACATTATCGCCTGATAATGAGGGTGCAAAACGAGAAAGCAGCTGACGTAGAATTAAAGCAAAAACAAGTCGACTACAATTGCTAAATTTATTAGTATTTAAACTGAAGATTTCGTATCTTTAGCACATGACCAATCACCGAACACCAAAGCCCCGTCGGCAGAACGATGAACTGCTGAAGGGCGCATTCGAGGAGAACTTTCAAGATTTCCTGCGGTTCCTCTATCCAGATGCGGATACGATTTTTGACCTTGAAAGAGGCTTCCAGTTTATGGACAAGGAACTGCTGGAGATAATCCCAAACCGTGAGAAGAAAAAGGGGAAGCGGATAGCCGACCTGTTGGCAAAGGTTTACCTGAAGGACGGCTCGGAGAAATGGATCCTCATCCATACCGAGATCGAGGGAGGCAGCCAGGAGGATTTTGCCTTCAGAATTTTTCAGTATTACTACCGTTTGCTCGATCGTTACAGAGTCCCGGTGGAGACCATTGCTGTTTTTACTGGCGACCGGAACCAAAGACGCCCATCCGAATATAGCAATCGGGCGATCAAGACTCAGATCCAATTCAATTACGAGGCATACCACATCTTCGATCACGGTGAGGAAGAACTCTTGGCAAAGGACAATATCTTTGGATTGATTGTCCTCGCCTGCCAGAAGGCATTGCTTGAAGGCAAAATACCAGATCGGGAATTGGGCGAGGACAGGTTGACGATAGCCAAGGCGCTGCTGAGGCATGATTATGACAAGGACCGCATCATCAGTTTTCTGGCTTTTCTCAAAAACTTTTTGTATATTAACGATGAAAAAATTAACAGTATCTTTGATGAACAAATCATCCAGTCCGCAGGAGGGTAATCAAAAAACAGGAACGGCAAGAGGGATTGCTGAAAGGACGGCAAGAAGGATTGCAAAAGGGTGCCGAGCAAGAAAGACGGGAGATTATCAACAACCTTTTAAAACAGACAGATTTTGATGACGCCATGATTGCATCGTTAACGGGTGCCACAGTATCTTTGGTAAAAAAGACCCGCGACGAACTAGAAAAGAAAGAATAAAGGTTAGACAGACCTGCTATTATTTGGTGATAGCCATTTCTTGAGAAAGAGATGGCTGTTTTTTTGAAGCATAACAATATACCTGCGTCTTCGCCCTAACTAGGTGAAGAAAACTAAAATGCAATCTTATGACCAGTTTTCAATCTATTTATTTTATAACTGGCTGTAAAATGACTGGTAAATACGGCTGAAAATTGTTTCGAGAAAGCATTTGTTTCATCGAAAACAGCTACTATTAGCAAATCAATACACGTCAATGTGGCACTGAATCTAATTTACGGCTCCAATTGTGATCTCCGTATGGACTGTCCTCGCCTTAAACATCGAAAAATAGGGGACGATGGGGAAACTCATAATGATTACGTATCTTAGTACTAACAGTACCCATCTTGCATACCATAAGAACTGCAGATGGGTCATTTTTTTATAACTATGTAATATCTCTCCCTCATTTGATCTATAAATCATTATATTGAAACAACACACAGGTAAAGAAAAATGAAAATTAAACGCATTGTAGCGAACATTCACACAGACGAACTTAAGGCAGTCGAAAGATTTTACGGTGACGTACTTGGACTCAATGTGTTGATGGATCATGACTGGATCAAGACATACGGTACGGAAACTAAAATGACCGTACAAATTAGCTTTGCCAATGAAGGTGGTTCAGGTACCTCCACTCCTGATTTGTCCATCGAGGTGGATGACGTTGATGCGGCTTACACTCAAATGAAAGAAGCCGGATTTCCAATTGAATACGGTCCGGTTAATGAACCTTGGGGAGTACGACGCTTCTATGTGCGTGATCCCTTCGGTAAACTAGTGAATATCCTTTCTCATTCGTCGGAGGGTTAGCCCCTTATCTCTCTATTTCCACAGGCGATCAGTCAGGCTGCACAAGCGTAGCGATACACATCCTGTTCCAGCCATTAATCGTGATAATAGCCACCATAATCTGGGCGAGTTGGTTATCGCTAAAAAGTGATTTTGCTTTTTGATAAGTCTCGTCTGACACCCCACCGTTGGCTATCAAGGTCATTTCCTCTGTTAAAGCCAAAACAGCCCTCTCCTCTTCCGAATAAAGTCCTTCAACCTCTCTCCAGGCATTCAAAAGATAAATCCTTTTCTCAGTTTCGCCCAATTTACGAGCATCCAATGTATGCATGTTGATGCAATACGCACAGCCATTAATCTGAGAAGCCCTAATCTTGATCAATTCTTTCATTATACCATTTATGTCAACAGTCGCCATGTAGCTCTCCAGACCTGCTAAGGCTTTATAGGCGGCTGGTTCAAGTTCGGGAATATTAATTCTTTTTTCCATTTCGTTTTTCATTTATAATTTACTTAATAAATCAAAGGTAAATCCAAGACACTTAAAAAAACTTAAACTGGTTTAAGAAATTAATTCAGGATTGTTTTCTCCGCAGTTCGCTCAGGTACTCCGGCGTAATCCGCAGATAAGAAGCCAGCATATATTGGGGAATACGTTGAACGAAGTCAGGATATGAACTCACAAAATGACGATAATTTTCCTCTTTCGAATAAATTTGGAAAAACCTGACACGCATTTGCGTTGCAGCATAAGCGCGCTGCATCATGAGTCGAAAATAACGTTCCAATTGTGGTAATTGCTCAAACAATTGTTCTTGTTTATGATGTTCAATACAAACAATAGTAGAAGTCTCTATAGCCTGAATAAAAAAGGGAGAACTATGTTGCTTTGTTAAGCTCATATAATCAGCTATCCACCAGTTTTCCAGTGCAAACTGAGTGGTCTGTTCAACTCCCTTGTCATTGATGAAAAACATTCTGAGTAAACCTTCTTCCACAAAGTAATTAGCCTTACAGGTCTGTCCTTCTTTGAGCAAAAAATCTTTCTTTTCGACCTTCAACTGCCTTACATTATGCAAAAGTAGCTCTACCTCATCCTCACTCAAGGAAATATATCTTCTAAGATGGGAGATGAAGTTTTGACACATTTGAACGCTCTCTATAATTCAAAGCTAACTCTTACTTAAACCACAGCAAAGCATTGGATCGCTCACTCTCTATCTGGTTTTCGTAATCCGCGTATCGTCTAAGCAAAACAGCATATTCGGATAGATGCTGTTGAAGTAATTGCAATTCCATAGTTAGGTTAATAATAATCAGGACTAAGATACATAATTATGCTTTATAGTGAAATGCAATTTCACTTGTGATGCCGGTCTTAATGGCACCAATCTTTGTTATTATTCTTAAACATGCTTTCGTTTTCGGAGTTGTAGTGGAAAACTGCAACGCCTTCGGGACATAGCGAATTTCAAGACGAGCTTTCAAAGTACAAGCAAGGGAAAGGCTCGGTGCAGTTTCCACTTGATCAGCCAGTTCCCTACCAATTGATTGAACGCATTGTAAAGTTCAGGATAGCCGAAAACAACGAAAAGAAATAAACGAAAAAAAATAATAGCTGGTTAGTAGCAACCAACGATCCCTTAATCCTGATATCCTTCTCAACAAGAAACTATGGATTTAATTTAAGAATGGTTCTCTTTTCATTTATGCCTTCTAAATTAGCATTGGGCAGCCTGATACTAATATCTTTTTCAGGATCATAATGATTGGGTATTTTGATAGAATCATCTCCCTGATAAGCATTGGACAAGTTAATTGGGTTGGCTTCCTTTTTATTGATTAAACTATTTACCATAGCAACCTCGTCATCTTCTACTTTGGATTTGTTTAAGATAGCATCAATAATCTGTCGTTTTTCAAAATCTTCCAAATCTACTAAAGCAGAATGAAGAGCTGCCTCGTTCTTATTAGTCGCTTTTTCTGTTACTGCTAGCTCTTGGGCGTTAAGTGTTACGCAAGTAAATAAAATAATAATACCGGAGTGTAACCATGAAATGAAAAAAATCACCTTTTAATGCCTATAAAATGATACACCTTAAATTTAAGGTTCAAACTAACAAATACCTTAAAATATTGTTCTTTTTAAGTTAAATCCTGTATATTCTACCATGCTTGATGTACAAAACACAACTCACCTTAAATATATATAAATTTTAATGTCATCCATATTTTTATTACGTTTGTGCATGGCTTACAAAATAAACCCTGATCGCAATGCTCCATGGAATGAACTTCCAGAACTTCCCATTTCCCCCGAAATATACCAGACAATTCCGATATACGAACAGTTGGGAAAAGCTAAGGCCGCATTAGGTCGCCTACAAGGGCGCAGTATCGTCATACCCAATCAAGGCTTACTTATAAACTCCATTAGCTTGCAGGAGGCCAAAGCATCCAGTGCTATTGAAAATATTTTCACGACAGATGATGAACTTTATAGAGCCTATAGTCACAATCAAAATAAGCAACTCACCGGCCCAGCAAAAGAAGTCCTCAATTACAGAGAAGCACTTTGGGAAGGTTTCAACTATTTAAATGAAGACCAGCAATTTGATATAGATTATTTCGAAAAAATGTACCAGGTGGTCACTGGATATAATGACGGAGTCAGACCACCTGTCGCACAGATTTATATAAAAGAAGGTGGAAGTGGGCCAAACGCAGGTAAAGCGTTTTATACACCTCCTCGAGGCGCTGGCATTGTACAAGCCAAAATGGTCAACCTAATAAACTTTTTGAACGATGATAATAGCTATTCTATAGACCCATTATTAAAAATGGCCATAAGCCATTTCCAATTTGAAGCAATACATCCTTTCCGAGATGGCAATGGCCGAACCGGCCGTATATTTAATATACATTATCTGACCAAAAAAGGATTACTTGACTATCCGATACTATATTTAAGCCGCTATATCTTGGAAAGTAAAGAGGAATATTACGGAGGACTGTCGGGTGTCACACAGCGCGGTAATTGGGAAAAATGGTTAATCTATATGCTCAAAGCTATTGAGGCAACAGCTAACATGACTTATAATAAAATCAATGATATTGTCGGCGCAAAAGATGCCATTTTACAGCATATACAGACCGAAACAGATTTCAGCCGACCAGAAATCTTAGTAAACGCACTATTTAGCCAACCTTTTACTCGGGTTAAACATTTGCAAAATGATTATGCCGAAAATACAGTCAGAAAATATTTAGATAGACTTACTGATATGGGTATCCTAGAAAAACGTATAGTATCAGGAAGTGCATACTACCTCAATTTAGAACTTCACCGTATTCTCGCCGAATAATCGTATCTTCCAAAAAGGTCCTAAATGATTTAGTTATTTAAAACAATACTTACTGTGGCTAATAAATTATCATAATGACGACTAAAGTTACTAACGCAAAAGATAACTATTCCAATTAACTTATTAAAAAACGATATATCCCACTACTATTTCAACTTCTGTAAACGTTCCTTTGCTGAAGGAATGACATCGTCATCTCCTTCATAATTTTCGATGATGCTCTCCAGTGTACTCTTCGCTTGAAAGGTATCGCCTTTGCCGGAATAGGCATCAGCAAGCAGAACAAAACTCTTCGCTACCCAATAGTCATTCGACCCCATGTTGTTGATTACATCAAAGGCAGATTTTAGAGCTTCGTCATATTTTTTGCTGTCATACTGCATTTGTCCTATCCGGTACCGTGCCTCCGCACTGGCTGCCGATTGGCTCTTCTGCGCCGCCTGATTCAGTGCCTCCATGGCCGGCTCTACGTTTCCTTCCTGAAACATGATTTTCGCCTCGTATAAATAAGCCTTGGCAATTTCTGCGTCGGTCGACTGATCGTAATTCTTTACCAACATTGCATAATCGGCCGCCTGTGCCAAGTCGCCCATCTCGAAATAGCAAACCATCAGGTTACTTACCGCATAGCCATAATGCACTTTATATTCTGAAGTAAGCTCTAGCTTTTTAAGGTGTACAATGGCTTCGTTATATTCTTCCAAGTCTATGTATAAAGCAGCCACCGTCAGCAAGGTATTCTCCGTATACTGACTCGTCCAGTCGTTCAAAATGATATTCAGATCGTGCAACGCCTCCTCCGGGTGCCCGGTATGGTACAAACTTACACCGCGAATATAACGGGCATGTTTTTCCTGTCTGGGTTTCGGAAACTTATCAAAATACGCGTTAATTGCTTCCACGGCGGCTCCATATGCCCTTCTGGAAAATAAGGAATTGGCCACCTGGAACGCCATGTTATCCTGCTCCGCGGGACTCAAATCACTGAGATTAACGTTGGTCGCGTAATTAATATAGCTCGTCGTATCGCCCTCATCCAAGTATATGTTTTCAATGGAGCGCAATGCTGCCGCTGCTTCGGCAGTCGCCGTGTGTTCCTCTACCACCCGTTGAAAGGTGGCCTTTGCGGCTTCATTGTCGCGTTTATTGTACTGGACCAACCCGATGGTCATCAACGCCCGGGGGACATAGCTGCTACGGGGATATTGTTCGATCATCTTCTGCAACCCTTCGATGGCAGTATCATAATCGCCCTCCGTGAAAGACGTGTATGGGATCTCAAATGCCACGTCATCTGCATAATTAGAGCCGGGAAATTTCTCAACAACAGACCGCATGATGCTAAGTTTCGTCTCATTATCACCCTGCAATCCATAGATAATGCCTCGCTGGAACAGCGCATAGTCTTGATTGGGCGCTTGACTGTCTATCAGCTGGTCATAGTATTGATTGGCTCGGCCATAATCACCCACGGCCAAATACGAATCTCCCAAACGCGCGGTCACGTCATGAAGTACATTTTCCTCAATCGCACTTCCCTCGCCAGCCAAAAAGCGTTCAAAATAATCAGCTGCCATACCAAAGCTGTTATTGCGGAATGCCGCATAGGCCAGACCATAGTTCGCATAATTGTATACATCGGTATTTCGAGCAATGGGCAGCTTCAGGAACCGGGAAAAGTTTTCAACGGCCTCACCGTACTTTCGGACTTCATACATAGCCTCCGCTTTCCAGTATGTGGCCAGCGCCCCCATTTTTTTATCAATCGGGAACTTTTCCGATCGCATGAACATAGAGATACTATTTTCGAAAGCACGTTCGTTATAAAACTCTAGTCCACGATAATACGTTGCCTTTTGATAGATTACATCAGCTTCCGGCTCCCTGTTTTCAAACATTTCGAGTAGACTTACCCCTGCATGGAAATTACTCGTGCCCAACAAGATATCGGCAGATAGTGTTTCTTTGGTCTCTGTTTCTTCATCATCAGGATCACTATCCGCATATTCCTGAGCCATATATTCTTGAACGACTTTCAGAGCAGCCTGGACAGAGTCCATTTCATACAAGATTTTGGCATAGTTATACAGCCCGTCCATTTTCAATATCGGATCAAAATCCAGTGTAGATGCTTTAGCAAAGGCATTTCGCGCTCCCTCCTTATCATCGGTTTCCAGAGCAATATGACCTAAAGTAATGATCGCACTCTGATAAAAAGCATCCGTTGCCTCCACCTTATTCATAATAGAGGTTGCCCTTTCGTATTCATGTGCTTGGTAGGCCAGTGACCCGATCCGGTAATTATCGATATTGTTGCGTGCAGCGTCAGGGTGCCGTTTCAGCACAATGCCATAATAAGCTGGTTTGTATCGGTGCAATCCAAAATATGTGGCAGCGGCGATCTGACGCAGTTCAATATTAAGCGCTTCCCGATCAAAATTCATATCCGGACTCCGTCGGATCTTTACAGCATCAGCCAGTATCGGCCGGTATTCACGTACGACGTCCATGGATTCCATGAAAGGTTGCCCTGGCGTGGGTTGCTCACTGGGTTGCACGCCTGGTTGCTGCTGCTCTTCCAGCGGCTCCTGTTGTTCTTGTTGCTGTCCCTCTTGTTGTTCCTGCTGCTCTTGTTCCTGTGCATATCCCGTGACTACCAGGACCGCAAAGATGCTCGTAAGCACGTATTTCAAATAATTAAAACCGATTCGTTCTTTCAATATCATTCTGTTTCCGTATTGTTCTGTATTCTGTCAACTCTGGCGTATGATCAAAATTCATTCCACAGATATAAATGAGATTTTCACACCTACCTCCTACTTCCCTCCGGAAACTGCACTCGTTCAGGTACGCGGTTCAGCAGAGTTAAAGCACTCTTTAATATGCGGTTTCTCTTGATTGTCGTATTCATCGGTTCTACTGGATAAGCGATAACCGCCTCCAGCCAAGCATAGGTATTCACTCTAAAATGTACAGCTGCCTGCCATTTATCAGCGCTTTCTGTCAGCTCGGGATAATGTTCCTTAAAGTCCATCGCAGCAGCCTCCAACAGACAATCTTCTACATATTTCAAATCACTGGTATAGGCTATTTGCATAGCTGTCTCATCGTATATAAAAGGAATCATCGGCCCCGAATAATTAATCAATTCCGATTTAAGGATCAGACTATTGGGAAAATAAACAATTCTTCCACTCCGGCGGTCGTGTTGCAGGTAATCTCCGGCACATTCAAGAATCGCAGTATCAAGGTAATTTACCTCGACAACATCCCCTCTGAAACCATTGAGCTGGATGCGGTCACCTATCTTATAAGGTCTCCGAAAAACAATATAAAGCCAGGCAATAAAAGAAGCTATGGGCGCTTGCAGAGCAAAACCTAATACCAATGAAATCAAACCAAAACTGACCGCAATGGCATAAAGGTTCTGGAAAAGAAAGGCTATGATGACGATAAGAATCAAAACGGAAGTTATCAGCCGGGCGATACTCTGTAGATTGTGCCGATCTCCCTCACTTGTACTACGTTGATGAATAATATTTTCAACAAACCTCCCTATGAATAATATAATCGTAACGATTGCAAGACTCAGCATTAGCTTCTGAACAAAAGGACGATAACGTGCTATTGTATCAAAAAACTCCAACTCCACAACATATCTTATGAGCAAAAATACACATGCCACAACAATATATCCTAGATAAGAGGATATGAAAGAGGATTTTTTATTTTCCATAGACTCAAAAATAAGAGAAAATTGGAGAGTTCGTATATTTATATATATCGCAACAATGTAGCAACTGTTATATTATCTCCTATCTTTGCAGATACTATGACAGAATTTTGGGAAGAAGCATTCCGGGACAAACAGGAAATGTGGGGCTTTGAACCCGCACCATCCGCAATACTCACAAAGGACTTATTTGTAGAAAAAGGCATAAAAAGCATGCTCATTCCCGGCATTGGCTACGGGCGTAATGCTCAGATTTTCAGAGAGAACGATATTGAAGTAACGGGCATTGAGATATCAGAGACGGCGATAGAACTCGCCAGAAAACATTATGGGACGGACATGACTATTCATCACGGTTCTGTAAGCGATATGCCCTTCGACAATAACCGATATGATGGAATCTTTTGCTATGCTTTAATTCACTTACTTGGTCGCGAGGAAAGAACCAAACTGATAGCGGACTGCTATGATCAGTTAACGGAAAATGGCTATATGATTTTTACCGCCATCACCAAAGAGGCCAAAACCTATGGACAGGGAAAGCAACTAAGCAAAGACCGTTTTGAAATGTTCGGTGGAGTAAAGATGTTCTTTTATGACAGGGAATCCATACAGAAAGAGTTTGGCAAATATGGCTTAGTTGAGGTCAAAGAAGTGACCGAAAATTTTCCTTTCTTCTGGATTAAGTGTTTTAAATCAAAAAAAAATCCAACTTAAATCTTAGCTTCGTAATTAAATAAAAAGTAGCAAGTGTTTTTTATGAACTCGCAGTGACATCTGCGATAGTGCTTTGTAACTTGGTCTGCTCGAGGGTAAAATTGGGGTAGAACCCGTACCTATCAAATCCGCATTTTTACGCAAAAATGCGGGACTAATGCGGGATGGTTGCGTCCAAAATCTATTATCATCCAAACCGAGTCTAAACCAAGCTCAGCAGCACATTACTTGTGTCATGGCTTAGACATTATACAGGATTTGTAAAGGACTTGTCCAGCGTGTTTCCGCTGCGCCTATGGGGTTCTCCCGTTGTGCGCATATTCACAGGGGCATTCTAGCGGGGTCTCTGCTGAGCCATAATAAGCGTACCGCGTAAAATTATCGAAGCAGGAGTTTATTTTGTCATCGGCACTGACCGCATCATAAATCTTTTCATTTTAGCTGCCACTTAAACCAACTATTCCATATCTCTTGTTGTTCGCTATCCGAACCATGCCGCGTTTCTCGTTCATAGGCAAGGTATTCGTTATGATGTTTCCTAAGCAATTCATGGAATTTAGATCTGACCTCTTCTTTCCAGTTCTCCGTGAACTTATACTTCAACATATCTTTTTCAATACTATTGGCGGCAATATGGGCTAGGTAAAAATGTCCTTGCTCGTGTTCGAGCATTTTCGCTTCATCTTTGGGTTTTACTTTTTCATGATCCCAAAAACTTTCGTTCTTCTGCATTTCCACTGTTGTCCGGATTCCAACTCTATAAAATCTACGCTTTTTGATTACAGTGTCGATGTGATAGTAGATCCTACTATTGATATAAATAGGCATCCTAGCATCTTCAGGCACCTCGGCCTCGAAGTCGCTTACCTCAATTAAAGGGATATCTTCCCATTTATGCTGGGCGGAAGCAACGCTGGAAATACAGAAAAAAAGCAAAGACAGAATAAAAGTTTTGTTCATGTTTATTTGGTGTTGGGTTTATAAAATCAAAGTACAATTACGTCGAATTGGGAATTGAGGTGTGCCTTTAATTTGTCGTACCTCTTTATATATAATTGAGAGATAACAAATCGACTATTTTGTGTATTTATAATCGTAACTTCATTAGGTAAACCATAAGCACTAAAAAGTTTGTCGACTTTAATCGTTTCGATATCATCCGGGTATATCGTATGTTTTTTGAAAAATCGATATATGACGATTTCTTTAGACGAATAGACACGAATATATAAAAACTTTTTATAGAATTCCTCCCAGATAAACACGACGATATTGAAAAGAAATAATGTAGTAATTACCCACGCAGGTATTTTTACGCGACCATCTGCTAAATGTATACCGGTATCGAACACTCCAAAGTGGTACAGCAAATTTCGAATAACGATTGCGCCGCAGCCGATAAAGCAGATCACCGGAAGTAAAATAGTATATTTTGGATAAAATGTCTGTTGTTCAGCCCTCATTTATTCTTTAGGTATTATGACGATTAAACTTCGTCATAATAATAGTTTATCAATTATAATAAAAAGAATCAACGCCAACGGAAGTAGGTAGAAAAAACCCAATACATACGATAAATAAAAATATCGCGTGCAGTTCGATAACCTGTTGAAGTCACTTAAAATTTCATAATCATCTATTTTATCATACTTGGCATCTGAGTGGTACGAGAATAAAAAAGCAAACCCTAATATTATAAAACCTAAAGACAAGTAGAAAGGATGCCAACCTGTAAGGGAATATACCAGGTATGTCAAGCTCATACTCAGCATTGCGATGGTTGTCCTAGTTACTCTTATGCCCCAGGTGGATGTAGCATACTTTCTCCAAATCTTGCTTTGGACCCACATCGCAGCGCCTTCGATATTATAAAAGAAAGAATGAGTGAATTTAAACATATTATTAACGTTCCTTTTAGTTCAGGTCCATGCTCCAAAAGCAATTTTGTTCCATATCAAGGCAAAAGCAAAGGGTGAAACGAATGAAAAAATCACAAACGTCCAAGCAATTGTTTTCCCTGTTTTACTATTTACGAACTGAGCATCTTTATAACGGTTGTAAACCTCCAAATATCTTTTCCGGAAAACAAAAAACAAATAGTACAACAACGAGTAAAAAACAAGAATTGACATCCAAGTATTTTTGCCTAGAATCGGAAGCCTAGCAGTAGGGTTTAAAAAAGCATGTACAACATCAATTCCCAAAATAGTTAAACAAACAAACGATACAACCATGATCCCCCACACAGTAAGTAGTGGTATATCATTTCTATATTCCCCATGTTTATAATATGAATTATATATAACGTAAAATAATTTGTTCATCATTATTCAAGTTCGTCTCAAGCTCCCGACTCAGTTCATCCAAGTTTAATTTTAATCATTTTTTTATTAGTCAATAATGTGCTGACATGCGTTTTAAACAAAAATCCTTATAGATATTTTAGTGTATATGATCCAAGTATTCTTCCCTTGACATCGTGGATATTTGGTTAATAGCATATTCGGTGTAGCCGTTTCCAGGATAAACCTCCTGAATTTTATGTAATAAACGTAGGGCCTCCGACGTGTCGTTTTTAATAATAAAAAGGTTGTAAGCTCTGGTCACAACTTGCTCCACCCCTGCCTTATCTATCGTACTATCGATCAACAGTGGAGGTTGGTTGTCCAACCATTCTCCTATTATAATATACTCTTTTTCGGCTAATTCTTTTTTGCCCTGTATTGTATACAAATTGGCTCTCTTTAGTCGAAAGTCATGATCACCAGGATTGTTTCTGATCCATTCGGTACACAATTTCTCAGCGTCGGCATACCGATCCAGTAATTGAAGTGAATTGTAGTAATTCAAATACGAGATACGATTTGTGGAGTCTTCAGCAATGGAGGCTCTGTACAGGCCAACCGCACTTTCTAAAGAATCTTTGGGCCATTCGCCACTAACTACTTTCATTTGTATAGCTGTCGCAGCATCGTTGAGTTCGATTGATCGTTTGCTGTAAATCTGTTCCTCTGACTTGTTATTCAGGTTGCAACTAATCAGTAGTGAAAAGACTGTAAGTAATGATACAAGATAAGATATTTTGGCTAGTTGTAGTTTGTTCATATGGTTAGTTATAAAATTTCGAGTAATGATTAAACCTAGTCGTCATAACAATTTATATAAGACAATAACGAGGATCAATACTATTGGTAGTAAAACGCAGAATCCAAATACATACGCTAAATACAAATAGCGGGTAGATTTCGACAGCTTATTGAAGTCACTTAATATTTCATTCTCATTTTTTTATTATACCGCCTATCTGAGTAATATGAAAACACGGGCATGATTAAAAAAAGCAAAAAACCTATAATCCAATAAAAAGAAGGCCAGCCTATGATCAAATCAACGAGAAACATGAAGGTCATAATAAGAACAAAGCTTGTCGTTTCTATTATGTGATGCCCCCAAGTAGATGTAGTGTACTTCCTCCATATTTTAGCTTCCGCATATATTGCAGCACCCTCAAGATTATAAAAGAAAGAGTGAGTAAACTTAAATATTTTCAATAGTAAATAATTAGTTCATCAAATTTAAAATACGTTTTATAAAATTCAAAGTTTTTCATATTCATTTAAAATTAACGAAAGGATATACCGTATATTTGACCAGCAACTGGTACAACTGACAGGAGGAACTATCAATATGGGTGTAATAGATGTAATAAAAAAACACGAAAGGCAAGAGGGTCTGCAGAAAGGATTACAGCAGGGTGCAGAACAGAAAGCGATCGGTGTGGTTAAAAACCTGATCAAAGAGCTGGGGCTAGCCGATGAACAGGTTGCCCGTATCGCGGAGGTACCTGTTGAACTGGTGCGCAAGGTACGCACCGAACTAAACAATGAAAAATAAACACGCGCTATAAACTCATTAATGAGATCAAAAACGAACAAAGCCCGTTGCGTAAAGCAACGGGCTTTGTTCGTTAAATAACTTAAAAAATCTAATCAAAATCGAAGAAGTCTCCTAAGAAGGACTTTTTCTTGCGCGGTCTACGGTTGTAATCGTCGCTTCCACGTTGACCATAACCATAACGATCGTAATCGCGATCGTAATTTTCTTTTTTTGAATAGTGATCGGCGGAGCGCTCAATGATCTTATCTAATTCACCACGGTCCAACCATATTCCTCGACAAGAAGGACAATAGTCGATTTCAATTCCGTTTTTATCGCTTAGCAATAACGTTTCTTCACAATTAGGACATTTCATATACTCTGTGTTTCGTTTTTAAAAAAATAAATATAGGGATTAAGGAAAGTATATTTTTTTATCCACTAAGATTTTTACTTTCTGTTTACACTATTTGTTCGTTTCTTTGCAAACGAAATTATCAAAATAATCGTGTGGAAGTACTTTTAGAATTCTTCAATAACCTAAGTGACCCTGACTGGATTGTGGCTCACGGCGGCCTCTATCTCTTGCTCTTTATCATCTTTGCTGAAACGGGCATTTTGGTAGGGTTTTTCTTGCCGGGCGACCCGATCCTTTTTATTGCAGGGGTGATCATCGCGAACATGTCAATGGGCGCCGCACACCCCGAAATGACGCTTTTATACTGGATAGCATTGATAACGACGGCGGCTATTCTTGGTAATTTTGTGGGCTACTGGAGCGGTAGGTTCTTTGGTCATCGCCTGCTAAAAATGAAGGATACTTGGTTTTTCAAAAAGGAATATATTCACAAAGCACAGGCGTTTTATGATAAACGTGGCGGCGGCGCAATTATCATAGCTCGATTCTTGCCGATCGTGCGCACGTTCGCTCCTATTGTAGCTGGCATCGTGGAAATGGACTTTAAGAAGTTCGCGCTCTACAATATCATCGGGGGCATTATTTGGGTTGGCAGTCTGGTAACATTGGGTTACATGCTTGGCGAAAACCCTTGGGTTCAGCGCAATTTCGAATATGTGATTATGGGGATTGTCTTGGCGGCAACAGCGCCAGTGATCATCAAGTTGTTTACCGGGAAAAAGAAAACACCAGCCAGCATAGCCTCTATTGAAGAACAAGAGGAAGTTACGCAGGAGGTGTAAATCTTTATTTAATTGAATGCCTTTTAGTTCATAAATCCGCCGAACATAGATCCTTTTTTCTCTTTATAACCGTCGGGTATTTCAAATGTAGAAGCAGGCACATCTGTGTTTTGCATCTCAACGAGCTCCATAATAGATGTGGCCCCATCACTTTCAACTTTTAGCTTGACCATAAAACCAGCGCAATTGGCATCTTGCAGAGCTTTCCACATATTATCAGAGCCCATTCGCTGAGCCTTGCTGTATAAAGCGGCGATGTCTTCATATCCGGGTATTTCACGAGTAGTCCAGATTTCAAAGCGCTCCCCATCTTGATTAATGGCTTCTGCATGAATACAGTTGAGTCCTCTGAAATTAACGGTTCCTAACTTGTTGACTGTGTAGATTTCCTTGTCGTCTTTCAATTTTGAGTCTGAAAAATCGATTACCGAATATTGCTGCTTCTTGTCGTTAAGCATAACGGCACGCTGAGGGTTGTTCATATCGGTCAGTACGGACATTTTCATCTCCCCTAACATGGGAATCTCCATGACGGTCTCAGCTCTCCCCTTTCCGGTTTTGGGCGATGTATACATCTTCATAGACATGTTCATTTGCTGGCCATTCATTTGAGCACCATCGACATGCATACGATATTCCATATACAAATCGGGACCTGAACCTGTGATGGCTATCTGGTAGTCATCTGGAAGGGTTTTAAACTCGGATTGCTTAGTAGCACTCTTGTTGCCCTCCTTATCACCGGCCAAAGCGCCTTCTACTGCATTTCCTGTTTCATCTTCTGCTTTGTCCAGGCCTTTTTCAATGCCTTGGTCTACCTTTCGTTCTACTCGTCTTTCGACACTCTTTTCGATTTTTTTACCAATTTTTTTTAAAATCTGCGCTTCTGCGGTTCCAGGAAAGCTACAAAGCCCGCAAGCTAGTAAAGTCAATAATGCTATCTTTTTCATACCTGTGTTTTTATATTGGTTGTTGTATCACTTCTAAATTTACACCTTAAAAGTCAACAGAATACTTTATAATGTAAAGGCTCATTGATTAAACAGACGACATGAATGAGTATTTGGTTGATTTGAATGATTATTGGTTTTTAGGGCTGGAGAAAAACCAAGTACTCATTCATTCATGTAACTTACTCGCTGAACACAGCAAATCACTCAATTCATCAATTCACATTCTAATTTTCCAATAAATTTGCTGCTAGGTAAGTTATTTAGATAGTGGACGAATATTATAGAACGGCTTTTATGTACAGTGCCTTCATCAGTGGAGCTCTTGCTCTATTGGGCTTCTATGTTTGTTTGCTGTATTTTCAAAGTAGGAGTCGGATTTACTTGTATTATCTTCTTTTTCTGCTTTTCAATCTATTAGGGATTGTGGTGAATCTTGGAAACTATCATTGGAACGAAACCCTGGAATACTATATTTCGCATTCGGCCAGTCGGAAGTTAGAGGTGTTTACCTTGTTGGCATTTTCCTTCTATGGTGTTTTTGCGATACAATTGTTGGATTTAAAAAAGCAACAACCTGTCCTGTCTCATTGCATTATGTACTTTGCTTCAGCAACAGCTTTGTATGCAGTTCTTTATGGTCTTTTCTATCCGTTAATTCAAGAGCAGGCGTTCGTATATTTTGTTAGTTCGAGGGTGCTGATCTTGTCGCTGAGTTTGGTGGCTATTTTCTGGATTATGAGAAGTGTACGCTCTGCTTTTAAAGGTTTTTTTATCATCGGAACTTGCTTTTACTTCATAGGTGCAGCATTGTCTAATTTAGAAAGTATACTACCTAATTTAACGTTTCCGCTCTTGCACAAATTAAGCCCCAGCGCCTATTATGAGTTGGGGATTCTTCTGGAAATGATTTGTTTTTCGTTAGCACTAACTAAACGGATACGAATACGTAATAATAATAAACGCAAAGAAATGTATGTGCTTCATGAAAAAGCGGTTTACGAACGGGATTTAGCTTATTCACAGATGCTGGCGTCAAGGGTACAGGTAAATCCTCATTTTATCTTTAATTGTCTAAACTCGATTGAATACTTGATCCACATACATGATAATGCGAAGGCCACGAAGTACTTGAATGCTTTCAGTCGCTTTGTGCGATTGGTTCTTGATACGGGTCAGAAACCGTTGATCAGTATGGCAGATGAGTTAGATATTGTCAGGTTGTACTTACTGCTGGAAGCTAATAGGTTTAACGAGCAATTCAGCTATGATATTGAAATTGCCCCGGATGTTGACCTAAGGGGTATCGAGCTGCCTCCTTTGTTTTTGCAGCCGATTGTGGAAGACTCGATATGGCGAGGCTTGCTCAGCAGTCCTGAAACCGATAAGAAATTAAGAATAGGAATCGAGCGACGTGATGATAAGGTGGTTGTTGAAATTGAAGACAATGGCAGCAGAAAAAACAATCGGCCGCTAGGTAAATCGGAACGCTTTCACCAGACATTTGGTAGAACGCTGTTCCAAGAACGGGTGGACCTTCACAATAAAACCCATCCTCTTAAAATACATTATGAACCCGATAAAAAAAACCGTAGAAATGAACCGACGAGAAAGACATGTACTCGTGTTATAATTGACACTTAATATGTCTTGCGATTGGTTTTTCTCATTAAAATGACTAAATTCATCGACTTCCAAATGCTTGAAAGCGTAAACACGACATAAGCTATGCTTACCAATTGTAGACTAACCATTTTTTTTGTTGCGTTCTCAGGCTATATGAGCTTATGCTTTTCTGTTTCTCCCATTTTTGCACAGGGTAATGATCTGAAATTTATGGAAGATTCTCTTGCAACCGTTGCTAAGGATTCGGCCTGGGTTATGAAAACGATTGGTTTTACAAGAGAATTACATCGTAAGAAACATAACGCCGAGAGGGAGCATCAACATGCCGAAGAAGCTGTTGAGGTCGCATTACAATTGAACGACACGCTGCTTTATGCCAAGGCACTGGATAATTTGGGGCTCCTGTACCGCTATCACCAGTGGTATGCCCAAGCTGTTAATTTGCATACAAGGGCTTTCGATCTGGTAGAGGATAAAGCGGTAGATTCTTTGAACAAGATGATCTTCGGAAACAATGCAGGCGTGGCGGCCAGGTATGATCAACAATATGATTTGTCAATTTCTTACTACCTAAAAGCTTTGAAAATTGCACAAGAAGTAAATGATTTGAAGAATATAGCCATTTCAAGCAATGGGCTGGGGAATGCTATTAGTAATATTCCGGGACGGTCGGAAGAGGCTCTAGGTTATTTTCAACGTGCTTTAGCTGCTGAGACGGAACGGGGCGATAGTCTGGGGATGGCGATGGATTTGCTCTCGATAAGCGACTACTACATAGAGAAGGAAGAGTTTCAGCAAGCTTTCGAGCACCTGGGTCGACTGATGGAAATCAATCAAAAGCGTAATGACGTGTTCGGAGTTGCTATAACGAACGAATATTATGGCCATGCTTATTTCAAACAAAATCGGGATATCAACCAAGCTAACTATTACTACGATCGAGCTAGATCTCTGTACTTGCAGATGGAGAATGCATTAAAGGGCGGGCAGATGCTACATAGTCTAGGGAATGTAAAGAAGCGGATGGGTCAACTTGATGAGGCGTTGAAACTTTATCAGCAGTCGATGGTCATAGCAGATAGCCTCCTCAGCAAATCCTTGATTATGGAGAATGCCTATAAGATCTCAGATATCAAGAAAGAACAAGGCGACTACCGAGCGGCGCTGGCGTATTATCAGCAAGCGGAAAATTATGAAGATAGCATTGATATGGCCGAACAAGAGGTTCGGGTGGCCGGGCTGATCCATCAGTATAATCTTGAAAAAAAGGAGTCGCAGATAGCGCTATTAGAAAATGAAAAGTTGCTGGCCGCCGAACGACTGGAAACGCAGAAAAGAGAAGCCCGAACCGAACGGGTTTTTTACCTTATCTTGTTAATTGTTGCCAGCCTTACGATCTTCTTTATTATCGCTCAGTATAGAAACCGCAGGGCGAAACGCGAAGCGGAACTGAAATTAAGCGAACAAGAGAAAGACCTTCTCCAAGCTGAATATGAACGAAATCTTGCTCAGGCAGAAACGGTGATCTCAAGAATGCAGATGAATCCACACTTTATCTTTAATTGCCTGAACGCTATCAACCTACTCATTCATCAAAAATCCTTTAAAAAAGCGAGTGATTATCTAATTACCTTCTCGAGGTTCATCCGCATGATTTTAGAGATGCCGGTGAATGATACGATTAGCCTGTCGACCGAATTAGCGTTAATCCAACATTACCTGATTCTTGAAGAAAAGCGTTTTAACGACGGCTTGGATTTTAAAGTTGAGCTTGACAATGATCTTGACTGCTCAGATGTGATGGTACCTCCCCTGCTTTTACAGCCATTTGTGGAGAATGCGATCTGGCACGGCCTGTTACCCTCAAATAAAAAAGAAAAACGGCTGGTGGTATCAGTTTCACAACAAGAAGAGCATATTCGGGTTTTAATTGATGATAATGGTGTTGGAAGAAGGAATACCAGAAGTGTGAAAAGTATCAACGAACAACAAAGAAAAAGTCTGGGGATGAAGATCACTCAGGAAAGAATACATCAATTTAACGAACGTTATGATGCTTATATTGATCTGAATATACTTGACAAAGAGCAGCATGGCGGCACAACTATCATTTTAGATATTAAACAAACCATTTACACAGAAATCCAAACTAATTGACATGAGAATCGCCATTGTAGACGACGAGGTACATTGCATTGAAATTTTAGTTATTCACTTACAAGCTAACTTTCCAGATGCTAATATTGTTTATAAAACTAACAAAGTAGAGGAGGCGCTGGAAACACTTCCTAATTTGGATATCGACCTACTCTTCCTCGATATTGAAATGCCTGGAATGAGTGGGTTTCACCTATTGGAACAACTCCCTGATTATAAATTCGATGTAATTTTCACGACGGCCTACAGTCAATATGCCTTACAGGCTTTTAAAATTCGGGCCATTAATTACCTAATGAAGCCAGTAGACGAATCAGAACTCTTGGACGCTATTTGTATCTATCGTGAGAATAAAGGCGACCATGATTTCCCCACGGCCGACAAGATGGAAGCGCTTTTAAGCGAATTAAAGAAAGACGGGTTTATCAAGAGTAAGATATCGGTGCCTGTGTCAGACGGCTATGAGTTTATCGAGGTGAACGATATTATGTACTGTAAAAGCCAGAGCAACTATACAACCTTGTACCTAGCGGACGAGAGTGAGATTCTTGTCTGTAAGACCTTGAAGGAAGTAGCTGCTACGCTTGAGCAGTATTTCTTTGTGAGGGTTCATCATTCATACTTGATCAACCCAAATTACATGAAAAATTTCTCTAGGAATGACGGCGGCTATCTCGTTATGGAAGACAAGAAACAAATACCGGTCAGCAAAGCCAACAAAAACCTTGTTATCGGCCTGTTTGACACGGTCCGGAAAACACCGGGAGAATAATCAAATATTTAAATAAAGGTAGTAGCCGGCAAGACCGATAGTTACAATACAAAATGAAGCGATGTAGTACATACGAGAACGCTTATCTTTGGACAAATAACCAATGTACCTAAACAGAAAAGCATAAAGACCGACGGCCAAAACAATTAGTAAATAATATTTATCATCCATAATTAATATCGGTTTATAGATACTAATATAGTAAAAAAATCTAATACAACCCTCGGCTTGCCTTACAGCAAGTTTTTAAAACATTTCGCAAATGTGCCGTGTTATTTTCTCAAACATCTTAAATAAAATGACGATGGTAGAGGAAAATAACAAAAGGAATGATCAACGAGACCGCGATCGCCGAGAGGAAAACGATAAGGACGCTGCAGAGAATCATGGTCAAAATGCTTTAAGGAACGAATCGAACGATCCGGGAGATGAAGATATAGCGACTTCGGAAAAAAAGCTAAAGGAAGAAAAAGAGCGCAAGAAAGGACATCAGGAGTAAATTTATGAGTGTAAATCGTAATCAAACATATTTTAGACCTGAGGAGATAGACGGCAAGGCGCCCCAAGAAATTCAGCTGATAAATCAACATTTTGTAGAGAAGATTGATGACACCGACTATCCCTGCGTAGGCGCAAAATCGGCTCTTCACACCAACCAATACCGTTTTGGCCTTTATGGTGCTATGGGAGATAAAAAAACCACGGAGTCGATGGCGGTCGATCTGAAGCGCTACATAGACGAAACAGTAGAAGCAAATAGCCAGTATATGTCTATGATCGCAGTGTTCACAGATCAAGTAGCTAATGAACTGGATTTTGAACAGAAACTCTGGCTACAGTTGCAAGAACTGCATGATAGTGAAAAAGATCAGACTGGTTGGGACCCAAGTGTTGAAAATGATCCGGAAAGTGACGACTTTAGTTTCAGTTTTAATGAAACGGCCTTTTTTGTCGTGGGTCTACACCCACACTCAAGTAGAAAAGCACGGCAATTTGAATTCTGTGCCATGGCCTTTAATCTTCATCGCCAGTTCGAGCAGCTTCGGGAAGCCGATCAGTATGAAAAGATGAAACAGGTGATACGTGATCGAGAAATAAATTACCAAGGTTCTATTAACCCAATGCTGAATGATCATGGAGAAGGTTCGGAGGCTGCGCAATACAGTGGCCGAAAGGTGGAAGGCGGCTGGAAATGTCCCTTTCATCCCTAACAGCATGTAATCAATTATTACTAAATAACGAATGACAACGAGAATCGAAAAACAAACTGGTGCTGCTTTCCAGCTAAAAGCAGGCGACAAACTAAAAGTAATTGACCCACTTGGAGAACAGGTAAGTGATATGGTGCTCTTTAACGCAAATGATAAGCGGGAAAGGGTTTCTTCGGGAAAGACTCTGGATTTTGAAAATACGATATTGATTACCAAAGGTCATCATCTATGGAGCAACCGGAGTCAGAAGATGATGGAGATATTGGAAGACACGAATGGCCGCAATGACTTTCTTTTGGCACCTTGCAGTCCTGAAACCTTTCAAATTCTCTATAACAATCCCGACTATCATCCAAGCTGCTTTGAAAACCTGTATACGAATCTTGCGCAGTATGGTATTGAGCCTGACGATGTCCCGACGGCATTTAATATTTTCATGAACGTTCAGTTTGCTGCAGATGGTGAGCTATCGGTAGACCCACCACTTAGCAAAGCTGGCGACTACGTATTGTTCGAAGCTAAAATGGATTTGATTGTCGGGTTGACGGCCTGTTCTGCAGAACAGTCTAATAATTACTCGTTTAAACCTATTGAATACGAGATAGTTTCAGGGGGTTAAGACACCATCAAACAACTTATTGCCTTTACAAGTCGGTCGTAAAAACTTACTTGTGAAAAATTTCATAAAAATAATGATAGATTGATTTACAATCGGATGGATTCACTAAATTTAGCAATTAACTAATTTGAATAAATAAGATTTAACCATGAATACATTCGCAGTAAGAGCATTTGGGACTGAAGCTCCAGAAGCCAATCTAGAACAATTAAACATAGACCGTCGTGAGGTCACAGCAAAGGATGTTGAGATCGATATCCTATATTGTGGTGTCTGCCATTCTGATTTGCATACCGCGCGCAATGAATGGCACGGCACAGTGTACCCGAATGTTCCCGGACATGAAATCGTGGGCCGTATCACGAAGGTCGGAAATGATGTCAGCAAATTTAAGGTTGGCGATCTAGCCGCCGTTGGTTGCATGGTAGATAGTTGCCGTGACTGTGAATACTGCCGGGACGGACTGGAACAATACTGTGAAGAAGGTAATATTCAGACCTATAACGGTGCCGACAAGCACTTGAATAAGCAAACCTTTGGGGGTTATTCTGAACGAATTGTTGTGGACCAGGACTTTGTGTTGCGTATGCCCGAAAACCTCGATCTAGCAGCTGCAGCACCCCTCCTATGTGCCGGCGTGACTACGTGGTCGCCGTTGAAACATTGGAATGTTGGTCCCGGCCAGAAAGTCGGTATTGTAGGCATTGGCGGATTGGGTCATATGGGTGTAAAGTTGGCAAAAGCTATGGGTGCCGAGGTTGTGGTAATCACGACATCCCCGTCGAAAGTAGAAGATGCGAAACGCCTGGGGGCTGATGAAGTAATTCTGTCGACCGATAAGGAGCAGATGATAGCGAATAACAACACGCTGCATTTTATATTGGATTGTGTTTCTGCCGAACATGATGTAAACGCCTATCTGCGTCTACTTAAAACAGATGGTACATTGGCGATTGTGGGAGCTCCAGAGCATCCGCTACCAATAGCCGCGTTTAGCCTCATACCTGGACGTAAGAGTTTTGCAGGATCAACCATTGGTAGCATTGCGGAAACACAGGAAATGTTAGATTTTTGCGGTGAACACAATATCGTATCTGATATCGAGATCATCAAGATACAAGACATCAATGAAGCTTATGAGCGCTTGCTTAAGGGTGATATAAAGTATCGTTTTGTGATTGATATGGCTAGTTTGAAGGATTAGCAGGCGGAGATTATATTACATCCTTTAATATTACATCATCGACGGATAGATTCGTAAAAATACCTGTCCTGATGTAGGGTTCTTGCCGTATAGATCATCTAGCCGAGAGTCTGCTTCATAAACGTTAAACTGTCCGCCTGCTGCTATACGCATCTTGCCTAAGGTAAGAACATCATAATGAACTCCCAAACTTAAAGCGTTAACGGGATAAAGGTCATGCACTTCAAACTGCTCTGAATTCAGCACAAGTTCTTCGCCCGACTTTTGTACCCATTCATAACGGGTATATAGTTCAAGTTTGCGAACACGATAGGAAGCTTCGAGCAGCGCTGCATTTTCACCGTCATGTCCGTCCGACTTATTAAGTGCCCACAAGGCCGTTGCATTGAAGGTTTTTTGAACACCCATCGGTCTACTATAGATAGCAGAAGCAATGGTTCTGTTGACATCTTTATGAGCGTGGGTTGATTCTGGATTTTTAATCCAACCGTGAGAGACTTGCATTGCCCAGTTTTTGCTAGGATTATAAGAAAGGCGACCGCTATAGGAGTCAAAACGTGGCTTGTCAAAGTCAAAGCGATTTTCATCAGGCTCGCGACCTGTAAATGAGGAGGCTTCAATCTTGAATTTATCGTAACGGAATCCCAGCGTTGCCACTCCAAAGGTAATGTGAGTTGCGTCGTTCCAGTGGTGACTGATAGGCGCATCGGGATTAGATAGCGCAGATGGTCTGTGCATAAATGCAACAGAACCAAGGGCCGGCTCACCCGGATAGCCCAAATATACCGATAGATCAGATTTTTCAGATAACGCATGGGTATAACCAATGGCCAGTGCACTAAAGAGATCATGTGGGTGTTGCTTGTCTACCAGAGGCACACCCTTCCAACTTTCGCCCGTTTGAAACAGAAGCGGATAGCCTGCGCCGCCGTCGGTCAAGCGATCGAATGAAAGCATGACGTCGAAGTTAAACAGACCATTTCTCCCTACTTTTCGCTGCCCCATGGCCATAAACCAATTGGGAGCACTAAATTTATCTCCTCCCCGACTACCGTTATCGCCCAAGTCAGTTTTCGTATATCTTAGAGCGATATTACCGTGAAGCATGTACATCCACTTCTTAGAATGCAGCATTACACCATACATCGGAGAGGCATCAGGCAACCACGCTGTTCCCGATCCGTTTCTGCTCATTGGTAGATTCAATGAATACGCATGACCCATGGGTACGTCCATATTTCCATGCATAGTGGAAGTGGCTGTGTTATGGGACTGGTGATGGACTTCTTTATGGGGTTCTTGTCTATGAGCTTCTTTTGTATGCTGCGCAAACGAAAGTTGAAAGACAAATGCCAAGGCGCATGTAGCTATTATTTTATGATTCATCATTATTAGCATTAGTGAATGCCAAAGGTACTAGGTGTCACAGACCTACGCCTTACACAATTTTTATAAAAAGTTGTATAATTTATTGGTTAACGTCGGCACATTTATAAAAAAAGTATGTATATTTATATGTTATAACGCAAATATTACCGATCCATTATACCTGTCAATTATGCTAAACTTTGTTAATATCGGCGCAGCCGAAATGATTCTACTCCTAGCAATCGTACCCGCTTTCATTTTGTACATTTGGGCTTTTGTGAAATGCATAACTAACAAGACCCTCTCCTCTACAGACCGAATACTCTGGTTGTTGGTCATTTTTGTTGCTCCATTATTAGGTGCAATTGCCTTCTTGATTGTAAATAGGAACAAAAAGCCCAGACCGACCCAATCGGCATATTAGCTACGAATTTAAACCCTAGTTGACTTAAGTGCCTTAAGGTCATTTACATTAGATACTTTCAGGATCTGGATCAACCGTGTTGCTATCAATCATCATGGTGTCAACCGTGTCACTATCTAATTCCATATCATTCATATGGTCCATGTTGTCCATATTATCCATATCGTCATTGTTCATACTGTCATTATCAGTATTCGGATTGCCACATGCCTGAACTGCTAACCCAATGATTAGCACACCTAAGAATCTACTTAACTTTTTCATAATATTTATTGTTGTTTATCATCGGTCTAACAAGAATACGGGGCTTTAGTTTCAAAAATGAGAACATTTTCTTACCTTAAGAATTATAATAAGAGAAAACCCAATGGAAAAAGTACTTGAAGAAATTAAAGAATTTGCTGATCAGGCGCACGGAAACCAGTTAAGAAAGTATACGCCTGACAGGTACATCGTGCACCCTGTCCGAGTCATGTTGCTCTGTAGAGAATATACAGAGAACATGAGTATTTTAGCTGCCGCTCTTTTACACGATGTATTGGAAGATACTGCAGTTGATGAAGAGGAGATGAAAGAATTTCTTGTCGACCGGATGGACTTGGACGCCGCTATCGCTACCCTGAAATATGTGGTAGAACTCACGGATGTTTATACACATAAAGACTACCCAAAACTGAATCGCAAGAAAAGAAAGGAAAAAGAATTCCAGCGCTTAAAAGGAATCAGCGATGAAGCGCAAACCATTAAATACGCCGACATTATTGATAATTCAAAGGAAATAGCAGACCACGACCCTAGTTTTGCTCCCGTTTTCTTATCAGAATATCAGAACCTCCTTAAAGACCTCACCAATGGCAATTCGGAATTATACGAACGTGCGGTTAAAACCGTAAATGAAGCCATGCCCTAATACCCTTTCAGCTCGCTCCTAGTTTCGTTATTTAAAGAAAAAAGTGATATTTACAATTACAGCAATAATATGAGTATAGCGAGCAAAATACGTACGATCAAGCCTGACACTTATTTTATAATCGCCATTGTGGCAGCAGTTTCGTTTAACTTTGCTTTACCCGGAAAACGACTTATCCCTGACCCCTACACGTTTATCGGAGTCATTGCAGCTATGGTAGGATATTTAATAGCTCGCAAAGCGAACAGCACACTCATCAAGAACAAGACAACAATCTATGCTTTT
Organism: Albibacterium profundi; assembly: GCF_042159835.1. Taxonomy (NCBI): domain Bacteria; kingdom Pseudomonadati; phylum Bacteroidota; class Sphingobacteriia; order Sphingobacteriales; family Sphingobacteriaceae; genus Albibacterium; species Albibacterium profundi. Next base: position 160,228 of record NZ_JBBVGT010000003.1, on the reverse strand, counting down.
GGCAAACCGACGCTACTTATAACAGATGGGCCATTCAAGTTCAGTAGAAACCCTATATATTTAGGTATGGTCATCATCCTGTTGGGTCTCGCCTGTTTTTTGGGTTCACTAACACCATTTATCTTCCCGCTACTCTTCGTCATTATTATAAATAACTATATTATTCCCCACGAAGAAAAGCAGCTAACACAAATATTTGGAGAGGAGTACCTGAGCTATAAAATGAAGGTAAGGCGATGGTTATAATAACTAGCCAATAGTTCCTTGCTAATTCTGCGACGCTTGAGATTGCATAATAGTTGAAACATGTTCAACTCGCTTCCATTCTTCCACATAATTGAAGGTATCGATAACACTTGGGTTCGTTCTGTTCGGAGTAGTAACATTACCATCCAAATCTAGTTGACCGCCGTTTACGTGGTAAAGGATATCGTAGGTGCGTCCAATCATTCTCTGATTTATTGCAGCTTCAATAGTTTCAGAATAAGTCGAATCACTTGTAATCTGATAGGTTCCTTTGATAGTCTGAAAGGTTTTACCGGGACCCGTTGTGACAAATACCTGAAACACTCCATTGTCAAGATATTGTTTCAACTGAACAATACGGTTGACATTTGTTTCATGACCATTATTGACCGCTTTCCCTAGCTGCCACATACCAACAATTGGATGATCTTCATTTTTCTGAGCCAAAGCTAGAGTGGAGAATATGAGTCCGAAGATCAGAGTGAAACAGGTTTTTTTCATAATTAATTAGTTAGTAACAATAAAAGTATGAAAAATATATTTTAATTAAGCTCGGAAACGATAAATATTTGAACATCTGTTAAATTCATTTATAAAACTCAATTTTATTACCTTTGTCTACCAATAACCGGAGAACCTCTTTCGAAAGGCTATAGGAGTCATGCGCTCTGTCTTGATAGCAAACGTTCTCTTTATGATAATTTGGAGCTAGGGCTCTGTCATTTTATAAAAATCCCCAAACTATATGAATTGGATTGATACAATCATCTTCATTGTTTATTTTATTGTTATGCTCGGCGTGGGCTTCTTCTTTTCAAATAAGAATAAAGATGAAAAGGACTATTTCATTGGCGGTGGAAAGATGAAGGCTGGCCATGTAGGTTTATCAGTTGTGGCCACCGATGTGGGTGGTGGTTTTTCAATCGGCTTAGGTGGGGTCGGCTTCACCATGGGGCTTTCGGGTTCCTGGTTGCTCTTCACCGGACTTATCGGTGCTTGGGTGAGCGCCGTTATCCTCATCCCTTTGGTATACAAGTGGCAATCGCAACATGGCAAACACTTTCTAACCATGGCACAGGTATTCGGTTTTCTGTATAACCGGAAAGTGGCCGTCGTAGCGGCCATTATCTGTATCATTGGTTATACCGGCTTTACAAGCTCGCAGTTCCTGGCAGGCGCAAAGTTGACTTCCGTGACTTTTCCTTCGATGGGTATCGATAACATGCTGCTTATTATGGGGGGTATCGCTGTTCTATATACCATGCTAGGCGGTATGAAAGCAGTAATCTATACGGATATGATTCAGTGGATTATTTTACTGGGCGGATTGATGTTGGTAGCAGTTCCACTTACATGGGTGGCTTTGGGCGGCTATGATGGGATTATGCCTTATCTGTCGGCAGATATGGTTTCGGTAACGGCCAACTTGAAATGGCAGCATATTGTCAACTGGAGTGTAACCATTATACCCATCTGGTTTGTGGGCATGACGCTCTATCAGCGGATTTTTGCATGTAAAAATCAAAAGGAGGCACAGAAAGCATGGTATTTCGCCGGTATACTGGAATGGCCCTTCATGGCTTTTACGGGCGTGTTGCTGGGTATGTTAGCGAATGTAGCGATACAGCAAGGGGTCGTGCCGGTGGAGGGCGGAGCTATTACAGATAGTGAGATGGGTATGCCTTTATTAATTAAAAATATTTTACCCATAGGTTTAACGGGCATTGTCATAGCTGCTTATTTCTCCGCAGTCCTTTCGACCGCCGATAGTTGCTTAATGGCCGCCTCGGGCAGTTTTGTGGGCGACTTGGTTCCCGAACGAAAAAAGAATGAAAAGACTATCGTTCGTTTTTCACAAATTGCCACCCTAGTCTTTGGTGTGCTAGCCATCTGGTTGGCTTCCAGTATGGAAAATGTTCTTTCTTTAATGCTCTATGCCTATGCCTTTATGGTTTCGGGTTTGTTTATGCCCATCATTGCGGCCATGTTCCTAAAAAAGGTCTATTCAGAGGCTGCATTAGCAGCTATGATTATTGGTGGGACGGTGACCATCACGCTGATTATCTCTGGTGTAGATCTGCCCTATCAATTGGATGCCAACGTGTTTGGCTTAAGTGCATCGGCAGTAATTTACGGCCTAGTTCACTGGGCGATGGCTACAAGATCACGTCAATTAACATATAATACTTGACATATAGATTGGAAATTCTATATTTGCGATGTATAGAAAAAGAACATTAAAATGAAAAATACATTTGTAAAAGCTGGCTTAGCCCTCTTAGTATCAGCAAGTATGGTAGCTTGTAACAATCAGGGAACAACTGCCACAACAGCATCAAACGATAGCACATCGACCGGTAAGGTGCTGACTGCTGAATCCATTGTCTATGTAAATTCAGACTCTTTGTTGAGTAACTACGAATATTTCAAGGATGTAAGAGCACGCTTTGAAGAAAAAGCAAAGAAAGCACAAGCCGATTTACAATCGAAAGGCACCGCTTTTCAGCGTGAGGTAGCAGATTACCAAAAGAATGCAGGAACGATGACTGCCGAACAACGTGCTAATACGGAAGAAAGATTGGCCCGTAAGCAAGAAGAACTGGGTCGCCTTAACCAAAATGCGAGCAGTTCATTAGCTCAGGAGGAAATGGAAGAAAACGCCAAATTATATAATAAAGTTTCCGACTACCTAAAAAAGCACTCGAAAGAAAAAGGATATACGTTTGTATTGACCTATTCTACTTCAAACCCAGCCGTACTCTATGCTGACGAAGCTTTGGAAATTACGAAAGAAGTGGTAGAAGGGCTGAATGCTGAATACGCAAAAGAACAAAAAGAGAAAGAATAATTTGCTTGGGAATAAGCAAAATTACAGCCGATCGTCATGCCAATGGTCGGCTTTTTTTATTTCTTTTTTCTTAAGATAAACAATTTACTATCCCTCGCTCCGACGATGGTCTCAAACCCCTGATCCAACTGACCAAGGTGTTCTATCCCTGAATAAACCTCCAACATCTGATAATTGCCCGAAGGAATATTTAAACGTGACAGCGGAAGCTTGTACTGCTTTCTTGCATGATAATTCATGATCGCAATATAATGTAAGTTCGTGTCGACATGTTTTACAAAGACCTCACTTGCTTCACCGTCTTCTTTGTGCTCTACCGGGATAAAGGCCTCGCCATCCATGGACAACTGTAACAGCGTGGGGTTATTCAATAATTCTTTAGCATGCTGAACAGCTTTACTCTGAACAGAGTAATCATCACCCAAGGTAATGGTTCCGTTGATTATTGCTGAGCTAAGTCGGGCCCGATTAACAGCTATCTCTTCTTTGCCAAAGACAATATGGTCTGCATCAATAAAATCGTATAGATCTCCTAACCACCAACCATAGGTCGTGCTATTCAAGGTATATTCTGTCGCCGCAATATCTGCATAAGCATCGCAAGCGATCCGTCGTGAATGTGCATAGGGATAAGTTGCTAGACTGGGAGAAATAGCAACATATATCAGCATCTTGTTGTCTATTTTGTCGATCAAGTACTGCATCCCACTATGAAATGCTTGCATACCTGTTGATACATTTTTATCATAAAAGGAGTTTGCTTCGACCGATGCATGACCGATGAAGTCAATTTTAATAAGCTTGAAGCCGATATCGTTAAACTTATCGATAACAAGATCGATCCGTGCGCGTGTGGCCGGGTGGGTCGGATCCATCGCTCTGGCACCGTCTATATCATGATACCTGTTGCCGGTTTTTGTCCACACGTCCTCATATTCATACTGAGATCCTTCTACCCGTCGGTTTTCTTTAAACCAATCAACAAAAGGCGCCCAATAGATCCCGGGTTTTAAACCCTTTTTGCGGCAATAGTCAGCGAACTCTCTCAGCTTACTAAAGTCGCCTTCTAACCCACCGTCGATCATGTTATCCCAATAGGAGTCCAAACCGATGTAGGCCACTCCATTGTTCCTGAAATAAGGAATTGAATCTGCGAAAAAGTCGACCACAGCAGAGGCATTTTCTAGATTCAGTTTTGTTTGTACCGCGCCCCAACTGTTCCATGAATAGGGTGTCTCAAAACTCGACTGCACATAGCGAGGTGTTTCGATTTTCAACTGTTCTGCATATTGACTCATACCCGAACGCCAATCATTATAGTAGCCGACAAAAACACGAGAAGATTTTAATGTGTCCGCTTTTACCAGTCCGTGCAGAATAGAGTCTCTAGTTATCTCTGCGTCTACAAATCCGTTCAGCGCCTCTATCTGTGCTCCTTGCCTGTCCGTCCATTCTATTAAAATGCCGGTTTTCCAAAGCGACTGGCTCAGTGAACCTATAACCAATCCCTTCCTCGTCTCGTTATTATACAGACTGCTAACTTCCGCGCTTTGGGAGGTTATGCCAGCCTGTACAACATCGGTATCATAGCGAATAAAAGTATCATTATCGTATGGGACCTTCATAAAGCTTTGGGAACCCTCTTGTGGATTTTGCGCTTCCGCGACAATCGGTGATATCGAACGGCTCGACAGATTATCTCCGATAATTTGTAATTCCGTTACGATATAGGGTTGCTCATCGAAGATATAAAAATGCTGAACGATCGTGGGGCTCCCACTCTTTTGATGCCGAACTTCCACCACGGTACCCTTTGAAGGGTATTTATCATCGGAGATTGGCTTCTTGGCAATATGATGTTTCTCATACGCTTTGGTGTTGAGCAATTGGCCATCAACAATGGCCTGTGCATATCCATCCTTCAAAACGAGTATGGAATCAATATACAAATCGAAGCTCCCCTGATCTAGGTTGAAATCGACCACTGCCCGTGCACCGAACGAGTGAACAGGAGCTGATAGTTGTTGTTTCAAAAAGCAGCCTAACATCAAAAGGCCAATTGATATAAAGATGATCGACAATCGGGACGTGGAGCTCATAAAACCAAAATAGACATTCATCCATACATCGGCAACAGTTACCCGATCTTTTAATCATTTTGCAGACCTGTTCTAACATTAGAAAAATAAGCGCTGGAGAAATAGATTTTAAACACTATCTAATCGCTGTTTATATAGAATAAAATCTGATCAATTTCGGCACACGCCATGGAAAAATTCGTTAAATCTTACTCATATTGTAACGTAAATATGATTGTTTGTACAAGCAATTTTCTCTATGTTTGATAGCTATAGCATTTTAAATAATTAGCATGAACGATGCACTTCGCCGAGAAAATACAATCATTAAGAGAGAGAGTCTTTGAGCAGATTAGTCCACTGATTACGGAAGACTTCATTTATCTGGACTTACCCTATCATAATAATATCGGTGATACATTGATCTGGGAAGGCACACTACAATTTTTCAAGCAGCTCCCCCACCGCTGTACCTATAAATCTTCTGTTGCAACATTTAAGGAATCACGGATTCAGGTTGACGGTGGAATTATTCTACTGCATGGTGGTGGCAACTTCGGCGACCTATGGCCTGACCATCAACGCTTTCGAATGGATATTATCCGAAAGTACCCTAAACACAGGATTATCATTCTACCTCAAACGTTCTTTTATGAGGACCAAGACCTGATGAAACAAGACGCTGAAGTCATGGCTAAGCACCCTGACCTACATATTTGCGCACGTGATAACAAATCGCTCGCCATACTTCAGGAACATTTTGGTAAAAACAACATTCTATTGGTGCCCGATATGGCCTTCTGTATTCCGAAGCAGCTACTAGACAAATACCGTATCGCGGAAACGGATAAAACATTGATTTTAAAGAGAAAAGATAAAGAACTATCTGAAGCCAGTATTGAAAGGCTAGCGCCTAAAGGCAAGCATGTGGAGATACGCGACTGGCCGTCGCTCGAAATGAGCAAAGCACCCTCAAAGCGCCTCTACGACATACTCAACAACAAGTATACATCAAGGAGTATGGTGGACTGGTACGCTCATCACTTCTTTAAAAATAAATTACTAAACATGGGTATTGCTTTTGTCAGCCAATACAAAGAAATTTACACAACTAGGTTACATGTCGCCATCTTAGCTGTTTTATTACATAAACATTGCTTTTTTTTGGATAATTCTTATGGAAAAAATAGTACATTTCATGACACGTGGTTTAACGATTTAGAAGGGATTTCATTTTTGAAATAAAAGGAAGGTTTTAAGAAGAGTATGAAAGTTTCAATCATTATTCCGATTTATAACGTAGCTGACTACATAGAGAGGTCACTCGAGTCGGCATTAGATCAAACTTATAAAGATATTGAGGTTGTTTTGGTTGATGATTGTGGAACAGATAATAGCATGGAGGTTGCTCAGACCCTTTTAAAGACTCATCCTCGTGCTTCTGTAGCTTCCATTATAGTCCATGAAAAAAATCGCGGTTTGTCTGCTGCGCGGAATACAGGGGTAGAACATGCGAACGGTGATTATGTTTATTTTCTGGATAGCGATGACGAGATGCATCCAAACTGCATCGAATTGTTGATGGAGCCTGTGGCCGACATGAAACCCGACTTCGTCATCGCTGATTATGAGGTAAAGGGTACGGATACGCCGTATCCGCCGCTACGTTTAGCTCGCGGACCTTTGCGCTCGAACGAACGAGTCTTGATGAGCTACCTAAACGAAGACTGGTATATGATGGCTTGGAATAAGTTGGTTAAGCGACAGTTTTTAAACAGCCATCAACTTACTTTTAAAGAAGGCCTGCTTCATGAAGACAACCTCTGGTCGTTCCAGTTGGCTTGTCTGGCCGAGTCGGCTTTTGTTGTTAGCGATACGACCTATATCTATCATATACAAGAGAGTTCCATTACACAAAAACCTACTCTGAAAAATTTCAAATCCTATTTGCGGATTATTGATAATATGGAGGCATTTATTGAGCAGGATTCAAAACTGAAATCCATGTTTGAAGTGTACCAGTTTAAAGAGCGTTTGAAGTCGTTTTTCTTCTTCCGGACCATCTCTTCTGATATAGACGAACGTTTTAAGATAGCCGCCTATAAACACCTGCGGAAAGATACTTACAAAGGTGCGTTACTCTACCTGTCGCAGCATAAGTTCTTGAAATCGAAAGTACGTATCAAGTTTCATTCCCGATTGGTTATGCATTACTTGATGCCGGTAGACCGCGGTTATCAGAATTACAAGAAGTTGGTGACGGATATTTATGGTGGTGAGAGTTGAAACTCTGCTGCATGGTTAACCAGTTATTCCCAACCCTTGTTTAAACAGTTTCCTTAACATCACAGCCCGAACCCATTTTTGTTGGTATAAATCGCTCGTCAACAGAGTCCACAGGGCGGTGCGACTTTTGGAGCTGCGCAGTTTATTGTAAAAAAGATTAAACAGCAAGCATTCAAAGCTTTCTAATGGATAAATAAGGGCCTTCCGATTGGCGTCTCTTAGTCGTATGAATAAATCTTCAAAATCGCGAACAGTAATAGGTCTGCTACCTTCATCGACACTGTATAGAGTATTCAGAACGCGGTGGTGTACGTCAATCCAATGAGCATCTGGTTTAATCCCTAATTGCCGGTGAATAAGCGAAAAGACAGCCCGCTCCCCTTCTTGCATCTTTGACAACTGCTGCTTAGACAAACTACCTTGATGTGATCGGTAGTGTACTAAGGTGTCAGGCAGATTACTCAGATTACTGTATGCGTTTAATTGAGCTGCTAGGTGGTAATCCTCACTGAGCCCATTATAATAGCCTTCTGTTTTTCTTAGAGCGGTCATACGGAACATCATACTGGAGTTCACAAACTGGTTCTGAAAGGCCAAAAGAACCTTAATCTCTTCTTTGTTAGTTGGGACCTCTATTCTTTGTCCCGTATCGTGTCCGTCTGCATCAATAATAGCAGCTTGCGTGCCGCAAGCTACCACATCTGGGTTTTGATCAAAGAATGCAAGCTGTTTTGCCAATCGCTCAGGTACGGACAGATCATCTGCATCTAATAAAGCAAGAAACTCGCCTTTGGCTTCTTGAATACCTCGATTTCTGGTAAAAGAAACTCCTCGGTTTTCTCCATTCTGCAATACCCGAATACGCTGATCTTTTGTAGCATAATGTGCGGCGATTTCGTAACTCCTATCACAGGATCCATCATCGATAATCAGCACTTCGAAATCGGCAAAGCTTTGACCGAGCATGCTTTCGATGCTTTCAGCCAGATAACGCTCTGCTTGATAAACAGGTATAAAGACAGTGATACGTGGACTCATACAATTAATCACCAAAGGTGCAGAAAATAAACGAATCGGTTTCACGTTACATAGTTACTTATGATAAGAATAAGAAAAACGAAAGAAACGATGGTTTCTTTGTTGTGGTACGGAAAAATCATCCGCGATTTAAGAAGAGTCAATTCGAATATTTTTTTCGTATTCCCGACCTACCAGATTGGTGGCGCCGAACGTGTTCATGCGGATATCATGGCATTGGTTGCTGATCAAAAACCCACCTGTATCATTACCGAGTTACCTAAAAATAGTGGCTTTAAAAAAGATTTCTATGAAGCTGGAAAGGTGATCGAACTGAAACGCTGGGGAACAAAAAAAGCGTTCGTGCCGATCATGGCCAAAAAAATAGCAAAGATTATTAATAGACAGAACAAACCGGTTGTATTCGGTTGCAATACAGATTTTCTGTATACGCTTACTGACTATCTGAATGAGAATGTAGAAGTGATTGACCTGACACATGCCTTTACTCCTAACTTAATGGGTATGGAGTTCTACAGTTTGCCCTATGTCAGTAGAATAAATCAGCGGATTGTTATTGGGAAAAAGACCAGAAACGACTACAAGGAATTGTATCAAAAAAATGGCATTTCCCTTGACTACATGGAACGTTTTAAAATTATCCCGAACCAGATTGATGCTCCGAAGGAGTACACAAAGAGAGACTATTCCCTGCCACTGACTGCCATTTTTGTTTCTAGAAATTCGCCGGAAAAGCGACCGGAAGTTTTTTTAGAGCTTGCTAAAAAAGCTCGTGCTTCAGACCTGTCGATTCGATTTATAATGGTGGGAGATTTTGGAGAATATCAAGCTGAATACGGTGAGTTTATTGATTTCATAGGACCGGTTACTGATAAGCATGAGCTAAATGAGCTTTATGAGAAGTCCGATATTATCTTGATTACATCGGTTTTGGAAGGTTTCCCCATGGTTCTGTTAGAAGGAATGGCTCTAGGAGTAGTACCAATTTCAACGGAAGTTGGAGAGATTCCGTCTTTAATAAATGAAAACCTGAACACAGGATACCTAATAGCTACCTTGGACGATACTGAAAAGTTAATTGAGTCTTTCCTTGAGAGGTTAAAAGCGTGCACAAAAGACTTGGATTCTCTTGCAGTGTTCTCTAGACAGGCTCATACTTTGGTTAAGAAGGAATTCAGCTCAGAAAAGTTCACTGAAAACTATCGGAACCTTCTTAAGCCTCACTTTAAACAGCTGATGGTTATAAACGGAGGAAATTAACAAATTGTATACGTATTTGCATTCAAAAGTGTAGCACAATGGAACGCTTCTCCGTTTATTGATGTAGAATGTGAGAACGATGCCCTAAAGAGGCAAGGTTATTGCACTAAGGCAAGACTATTGTATATAAATTATTGTATATAAACAGACTTTTGAGACAAAAGCACGACTAGATTTTGACATATGACCGTTAGTTTAATCATATCGACCTATAATTGGCCAGAGGCTCTGGAATTAGTTCTATTGAGCGTGATGAAACAAAGTATCGCACCCGATCAGGTAATCATTGCGGACGATGGCTCTGGATTGCGGACAGCAAATTTGATAAAGAGTTTTAAAGGCCGCCTGCCGGTGGAGCATGTGTGGCATGAGGATAATGGTTTTCAGAAAACGTTAATTTTAAATAAAGCACTGAAGATTTGTACATCCGACTATATCATTGAGATTGACGGGGATATCATTTTACATAAGCACTTTATAAAAGACCATCTGGCGGCGGCGCAAAAAGGCTACTTTGTACAGGGTAGTCGGGCGATGATCGGTGAGCAGCTGACGAAAAAAGCACTAGGTAGTAAGCGACTGAATTTTAATTTTTTAACTCGCGGAATGACGACTAGATTCAATGCAATCCGATTTCCTTTATTGTCTTTCTTGTTTAAAACCGACCCGTGCAGTTCACACAATGTAAAAGGTTGTAATCTGGCTTTTTGGTTGGATGACTATGTCCGAATTAATGGTTATTTCAATGGATTCACCGGTTGGGGCTGGGAAGATTACGAATTCGCAGAGCGTCTGATTAACTCCGGTGTCAAGAAAAAGCGTTTGAAATGGGCAGCCGTTGGTTTTCATATCTTCCATCCTCTTTCTTCTCGGGCTAACTTTAAACCGAACGAACGAATCTACAAGGAAACGGTCGAAAATAAAATGTGGCGCCGTTCTCCTGGTTTCCGTGAAGTAGCTTTCTATAAATCTGCTTAGGTGAATTGACTAATCTACAGGAAATAAAAACCTTGGAAGCAGGCATATCGGTCATTCTATGCACCTATAACGGTGCCGACAAACTACCGCAGACAATTAAAGCGCTGGCCCAGCAGCAAGTTCCTCCCGAGATTCCTTGGGAAATTATATTCATTGACAACAACTCTTCTGATAATTCAAGTGAGATAGCCACCGCAAGCTGGGAGGCTCTGAGCGAGAAACTCGATGTACCTTTCATCAGTCTATCGGAAACAATACCCGGCAAATATTATGCACTAAACAAAGGCTTAAGAAACGCAAAATTTAGTTATTTTATTATCGTAGATGATGATAACTGGCTTAATCCCAATTACGTAGCCCAGGCATTTAAATCCATTGACGGTCGCCCGGAAATAGGTGCTATCGGCAGTCGTACGGAAGCAGCTTTTGAGGCTGACAATCCACGAGACCCGGTATGGTTGAATAAAAAACCGGAACGCTTTGCGATTGGAGAACAGGGAAGCGACGGGGATGTAACCTATCGGAAACATCTCTGGGGCGCGGGCTTGGTTTCCCGGACAGAACTTTATTTACGCATATACGATAAATACCCTTCGTTTTTAATCGACTACTCGACTAAAAACATACTGGTTGTAGAGGACACGGAGTACTGCTTACGGCTGATTTTGCGTGGCTTTCGCTTGTATTACGCTTCAGAGCTAAAGTTATTTCATTTTGTACCCAACGAGCGTCTCACCAAAGAGTATTGGACAAAGCTGAACAGTAATATCGACCGGTCTTTTGAAGTTATTGATGTTTATTACATGGCGGTTAAGGTGTATTCGGATAAGTATAAAAACCCTTTGCTACTTTTAAGGTTAAAATTATTAACACATCTCCGATTTAGAACGCGAACGGGAATAAAGAAACAACGCCAGCGAATATTACTGGGCTTACTGTTCCCAGAATCAGCTTATAATACGCCACTTATTGATGCCGTTCGTCGGTTTATCCAAGATGACGAGTTGCCACGTAATACGACAACGATGGAATAAACAAGTATGAAAAAGCTCACCAAATGGAAGGAAACACTGCGTGCGCTGCTTTTGTATCCACTGATTCGGAAAAAGACAAAGCATATAGACGCTGATATCCTCTTCTTCTTTCCTCAGTACCAAACGGGAGGCGCAGAGCGCGTTCATCTGAATATTATGAAGAGCGTGAGCGACCGGAAGCTGACTTGCTTTATAACCAATCATTCGGTCAATAGCGACCTTCGTGAAGACTTTAGTCAACAAGCTAAGCTGATCAACCTGCATAGGTGGGGATGGAAAACATCTTTCCGAAAAAAGATGACAAAAAAGCTTGCCGCGGAAATCAATAAGATAGACAAGCCTGTGCTTTTTGGAAGTAATTCTGAATTCTTCTATGACCTCTTCCCTTACCTTAAAGCGGATTGTGTGAAAATAGACCTGCTTCATACGGACCTGAGTAGTTTTCCTTTATCGATCGAGAACTATGCAGCCCCTGTTACGCATATGCTTACGCGGCGAGTTGTGCTGGGCGAAGGACATAAGGAAAAGTTGAAGGAATTTTACTTGAAGAAAGATGTGCCTCTAACAGAAATTGACAAGATTTGTGTGATTCCCAATGGTATCTCCATTCCGGATGATGCACCTGATGTGAAGGACTACTCAGGAAAAATGCGCGTGCTGTTCGTCGGCAGAAATAGCCATGAAAAAAGGCCGGAGATCTTTGTTGAAATAGCACAGGAGGCTTCCAGATTGAAGCTCCCCTTCGCTTTTCAGATGATTGGTGATTTTGACTCATTTAGCCATAGTAAACCTGACAACCTAGAGATTATTGGCAAAATAACCGATGTGCAGCAGCTGAATGCTTATTATGAAAAAGCACATTTCATTTTTATTACGTCATTATTTGAGGGCTTTCCAATGGTACTTTCAGAAGGCATGGCACATGGGGTGATCCCGGTGGCGGTCGATGTAGGTGAAATCAGTCGCGATGTGAACGAAGAAGGTAGAACTGGCTTTATCATTCCCAATTTCTCTGACGTCGATGAGATTGTTAACGGCTTTATTAACAAAATGCGGGAAATTGACGAGAGCCGGGCTACGCTACCGAACATAGCTGCTAATGGCTATAAGTTAGTGGAAGCGAAATTCTCTATCGACAGGTTTCGCGAACGCTATCGTGATCTACTGATCAGACAAGAGAACGCTAACAACCAGGATTAGTCTTCATAGTCTTCATCATCGCTTTTAAATCGCTTTTGTAAGGAATCTATTTCGCGACGGTCTCTTTTGGTAGGGCGGCCGGCGCCACGGTCTCTTTTGAGAACGGGTGCATGAAACACCGATTTATACTTATAGGTTTCTTCTACCGGGGTCAGATCCTCATAAAAGGTAACTGCGGTTTTGGCATCACTGCGACGGGCTAATAAACCAAGTACCTTGATGACCTTTTTTTCAATTCCCTTCTGGATATGATAGGTCTCGCCTTCTTTAACCAAATAAGAGGGTTTAACGTTCTGACCATTTAATTTCACCTTCCCGGCTTTACAAGCTTCGGTAGCTAAACTTCGTGTTTTGAAGATACGGATGGCCCATAAATATTTGTCAATCCTTAGTTTTTCTGGTTCGTTCGACATATATCAAAGTTAGCCATTTTCAATTAATAAAAAATTCATACTTTCGTGATTAAACTATTTTACAATGACTACAGAATACAAAAAACTGATAGAAGACGCGTGGGAAGACCGCCAGCTGCTTGAGTACAAAGATTATCAAATAGCGATTGAGACGGTAATTATGAATTTGGATAAGGGTGAGTTGCGTGTAGCCGAACCAATAGGAAACCGTTGGCATGTGAACGAATGGATCAAAAAAGCAGTGGTACTGTATTTTCCCCTACGACAGATGAAGGTGACGGAGGTTGGCCCGTTTGTGTTTCATGACAAAATGAAGTTAAAAACAAATTATAAGGAGCTGGGTGTACGGGTTGTGCCTCATGGTATTGCTCGCTATGGAGCTTTTCTGGGTAAGGGTGTGGTAATGATGCCTTCTTATGTAAATATAGGCGCTTATGTGGATGAAGGCACGATGGTGGATACTTGGGCAACGGTAGGATCTTGTGCACAAGTTGGTAAGAATGTGCACCTAAGCGGCGGTGTTGGTATCGGTGGCGTTTTGGAGCCATTGCAAGCTGCACCTGTGATCATTGAAGATAACTGTTTTTTAGGTTCGCGTTGTATTGTAGTAGAAGGCGTTCATGTTGAATCGGAAGCGGTATTAGGCGCGAATGTAGTTCTAACAGCTTCCACAAAAATTATCGACGTAACCGGTGATGAACCAAAGGAATATAAAGGTCGCGTGCCAGCACGTTCGGTTGTTATTCCGGGATCGTATACAAAAGAGTTCCCAGCGGGTCCATACCAGGTTCCTTGTGCGCTGATCATTGGTACACGTAAGGAGTCTACCGACAAGAAGACGTCCTTAAACGATGCGCTTAGGGATCATCAGGTGGCTGTTTAAAGCCTTTCAGTAAAACGATAATGAATATAGGTTTTGATGCAAAACGGATTTTCCATAATTCGACCGGACTTGGAAACTATAGTCGGGAGATTGTAAAGACCCTGAGCACCGAATTCCCTCAGCATCAATACTACTTATACAATCCGAAACCGAGTAAGAAAGGTTTATATTATCCAACGCAGCAGCATGTGGTTGAAAAATTGCCTGTCGCTGCTTTGGATAATTTGTTTTATAACCTTTGGCGGCAGAGGAATATTGTCCGCGACTTGAAGCGAGACGGAATAGAGCTCTTTCATGGTCTTTCGGGAGAAATCCCGATGGGACTGGCAGCGCACAATATCCGAAGCGTTGTGACGATTCACGATTTGATTTTTGTGCGTTTCCCTCAATTCTTTAAGTACATAGACCGCAATATCTATTTTAAAAAGTTTAAGGCTGCCGCCGAACATGCGGACCAAATTATTGCAATCAGCGAACAAACCAAAAGCGACGTTATGCAGTTTTTGGGAGCACCGGAAGAGAAGATAACGGTTGTTTACCAAAGCTGTGATTCAGTTTTTAAGCAGAAGTATGATCATGAGCAGAAATGGAAAGTGGCAAAAAAATACGACCTGCCGGAAAGATTTATCCTAAGCGTGGGTACCGTTGAAACTCGTAAGAACCTGCTTACAGTGGTAAAGGCCATGAAAAATATTGATGCTCATTTGGTGGTGGTGGGCTCGACGAAAAGCAAGTATGCAGCGGAGGTATTAGATTATATCCGAACAGAAAGGTTGGGTGTTAAAATCACGTTCTTAAAGGGCGTAAGCAATGAAGAGCTAGCTATGATCTATCAATTGGCAACGGTGTTCGTCTACCCTTCCCTTTTTGAAGGCTTTGGGATACCGATTATAGAGGCTCTCTACTCGAGGACGCCGGTGATAACGACCCAAGAAGGTTGCTTTAAAGAAGCTGCCGGACCGGGTGCACTTTATGCTCGGAATCCCTTGGATGTTGCCGATATGGAATCGAAAATAGATCTATTATTAAAAAACGACAATGTTAGATTGGATTTAGCAGACAAAGGACATAAGTTTGTACAGAAATTCAAAAGTGAAACCATTGCAGACGAGATCATGTCTGTTTATGGAAAAACCTAAATTAGATGATTGAAAAGGGTGCCATCGGTTTTTTTAACTCGGTTATGTCTTGGGGAGGTGGTGAGAAATGGCATTACGAAGCTGCAGACTACTTTGCTCAAAAGGGCTATAGGGTGTATTTTTTTGCAAGTGAAAACAGCGTCTTACACAGCAAACTGAAGGGTCATCATTTGATCCAACTGGAGTTGGTACGAGTAACGGGTACGAGTTTTCTAAATCCAATAAAGGTTCAACGTCTCAAACGAATTTTTAAGCAGGCGAATTTGGATACGCTAATTATCAATTTACCGAACGACCTGAAAATCGCTGCTTTTGCAGGAAAATTGGCTGGTGTGAAGAAGATCATTTATCGCAGAGGAAGCGCGATTCCCATTCGAAACAGCCTGATGAATCGCTTTACATTCAAAAATTGGGTAACCGACGTATTGGCAAACTCGCAAGCTACAAAACGAACGATCCTTCAATATAATTCTAAACTGTTCCCGGAAGAGAAAATTAAGGTGATCTATAATCCGATAAACACAAAGGAATTCATGGAACGGGATTACAATCTGATTAATCAGGCCGAGGAGCATGAACTAATTATTGGTAATCTTGGGCGATTGGAACACGAAAAAAATCAGCAGTTCTTGATTCTGCTTTCGGAGAAGCTAAAACAACAGGGGGTTAAGCATAAAGTTATAATTGGTGGTTCAGGGCGATTAGAAAAGGATTTAAAAGAGGAGGCGCGAAGAAGGAAGGTTCAAGATCATGTGCATTTCCTCGGTTTTGTAACCAATGTTAAAGACGTGCTGATGAGTTGTGATGTGTTTGTCTTACCGTCTTTATGGGAGGGCTTTGGCTATGTTTTGGCTGAAGCGGCTTTGTGCAGAAAACCGATTATTGCATTTAACTTAAGCAGCATCCCGGAGATTGTGATCGACGGAAAGTCGGGTTTCCTAATCGACAATAATGTGGATGCCTGCGTTAATAAAATTGAGACTTTACTGGAACATAGGCAGTTGATGAAAGAAATGGGCGAATGCGGCTACCGTTATGTTTCTCAAAAATTTGATAGTGAAAAAATTATGGCTGATGTAGAGGAGTATGTCCTCGCCTAAACGTAGATTCATGGTTTATGATTTCATTGAAAGACGATATTAATAATGCCCTAAAAGTGCTAAACGCCGGAGGCATTATCTTATACCCTACTGACACCATCTGGGGGATTGGCTGCGACGCAACGAACGAGGAAGCAGTAAAGAAGGTAAACGAGCTAAAAGGTAGAATTGTGGGAAAACATCTGATTGTTTTACTAGATACGGAAAATAAACTGGCTAGCTACGTCCGTGAAATTCCCGACGTCGCCTACGAATTGATGGATGTGACGGATAGACCGTTGACAATAGTTTATTCGGGAGCGAAAAACTTAGCAGGTTCTTTAATAAGTGGAGATGGTACGATCGGAATTCGGGTTGTAAAACATGATTTTTGCAAGCAGTTGATAGCACGTTTTCGGAAGCCTATTGTTTCTACATCGGCTAATTATTCCGGTCAGCCTAGCCCTGCCTCCTTCGCCGACATCGATGCCGAGCTGATAGCGTCAGTCGACTATGTAGTTCAACACGGGCAAGAGGAATATTCGGAAGGCAAATCATCTACGATCATTAAACTTGGGCCCTCTGGCCAATTTGAATTGATACGAAAATAAGTAAGTTTGGCTCCTATTTTGTATTTTTGCGGGCAAAATACGATTCTATTAGTTTCCCATACATAATGAAAGAGCACTTACAGCATCCAGTTTTCAAGATTCTTGGTGATTTAGCCGACCAGAACCACATGGAGATCTATGTTATTGGAGGTTTTGTACGTGACCTGATCATGGAAAGAGGCTTTAAAAATGACATCGATATCTTGGTGATAGGAAGTGGTGTTGAATTCGCTGAAAAAGCCGGTGCCATACTGGACGTCAAAGTGAGTGTTTTTAAGAGCTTTGGAACAGCGATGCTTCGATATGAAGATGTGGATGTTGAATTTGTGGGTGCTAGAAAGGAGTCATATCGAAGTGATTCAAGGAAGCCAATTGTAGAGGATGGAACGCTGGAGGACGATCAGAACCGGCGTGACTTCACGATCAACGCCATGGCTTTGGGCCTTAATAAAGACAACTACGGCGTTTTGATAGATCCCTTTAACGGAATAGATGATATAAATAAACAGGTTATACGTACCCCATTGGATCCGGAACTTACGTTTTCAGATGACCCATTACGTATGATGCGTGCCATTCGCTTTGCTACTCAGCTTCGTTTTGATCTAGATGAAAAAGTTTTTGATGCGGTAAAACTAAACAAAGACCGTATTAAAATTGTATCAAAGGAAAGGATTACGGATGAGCTGCAGAAAATCATCGCTGCAATTCGACCGTCAACAGGATTTAATCTCCTGTCTGACAGTGGTTTACTGGAGATTATCTTTCCTGCCTTTGCCAAGCTCCAAGGAGTAGAAACAATCCGTGGCAAAAGCCATAAAGATAATTTCTATCATACGCTGGAGGTGTTAGACAATGTGGCTGAGGTCAGTGATGATATTTGGCTACGATGGGCGGCAATTATGCATGATATTGCAAAGCCGGCAACTAAGCGCTTTGATGAGCAGTTAGGCTGGACTTTTCACGGACATGAAGATAAGGGTGCGCGGATGGTTCCCAGATTGTTTGCTGAACTAAAGCTGCCGCTAAATGAAAAAATGAAATTTGTGCAAAAGCTAGTTCTCTTGCACCTAAGACCAATCGTGCTGGCTCAGGATATAGTTACGGATTCGGCAGTACGACGCTTATTGTTTGAAGCCGGTGATGATATCGATGACTTGATGAAGCTGTGTCATGCAGATGTAACGACAAAAAATAAATACAAGCGAAAGAAATATCGAGAGAATTTCCAGCTGGTAAAACAAAAACTTAAGGATGTGGAGGAGCGTGACCAGATTCGTAATTGGCAGCCGCCTATTCATGGTGGTGATATTATGAAGTTTTTTGATATTAAGCCGGGACGTAAAGTTGGGATTATTAAAAATGCTATTAGGGATGCGATACTCGACGGTGAAATTGGTAACAATCGAGAAGAGGCCCTGCAGTTTATGATTGAGAAGGCTAAATCATTGGGACTGGAAGTTAAACACGAACAAAATTAAAAATTGTTAGATATGGCCATTTACAGGTTTAAGGTAACATTTGAGGATTATGATGAAATCATCAGAGAAATCGATGTCTTATCAAAACATACATTTTTGGATCTGCACGTAGCTATTCAGAAGTCTGTTAACTATGACCCTGAAAAGCCGTCTTCGTTTTATGTGAGCAACGATCAATGGAAGAAAGGTCAAGAGATTGCCTATCTGCCTACGGAAGGAAAGAAAAATAAAGGGGTGGTGTTAATGGAGGTTGCTAAACTGAATAAGTTCATTGATGATCCCCATCAAAAGTTTTACTACACGTATAATTTTGAAAAGCCGTATGATTTCCATGTTCAACTGATTAAGATTCTGAAAGAAGAGGAAGACAAGGAATATCCAGTGGTCTTTAAGAGTGTGGGCGTAGCACCAAAAGCAAGTGGAACTATAACAGCAGATGCAGAGGGGTCCGATAAGGACGAGAAGTCTGATTTTGATTTCCTAAATGATATGGGCTATGATACTGAAGATGACAGTGATCTAGACATGATGGATGATGAAAGCGGACAGAGCACCGACTTCTCTGACGGGTCTCCGACTGAAGACGATTATTAATGGATAAGCGATACGCTAAGACCTTGGTTTGTATTGTGGGGCCGACAGCTGTCGGGAAAACATCAATGGCTATTGATTTGGCGAATGCTTATCAAACGGAGATCATCTCAGCAGATTCCAGACAGTTTTATAAAGAAATGAATATTGGCACCGCCAAGCCAAATGCGGAAGAATTGGCTGCTGCACCTCATCACTTCATTGATTCACACAGCATTTCTCAAGATTATTCAGCCGGAGATTTTGAAGTCGACGCATTAAAGCTACTCGAACAGCTATTCGAAAAACATAATATCGTGATCCTGACTGGTGGATCTGGCTTGTTTGTTAACGCGGTATGTTACGGGCTGGACAAGCTACCAAAGCCGGCTGCGGGTGTGCGAGAGACGCTAACACGCACCTATGAGAGTGAAGGAGTCACCTATCTACAAGAAAGGCTGAAGGAAGTTGATCCAGAATATTATAATGAAGTGGATCATGGCAATCCGCAGCGGATGATCCGAGCGCTGGAGGTATTTGAGACGACGGGCCTTGCATTCTCGAAATGGAGAAAAAAGGACTTAGAGCTACGAAATTTTAATATTCTACCGATCGGCTTGCATATGGATCGAGAATTGCTTTATGAACGGATCAATAAGCGGGTAGATAATATGATCCGCAACGGTTTGTTGGACGAAGTTAAAAAACTCCTTCCCTATCGGGAAAAAGGACCGTTGCAATCAGTCGGCTACTCGGAACTATTTGATTATTTAGATGGGACTATATCGTTAGAACGAGCCATTGAGCTCATCAAACGCAACTCAAGACGTTATGCCAAACGTCAATTAACTTGGTTTAAGAAAATGCCGGAAATCGAATGGTTTCAACCCCACGAGCAAAAAGGCATTAAAGATTATATTGCTACGCTTGAGCTGTAGGTCCGCCAAAGTTCATGGGAAAAGGAGGAACTTCGTTCGTATCGATTTGACCATGAATATCTTCAAACTTTTTAATGTTATCTTTCATTGCTGCTAAAAAACGCTTGGCATGTTCTGGTGTTAACACAATTCGTGACTTCACCCTCGCCTTGGGTGTTCCAGGCATAATGCGGATAAAATCAACTACAAATTCGGTATTGGAATGAGTGATAATTGCAAGATTTGAATATATTCCCTCTGCAATTTCTTCGGATAGTTCTATGCTTAATTCTTGTGCTTTCTCTTGTTCTGCCATAATCAAAAATAGAGAAATAATTCTATTAAAAAAAAGAGCCTGCTCGGAAATTCCGAACAGGCTCTGATATGTTTGCTTAATTCTCCAGTCTCAAATAGACTTCGAATTTCAGCTTGTCAACTTAGTCTTCTTTTGAAGCTAATAGTTGATCGTATTCTTCTTGTGAACCTACGATAATGCTTTCATACTCACGAAGACCGGTACCAGAAGGAATCAAATGTCCAACAATTACGTTTTCTTTCAATCCTAACAAGTCGTCTTGTTTAGCATGGATAGCAGCCTCGTTCAACACCTTGGTAGTTTCCTGGAAGGAAGCAGCCGAGATAAAGGACTTAGTTCCTAAGGAAGCTCTCGTAATACCCTGAAGAATCGGACTGGATGTTGCAGGAATAGCATCACGCACCTGAACAAGTTTCAAGTCACGACGTTTTAAGCTCGAGTTCTCTTCACGTAACTTACGCGAAGAAACAATTTGCCCAGCTTTCAACTCGTTAGAATCTCCCGCGTCGACAACAACTTTCTTATCGAACATATTATTAGTCTCTTCGATGAAATCCCACTTGCTTACATTGTCCTTTTCAAGGAACATAGAGTCGCCCGGATCTTCGATATGCACTTTCTGCATCATCTGGTGAACAATGGTTTCGAAGTGTTTATCGTTAATCTTCACACCTTGAAGTCGGTACACTTCCTGAATTCCATTAACGAGATACTCTTGTACCGCTGCAGGACCTTTAATCTTGAGGATGTTTGCTGGTGAAATCGATCCGTCTGACAATGGCATACCGGCTTTCACAAAGTCGTTATCCTGAACCAAGATATGCTTCGATAAAGGCACCAAGTATTTTTTGATTTGGCCATCTCTAGATTCGATTGAAATTTCGCGATTCGCACGCTTCACTCCACCCAAGGTCACAACACCGTCTATCTCTGTAACAACTGCTGGATTCGATGGGTTTCTAGCCTCAAATAACTCAGTTACACGTGGTAAACCACCCGTAATATCTCGTGTTTTACCAGTAGAACGAGGGATTTTAGCGATAATCGCTCCCACTTTAGCCTCTTCCCCATCATTAATAGAAATATGCGCTCCTACCGGGATGTTATAATTCCGGATAAGTTCACCCTTCTTATCAAGGATGCGGATAGCAGGGTTTTTCGTTTTATCACGAGTTTCAATGATTACTTTTTCGCGGTGACCTGTTTGCTCATCTGATTCTTCACGATAAGTAACACCGTCGATAATCGACTCAAATTCTACTTTACCGCCAAATTCGGATATAATCACAGCATTGTACGGATCCCAAGAACAAATCAGATCACCGTTTTTAACTGTATCACCGTCGTTGACAAATAAGTAAGAACCATAAGGAATGTTATTTGTCATAACAACCTTGTTGGTGTCAGTATCAACGATTCTGAATTCACCAGATCTACCTAATACGACATTTTGTTTTTCTCCGTTATTTTCACGCTCAACAACACGTACGTTTTCAAACTCGATACGCCCGTTAAACTTAGAAACAATTTGAGACTCAGCCGCAATGTTAGATGCAGTACCCCCTACGTGGAATGTACGTAATGTTAACTGCGTTCCTGGCTCACCAATTGATTGCGCAGCAATAACACCTACAGCTTCACCTTTTTGAACACGTTTACCGCTAGCTAGGTTACGCCCGTAACATAATGCACAGACACCCCGCTTGCTTTCGCAGGTTAACACCGAACGAATTTCGAGTCCATCAACTGATGATTGCTCTATCTTATAGGCTATTTCTTCATCGATATCTTGATCAGCTTTAACCAATAATTCATTCGTAGCTGGATCATATACATCATGAAGTGCTGTTCTACCCAAGATACGCTCATATAATGGTTCAACAACATCTTCGTTATCTTTCAATGCCGTTGTATAAATACCCCTCAATGTACCGCAATCTTCTTCAGTAACAATCATGTCCTGAGCAACATCATGCAGACGACGAGTTAGGTATCCAGCATCAGCTGTTTTCAACGCTGTATCCGCCAAACCTTTACGTGCACCGTGTGTCGAAATAAAGTATTCTAATACAGACAAACCTTCCTTAAAGTTGGATAAAATCGGGTTCTCGATAATTTCCCCTCCAGAAGATCCGGATTTTTGCGGCTTAGCCATCAAACCACGCATACCACACAGCTGACGGATCTGCTCTTTCGAACCACGAGCACCCGAATCTAACATCATGTAAACCGAGTTGAACCCTTGATTGTCTTCCGAAAGAATCTTCATTACTGAAGCCGTTAGACGGTTGTTAATACGTGTCCAGATATCAATAATCTGATTGTAGCGTTCGTTGTTCGTAATGAATCCCATGTTATAGTTGTTCATTACTTCGTCAACCTCTGCTGTTGCTTGCTCAATCAAATCACCCTTCGCATCTGGGATATTTAAATCTTGTAAGTTGAACGAAAGACCTCCGCGGAATGCCATTTGGAAACCTAGTTCCTTGATGTCATCCAAGAACTCAGCTGCACGAGCCATACCTGAAATCTTAACAACTTTACCAATGATATCACGAAGTGATTTTTTCGTTAATAATTCATTGATATAACCCAATTCTTCAGGTACTCGTTGATTAAATAGAATTCGTCCTACGGTTGTTTCGATAATTTTGCTTTCAACCGAACCGTCTTGAGCCCTAATATTAACTTTCACGTTAATGAATGCATGTAAATCTACCCGACCTTCATTATACGCGATAATAACTTCATCTGCCGAATAAAACGTCATTCCTTGACCTTTCATTACGCGAGTATCATCCGTCTTTCTTCCTTTGGTAATGTAATATAATCCCAATACCATATCCTGAGAAGGAACTGTAATCGGTGTACCATTAGCAGGGTTTAAGATATTATGAGAAGCCAGCATTAAAATCTGTGCTTCTAAAATTGCAGCATTTCCTAAAGGTAAGTGCACTGCCATCTGGTCACCGTCAAAGTCGGCGTTAAACGACGTACATACCAATGGGTGTAACTGAATTGCTTTACCCTCTACAAGTTTCGGTTGAAACGCCTGAATACCCAATCTATGGAGCGTAGGGGCACGGTTAAGTAATACTGGATGTCCTTTAAGAACGTTCTCAAGAATATCCCAAACTACCGGATCCTTACGATCAACGATCTTCTTGGCAGACTTAACTGTCTTAACAATACCGCGTTCTATCATCTTTCGAATGATAAACGGTTTGTAAAGTTCAGCGGCCATATTCTTAGGCAAACCACACTCGTGTAATTTAAGGTTTGGACCTACAACAATTACGGAACGAGCTGAGTAGTCAACACGCTTACCAAGTAAGTTCTGACGGAAACGACCTTGTTTACCTTTCAAAATATCAGAAAGTGATTTCAAAGCACGGTTACCTTCCGTTTTAACAGCATTTACTTTCCGTGAATTATCAAATAGTGAGTCTACTGCTTCCTGAAGCATACGCTTCTCATTACGTAAGATAACTTCTGGAGCCTTAATCTCTAACAATCTCTTCAGACGGTTATTACGAATTATCACACGACGATATAAATCGTTCAAGTCAGAAGTGGCGAAACGCCCACCATCCAAAGGCACCAAGGGGCGCAACTCTGGTGGAATAATAGGAACGATTTTCACAATCATCCATTCCGGACGATTTTCGATACGATCTCTCGACCCACGGAAAGCTTCTACTACCTGCAGACGCTTCAAAGCCTCTGTTTTACGTTGTTGAGAAGTTTCATTTGCAGCTTGGTGACGCAAATTGTATGAAAGCTGATCAAGATCTAAACGCTTAAGCAGTTCTTCCAATGCCTCAGCACCCATTTTGGCTATAAACTTCTGTGGATCTTTATCATCTAAGTACTGGTTCTCCTTCGGAAGTGTATCAAGAATATCTAAGTATTCTTCTTCTGTAAGGAAATCCATATAGTTGATACCGTCATCTTCCTTTAAACCTGGTTGAATTACTACATAACGTTCGTAGTAAATGATCATATCAAGCTTTTTAGTTGGAAGCCCTAATAAGTATCCAATTTTATTGGGTAGGGAACGGAAATACCAAATATGAGCAACAGGTACAACAAGATTGATGTGTCCCATACGCTCTCTACGTACTTTCTTTTCGGTAACCTCAACCCCACAGCGATCACAAACAATACCTTTATAACGTATACGCTTGTACTTACCGCAATGACATTCGTAGTCTTTTACCGGACCGAAAATACGCTCACAAAACAAGCCGTCACGTTCTGGTTTGTAAGTCCGGTAGTTAATCGTTTCCGGCTTTAAAACCTCACCACTGGAGCGCTCTAAAATCACCTCAGGTGATGATAAACTAATGGTAATTGACGTGAAGTTACTTTTTATTTTACTATCTTTTTTATAAGACATAATTCTTAATTAAGAGTACTAATCTAAAGTGATATCTAAGCCCAGTCCGCGTAGTTCATGTACTAATACATTAAACGATTCAGGAACAGAAGGCGTTGGCAAATTGTCACCTTTTACAATTGCCTCATATGTTTTAGCCCTTCCAACAACATCGTCGGATTTAACAGTCAAGATTTCCTGTAAGATATTGGCCGCGCCAAATGCTTCGAGCGCCCAAACTTCCATCTCACCGAAACGTTGACCACCAAATTGAGCTTTACCACCCAGAGGTTGTTGTGTGATCAATGAGTATGGTCCAATTGAACGAGCATGCATCTTATCATCCACCATGTGACCAAGTTTCAACATGTAGATAACACCAACTGTAGTAGGTTGATCGAAGCGAACGCCGGTTAAACCATCATACAGGTAGGTTCTTCCTCCTTCTGGCAATCCAGCCTTTTTAATCCACTCCTCAACTTCTTCAGTCTCAGCACCATCAAAAATCGGAGTAGCAAACTTCACTCCCAGTTTCTGACCAGCCCAACCTAGAACAGTCTCATATATCTGACCAAGGTTCATACGAGAAGGTACCCCTAGTGGGTTAAGGACGATATCAACCGGAGTACCGTCTTCCAAGAATGGCATATCCTCATCGCGAACGATACGAGCAATAATACCCTTGTTCCCGTGACGTCCAGCCATCTTATCACCCACCTTTAACTTACGTTTCTTAGCAACATATACTTTAGCCATTTGAACGATACCTGAA
The DNA here is from genome assembly GCF_042159835.1 of Albibacterium profundi. NCBI lineage: Bacteria > Pseudomonadati > Bacteroidota > Sphingobacteriia > Sphingobacteriales > Sphingobacteriaceae > Albibacterium > Albibacterium profundi. The sequence continues at coordinate 134,701 of NZ_JBBVGT010000003.1, read as the reverse complement.
GGAAGTTCATCTCCTACACTAATCGCAAACTTGTCTCTCTTATATGCTCCTAACTCCTCGTTAATCTTGATGTTATAGAAATGAAGCGTTTGTTTAATCAGCTCATTTTTATCTTCATCCGTAGTCCATTTTGTTGGGTTGATATTGGTGTAATCTAAGTCGGTCAGAATCTTCTGTGTAAACTTAGCACCTTTTGCAACCAACAATTCTTTGTAAACGCTATAAACTCCTTGTGATGTTTTACCGTTAACAATGCTGAAAAGCTTCTCAACCAATCGGTCTTTTAAGCTCTTGGTTGCTTTATTAAAACGGTTCTCCAATTCTTCAAGGGCAGCTTTTTCTTCGGCTTTAGACGTTTTCTTCGATCTAGAGAACAACTTGGTATCGATAACAACCCCTTGGATTGAAGGAGGTGTTTTCAATGAAGCGTCTTTAACATCCCCGGCTTTATCTCCGAAGATAGCACGTAAAAGTTTTTCTTCCGGTGAAGGATCAGACTCTCCTTTTGGAGTAATCTTACCAATAAGAATATCACCGTCTCTAACTTCTGCACCAACGCGAATAATACCGTTTTCATCAAGATCCTTCGTAGCTTCTTCTGATACGTTTGGAATATCTGGAGTCAATTCTTCCTCTCCACGTTTCGTATCACGAACTTCTAGTTCAAACTGATCTATATGAAGAGAAGTGAAGATATCCTGACTTACTACACGCTCAGAAATCACAATCGCATCCTCAAAGTTATATCCTTGCCAAGGCATGAAAGCAACCTTTAGGTTGCGACCCAGCGCCAACTCGCCATTCTGCGTTGCATATCCTTCACAAAGTACCTGACCTTTTTCGACCTTCTGTCCTTTAACAACAATAGGTTTCAAGTTTATACAAGTACTCTGGTTCGTTTTCTTGAATTTAATAAGTCGATACGTCTTTACATCGTCATCAAAGGATACAAGTTTCTGATCCTCTGTTCTTTCATAACGAATTTTAATCTCGTTTGCATCAACATATTCCACGACACCATTACCTTCAGCGTTAATTAACGTACGAGAGTCTCTTGCAACCCGTCCTTCAAGACCTGTACCAACCACAGGAGCTTCTGCACGCAATAATGGTACGGCTTGACGTTGCATGTTTGACCCCATCAAAGCACGGTTGGCATCATCATGTTCCAAGAAAGGAATCAACGACGCAGCAATCGACGTAATTTGGTTTGGAGCAATATCCATTAAGTCCAAACGCTCAGGTTCAATGATCGGGAAATCACCTTCCAAACGTGCCTTAACACGTGGAGTGATGAAATTACCTTTATCATCATACTCAGCATTTGCTTGAGCGATTACCTTACCATCTTCATCTTCAGCAGATAAGTACACAACCGGCTCTTCTACCACTACTCTACCTTCTTCAACTTTACGGTAAGGAGTCTCAATAAAACCTAAATTATTGATCTTCGCATGCACACAAAGTGATGATATCAAACCGATATTCGGCCCTTCAGGTGTTTCAATTGTACAAAGACGACCGTAATGAGTATAGTGAACGTCACGAACCTCAAAACCCGCGCGCTCACGAGAAAGTCCTCCAGGCCCTAAAGCCGAAAGGCGACGCTTATGCGTAATCTCAGCAAGTGGATTTGTTTGGTCCATAAACTGCGATAACTGATTTGTTCCAAAGAACGAATTAATTACCGAAGATAATGTACGCGCGTTGATAAGATCAGTCGGTGTAAAGACCTCGTTATCACGTATATTCATACGTTCACGAATAGTACGCGCCATACGAGATAAACCAACACCAAACTGAGCGTATAACTGCTCACCTACAGTACGTACACGACGATTTGACAAGTGATCAATATCATCAACTTCTGCTTTCGAGTTGATTAAGTTGATCAAGTACTTCACAATCGCAATGATATCTTGCTTTGTAAGCACCTTAATGTCTCCGTCTGTATCAAGTTTCAATTTACGGTTAATGCGATACCTACCAACATCTCCTAGATCATAACGTTTATCAGAGAAGAATAAACGATCAATGATACCACGAGCTGTTTCTTCATCAGGCGGTTCCGCATTCCGCAATTGACGATATATATGTTCTACCGCTTCTTTCTCAGAATTGGAAGTATCTTTTTGTAGTGTATTATAAATAATCGAGTAATCCGCGTTGCTAGAAGCATCATCTTTCGACAAAATGATTGTTTTAGCACCTGAGTCAATGATCATCTCAATATGCTCTTCTTCTAATATCGTTTCACGTTCTAAGATAATCTCATTACGATCAATCGAAACAACTTCACCCGTATCTTCGTCAACAAAGTCTTCCACCCATTTTTTAAGAACACGAGCGGCTAACTTTCTTCCAAGTAATTTTTTTAAGCCTGATTTACTTACTTTAACCTCATCCGCCAATTCGAATAATTCTAATATATCCTTATCAGAATCATATCCAATTGCCCGAAGAAGCGTAGTAACCGGGAATTTCTTTTTACGATCGATATAAGCATACATGACATTATTTACGTCTGTAGCAAACTCAATCCATGAGCCCTTAAATGGTATTACTCTTGCCGAGTATAATTTAGTACCATTTGTATGGCGGCTCTGGCCAAAAAATACACCTGGCGATCTGTGTAATTGAGAAACAATCACCCGCTCAGCACCGTTGATGACAAAAGTACCCTTCGGCGTCATGTAAGGAATCGTTCCTAAGTACACATCCTGTACGATTGTTTCGAAATCCTCATGTTCTTCGTCATTACAAGACAGACGAAGCTTAGCTTTAAGTGGAACACTATAAGTCAATCCACGCTCAATACATTCCTGTATATCATAACGCGGAGGGTCAATAAAATAATCTAAAAATTCAAGGACAAAAATGTTTCTTGAATCAGAAATTGGGAAGTTTTCAGAAAATACTTTGAATAGCCCTTCCTGGTGGCGGTTATCTGAAGTTGTTTCTAACTGAAAAAACTCCATAAAAGATTGAAGTTGCACATCCAGAAAATCCGGGTAATCAATTACCTTTTTACTGGTCGCAAAATTTACTCTTTCGTTACGAATATCTTTATTTGCCAAGGGAATAAGAATTTAGTTTAAATAAACTGCACGTTAGACTATATTTTTTATCCTAAAAGGAAACTTGAATAGTCAAATCAAGTATATTTTACTTTTATCTACAAACAGCAATAGACCCCGAGATATTTCGGAGTCTAATGCTAATAGAACTATTTAGAGAACTATTTAATCTCAACAGTAGCTCCTGCTTCTTCTAGTTGTTTTTTCAACGATTCAGCTTCGTCTTTAGCAACACCTTCTTTTAATGCTTTTGGTGCACCGTCAACTAATTCTTTAGCTTCTTTTAGTCCAAGACCTGTTAAGTCTTTTACTAATTTAACAACTGCTAATTTTGAGCCACCAGCTTCAGTAAGAACAACATCGAATGATGTTTTTTCTTCTGCTGCAGCACCACCTTCAGCGCCTGCTGCTGGTCCTGCTACCGCTACAGCTGCTGCAGCTGGTTCGATACCATACTCATCTTTTAAGATTTGAGCTAACTCGTTAACTTCTTTTACCGTTAAGTTTACCAACTGTTCAGCAAACGATTTTAAATCTGCCATTTTATTTAAATTTTTGAATTGTGCGTAATAAAATAATTAATAATTTATCGAACTTTTAAGGAGTCCGTTAACCTTCCTTTTCTTGTAAAGTTTTAACAATTCCAGCAAGCGTATTTCCACCTGATTGAAGGCCAGAAATAACGTTCTTCGCAGGAGACTGAAGTAACCCAATGATTTCACCGATAAGCTCATCTTTAGATTTCAAGCTTGCCAATGAATTAACCTGATCATCGCCTACATAAACAGACGCATCAATATAAGCGCCTTTCAGTACAGGTTTATCACCAGACTTTCTAAGCTCTTTAATTAATTTCGCAGGTGCGCTTCCTGTTTCGGAGAACAATAGAGTTGAAGACCCCTTTAAGGTATCTCTCAATTCTTCAGAATCAACGCCAGCAGCTTCCATAGCCTTGCGAATCAAGGTATTCTTCACCACTTGCATCACGATCCCTTTCTCAAAACATTTACGACGAATGCTAGTTACTTTTTCTACAGTCAAATCAGCAGTGTCAGTAATATAGAAATTACCATAGTTTTTGATCTGATCTGCTAAAGCTTCTACAATTTCTTGTTTTTCTTCTTTTCTCATGATTAGATCCCCACTACTGATTTAGTTTCAACTTGTACACTTGGGCTCATCGTTGATGAGATGTGTATACTCTTAAAGTAAGTTCCTTTCGCTGCAGAAGGTTTTAATTTAGAGATCGTTTGAATAACTTCCAACGCATTCTCATAAATTTTATCTGCAGAAAATGACACTTTACCTATTGAAGCATGAATGATTCCGGTTTTATCAACTTTGAAATCAATTTTACCGCCTTTTACATCAGTCACAGCTTTACCCACATCTTGAGTAACCGTACCTGACTTAGGGTTTGGCATAAGGTTACGAGGTCCTAAAATACGACCCAATCTACCTACTTTTGCCATAACGCTAGGCATGGTAATAATGATATCTACGTCTGTCCATCCTCCTTCAATCTTACTGATATATTCATCCAAACCTACATAATCTGCACCGGCTGCTTTAGCCTCTTCCTCCTTATCAGGAGTACAAAGTACCAAAACACGTACGGTTTTACCAGTTCCGTGAGGCAAGGTCGCTATACCACGTACCATCTGATTTGCTTTACGTGGATCAACGCCCAAACGAACGTCAATATCTACGGATGCATCAAATTTAGTCGTAGTAATGTCTTTTACTAAAGACGAAGCTTCTTCTAATGAATAAACTTTACCAGCTTCAATTTTGGTAAGTGCCGTCTTTTGATTTTTTGTTAATCTAGCCACTTTTTTAAATTGATATCTGTTTAATTAATTTGTCCAGGGTGCATCACCACTTACAGTAATACCCATACTACGCGCGGTTCCTGCTACCATTCTCATGGCCGACTCTACCGTAAACGCATTTAAATCAGTCATTTTATCTTTTGCGATGGTTTCTACTTGTTCCCAAGATACGGAACCTACCTTCTTACGGTTAGGTTCACCAGAACCACCTTTTAATCCTGTAGCTTCGATTAGTTGAACCGCTACCGGAGGTGTTTTAATGATAAAATCAAAAGATTTATCGGCGTAAACAGTAATAACCACAGGTAATACTTTACCTGCTTTGTCTTGTGTGCGCGCATTAAATTGCTTGCAAAATTCCATGATGTTCACCCCTTTTGCACCTAAAGCAGGTCCAACTGGAGGAGAAGGGTTGGCTGCGCCACCTCTCACCTGTAATTTCACTAAGCCACTGACTTGTTTTGCCATTTTTTAAATTTAATTTAATTACTAAATGTTTGTTAGTAAGTTGGAAGCATATAACGTAACATTTACTTGTATTCTATTCTTTTTCTACCTGCATGTAGTTTAACTCAAGTGGAGTCTTTCTACCAAAGACTTTTACCATCACCTTAAGTTTCTTTTTCTCTTCATTCACTTCTTCGATTTCACCTGTAAAACCGTTGAATGGGCCGTCGATTACCTTAACAGATTCACCAACGAAATAAGGAACGTTAATGGATTCAACCTGCTCGGACATCTCATCAACCTTGCCTAAAATTCTATTAACCTCCGCTGGTCGAAGTGGAATTGCATTACCCTCCTTGTCTCCAAGAAAACCTATAACGCTATTAATTCCTTTAATCAAGTGTTCTAATTCACTATCAAGTGCAACTTCTATTAACACATAACCAGGATAAAAGTTTCGTTCTTTGGCGATTTTCTTACCATCCCTCATTTGGTAGTATTTTTCCATTGGAATCAATACCTGAGGAACCTGCTGTGTAAGACCTAAGCGATTAATTTCAGCTTCAATATATTGCTTTACCTTCTTTTCTTTTCCACTTACAGCACGTACTACGTACCATTTTAATTTTTGATCTGCCATCAATTTCCTTTTTTTATCCTAATGATTGATAAAACAACTTTAAAATAGAACTTGAAGACTCATCCATTGCCAATATTAATAAAGCAATAATAATAGATGCAATCAGCACAACAACTGCTGAATTTTGTAACTCACCCCAAGTAGGCCAAGTAACCTTATGCATCATTTCATTGTAAGACTCTTTAAAAAATTCAAGTACACTTGACATAAACGCTCTTTATTTTGCACGGGCACAAGGATTCGAACCCTGATCAAAGGTTTTGGAGACCTCTATTCTACCATTGAACTATGCCCGTAGTTTTTATAAACAGAGTACCCTAGATAATTTATAGGGTACTCTGTTATATATTCAAGCCGAAGCCTATATTATGCAGTGATCTCAGTTACCTGTCCAGCACCTACTGTTCTACCACCTTCACGGATAGCGAAACGTAGACCTTTTTCCATTGCGATCGCGTTAATCAATTTAACATTGATTGTTACGTTATCACCTGGCATAACCATTTCAACACCTTCTTGTAGGGTAATCTCACCCGTTACGTCAGTTGTGCGGAAATAGAATTGAGGACGGTATTTGTTAAAGAATGGAGTGTGACGTCCACCTTCTGCTTTTGATAACACGTATACCTCTGCTTTAAACTCAGTGTGAGGAGTTACGGAACCTGGCTTACAAATAACCATACCACGACGGATATCAGTTTTCTCAATACCACGTAGCAACAATCCTACGTTGTCACCAGCTTCACCGCTATCCAAAATCTTACGGAACATCTCAACACCTGTTACAGTTGATTTTAAGTTCTCAGCACCCATACCTAGGATGTCAACAGCGTCACCAGAGTTGATTACACCACGCTCAATACGTCCGGTTGCAACAGTACCACGACCAGTGATCGAGAATACGTCTTCAATCGGCATTAAGAATGGAAGGTCAGTCAAACGTGGAGGAAGTGGAATGTAGTTATCAACTGCTTCCATCAATTCCATAATTTTATCAACCCATTGTTGCTCTCCGTTCAATGCACCTAATGCAGATCCACGAATTACAGGGATATCGTCACCAGGGTACTCATAGAATGATAATAATTCACGAATTTCCATCTCAACCAAGTCTAACAACTCAGGGTCGTCAACTAAGTCAGTTTTATTCATGAATACTACCAAAGCAGGAATACCTACTTGGCGTCCTAATAGAATGTGCTCACGTGTTTGTGGCATTGGTCCATCAGTAGCAGCAACAACGATAATAGCACCGTCCATTTGAGCAGCACCAGTAACCATGTTTTTAACATAGTCAGCGTGACCTGGACAGTCAACGTGCGCATAGTGACGATTTGCAGTTGCATATTCTACGTGTGATGTATTAATTGTAATACCACGCTCTTTTTCTTCAGGAGCTGAGTCGATTGAATCGAATGAACGAGATTCTGATAATCCAGCGTCAGACAATACTTTCGTAATAGCTGCTGTTGTAGTCGTTTTACCGTGGTCAACGTGACCAATAGTACCTATGTTTAGGTGGGGTTTACTGCGGTCAAATTTCTCTTTTGCCATGTTGTATGCGAATTAGTAGATAAGTTAATTTTTATTTTGGTTTCAATTATTAAACGCTTACGAGCCAATGATGGGACTTGAACCCATGACCTCTTCCTTACCAAGGAAGTGCTCTACCGCTGAGCTACATCGGCTTGTTTTTTTGAAACGCTAAAAAGCCAATACCTTTACCAAAGGAATTAACTTCTTAACTATTTCGAGCGGAAGACGAGGTTCGAACTCGCGACCTATAGCTTGGAAGGCTATCGCTCTACCAACTGAGCTACTTCCGCTTGTATGTCTTATTTTAATTCGGTAAAAACCTAAACATTTAAGGACCGAACAAAGTTTACAAAACATCATAAACTTTTAAATCCTGGTGGGGGGAGAAGGATTCGAACCTTCGAAACCGAAGTAACGGATTTACAGTCCGTCCCATTTGACCGCTCTGGAATCCCCCCAACACCTTTATATTTCAACAAAGCCCTATGGCTTCTTAACGAGCCCCCTGCCGGGATCGAACCAGCGACCTACTGATTACAAGTCAGTTGCTCTACCAGCTGAGCTAAGGAGGCCTTTTTCCTAAATTTAATTGACAATTCGCCTTTTTCCTTTAGGGACTGCAAAGATATACAAAGTTGTAATAATACAAAAGAAAATTTAAATATTATTTTTTACCTAAACCTTGTTTTCTTTCAGCGCACAAAGAAAGAAAAAATATGTGGAATAGCACCAACATTTTTCCAAAAAAAAACACTCAAATCACCTAGTGTTAATCAACTGCCTTAATTTTAATTATTTACAAAAAAAAAGAGTGAAACGTCTATATAGCATAGACGCATCACTCTTTTCATCAGATCGAGAAAAATTCTTAAATCTTCTTAACAAAAGATCTCAACATCCAGTTCTGCTTTTCATTAAACTGCATAAATGCATTCACCATATCGTTTGATCCTTCATCATCCGCTTCACTCGTAATCGCAAGCAAGTCCCTTTCCAGACCTATTAAGACACTTAAATTCTCAACAATAGCCTTAACCATATCGGTGTCTTTCATGCCCACAGTATCAATTTCGTCAATTTCAGATTGCTTATTAAATACTGAATAACGACTTTCCGGATCTTTACCCAAGGTCAAAATCCGCTCTGCCAATTCATCTATCGTAGTGATAGCCGCATTATAAAGCTCCTCAAACTTTGCATGCAAAGTAAAAAAATGAGGACCTTTAATATTCCAATGGCAGCCTCTTAAATTTTGATAGTAAATATGATAATTCGCTAATAAGTCATGTAAGTTCTCGACAACCGGTTTCAACTTCTTCTCTTCCAAACTAATTGATTTTGCGTTCATGATATATTTTATATTTAAATGTTAATTGAATAATATTACTCTCTTAAAGGTTTCGGGAGCCAAATTGTTTTACACTTCAAACTTTTTTCTAACAAAAAGATTATAATTCTCGTGCCGCTCAACGTGAACTGTTGTCCCCTTCTCTATATAGCCTCCTAGTGCAACCGCGTCAAACCACTTCCCGTCTATTTCTACTTTCCCCGATGGACGCAGATCAGTTCTAGCAATACCTTCCTTACCAATCACTTGGGAGTCAAACATAGATGAAACATAACCTTGTGAAGAAGACTGCTCATCGGCTAACACCAACCGTTTAAACGCACGGCTATTCAGAATACTCTTACCAAAAAGCACCGATAAAACAACTGCTGCGACAATGGATAATATAACCAATAAAAACGATCTAAACAAGAAATAAGGCGGCATCATCGAAAAATCAAAAGATTCGTTAGGAACCATACTAAAGGCGAAACTACAGACTAACAAAACAATACCGCTTATCCCCGCTACGCCGAATCCCGGTATAACGAGAATTTCCAGTAGCAATAATATAACCCCAACGACAAACAACAGAATTTCCCAATTGGCTGCAAAGCCTTCAATATAAAGAGGAGCAAAATATAAGATTCCCGATACCAAAGCAACGGCAAAGGGTAAGCCGATTCCCGGCGAGGTCATTTCAAAATAAATTCCGCCCATAATCAGCACAATCAAAAATCCTTGTACAGCTGGATTCGTCAAGAAGCCGATTACGTTGTCAACCCAGGTTGTTTGATGAACCACAAGTGATGAACCCGAAAGGCTCTCCAATGCCAATATTTCGTCTATTGAATTCACCTCTCCGTCTGCCAGCCCAATATTGACCGCTTCTTTAGACGTTAAACTCAATAGCTTACCATCGTCTTTCAAGTCCGGCAAATCAACGTCCTGATCTACAAAAGCTTCCGCCACCTGAGGATCACGACCCGTAGCTTCCGCTGTCGATCGCATCAGAGCACGCATATACGATTGGTACTTCTCTGGCATTACTTCTCCCTGCCCATCTACCACACTCGCAGCACCAATGCTTGAACCTTTCGCCATATAAATCTTTTCGCTCGCCAAAGAAATCAGCGCACCAGCAGATGCCGCATTATGATTGATAAACACGATGGTTTTTATAGGTGAATCAAGAATCGTACTTCGAATCGAATCCGCAAAATTGACCAGTCCTCCAAATGTATTCATATCGATCAGCATCACATCAGCACCCCGTTCTGAAGCTTTCAAATAAGCTTGTTTCGTATTTCTCCATGATGTCGCGTTGATATCATCGCGAATAGAAAACTTATAAACAGTTGGCTTTGCCTCCTGTGCCCACGCGCCTTGCGCAAATAGCAGCACCAACATAAATAGGGTAAAAAAGAAGATATAAAATCTTCTATCCGTTATCGTCGCCATAAAGTATGGTTTAAATTACTAATTTTGTAAATGAAATATTTGTATTGTTAACATCTATAAATATACATCAATTCATAAATTTTATTGCATTTTAGCGATACAAAAATCAGATCAGCAAACGTTCTAATAAAATAATTTGCAAAACAGATAAGCGCGCATGAACAACTCTCTTCACTATATCGCCGGATTCATCTTTCTTATTGTATTCACATTCCATACCAAAACTACAGAAGCCACTCCTGTCTTCGGCATTGATTCTATTGGTATCGAAAACAACAACGGAAAGCAGGTTATCGTCCATCAACTTGAAAGTAAAGAGACCTATTATTCATTGTCTCGGAAATATGGTGTTTCACACCGTGAAATCATGACATTCAATAATAACAAGTCACTTAAAATAGGTGACATAGTAAAGATTCCGTCGAATCGGCCTTATCAAAACACGTCGACATCGGGAGCCCCTTCAAGCGAAGAAGCGTCTGAATCAACTACTCCTGATCAACCTTCGGATAGCGGCATTCGTTATAAAGTAGGCGCCGGTGAAACCCTTTATACGATCGCAAAGCGGTTTCAAGTCAGCGTTGCACAAATCGTAGCCAAAAATAATCTAGAAAATGGCCGGTCGATTAAAGCAGGTCAGACAATCCTTATACCCGATGGCACAGAAGAATCGGAACCGGTGACCGAGACACCAGAGCCAGAAGCGACCGGTGATCCTATCATTATTCCAGAAAAGAATACATCCTTACCTGCTCAACGATACGGCTTACGCCAGATAGATGAGCGCGGCGTGGGTGTTTGGCTGGAAGGGCTAAATTCCGATAGTGGAAACATGCTGGCTCTCCACAAAACAGCACCTGTAGGCACCGTGGTAAAAATAACAAACCCGATGAACCAAAAAATAACTTTCGCTAAAATTGTAGGGAAGTACACCGAAAACGCTACTACTCACGATGCGGTGATTGTCATATCCAAAGCCACGGCCGATTTATTGGGGATCTTAGACAAACGCTTTTTGATTAACATTAGTTACGGGGTGCCGGACAATTAAAAAGAAATGACCCGCCCACTCAATAAGCCTTATATTATTGGAGTCGCTGGCAGCAGCGGTTCTGGAAAGACCGAATTTCTCACAAGCTTTTCGAGCAATTTTAATCCGGGGGAAATTGCTGTAATTTCTCAGGACGACTACTATGTCCGTATCCAGGGCCTAACCAAAGAAGAGAACAAACTTTATAATTTCGATCTTCCAACGGCAATCGACCGTCAGGCCTTTCACCAAGATATCGTTTCTTTAATCAACGGCAAGAGTATAACAAAGGAAGAGTACACCTTTAACAATCCAAACAGGGAAAGTCGTACACTAAACATCGAACCAGCTCCAATTCTCCTTATTGAAGGTCTGTTTATCTATTATTTTGAAGAGATTAACGAGCTATTAGACCATCGACTATTCTTACATGCAAATAACGAGATAGCCTTAGAAAGGCGCATCAAGCGAGATGCTGTCGAAAGAGGGTATAACAAAGAAGATGTCACTTATAAATGGCACAATCATGTCGTCCCGGCTTATGAACAATATTTAGAACCCTATAAAGCTATTTGTAACCAAATAATAGAAAACAACAGTCAGAAGCTGACTGACATCCAACAGTCAGCAAAAGATATCTCAAGCTATCTAAGACAGTTTTTCTTTTAAGGGTCGGCCGTCCCAACAGTCGACAGTCATCATCAGTTAACCTGCATCTCAGGCACATCACCTTCGATGATCAACCGACCTGCAGTTGCATTTTTAATTTCATCCACACTGACCCCTGGCGCTCGCTCTAACAACCTAAACCCTCCTTGCTCTTTGTCTATTTCAAGTACCGCCATTTCGGTTACAACCTTACTGATACAGCGCTTTCCTGTCAGTGGCAAGCTACATTCAGGCAGCAGTTTGCTAGCACCGTGTTTATTCACCTGTTGCATAGCTACGATGATATTCTTTGCCGACGCCACCAAGTCCATGGCGCCTCCCATCCCCTTCACCAGTTTACCAGGAATCTTCCAGCTGGCAATATCCCCAAATTCAGAAACCTCCATCGCTCCCAGAATCGTCAGATCCACTTTCTGACTTCGAATCATTCCAAAACTCATTGCAGAATCAAAAATTGCCGACCCGGGCATCGTCGTTATCGTTTGTTTCCCCGCATTAATCAAATCGGCATCCTCCGCTCCTTCATACGGAAAAGGACCAATGCCCAACAGACCGTTTTCAGATTGAAGAACAACGTTCACATCCTCCGGTATGTAATTAGCCACCAAAGTAGGTATGCCAATCCCTAAATTAATATAATAACCATCTTTTATTTCCTTTGCTATCCGCTTAGCAATTCCGTTTTTGTCTAACATAGCTTATGATCTTAAGGTACGCTGTTCAATACGTTTTTCGTATTTCTCTCCTTTATATATTCGGTGTACAAATATGCCCGGAGTATGAATATGATCGGGATCCAACTCCCCCGCCGGCACCAGCTCTTCAACTTCCGCAATGGTGACCTTTCCCGCCATCGCCATGATCGGGTTAAAATTACGTGCCGTTAACCTGTAAATTAAATTCCCGGCCGTATCCCCTTTCCATGCTTTAACAATTGCAAAATCGGCATCAAAAGCTTCTTCCAACAAGTATTCCTTACCATTAAAGACCCTCACTTCTTTTCCCTCTGCCACTTCAGTACCAACACCCGCCGGGGTAAAAATGGCCGGCATCCCATAACCTGCTGCCATACATCGCGTCGCCAGCGTCCCCTGTGGCACCAGCTCAACATCGAGCTCACCGCTCAATAATTGACGCTCGAACTCTGCATTCTCTCCGACATACGATGCGATCATTTTTTTCAATTGATTTTTCTGCAACATCAAACCAATTCCAAAATCATCGACACCGGCATTGTTAGAAATACATGTTAAATCCTTTACCCCTTTCTTTACTAAGGCTGCAATTGTATTCTCCGGTATACCGCATAAACCGAAGCCGCCCAACATCAAAGTCATTCCATCCTGAATACCTTGAATAGCTTCCTCCGCATTGTTAACTACTTTATTAATCATGTTATTGGCTTATTTTGGGTAAACATCCTGCATAGACAAAATACGGAAAATATTATAAAAACCCGATATTTTTGAATAATATCAATTCACTGTCTGGAAAAACATTCAGCCAATTAGAATAATTCTAAATAATAATCTACCTTTGCTTCCATCTATTAATCAGGAAGATGAAATTTGAAATAGCGGCAAACGATGGGAAAGAAATCGAATGGGAAAAATTCAAGGGACTAAACCCGTACGATTGTCAAGCGTGTGAGTTTAAAAAATGTTGCAAAAAATATAAAAAGGGGAAACGTTGCAAAAAATGTCCGAAAGGATAAGTCTTTATACAAAGTAAACATAGGTAACACCATCCCCGCCCCGGTCTAAGTGTTCATCTTCTAAACGATCGACTTCCTTATATTTTCTTAGATAATCACGAATCATTTTTCGGAGAATTCCATTCCCCTTTCCATGAACAATCTTCAGCGAAGGAAAGCTCATCATAATAGCTTTATCCAAATACTTTTCGATCTCGTACAAAGCCGCTTCTGTTCGCATACCGCGCACATCAATTTCCGGATTGAAGTTCGCAAGGCTCTCGGTCAACTGCGTTCCGTGGGCTCGCTTAAGCGATTTAGAAACCTCTTTATTGCTCGTCTTTTCCACGCGATTTTTCTTCACAACAGACCTTAAGTCTCCGATTGCTAAAATCAAATTACCTTTTGCAATCTCAATAATCTGAGCCATAGTCCCCGTATCAAGGATCTTGACCCAATCACCGATAGCAAGTTCTTCATCTTTTTGAACGGTTTTTTTGTTCGGGGCGATCGATTTATTTTTCACAAGCTCTGAATCAAGCACTTTTCTCAACTCCTTGGTCTTCTCCTTATCGGCGTTGGATTCCTTAATCTGAGCAATGGTATTCTCAACGAGTCGATTGGCATTCTTCAACACCTCCTGAGCTTCCAACTTCGCCTGCTTCATCATCTGCTTTTTGTTTTCTTCCAAAAAAGCAGACCGTTCTTCATTTTCCTTGAGAAGACGGTTAAGCTTATCCTCATTCCTTTTTAGCTTCACTTTAGCTTCGTGAACCTCCTTTTTCTCCCGCTCCAAATCGACCAACAGATGATCTACCTTCTTCTGCTGCGTACCTATCTTTTGTTTTGCTCCTTGAAGTACATCTTGCGGAAGGCCTATCTTATATGCTATCTCAAACGCATAAGAACTACCAGGCTTCCCAATCTCTAAAATATACCTAGGCTGCATCGCCGCATTATCAAACAGCATCGAAGCATTTTCCAAGCCTTCCGTTGCATTGGCGAACAACTTTAAATTTGAATAATGCGTTGTAATCACACCTCGCACCTTCTTTTTATTCAAATTCTGAAGCACAGCTTCCGCAATCGGGCCGCCAAACTGAGGATCGGTACCAGCACCAAATTCATCAATCAATATTAATGAACGCGAATTACTATGCTCCATAAAATAACGCATCTTAGACAAGTGTGCGCTATAGGTACTCAGATCACTTTCAATCGACTGATCATCGCCAATATCCGCAAAAAAGTTTCTAAAAACACCTACTTTTGAATTCGGATCTACAGGAATAAGTAAGCCCGCTTGAACCATCATCTGCAACAAACCGATCGTTTTCATACAAACCGACTTACCGCCGGCATTGGGACCAGACACCACAATGATCCGCTGCGTCTCGTCAATTGCCACATTCAGCGGAACAACGGTTTGTCCTTCTCTTCTAAAGTTCAAAAATAAAAGCGGATGCCGTGCATTGATGAAATTAAGAGATGCCTCTTTTTGCAGCTCGGGCATCGTAGCCTCTATGTCAATGGCGAACAGTGCCTTTGCCCTTACAAAATCCAACTTGCTCAATAAGCCATGATAAGATATAAGCGATGGCACAAAAGGTCTCAATTCCGTTGTTAAAGCAATCAGAATTCTAACTTTTTCCCGACGCTTATCAAACTCCAGATCCCGCAACTGATTATTTAACTGAAAAACTTCTTCCGGCTCCAGGTATACTGTCTGACCGGTCGCCGATTCATCATGAATATAGCCCTTAATTTTTCTTTTATTCTCCGCTAAAATCGGGATACACAGTCGCCCATCCCTCACGGTCAATCCACCATCCGCAGTCCATCCCGCATCTTGCGCCTTTTTCAATAGAGCATCCATCCTTTTTCGCGACTCTCTTTCAGCATAGGCAATTTCTCGGAATATCTCTTGTAGTTTAGGTGATGCGCTCGGCTTCATCGAGCCGTTCTGATCGATAACGTTATCTATATTTTTTACAATCGTCCGCTCAATAGTCAAATGTTCAAAAAGCATTTCAAGAGCTTCATAGACACCCTTTCGTTCATTGAAATAATTGATGACACTGAACACCGTTTTCAGCGAAAGGGAAATCTGAAAAAACTCCTCTTCCGACAGAAAAGAACCCTCTACGCGTATCCTATCCGCAAATGTTCTAATCGGATACAGGTGATCAATCGGCAGCGGAGAATCATTCTCTAAAATATCCTTAAACTCATGAGTTTGCCTTAAAAACTTATCAATCTGTCCGTATTGATGCATGGGTTGAATTTTATCAACCATCTCCTTACCCATCATACTAAGACAGTTTGCCTTGATAAGTTCTTTAATTTCTACAAATCCCAGCTTTTCCGCTGCATTTTCGGGATAGATCATTTCAACACATTGTTATTCTAGGGTCGGCACAGGTTGAGGCATCAGCTTCAAAGACGTATCTGCTGTCAATGTATCCGGATAATTCTCAAGCACCTCCTCCTTCAACAGGGGAAATCTTGAACTATTCTCCCATGTCCATGGCTTCGGCTTTAAGCTTGTTGAATCCGGACTTTTCCAATACAAGAGGTGCTTTGTGTTTTCTTGTCTTATTGAATCGAGCTCAATCCTCCGTAAGCTATCAGCAACGGCAGCACGTTTAATTGAATCTGCAACAAATACTGATCGGTATCGATCATTCTCGGCCGTCCGCATTTCTTCGTCGATCGTTTTCAACCGCGCCCCTATCTCATTATAAATTTCTTGAAGGATCTGCGGGCGACTGGCATAATATTCCAGACTTTGCCGAACAGTTGCCGAATCCGTCTTATAGTGCTGATAGATACCTTCATTAAAATCAGCTGTTTTCTGTCGCATTGAATCGACCGCGCTTGTAAACAGGTAACCTTCGGAAAGATGTATCTCATATAGAACATTTGTCATCACATCCTTTTTCAATACACCCTTTGGCGGGCCTTCTTTACAGCCAATAAATAAAATCAAAAGAAGGAAAGTTCCTAAACACCGTTGCATTTGTTAAATTTGCAACAAAAATACAAATAAATATTTGCCATTGGCAGAAATTACCTACCGTATGACAACAGCAGAAAAAATTGAAAAAATTAATAATGAGCTGGAAAACTATCCAACTTTATTGATTGCCGTATCGAAGACCAAGAGTGTAGAGGAAATTAAAGGAGCTTATGCTGCGGGTCAGCGCCATTTTGGTGAGAATCAAGTTCAAGAACTGAATGAAAAGCAAGCGCAGCTACCTGATGATATTGTCTGGCATCAAATCGGCCATCTGCAAAGAAATAAGGTAAAATATATTGCTCCCTATGTCGGTCTCATTCACTCGGTCGACAGCCTTAAACTTTTACAAGAAATAAATAAGCAAGCGCTTAAAGTAGGCAGGATTATTGATTGTCTTTTACAAATTCAAATATCAGGCGAGGACACCAAGTTTGGTTTAGAATATGCCGATGCGATCGACTTGCTCCGTTCCGAAGAGTATAAAGGCTTAGAGAATATCCGGATTGTCGGTTTGATGGGTATCGCATCAAACACGCCAAATGAAAAAATGATTAAAGAGGAGTTCCATGATCTAAACGTACTTTTCTCCGGTATCAAAGAGAGCTTCTTTAAGGAGGACACTGCATTTAAAGAGTTATCCATGGGCATGTCTTCTGATTATAAAATCGCTTTAGAAGAGGGAAGCACCATGGTCCGCATCGGAAGTTTGGTTTTTGGAGAACGCAATTACGATAATAAATAGAATGGGAATTCAAATAAGAAAAGCTCGTATTGATGACTGTCCGCGACTGCTTGAACTGATCAAGGAACTAGCAGAGTATGAACAAGCACCCAATGAGGTCACCGTCAGCATGGACGAGTTTGAAGCTGCCGGTTTTGGTCCCGACGCTGTTTGGAAAGCTTATGTCGCTGATGTTGATGGTCGCATTGAGGGGATGGCTCTTTACTATATCCGATATTCTACCTGGAAAGGACGCCGACTGTATCTGGAGGATATTATCGTTACCGAAAAACAACGAGGTAAAGGCCTTGGAAAATTATTGTTTGACAAAGTCTTAGACCTTAGCAAAGAGAAAGGTTACTCAGGCATGGTTTGGCAAGTCCTCGACTGGAACGAGCCTGCGATCAAGTTTTACAAAAACTACGGTGCTGCAATCGAGGACGGTTGGTTAAACGCGTCCGTTACGCATCATAATTAATCTCACAAAAATTCTTGTTATGACTAAATTTATTATCTCTTCCCTCTTTCTCGCAACAGTCACTTTATTTGCGTGTAATTCACCCCAACAGAATAACGAGGCAGACTCTACTGAATCGGTAGACTCTACAGCAGTTGACACGATTGCCTATACCCGAGAAAATTATCGTTTAGAAAGTCAAATAGAAACGGAGACCACAGATTCGATGGGAAAAACATACTATCAGGTTAGTTATCCTAAATTTGACGAAGGAAGCTTAGGCGAATTAAACCACTACCTTGAATCACGTTTATCATTCATTTATCCCGATACAAGCTCAGAAACGATTGAAGAGGCGGCTAAGGAATTTATCAGCGAGTATGACAATTTCCAAAAAGAAGCTGTGCACAGCCCCTTTCCGTGGTACACCAATACCGAGGTTTACGTTCCTATCAACACCCCACTTTATTTGGGACTGGAGGTAAGGACTGACAATTATACCGGCGGTGCTCACGGTTCCTACGGCGTATTATTTACGAACTATGACCTTAACGAAAAGAGGGAAATTGCCCTAAATGAGATTATTGCAGAAGGAAAAATGGATTCGCTAACCCACATTGCAGAAACTATTTTCTTAGAAAACGAAAAGAAAGCACGTGGAGAGGATACCCCTATCAGTTCCTTTTTCTTTGAGGACAACACCTTCAGTTTAAACGACAATTTCCTATTGAAGAAAGATAGCCTTCTTTTCCTTTATAATATATACGAAATCAAACCATATTCAGACGGAATCACCGAATTAACGATTCCATATACTCAAATAGAAAATCTTTTGACACCAAAAGCAAAAGAGCTCATCAGTCAACACTCGAAATTGTAATAAACTCAATGCACATATTTAAATTTGGCGGAGCCTCCGTTAAAGATGCAGAAGGTGTAAAGAACGTACTGCAGATTATTGAACAACATAAAGGCGAACCATTGCTAGTGATTATCTCAGCGATGGGTAAGACGACTAACAGGTTAGAAGAACTT
Organism: Albibacterium profundi; assembly: GCF_042159835.1. Lineage (NCBI taxonomy): Bacteria > Pseudomonadati > Bacteroidota > Sphingobacteriia > Sphingobacteriales > Sphingobacteriaceae > Albibacterium > Albibacterium profundi. Next base: position 115,757 of record NZ_JBBVGT010000003.1, on the reverse strand, counting down.
TTAAACGCATTTTTCTACAGACAAGAAACGCATCATCAACTATTCGATGAGATCAAGCACTTCCATTTTCAAATTATGGATTCGCTCTTCGAAGACAAAAACCATCCGGTTTTTGATGATGTACTCAATACATTTGTTGAAATCGACTGGATCATCGAAGAAGATCCCCAAGACCCCTATGATTACCTATATGACCAGATTGTCTCCATCGGCGAAATGGTTTCAACTAAAATCGTAAGCGCCTATTTACAGTACCGTGGCCTGAATGCGCAGTGGATTGATGTCCGTAATTACATTCACACGGACAATACCTATCGTGATGCGAAAGTTGACTGGGTTAAAACCGAAGCGGCCATCCAAAAGGATATTCCCTCGATCATGCAAAATGCGATACCGGTTACGCAAGGATTTATTGGAGGAACATCAGAAAACTTTACCACCACGCTGGGTCGCGAGGGCTCTGATTACACAGCCGCAATTTTTGCTGCATGTTTAAATGCTGCCGGACTTACCATTTGGAAAGACGTCCCCGGCATCCTCAATGCAGACCCCAAATGGTTTAGTTCTACTGAACTCATTCCTGAATTATCCTATTTAGATGCAATCGAGCTTAGCTACTATGGGGCAAATGTAATCCACCCCAAGACCATAAAACCTCTTGAAAATAAAGAAATAACATTATATGTACGTTCATTTATAGACGCCAACGGACAGGGAACACGCATTCACAAAACCACAGAAAGCCTCTCCGTACCTTCCTTTATTTTCAAGGTAAACCAAGCCATGGTTTCCATTTTACCGAAAGATTTTTCTTTTATCGTTGAAGACAACCTAAGTCACATTTTCAAGGTCTTTCATAAGCATAAAGTAAAGATCAATATGATGCACAACAGCGCCGTAAATTTTTCTGTCAGTGTTGATTACGATGAAAAGCAAGTATCAAAGTTAGTTGAAGAGCTTCAGCAAGATTTTAGCGTGTCTCATTTAGCCGACCTGGAACTTGTAACCATACGCTATTACAACCAGCAGACGATCGATCGCGTTCTCATTGACAAGGAAGTTCTTCTGGAAGTCAAAGACTCTTATACCTGTCAAATGTTGATCCGCAACAAAACATCATGAAATTCAATCCGGACATAATAACTCCTGAAGTTCAGGAGTTTATTCTTCGGAATGAAAACGCTAGTCCTAGTAGTATAGCACTAAAACAAAGCCCGTTTTCCGGTGTAAGTGGCAGTGAACTTGCTCAACAGATTGAATCGCGACGAAAAGCGAAGAAGAAACTTCCTACCTGGTTTCAAGCAAAAGGTATTTACTATCCCAAAGCGCTTTCAATAGAACAATCCTCGTCTGAAATCACGGCCAACTTCAAACAACAACTTATCAAGACTGGCACGTCGCTCATCGACCTTACCGGTGGGTTCGGAGTCGACACACATTACATGTCACTTTCTGCAAAGCAGGTATTGCATTGCGAACTCGATCCCCTCCTTTCCGAAATAGCCAAACATAATGCCCGAATTCTGAAACGACCCAACATTGACTTCAATCAAGGCAATGGAATCGATATCGTGTTAAGTCGCCCGAAAGGTTCATTTGACACGATCTACGTCGACCCCGCACGTCGGGTAAATACCAAAAAAGTCTTCCTATTACAAGATTGCGAGCCCAACATACTCGATCACCACAGCTCACTTTTGGAGCGAGCGAAACAAGTCATCGTCAAATCTTCGCCACTCCTGGATATCAGCCAAACCCTGACGCAACTAACATCCATCCAGGAAATCTACATTCTTAGCATTAAAAACGAATGCAAAGAATTACTGATCGTATTGCAGGAAACTCCTGTTCAGCGGCCAAGAATAACCGTCAAACTCTTAAATCGACACGAAGTTAGTTTCTCGTTCTATCCCGATGAAGAACAACGTGCAAGACCGATCTTCGGTGAACCCGAAACCTATCTTTACGATCCCGATGCCGCTCTTTTGAAGGCCGGATGTTTCAAGCTAATTTCCTCTTACTATCAGATCAAGAAATTACATACAAATACACATTTGTATACTTCTAAAGAACTGATAGACGATTTTGCTGGTCGGGTTTGTCGGATCAAAAAAGTAAGCGACTATAAAGATTTTAAAAAAGAAAAGAATCATAAACCGGCAAGTATTGTCAGTAAAAACTTTCCGATCAAAGCCGAAGCATTACGCAAAAAACACAACATTGAAGAAAGCTCAGATCACTTCCTGTACTTCTGTAAAGACGTCAATGAAAAGCTGCAAGTTGTTTCTGCGGAAAGGTTGACTTAATTAATCTATTCTAGGCCTAATTAATCTATTCTAGTCCGCTCACCCCACCAGAAACCACCAGTTTCATCGCATCCGTCGCACTGATATTCATTTTCTTAACCCGTTCGGCCTTAGCAATAGCCACCTGCCCTGCAAAGGAGTATGCATAAGGAAAGTACACCATAACCTCCCCCTCTAAGCCCAATTTAGATAGATCGCGTTGCGTCAAAAAACCAATACGTTTCAACCCACTATCGTTTACCTCAACAATCACAGGTTCATTAAACTTTTTAGCGTCCCCAACAAATGCCTCTGTAAAGTCCTTCAACGATGTGTATAATGTATTAAAAAGTGGAATCCGATTCAATAGTTTACCAAACCAATTATAGATCGGTGCAGTCACCAAGTTTGTTATCAGAAACCCCACAAAAATCAGAATCAACATCACACTGACGATTCCCAAACCCGGCACATAGAGAGGCCTGCCCTGGTCGTCTTTAAAAAGCCAGCTACTCAGATTCAATGCCGAGTCCAGTCCCGAGAAAAGCCAATAGATCAAAAAAACAGCTCCAGCCAAAGGCAAAACGACAATAGTACCTCTAATCAAATAGTTAAAAATCCGACGAAACCCTTTCTTTATCATACTATTATTTTTTATTCATAAAAATACACCCGTTTTACACGCTGAGAGATCCCCGTCATCAACTCATACGGAATCGTATCAATTGCCTGTGCTAAACTCATCAAGGTCGGAGTCTCTCCAAATACTTCAACCGTATCACCCTCATTAACTTCAAGTCCAGTGACATCCAACATACACATATCCATGCAAATATCTCCGACAGTCGGCACCGGTCGCCCACCCACCATCATACGACCGACCCCGTTTCCAAAACGTCTACTATAGCCATCGGCATAACCAATTTTGACCGTGGCGATCGTCCCTCCTCCGACTAATCTTCCACGTCGGTTATAGCCCACCGTATCCTCGTCACTCACTCGTTTTATCTGTGAAATCGTAGTTTTCAATCGCGCAACCGGCTCCAAAACAGAACCTTCCCCTTGCGGTCCAATTCCATATAAGCCGATACCCAAACGGACCATATCAAAGCTCGCCTCCGGCCAACGATCAATTGCCGCGGTATTCGACAAATGGCGTAAAAACGAATAATTCAATCCCTTCTGCAATCGCCCACTTAAGTTTTCAAAACGACCGATTTGCGAGCGCGTAAAATCGTCGTGTTCCGAACTTCCCGATGCTGCTAAATGTGAAAAAACCGAAGCGATTTGTACGAGATCCGTTGCTTCCAACAACTGTACTAAACGATCCATATCCACCTCATCAAAACCTAAACGATGCATTCCTGTTTCCAATTTTATATGGATAGGATAATGTTTCTCCCCACGACCTTCCAAGAAAGCTAGAAACGCATTCAATTGCCTCAATGAAAAGATCTCCGGCTCCAGCTCATGGTCCACCATGGCATCGAACGAAGACAAATCGACGTTCATCACCATAATCGGAAGTTTAATCCCAGCGTTTCTAAGCGTCACACCTTCATCGGGATACGCTACAGCCAAATAGTCCACCTGATTGAATTGCAGTAAATTAGCTATTTCAAAGCTCCCACTTCCATAGGAGAACGCCTTAACCATCACCATTAACTTGGTAGTTGGCTTTAACTTCGACTTATAATGTTTCAGGTTCCGTTCCAGTGCTTTCAGATTAATTTCCAATGCCGTATCATGCGTCTTTTGGGTGAGTATTTTACTAATCCGCTCAAAAGAAAACACCCTCGCGCCCTTTAACAAAATCGACTCGTCACGAAAATCAATACCCGGTGCTGCAGCTAAAAACTCGTCAGTCGACCGATAAAACAAAGAGCCACGTTCAAAAAGACCATCGAAAGCAGAAATATCCTCTCCAATACCAATAAAGCGATCAATTCGATTACTCTTTATCAGTTGCGCTACCCTTGAATACACAGACTCTTTATCACCTTTAATCTCCGGTATATCAGATAGAATAACGGTTTTTTTCCCATGCTGATTCTGTTGTTGTAAAAAATTCAATGCTATCATCAGCGATGCCACATCACAACTATACGAGTCATCGATAATCGAGCAGTTATTGATTCCATTTTTCAACTCCAGACGCATTTCCACTGGAAATAGAGCCATCATTCGCTGCTTGATTACCTCAGATTCATAACCCAAGGTTAAGAGTACCGACCAACAGGAAACGGCATTTTCTACAGAAGCTTCATCACTCGGCACAATCTGAATATCAATCCTTGAACCCTGATATTCAGCAATAATTTGTGTATAATTACCCCTCCGAACGTCGATAATATGTAAATCGCAGTCATCCCGGTAGCCCCAAGTAACAATAGAGGGCTTCAGGGGAAGCATACCTGAACTCGGAATATACTTGGGCGATACAATCAACTGCTTCGCCTTTTCAAACAAACGCAACTTTTCCTTTAGCTTTTCTTCATCACTCTCAAAACCCTCACTATGCGCCGTTCCTATATTCGTCAACACCCCCAAGGTCGGATGAATCATATCTTGTAAACGTTCCATCTCCCCAGGGCGACTGATTCCCGCTTCAATAATGGCCAAAGTATTATCAGAAGACAATTGCCATAAGGACAAAGCCACACCCAGTTGTGAGTTGTAACTCTTCGGACTCCGAGCAATGTTAAACTCCGGATTCAAGAGCTGAAACAACCATTCTTTAACAATCGTCTTCCCGTTACTTCCGGTAATGGCGATGATCGGTATATCAAATTGCGAGCGATGGTACTTCGCCAGTTGCTGTAAGGCCAACAAGGTGTCATCAACAAATAAAAAATTCGCTTCCGGATAGGCACCTTCATCAACCTTTCCATCAAGAACTACAAAATTCTTCACTCCTAGCGTACAAGCATGCCCAATAAATTCATGCCCATCTTGCCCCCCGCTCAAAGCAAAAAACAACGATCTCCCCCCCTCGTTTATCTTTCGTGTATCATAAACCAAATGAAGAATTTCATCGTCATTCCGGACCATTCGATATCGATCAGCTATAATATCCGCAATGCGGTTTATGGTATAAAGTTGACTATCCATTCTGCAACGAATTTCATCATTTTTTGGGTTAACATGAAAAAAATGTCGATTTAGATGTTATGGCACGTCCGGACCTAAAAATCACCCCCCCCGAATGAGTCGCACTCCTCAAATAAAATCCATACAACATACAGCTAACGGCGTAAAGTAACCCATTAGTAACAATGTATTGATCTTGCATTAATATACGCATTCTATTTTCGCCATAATTAAAAAATGCTTTTATAACGTGTAAAAGCAATCATTTTCAATACTTAAACAAACAATTATTTATGAACGTTTCTACTAGCAGTTGTCGAATCAGACTTTTATCGTTCTGTTCGACTATTCTGATTCTTTCGTTTTTATCATGTAAGGACGAAAGCGGGAAAACCGTACCAAAATCACATGACCCAGCACGCCCGATTGTGTTGACATCTTTTTACCCCGTTGAAGGAGGCGCCCGAGACAAAATTCTTCTCGACGGTGAAAACTTCGGAACGGATGCAAGCAAAATCAAGGTATTTTTTAATCGCGCTGAAGCATCCATAATCTCATCCAGCGGAGATCGAATCTATGCTATCATACCCCGATTACCGGGCAAGGATCCCCGCATATCGGTTGTTATCGGAGAAGATTCAGTTGTTTACGAAAACTCTTTCATCTACCATACACAAGCACAAGTCAGTACGGTAACAGGTAACGGTGAAAAAACGTTCACGCCGGGAACACTTTCCCAAGCAGAAGTATATGGCAAATACCTAGAGTTGGACGCCGAAGGGAATATTTTTATGTCATGGCGAGACGGCGGCTCTTGGGGTGTTGCCCGGATTAATGAACAGCAGAACATCGTCACTCCCTTGATTGAAGCAACCAGCACCGGAGAACGCATACTCTATGCAAACGGTTTGACGGTTGATCGTGCCAACGGTATGCTAACCGCCGCTCATGAATCGGTTAAGGAGGTTTTATTCACCTTCGATCCCCGCGAAGCCTGGTATCCACGCCAGCGAAATGTCAAATTCTCTACAGCAGACCTGAACTCTATCGTCGATGGCGACCGGTATAACAACTTCGTAACATTCAGCCCATATGACGGACACCTCTACACTCGATATCGCGATGGAAAGGTTGCTAAAATAAACCCCGAAACATTAGAAGCAACAATTGTCCACGAAGGGCCCTACGGCTCACAATACGGACAAGCCATTAATCCGAAAAAGCCTTGGCTGCTGTACATGACTCTTCATTCCAACGCTCGTCCAACTGAATTCAGACAGGGTATTTCGGTTCTCGACCTCCGCAATCCTGATCAAGGGTTTAAACGCCTCAATGCTCCTGGTGGAAGTGGCTTCCGCGATGGTCCTCTTGAAGATGCTCTTTTCAACTACCCTAAAGATATCAAGTTTGACAACGATGGAAACATGTTTGTTGCTGACTATGGCAACCATTGTATCCGGATGGTATCGGCCGATAATATCGTTACTACGGTCGCCGGACAACCAGGTACCGCTGGCTATAAAGACGGCGGACCGGTTGAGTCACTTTTCAACCACCCTTGGGGAGTAGCAGTAAATGAACAAGGAGATATTTACATCGCCGACTGGGGTAATGCCAGGATTCGCAAATTAGTTATTGAATAATAAACCTATCTATATATAATGAAAATCATACGTATTTTGTGTCTATTATCGCTCAGCCTGTTGTTTACGACTACATATGCACAGCAAGCGAACGAGTTAACAATTACGGGTACCGTCGTCGATGAAGTTGGCGAACCGTTACCCGGTGTTTCTATTTATATCAAAGACAAATCCGTTTCTGGTACATCAAGTGATAATGATGGAAAATTTAGTATTCAAGTGGAATATGGAGATAAATTGGTCTTTAGTTTTATCGGTTATGAACCAGTAGAACACGTTGCCATTGAATCAACCAGTGATTTAACCGTTCCTTTCACTGAAACTACAGAGGCCCTCGATGAAGTTATCGTGGTAGGACTGGGAAATGTACAACGAAAAATAAGCTCCGTTGGGGCCATCACAACCGTTGATGCCAAAGACCTTCGGACTCCAGCTCCATCCATTGCAAACCTACTAGGCGGAAGAGCTGCCGGTGTTATTTCTCTACAAGGAAGTGGCGAACCGGGACAGAACATCGCTGACTTCTGGGTACGTGGTATCGGTACATTTGGTGCTAACAGTAGCGCACTTGTACTTATCGATGGATTAGAAGGTGACCTAAACACCATAGACCCTGCTGATATCGAAAGTTTCTCTATATTAAAGGACGCCTCCGCCACCGCCGTATATGGGGTAAGAGGAGCTAACGGGGTAGTTTTGGTAACAACCAAGAAAGGACTTGTGGATCGGATTCAGATAACCGCTCGCGCAAATGCAACCTTGTCCCACCTTAGTCGATTACCACAGTATCTGCGTGCTTATGACTATGCACAATTAGCAAACGAAGCACACCTTGTTCGTGGCGAAAGTCCATTGTACGACCAAACGGAGATGGGCATCATTCGAGACGGCCTAGATCCCGACATCTACCCTGATGTAAGCTGGCAAGACGAAATCCTAAACAAAACCTTTTGGCGTCAAAGCTATTATGCTAGTGGCCGTGGGGGAAGTGAAGTAGCTCGCTATTTTTTGAGTATAGGCGGAAAAAGTGAAACAGCGGCCTATAAAGTGGACAAAAACAGTGTATACAGCTCCAATGTAGGCTTTAATACCTATAATTACCGTATCAACCTAGATATCAATCTCACTAAAACAACCAAAATATACCTTGGTTCAGACGGCTTTTTATCCAAATTAGACCAACCGGGAGTCGCCAATACGAACTACATATGGAATGCTCAGTCGACACTATCTCCGCTTGCTATTCCTACTCAATATTCCAATGGCCTGTTACCGGGTCGTGGAGGCGAAGATCGATCATCCCCTTACGTGATGATTAACCGCACAGGTAAAGCTTCCGATCAAGAGTACAAAGGCAAATCCACCCTAGCTCTAAACCAGGACCTTTCCGGTGTTCTAGACGGACTTAAATTTCGCGTTCAAGGAGCATATGACATCAATAGTTATTTCAGTGAGCGCAGACGCATACAACCTGCTCTCTATACAGCCTTAGGAAGAAATTACAACGGATCGCTCGTCATGCAAGAAACGGTTCAGGAACAAAAAGCATCTTACTCTAGATCCACCAGACAATATCGCAAATATCACTTAGAGTCTGTCATTAATTACGATCAGATTTTTGGTGATGATCACCGGACATCCGCATTGATCTATTATTATCTCAGTGACGCCAAAGACACCAAAGATGCTACGAGTAATTTGGAAGCTATACCTTTGCGTTATCAAGGAGTATCCAGCCGGCTGACCTATGGTTACCGGGACACATATCTCTTGGATGTCAACTTTGGGTACACTGGTTCTGAAAACTTCCAGCCCGGCAAACAATATGGTTTTTTCCCTTCCGTTGCAGTTGGTTGGGTACCGACGAGTTATAATTTTATGAAAGATGCCGCTCCTTGGCTTAACTACTTCAAAATCAGAGCATCGTATGGTACCGTAGGAAACGACCGAATCACGAGTATTCGTTTCCCTTACCTAACTAAAGTTAACGTCGGTTCAGGAAATATCTGGGGCGTACCCGGCATAGAGACAATCCACGAAACCCGCATTGGAGCAGACAACCTAGCATGGGAAAGAGCGGTCAAATCCAACTTGGGTATTGAAGGAAGACTATTTAATAACAAAGTGGATTTTGTGATCGACTTTTTCAAAGATCAGCGGAACGGTATTTTCCAACAAAGAGTACAAGTTCCTGAATATGTAGGTGTTGTGTCCAACCCATTTGCCAACGTAGGTCAGATGAAAAGTTCCGGAGCCGACGGCAACATTAGCTACACAAGTGATGTTTCCAACGACTTAGGCTTCACGGTACGAGGTAATTTTACATACTCCAAAAACATCGTACAAAACTGGGAACAAGCTTATCTAGAATATCCTTATTTGGAGTACAATGGATTCCCATATAATTCCATACGAGGCTATCAAGCCATCGGGTTGTTTAAAAACGACGAAGACATCAAGTACAGTCCTAAACAAACCTTTGGAGCGGTTATGCCCGGTGATATCAAATATAAAGACATAAACGGCGATGGCATGGTTGACAAATTGGATATGGTGCCATTAACACACAGCAACTTCCCGTTATTGATGTACGGTATGGGCGCTGAATTCCGCTATAAAAATCTGTCCCTAGGCGTATTATTAAAAGGAACTGGAAAAACCTCATTTTTCTATGTAGGACAGGAGATGAAGGTAAATAATGTAACCAAACCTAACGGAATGGGGTATATGCCTTTCTTTGAAGGTAACATGGGTAATGTATTATCGTTAGTAGCTGACCCGAGCAACCGCTGGATCCCGAAAGAGTATGCCGCGGCGCATGGTATAGATCCTGCCCTAGCAGAGAACCCCGACGCTCGTTTCCCGCGCTTACAATATGGAAACAATAGCAACAATAGTCAGATATCTAGCTTCTGGCAAGGAGATTCGCGCTATCTCCGTTTACAAGAGATCACACTGAACTACCATATTAGTCCGGAATTTCTAAAAAGGCTCGGTATTTCATCAATGGATCTTCAACTTGTAGGCACCAATCTGCACACATGGGATAAAGTAAAAATCTTTGACCCTGAACAAGCCGCTTGGAATGGGCGAAAATACCCGATACCGTCCACATATTCCTTTCAAATGTATATCAATCTTTAAAAATAAGACATAATTAATGACATGAGAACGTCAACCATAAAACAAATAATAAAAGCAGTTATTATCATTCAGCTGCTCGCTCTCGGAACATCTTGCAAGGATTATCTGAATATTGACGACTACTTCGATGATGAATTCAACATCGATTCCGCTTTTTCCAACGCTCGCTACATGGAAGCCTATATGTGGGGTGCAGCAGCAATGTTTTCAGATGAAGCACAAACTATTAGGTTCGGTTATACACCTGGTCCCATGGCCACTGATGAAGGCTTCAATGGACTTACCGGCGGCGGTTCAAACAATGTATATTATGGAATGGATTTCGCTACGGGACGCATTTCGCCAGACTTCTTCGGAGACAGCAACCCAAACCTTAATCAATGGGGGAAATATTACAAAATCATCCGGAAATGTAACAGCATCTTGCAAAACCTAGACCGTCCGGAAGATCTTACTACTGCCGACCGACTACGAATAGAAGGATATACACGATTCATACGTGCTTATGCCTATTATAACATATTAGTGGATTATGGTCCGCCAATTTTATTAGGAGATGAAGTGGTTAACACCAACGAAGCTATCGATTACTACGACCGAACCAGAGCCACCTATGACGAGGCAATGGAATACACCTGTGGTGAGTTTGAAAAAGCAGCTCAACTGCTTCCATCAGAAGTTTCCATCTTAGATTTTGGACGCCCTACTCAAGGAGCAGCCCTTAGTTTAGTAGCTAGATTACGATTAATACATGCTAGTCCATTATTCAATGGCGGTCCTGTAGCTAGCTCATATTTCGGCAACTGGACACGTTCAACAGACGGTGTACACTATGTATCACAACAATATGATGAAAGCCGCTGGGCAGTAGCCGCAGCAGCAGCTAAAAGAGTAATGGACTTGGGGACGTATAAGCTTTATACAGCATTAGCGGATGATGCTACGCCAGCTCTTCCTTCAGGTGTCACCTCAGATCCCAATTTCTATAATACCTATCCTGATGGAGCTGCCGGTATTGATCCTCTTAGATCCTATTCCGATATCTTCACTGGAGAAGCTGTAGCAGCAATCAACCCAGAGCTGATCTGGGGTAGAAATACAGGATACATCAATGAATTTATCAGCAAAGGGTCTTTCCCTCCTTCGCTAGGCGGGTGGGGACGCTTCTCGGTCACTCAAAAAGTGGTGGATGCCTATCTCATGGACGATGGTCGTACCAAGGAAGAGGCTTCTGCTGATGGCTACTATTCAGAAACCGGTTTCACTACTGAACCAAAGTATTTTTCAGGATATCCACTCAATTCGGGCGTATATAATATGTACGCTAACCGTGAAATGCGGTTCTATGCTTCCATAGGGTTCAACGAAGCTGTTTGGCAAGCGCTCTCCAGCACAACGCTCAATAACCACACAGCGAAATATTACTATCAAGACGCCGATGGCCGAGGTGGAGTAACTGCCACTTCTCCTAACTATCCCATTACCGGATATGTAATCAAAAAATTCAATCACCCAATGGATGCATGGACGGGTACCGGTGCTCGTCACATGAATAAAGCTTATCCAATTATCCGTTATGCTGAAATCCTGCTATCATATGCAGAGGCACTCAACAATCTGACCGGTAGCCATACCGTGCAAGTGGGTGATAAACAATATACCGTTTCCAGAGATGTAGAAGAGATTAAAAGTGCTTTTAATAGTATTCGCTATCGGGCGGGTTTACCCGGTCTTACCAACACTCAGCTCGGTGATGCAGCTGAAGTACAAAAACAAATCGAACGCGAACGCATGGTTGAGTTTCTATGGGAAAACAGACGTTTCTACGACGTGCGCAGATGGGGTATCTATGAAGAAACAGAGAGAGAACCTATACGAGGAATGAATCCTGACGGAGCCACTAAAGAAACCTATTACCAACGAGTTATTCCAGGCACCTCCTCTTTTCTTGCACGAGTAGTTGACAAAAAGCTTATCTGGGTACCGATACCACGTGCCGAAATGAGAAGGTTGCCCTCTCTTGACCAGAACCCGGGTTATTAGATTACATTAAAATAAAACGAAAAAATGAAACGAAATTATATAGTAATACTTGTCCTTTCGATGATATTCACGTCCTGCAAAGACAATGAATTGTTCGAACATGAGATGTATAAAAACATGGTCGCTCTAATCAGCAGCGACTATCACAATACCTTTGAAGAAATCGTTCCCTTGACAGGCGAGGAGGTCATTGGTTATATTGCTGCTTCTTCAGGCGGCACACATGCTCCCAATAACGATATAGTTATCGGCTTAGAAGAAGATCAAACTCCGCTAGATCTCTACAACTGGTCGCTTTTTGACGCCGACGAAAACTTGTATGCCAAACTACTCCCCAAAGACAAATATGAGATTGTAGAATACAAAATTCAGATTAAAGCCGGAGAACGTACAGGTCGCACCATGGTTAAGTTGCATCCAGATGGTTTATCGCCAGATTCAACCTATTTTATAGGCTTAAAAGCTACCGACATCTCGGGCGTTGAAATCAATGAAAAGAAAAACACCATTCTCTACCAAGTCCTCATTGAAAATAACTATGCATCCCAGGCAACTAATTCAATTTATGCAATGACTGGCTTAGCCGACGAAATGGTGTCTGCTGGCAATAAAAAACTCTTTCCTCTTACTCAAAACAGTGTACGGGTGATAGCAGGTACCGAAACATTCGAATCAAAAGTCAAAGACATCGAAGAAACGGCCATCATACTGGAAATAAATGATGACAACACGGTATCCATTAAACCATATAAGGATATTAAAGTGACCCAATTAGATGGAGATCCAAACTATCCAAATACGTTTACCGTCGAAGAGTCCTTTGGTCGAACATTCAATGTTTTCCTATTGTCATATGAATACACTCTCGATGGTGTTACGCGTATCATGAAGGAGCGACTCGAGATGCAAGTAAATCAGTAAATTGACATCATAAAAATTACACCTTAATATGGAGCAGTTTGGTAAAACTGCTCCATATTAATTTTATGCAGACCCGCCGTCCCACTCTGCAACAAATCTTTACCCTTTTTTGGCTTAAGATGAAAAATTTGTCAATTTTGATAGCATGACTGATCCGAATCAGAAAAAAGCTAAGCGCCTTACCCCCATGCAAGCAAAGAAGCGTGCTGAAGGTTTTTGTGCCTACCAAGAGCGAGCGCAGCAAGAAGTACGAGACAAACTCTACAATTGGGGCTTACATCAATCGGATGTTGAGAACATTATATCCGAATTAGTTACAGAAAACTTTCTCAATGAAGAACGTTTTGCCTATGCCTACGTTTCCGGCAAATTCAAAATGAAACAATGGGGAAAGATCAAAATCAAAAACGGACTGCAACAAAAAAGGATCTCGCCTCGGTTAGTAAAAGAATCCCTAGCAAGCATTGATCCCAGTGAATATATGAGTGCGCTCGAGCAGGTTATCGAAAAAAAATCAAGATCACTCAAAGAGCATCACCCCTACAAGCGAAAAATGAAACTCGCCCAATACGCGGTTAGCAGAGGCTTTGAACAAAATCTCGTTTTTGACGTGTTAAACGAAGATTATCTCGATTAACCAACCCTCTTCTCCTTAGTAGTTCTAATCGGGACGTAACCGTTTTTATCCGACAAATACTATGCATTTCCAGTACCCAAAACCATTATTGATATGATCAAGATCAAGATGTTTGAAAGGGATATACGATAAACTACATATATCTGCCGATTTTATATTTAGCAGGATATAACAGCAAAAACCGAGATTATTTCGAGGGCACTGAAAGGTTTCACAAGTCTTACCCCGAGTTAACAAACGAACTTTATCCGGCGAGACCAACTAAAATCGAAAGCTCACCCACGTATGTCGCTGAACTCATCCAACAGGATATTGATGCGTCAAAAGAAGATTTAAACCTAGCGAAAGAGTATCTCGACAAACTACATTCTATCGTGGTTAACCTAGACACAAAACGCTATGAAGTAAGAAAACATCTGGCCGCTGTGCATCGGTTTTCCGAAAGAGAAAAATGGCACAGCCTCTCTAAATCAGATGTACTACTGTTAGAAACAGAAATAGCACACCTAGTTCCGTATTCGGATGATACCGACGAAATGGCTAAACGGTTTGATCTGAATAGTTATAAGCTGCAATCAGCCATTCTAAAAAACACAACCAATCAACTAAAATCATAGAAAACATGATTGGCATCGGCAATCGGCTCTTAACAAAACGCAATGTGCCAGTCGTCGCAGCAAAAGAGGCGATAATCCGCGAAGTGGCCAGTTCAGAGTTTTGGAGCAATGCTTCCTTGTCTTCAATTGACCATGTTCGAAAAGAAATTCGTGATCTGATTCATCTACTTCGAGAGGAAAATATTATCAACCCCATATATACCGACCTAGATGACATATTAATCGAAAGCGAAGTCGCGGAGTTTGACATTATACGAACTATCCCTACCCACCAAGCTTATCGAGATCGCGTTGAAGCCTTTATCCGTAAGAACAAAAACCACTTGGTGATCGATAAACTCTACCGTAATCTCCCTATTAATTCTTTTGAATTAAATCAACTAGAAGAGTACTTGATCGAAGAAACCTTAGACAGCAAAGAGAAGTTCGTCCAAGAATATGGAGAACAGCCTTTAGGATCATTTATTCGAAGAATTATCGGCCTCGATCAAGAATCAATTAACCAACACTTCGCTGCCTTCATCAACGAAGGAAATTTATCAGCTAAACAGATTAAATTCTTAGATACCGTGATTCGTTACTTTGTTAAGAATGGTTTCCTTGAAACTTTCAATTTAACTGAACCGCCGTTCACGAGTATCGATGATAGTGGTATTATCGGAATATTTGATGACAACGACACCACGAAGCTTATCAATTTAATACGGGAAGTAAACAACAATGCAGATATAGGTGCATAGAGCGATCATCGATCCCTATCTGAAATACCCAATAACTTGTTCATAAGCACGTTCAATCGGGTCTTTTTTTAATTCTTCATTAGGAGCAAAGTTTAAGGTACTCAGTTCTCCATATGGAATTTGTATAATTTGCTCTCGTTCAACCTCTTGCTGGATTTGTCGCTCATTTGGTTCCCAAAGGACATCAACGATTCCTTTTGTAAAATCTAAAATGGGGAGTTCATCAGTCCAGCTTTTCTCAGCCGACTCTTCTCCCGGCAGATAGGGAACCAGTGATAACGCCAAGGTACCCGGATTTAGGTAATCATAATACGTCTTACCATAGCTATTTAAAAGTTCTTTCTTTTCAATATAGTCAAATGCATGAAGCGGGAGATTAAATACTGTCCCTCCGTCAACCCAAAAACCTTCTAAATTCTCCGCTTCTACATAAACCGGTTTGAACACGATGGGAATATTCATCGATATCGCTGCTGCCTCAGCCACAGGAAAATCCGGAGTATGATCCTTCGAGAAATATTGAGGTTGATTTTTACTTACATTAACTCCCGTAAAAAGTAGATTGCATTTGGTGACCTCATAAAAAGTTTCGAAGCTTATAGTACTCCCATCAATATCCTTATTAAAAAAGTTCTTAAATCGTTCTCCAATAATTTGCCCAAAAAAAGCCCTAACAGAGTAACCTGGAAATAAACCCCTATCAAAAAGTAAGTTAAATATATAACCATAAGGGTCTTCCGTCAGTTTTTGTACAATATCGTTTCTATCTTCAGGCTCAGAATTTGGTAAAATCGCCTGAATGATCTGATAGAATAAAAACTCAAATCCCAGATTCTTAAATCCCGCACCTATCAATTTACCTTTAAACGCATCAGTTCGATGACTAGTATCAGACCCTTTAAGCAACATAAATAGCACTTCATGGGCGGGTTGTTTCAACAAGCTGGTATATTGCGCACTACTTTGTAAAAATCCCAACAGAGAAATAGCCAAGGTTCTCACGATTGGATTTTGAGCATCCATATCGCCAGACTTTTTAATAAATGCTTCAACTGTTTCATTCAGATTAATATGAACCGAACGGTCACTTCTTCCAGGGATATTAAATGAGCTTACAGTTCGGTAAGACCCATTGTCAGGTCCATCAAAGAAACTCATAAACAGTTCGGGCTTAGACAAAAACTTTTTATCTATTTCATCTGCTGTGAAACCTAGTGCAATTAAAAGTGCTGTAATAGCACCTGCCGAAGTACCTGCCACTCCCTTTAATTTTGGAGCATCGCCGTCGCTCTTCTGTTTTATAGGGAGAATCCCTTTCTCCTCCAAGGCCTGGATAGCTCCGAGATAAGCTACCCCTTTTCCTCCTCCCCCTTGAAGAACCAAATATTCTACCTTATCAGGATCATGAATTTTCGCCATCGTTTTCGTTTGTATTTATCGGAGGGATTGCTTCAAGATTATTTTTGTCAGATAGTATAATCAGATTGGTCGGAATTCTTGCTCTCCATGGTGAATCAACTTGTTTAACTTCCGGCGCTTCCTCATCGATGAATTCATTGATTTCCGCTACTAGTTCCGGGTCATCATCATAGGTAATTGAAAGTGGTTCATTATGATTCCAAAGCTCTCCATTCTCCATATAATGCATAAACTGACGCTCATAACCACGTTTAATTGGGATGATTGTTTCCACGGCACCTGACCGCATAAAAGCCTCATAATGCGGGTCTGTGTCCTTAAAGAGTTGGCGCTCCTTCCAGCTTTCATACTGGTGCCAATAATAAGGGAACAATCGGTAGCTCATTTTTTTCCAATCGATAGCGTTCTCAAAAAAATCAATATATTTCGAGAACATCTTCATTTGATCTATCTGAATCTCGTAGTCCTCCTGAGTCGAAGAAAAAAATCCTTCAAAAGTCTGATTAGCATTATTTCTCAATACCGTGATTACCTGCCTTTTAAGTTCCTCATGAATTACCTGTTTGTTCTTTTCTGGATTCTGGCCACTGATCACCCCTAACATTTTATCTTCCTTATCGTTCCGTTCGCTTCGTTTAAATTCCTCCTTTTTCTGTAAGTAAGCCTGATAGAGCTTATCATATACATTTTTTTGCCATCGGTAATGTGCATGGCCCTCGTATCCATTTTCTGCAGATAACTTCACTATCACTGTTGCTTGAAAATAATTATTATTCCGCGTCATCACGGTTATTGGAATTTCTTCCAGTCCGACCGTTTCTGCACCGATAAACACATAGCGAATCATGCCTGCGGTATGAGACTTGTTATGTCCACTAGCAAGAACCACGGCGTTAAGGCCTCCGCCGTGAGTAGTGCGTCTATATCCATCTACTTCCACCGTATCAAACCAAAAGTTCGGAAACTCTTCAGGGTCATCACCGCCTTGCGTACTAGCAACGCCATAGTAGGCCTCTAAAACATTTATATTTAACTGCCGACGGTCTCCCCCTGTCGGGTTTTTCCAAGGACATCGGTACTGAACAAAAACTTCATCCACTTTATAACCTTTATATTCATCGTCGCTCGGTATGATTATGCTATCCTTATTCAGTAAGAAACCCGCACTCAGACTCTCGGTATTCTTATCGTTAAATTCGATCGTCGTTGTTATGTACCTTATCCGCGGAGGTGGTGTATCAAAGTCTACAACACCGTACTTTTTACCCACATCAAGCGCAATTTGGTGATGGGTTATTTCCATTGGCGAGTTCAGCGGAAACTCCTCTAAAGGTTGCTTCATGTCGGCCTCTTTCTTCTGATCAAATAGAAGCTTTGCCGGATCAGGCAAAATAACCTTAGCCATCAAATGCCTTCCATAGCTCAACGTTCGAAACTCTTTAACCTGATCAACCCATTGGTAGATCCCGTTGATATGTCCTTCAGAATTATTTTCAAGTTTATGTTCATTTATGATTTCAACTTCATTGATCGATATTTCCGCCCTTTCTTGTTCAATTTTACGGGTCACCTCAATTCTTGCTTCTTCAGTGATGTCTTCGGCAGTTTTCCTGACAGCATGATCTGACTTCTCCTTCTCATCATCGTAATAGGCCATCACATCGACATGGAACCCCGTACCCTTATAACCGGTCTCAACTTCACCTCCTAGTTTTTGCTTTTGGGCTTTTTCAATTTCAGACTGGAAGTTACTGTTCGAGCTCGTAGCAAGATTCAAAGACTGTTTAACCTGCGTAGATTCACTGGTCGTAAGTCGTCTTTCAATACGATCCAAGGTTCTGTGTGTTCTGCTTCTAGATTCCCCCTGCATAGCTGTTTCAATATGAGCAATACTTGAAGCAACGTACCCTACATTCTTCTCTTCTACCAGGATCAGATCACTAACCAATAGCTTCAATAGAGGCTCCTCATCTGTAGGCAACCTACCTGCCGATGAAATAATCCAATCATTAGGCTTCTCAAGATTTGGGATCAGCGAAGGAATATTATTTGAGTTCAAATCCACTGAAAATTTATTTTTAGCAAGTATCTCTAGCTGGTCTGCCTTACCCTCAAGTCTAACCTTTTCTGCCAAAACCTTATTCAGGCCATTACCAGACTTTATTTCTTCTTCGGTCACCACCAATTCAGGCGCGATTATTTGCAAATTATCCTTTAGACCTTTGCTTTTTGAATCAATGATCGCAGCAATACGAGTTCCGATATTTTTCAATGCCACCTTCCTCGTCGACACCCGTGTCAACTTAGATTGTTGTGATTTTACTGACTTAAATACCGGCGCAAAAAGCTTAGAGTCTGGTAAATCTTTTAAAACGCCAATATCCTCCATCTCTTCCTCGTTAATATTCGCATACCTCTCAATAGCTTTCAAGTCGTCTATCATTTCGTTTAGCTGACTCAAGCTATTTCTGAGCCCTTTATATTTTGTCCTCAGGGTTTCGTAATCTTTCCGAAACTCATCGTTCGTATTCATTCTTTGCGAATCTCTTCTATCAATATGCGGCCAGATATCTTTAATAGATGGAATTACAAATGTTCCCGAAAATACATCTATCCATTTCACCGTATCATACTCCTGTGACGACTCATACATGGTCAACATGCTCCAAGCTTTAAGAAGCTTGATAAAAGCCTCCTTGTGTGTTTCCTTCGTTCGGTTTGACCAGAGCTTGATTGCAAAAAGCATATTTGCATAATCATTTCTCGCATACAATCGCTTTTTGTGATCCCAATTTGATTCGACGCCAAATACATTTTTTACAAAATCACTTGATAGAGTAGTACTATTCGTTTGTGCAACCTCATCCATCAGCGTATCGTAACGATACATAAGGTCTTGAAATTCATAATTTCCAATAACCGCCCCAATACGCTCAATCACTTCAGATATCTCATGCTGTATTTCTTTAGGAGTCTTATTAGCCGTTATTGCTGCAAGAATGCTTGATTCATTGCTGTCTTTAATGAGTATCTCGACAGCCGCTCCCTTTTTAGCGTTTCGGATCGTCGTAAACTTAAACAGTATGTTTCCTGTATCCATAATTTTTCGTTTTAGGTAAATAATAATCGAATGAAATTTAACGATCTCCCTAAATTATTGAATTGAAACATGCAGACCTATAGTGATTTAGTATATGACTAGATTGACCTAGTAAACTGTCCGTTTTATTTAGAATTGTCACTCAATCTACTTTATCGAAAATGGATTTACAGTTTGTCAAAACATTTATCACAATAGCAGCCAATATCACAAAAGCTACCAAATAATCGTTCAAATTAAATAAACCCCATTTAGGGGGTGTTTGGATTCATACTAACACAATACTTTTGGTTTAAATAGGAAAAGAAACTATGAAGCTCTATGAACTAAAAAAAAAATGAAAATAAAAATGAGAACAATCGTAAAATTTACAACCTGGTTAGCATGCGTAACTTTCACGGTTACATCTTGTTCCAAAGAAAAGATATCTGATAAAGAAGGTAACGACCAATGCTGGTACAAAATTACTTTGGAGGGCCAAACAACAAACGCGAATCAATTTGGACAAGACCATTTGCTCTTTTCATCATTATCTGGTCCAGACGGAAAATCGAAATTTATTTTGAGTGTCGGACAAGCTAAACCCGACGGCCAACTGTTCCCTGCATTCGACTTAAGTAGCGAACCGTCAGGGCTATTTAACAGCAATACAGCTGCAGGAACATCATATTCTGTCGATTTTGCCACAGCATTAGATTTTAATCGGCCCGATCTAGGCGAATACGCTTATCGTATGGATAGCACACCGGAAGATGGCGTGCTAACCGTTAACGTATTGGAAAACTCAGAACAGCGAATACGGTTCAAAGTATCGGGGACGATAATGAAAACAGAAGGCGGTGTAGAGAATATGACCCGAGTGAAGCTTGTTCCGATAGATGCTGAATTCACTTTTGACCGTTCTTATTATACCGAAATGACATCGAATGGCGTTTTTGTCGCCAGTGCGAATTGCGAATGCGAAGAATAATATGATACTAGAGACCAACAATATAAGTCTATAAGAAAACCGTTTTGTCTCCCTTCGGGTATGGTGTTGTTTTTGGTGCTGGTTTTTTTGGTTAAATAAAAAAGTGGGCCTACGCTCTGTATTCCCACTTTTTTTCAGTACTGAAGGCGGGAATCGAACCCGCACTCGCTTTAGGGCGAACAGGATTTTAAGTCCTGCGTGTCTACCAGTTCCACCACTTCAGCGTTTAAAAGCGTCATACGACACTGGTTTAAACATAAAATCCCTTACATTAAGGGATTTTTATTTGGAGCGAAAGACGAGGTTCGAACTCGCGACCTCAACCTTGGCAAGGTTGCGCTCTACCAACTGAGCTACTTTCGCGTTTGTTTTGGTGAATGCAAATATAGGCAGTTTTACATTCATGTCAAGCCTTTTTTTAAAAAAATTGACAATAGTTATTAAACTGCCTTATTAAGAGGGGCTTAATTTTAACGGAAGTGAAAAGTTAATGCATTTTACCAAAAAAACTCTATCTTCATACTAACCAAATCTTCTGATATGATGACTCCTACCATTCGAAACATCGGTTCCATCACCATGGTTCTGTTCTTAAGCCTGTTGCTATTGTTGCAAGCACCGAAGGCAAATGCTCAATCTACAGGAAAAACCTATGTCATCGTACATGGCGCTTGGGGCGGTTCATGGGCCTTCAAAAATGCTGACTCTATTCTTACTTCCAAAAGAAACCTAGTCTACCGACCGAGCTTAACCGGACAGGGCGAACGAGTACATTTGGCGACACCTGATGTCGATTTAAACACGCATATCAAAGACGTTGTCAATACCATTCTTTTTGAAGACTTAAATGACATCATCCTTGTAGGGCATAGTTACGGCGGCATGGTCATTACTGGCGTAGCTGATAGTCTTCCGAACCGCATAGAGAAATTAATCTACTTAGACGCCTTTGTTCCGAACAATGGGGAAAGTGCATTCACTGCACAAGGGCAGAATAGCAATCCGGGTATTGAGAAGATGACTAAAAACGGCTTTATTGTCCCGCCTTGGGTAAAGGACGAAGACCCACTCCCGAAAGATGTCCCACAGTCTCTAAAGACTTTTACACAGCCCATTGCTATTAAAGGTCGCGCTAAAAACCTACCGACTGCATACATCCTGACCGTCGACGAGGGCAAAAAGCCGGAAGAAGATGATTTTGCACGTTTTGCTGAACGAGCGAAACAACGCGGATGGCCAGTGGAGATCTTGATTTCCGATCACAATCCGCAATGGAGTAAGGTCGCAGAGTTGTGCGACCTCCTCCAAAAGCTCAGTGAATAACGCTTTTCTTTATTCAACAATGATGGAGCCGAGGTATTTGCTGTCTGAAACTCGCTGCCGATCGTCCGAGATAAATGCGATATGAACAAACAATTCAGTCCCGGGCTTTAACCTCCCGATATCAATGGCATCACTGCCGGCACCACGTGAATTCGCACTGTGGTTACCTGTTGGATCTTCAACTCCCGAAAGCATAATCATCGCCTGATCATTGGAGCTTGCATCCTCTTCTATCTCGGTACTCCATGACACTCGTAATCTATCACCCTCTTGGCTCATATGGATGTCCTTTGGCAGTACTAATTCGCCACGCGAGAATACCACCTTACTGAAGTCGACTTGATAGTCTGGATACTCTCCGCTGATGGAATTCTTTAGATTATAGGACATCGCCGCATTGAACGCCGACATCTTGCTCAACTCCGGAGCTAAAGAAAACCCTTTGCGAATAAAATCAACCCGTTCTTGTAGGTAAGCTTGCATTAAACGCAGTCGCGCGCGACTGGCAAGTTGCTTTTCGGTTGATTGTCCCCTTCTTTTAGATTTTGGTCGACTACGCATAACAAATTTACCGCGCCAACGATAACCGATAACATTTCCAACACGACCTTCAAACGGACCTAAAACCCCTTCTTCATAAATCGCCATACTAAAAAATATTAAGTAAAAATTAAATTTTCAATATCGGCAATCCCCCGATCAAAATCAAGGACCCGAGAGCCAACCGCGGCCGATTTTACACGATTATGATATATAGCAAAGACTTAGCTTAGCCGTATATTAGTCGGATATCAGTCGGATCTACTCGTCTAATATCCGTCCAATGTCCGTCGAATGTCCGTCCAATGTCCGTCTGATCTCAAAGCAATTTTGAGGAAAAAAGAGAGGCATCACCTCATCTTATTCCAAATCCGAAAAATAATTTTAGTGGGTTTCTATGGGAATTTGTCGGCCAGCTGTGAATACAGAGAAACTGATTTATAAGATTACGAACATGAAAATTCTACCGGATGGTTTCGTTAAACGAAAATGTACTTTCGAAATTGCTTTTCGAAGTTAATAATCGATTTCTTCGTTAACCTGGTTCTCGTTAACCTGGTTCTTTTTCCCGATGAATAGAAAGTAAAAGGCTGCGGCGATTCCGATCCATACAATCTGGCGGGCTCTTCTTAGAATGGAAGCTGTGATCCAGACTTCGTCACTGTTAACGCCGACGATGGATAGCATAATCTTGTTGCCGTACTCTTCGAAACCGATCTGCCCGGGGATGAATGCTCCGGCAGTCTTGAAGAAAACTACACCTAGGTCGATTACCAATGCCTGGACAATGGAGATATCAATATTCAGAAATTTAAGGATGAAGTAGAATTCCAAAGCACCGAATATCCAGTGTAGGACCGCAAATAATACGGATAATACCATGTACTTCTTATTCTCTCGAATTAAGGGTGGCACCTCACGGAGAAAGGTTTGCATCTTCAGGCGGAGCGACTTGGATCGGCTGGATAGGAAAGGTAAGATTCCGGCAACATGTGCGTTTGAATCTAACAGTCGCAGTGCCGGCATTTGAAACATCAAGGTGATAAAAGAAGAGATAAACAGCGTTAGCTGGCTAGCCATCATCATCAGTCGCGATAGCAAAACTGAAGCCGCTGCCCGCTTTGTATCGATTCCGGACCTACTAAGGATAACGGCCTTGAGCGAATCTCCGCCCACAACGCTTGCGGGGTTGAAAAGTGTGAACGTCTCTCCGATATGCCGAATTACGTATAGTCTTCCTAAAGAGACTTCTTTCCGCTTATCACCCAGACAGTACTGCCAACTAATTGTAGCAAAAAGATAAGCCAGACCGGTCACAAGAATCAAAACAGCAAAGCGATAACCTACACGAGAAACAGACGATAACACACGATTCATGTCGGTCGCCTGTATAAAAAAGTACAAGGAAATGAGGATACAGATCGTAATGATAATGGTTAGCCACTTCTTCATAACGTGCTTACGTAGCCTTCCAATCGTGTAGGTTTATCATCCTACAAAACTAAGAATATTTTTTTAGGAGCCTTTATCCGTTGATAATTTCACCACCATTCGGATGAATAATCTGTCCGGTCATATAACTTGCGTCATCTGAAGCCAGGAAAACATAGGAAGGTGCGACCTCATTAGGCTGACCCGGTCTGCCCAGTGGCACATCTTTTCCGAACTCCGCCACCTGCTTCTTATCAAAACTTGAAGGAATTAAAGGGGTCCAGATAGGCCCAGGGGCCACACCGTTGACACGAATACCTTTTTTTGCCAAGTTGGTTGCCAGTGATCTCGTGAAACCCACAATCGCGCCCTTGGTGGATGCATAATCAATGAGATGTCCACTACCGCGATATGCGGTAACCGATGTGGTATTGATAATACTAACTCCTTTTTTCATATAGGGTAAAGCCGCTCTGGTCAAATAAAAATAAGAAAGGATATTGGTTTTAAATGTTTTTTCGAGTTGCTCATCGGTAATATCCGTGAGTGCCTTTTGTGGGTATTGGACCGCAGCATTGTTGATCAGAATATCAATTTTCTTAAATTTGTCGATTGCGTTTGAGATAATTTTCTCGCATGCTTTTACTTTCGAAACATCGGCTGATATAAGCAAACATTCTCCGCCGGCCTTTTCAACAAGCTCTTTCGTCTCCCGAGCGTCCTTTTTTTCATCGTAGTAAGCAAGTACGACCGACGCGCCCTCTGCTACAAAAGCTAAAGCGACCGCTCGTCCAATTCCGCTATCACCACCAGAGATTACGGCTACCTTTCCTTCTAAACGTCCAACACGAGGGTCATCGGGTGTGGAATCTGGTTGAGGGTTCATTTTGTATTCATCGCCTGGTTGATCTTTCTGTTTCTGTGCTTTGGGGGCTGTTTTTTTAGCACTCTTTTTTGTAGCTTTTAAATTTGACTCTCTTTTCATCGTGCGCTTTTTAAGTCTCGTTTAAAAAAAAACACAGAATCGTCTATTTTTGTTTAAAAAATAGACGATTCCGTGTTTTAATAAGTTGGTTCGGTACTTAGAACGAGTAACGAAGTCCTAATTGCATTTTCCAAGTTGAATTATAGGAAACAACATCACGGAAAGGACTGGTTGGTAATACAACCTGATTTTCTTCTGAAACAGTCATCATATTGAACGTTGGGTTCGTTGCGCTGACGCTAGCAGGAATCAATAGTCGCTGAGCGTTGTTCAAGGTTTGCTGGACGCCCCATTCTTTGTTTAACAAATTACCGAAATTAAGGATATCTAAACTAATTTCCAGCGAATGTTTACGATTACCCAGAGGTGCCATAATCTCTTGCGCAATGCGGATATCAAAACGATTCAGCCAAGGCATTAGGAAGTTATTTCTCTCCAAATACTCGCCCCTGTATTTTTCCAGATCATTTTCAGCGACATAAATATCAAATGCTTCTGCTTGTTCTGCCGCAGTAAATAATACTCCATCATCATTTGTGATATCAACGAAGGTAATATCGGACGTGTTTTGCGGCAAGAAAATCAGATCTGAAGCTGTACCATCACCGTTGAAATCAGAATTATACTGATACGAGAACCGGCCTTGGTGCGATCCGTTATAGAACACCGAGAAGGTTGTTGCCAGATGATTCAGGTACTCAACCGAGTACGATATATTGGCATTGACACGGTGTGGAAGTGCGTAAGCTGAATGGTATAAGAACTGATCGTTCGGATTGTTGATCGACGGGCTATTTTCCCATGCGGACGAAGCATTGGAACCGGGATTACTGGATACTTCTTTAGAACCCGAATGGGTATAGTAAATACCTCCTGCGAAACCACCGATGCGCTGTGGCAATGTTAGACCGATGGTGGCACTATACGAATGTCCTTTTTCATCGGTATTCGTTAGAATAGTAGCGTTACTAGCTCCGAGATCCTCATTGTATGCTACATTTTCGCTCGTATAAAAATCGCGATCATCGCCGGGAGCATAGTTCATTTTTCCAACGTTTCTTGCCCGGTTTGCGCTAAACTGATACACCGCATTAATATCTCGTGTATATAAAAGATCTGCTATAGCCGTCAATGGGGTATTTGGAATCTGATAATCCACACCGAAACTTGTCCGCCATATTTTTGGCATTTTAAATTCATCATCTACCAGGGCAAAAGAACTTGGGTTACCGCCTGAGGGTGTTTTGATAAACACGTCTTCAGAACCCGGAACCGGATTGTTTAGCCAGTGATAAGGATCTGGATTGAAGCGAATTCCTCCTATCCAATCGGCTACTGCATCATAGCTCCTAGGTTCAACATTGTTCTGAATAACCCCAGCATTGGTAGGCATATTGGTTAACCAAACAAAAGGAACACGACCTGTAAAGATTCCTGTTCCCCCGCGTAATATTAAACTACGGTCACCTTCAACGTCATAATTAAATCCGATACGTGGGGATAGCATGATACGCGATTTTGGCCAATTGCCAGAATCGTAGTTTTTGGGGTTGCCGTCTCTATCTAATAATTCCAGACTGTTAATACCCGGATTGGCAGTTAAGTCGTTCAGATAAATCGGCAATTCTGCTCGCAATCCGACAGTAACGTCCAGACGATCATCGACCGTATAGCGATCTTGGACATACAAAGAAGCCTGACCAAAGTTAACGCGACTATAAGGGTCCATTCCTTCATAAGGATACGTTAGTCCAAACATTATGGGTGCTGCTTCATTTGGCCCGCCGGTAGAAAGAAAATCTTCTACTGATTTGTAGCGATAGTATGAAGTTCCCATCCGTACATAGGCATTACCAAATTTTTGCATTTCAAAGGCTGCCCCTCCCGTGATCGTATGATCACCTGTGACGTAGGTCAGGTTGTTTACGAAGGAGTAGTTATCATTAACCACATCGTTGTTATAGGTAAACAACTCATAACCAAAAGTCATATAGTTGGTTCCGGTGGCACTTCCATCCCAAATATCGACCATCGGGAACACATCACTTTTCGATGTTCTTTTGTCTTGGATTTTACTGTAGGTTGCTAAAAATTGGTTTGAAAGGCTCGGAGTAAAGTTACTTGAAAGTTCAGCAGTGATTGACCGAACCGTATTCTCCATTCCGTAGTTTGAATTCTCAAAAGAAATCGAGTTCGAGCTGACGCGACCTGTACTTGAGCGAGGTGACGGACCGGATGATGCATTGGTCAATGAGTTAGAAACTCCCACCACCTGATTGTAGCGCACGGCCAACTTATGAACATCATTGATATTCCAATCGATACGCGCTAACAACTTCGTACTATGCTGTTTTGCGTCATTGGCATAACCCTCGTAACGCCCCGGATCATAACCCCATTGATTGATCAAATGATCTTTTACAGCCGTCAAATCAGCGATGCTTGTACGTGCAATATTGCGGTCAGGATCAGCAACGCCATTCTCTGAAGCCCGCCATAGGTTAACACCAGAAGCATTGGCACCGGTTTCTTCTACACGCTCAGCATTGACAAAGAAAAATAGTTTGTTTTTGATAATGGGACCTCCTAAACGAAAACCATAGTTCTTAGTCGTGGCCTCTTCACTTTCATCCAGTTCGGTATTATTGATCTTGTTTCCTTGGAAATTTTCGTTGTTATAATATCCGTAAACCGATCCGGTAAAGGTGTTGGTACCGCTGCGGGTAACCGCATTGATCCCAGCACCCGTAAATCCGCTCTGACGGATATCAAAAGGTGCAATATTTACCTGTACTTCTTCGATTGCATCCAACGATATAGGCTGTGAGTTACCACCGGGGAGTGGCGCATCGCTCAAGCCAAAGCCGTTATTGAAGTTCGAGCCATCAATCTGCAAATTATTATAACGTCCATCCCTTCCTGCAAAAGATGTTCCCGAAGATTGAGGCGTTAACCTGGTAAAATCGGTCAAACTGCGGCTAATGGTAGGTAAGGTCTCAAGTGCATCGGTACTAATGTTTGTACTGGCCCCTGTACGGTTCGTATTCAATTTAGAACCACCCTGCCCCATAATAACAACTTCTCCTAATTGAGTTCCCCCCTCGTTCAAAGTTGCGTTGACAATGTAAGGCTGACCTAGCAATAGGATAATATTTTCAAAGGTCGACGTTTGAAAACTTACGTGGCTCATTTCAACGGTATAGGGCCCGCCGACACGCATGTTCGGAATGTTAAACCTTCCCGTTTCATT
Source organism: Albibacterium profundi (assembly GCF_042159835.1). Taxonomy (NCBI): domain Bacteria; kingdom Pseudomonadati; phylum Bacteroidota; class Sphingobacteriia; order Sphingobacteriales; family Sphingobacteriaceae; genus Albibacterium; species Albibacterium profundi. The sequence continues at coordinate 87,619 of NZ_JBBVGT010000003.1, read as the reverse complement.
AACAACGGTTGAGTAAGTTGTACCACTGGGCACGTGGGTAGCCTTTATACTGGTCCCGATCGCGCTTTCTCCGGTAGGTTCCTGAACCGTCCCCGAGAGACTGCTTGTTGTTACCTGCGCATGCAGTACAGCACTGGTGAACAACATTAAGAAAAAAAGTAAAGACTTCTTCATAATTAATGGATTAGTAGTTTTTTTGGCAAAGCTAACCCTTCGTCATTTCCATTACATTAGCTCTCTATTATACTAAGGTTAATAATATTATCTTACCGTTAAACAGGTGGTAAATGGCTCATAAGTAGGCTATAAAACTAGTTGTCGTAACTATTAAATCAAAACTAAAAATTTATGTAAGTTTGTAGCAGAAGAGCGAACCTTCATGATGGTTAAATATTAAGAACGTTAACATTTAAAAATATGAATTACGACATCATTGTTATTGGAAGTGGCCCAGGTGGCTATGTAGCAGCAATCAGAGCATCACAACTAGGTTTCAAAACAGCTGTTATCGAACGCGAAGCTTTAGGTGGTATATGCTTAAATTGGGGCTGTATTCCAACCAAAGCTTTGTTAAAAAGTGCGCAAGTTTTCGAATATTTGAATCATGCGGAAGACTATGGTATTAAGGTAGATGGAGGTAAGGTAGATTTTTCCGCCGTAGTTAAACGCAGTCGCGGTGTTGCTGATGGTATGAGTAAGGGAATCCAATTCTTGATGAAGAAAAACAAGATTGACGTAATTATGGGTACGGCAACCGTCAAAAAGGGAGGAAAAATTTCGGTAAAAGACAAAGATGGTGCTGAAAAAGAATATACAGCTAAACATACGATCTTGGCAACAGGAGCACGTTCTAGAGAACTTCCAAACCTGAAACAAGATGGAAAAAATGTTATTGGATACCGCCAGGCGATGAATCTGGAAAAGCAACCAGAATCGATGGTTGTAGTTGGTTCCGGAGCTATCGGTGTTGAGTTTGCCTATTTCTACAATGCGATTGGCACCAAGGTGACCATCGTTGAGTTTATGGACCGTATTGTTCCGGTTGAAGACGAAGAAGTCTCAAAGCAATTGGAAAGAAGTCTGAAAAAAGCCGGTATTAAAATCATGACTGGTTCGGAAGTTACCGCCGTAAAACAATCGGGTTCTACAAACAAGGTATCGGTTAAAAACTCAAAAGGAACGCAAGAGCTGGAGGCTACCGTGGTACTTTCAGCGGTTGGTATTACACCAAATATCGAGAACCTAGGATTAGAAGCTGTAGGTGTAAAAACCGAAAAAGGTCATGTCGTTGTCGATGAATACTATAAAACCAATGTTGATGGCGTTTATGCTATCGGTGATATTGTAAAGGGACAAGCCCTAGCACACGTTGCATCGGCTGAAGGTATAACCTGTGTTGAAAAAATATCCGGTATGGATGTAGACCCAATTAACTATAACAACATTCCTGGATGTACTTACTGCTCACCGGAAGTAGCATCCGTTGGGCTAACAGAAAAAGCTGCAAAAGAAGCGGGTTATGAGCTGAAGATTGGTAAATTCCCATTCTCGGCTTCGGGTAAAGCAAGTGCAGCTGGCGCAAAAGATGGTTTTGTTAAAATGATCTACGACGCCAAGTATGGAGAACTACTAGGTGCTCATATGATTGGCGCTAATGTTACGGAAATGATTGCAGAAGCAGTAGTTGCGCGCAAACTGGAAACGACAGGTCATGAAATACTGAAAGCTGTTCACCCTCACCCAACAATGAGCGAAGCTATTATGGAAGCGACGGCTGATGCTTATGGTGAAGTAATTCACTTGTAATACAATTTATAAATTTAGACAAGGGGGCGATGATATTTAGATCATCGCCCCTTTTTTTGTTTTCATTTAAAGATCACATCGCCTTCTCTACCCCTAAGCCAAAAAGTGCAAAATCATACTTAACTGGATCTTTCGGATCAAAGGCCTTCAAGTTCTCTGTCAGTTCCAATGCAGTCTTCCAATCGGTTTGTTTACGCTCAATTAAACCAAGCTTTCTAGCGACACGGTCGACATGCACATCACATGGACAAATCAGGGCATCGGGTTTAATTTTATTCCAAAGACCAAAATCCACGCCCTTATCGTCATCACGAACCATCCAACGTAGAAACATATTGAGTCGCTTACAAGTAGAATTCTGTAAAGGTGAACTGACATGCTTTTTGGTACGGGCCGGGGAATCTTCCATGTTAAAGAAATAAGCCTTAAAATGGTTCAGCGCATCCTCGACCGACAGAGGTGGGCGCGTAAGCTTATTCAAAAAGCATGCGGATGAGCTCTCGACTACGATCTCATCACCCGACTGAAACTCAATATACTCATCCCTAAACTCGCCGTCGGGAACACGCGGTATAAAGGCTTCTTCAAGCGAGTTATAGTGCGAATAGTGATGCTTGAAAAATCGGATAAAGTGCAGAAGATCGGTATCATTGAATGTACGGTGCTTAAAACCAAGTAGAACCTTTAGATCGCTCTGCTTATGATTCACAACAAAGTCGTACGGCTTCCCATCCATCCGTGCGATTAAGTCCTGGCATTTAGAGATAATGGTTTTACGCAGCCCCCATGCCAAAACAGCTGCAAAAAAACCCATGATTTCAATATCCTGTTGTAATGAAAACTGATGGGGAATAACAATCGGGTCATCTTCAATAAACTGCGGGCGGTTGTATTGTTCAACCTTATCGTCCAAAAAGGTCTTTATATCATTAAAGTTGCGGAACGGTGTGCTCATCCATCTAAGTTAAGAATAAATTGCAAGCAATAATATGTACCTTTAAGCTTCTAATAGAATTGCTAAAAAACATTGTCGTAGTGAATAAAATAGACACCCTTCCATTCCTCATCCTTACATTCATTTTATCTTTTTGTACACTTTCCAGTTCAGCCCAAGTATATTCAGGCGATAGTACGCAGACATTGAAAGCTGTTTCCGTGCGAGCCTATTTGCAAGAACAACCCTTATTCAGATTAACGACCTCTGTCGGACATATTGATAGCCTGCAATTGAACAGGCACGACCAGACAAGCTTGTTACCAAGCCTTAATACGGTTCCAGGAGTGCGGATGGAAGAACGTTCACCCGGAAGCTTTCGTCTATCCATTCGGGGCAGTTTGTTACGCTCGCCTTTCGGGGTAAGAAATGTAAAAGTGTATTATGATGAGATACCACTTACAGATGCTGGCGGGAACACTTATCTAAACCTGATTGATGCGGCAAGCATTTCTGAAATCAATGTATTGAAAGGGCCTGACGGCAGTCTGTTCGGTGCCAATTCCGGTGGCGTTGTCTTACTATCGCCTTACGGTTCTGGCAAACATAAAGATGAAGTAAAGGCCAGTTTAACAGCTGGATCATATGGTTTATTTCAAGAACAGGTTGATATCCGATATCAGCCAGACGACCGCTACCGCTTCAGCTTTAACCATGCCTATGTATCAGCGGACGGCTATCGTGAAAACAGTGCGATGAGTCGCCATTTTTTGCAAACCGTGCACCGCTACAACTACATTCCAACAAATGAGATCCGCCTACTCGGCTTCTACTCTAACATGCATTACCTGACACCGGGAGGATTAAATAAAGAACAGTATGATGAAGACCCCACATCGGCACGAAAAGCTGCAGGTCCAAATCCGGGCGCTGCAGAACAAAAAGCAGGAATATATAACAAAACCTTATTCGGAGGAATCGTTCATGATGCGAAGATCAGCAATCGGCTAAGTCATGTATTAAGCGTTTTTGGAACGTATACCGATTTCGAAAATCCGTTTATTACCAATTATGAATTTAGGATTGAGAAAAATTACGGATTCAGAACCTATTTCAACTTTCAAAATAAACAGAACCAAGATCTCTCTTGGATACTTAGTGCCGGAATGGAATGGCAAAAAAACCATGCTAGCATCAAGAACTATGATAATAATGGCGGCGTACAGGGCGACGAGCAATCGGGCGACGCCTTTCGCTCGGGTCAGTATTTTTACTTTGCTCGGTTTACAGCCGACTGGAAAAAACGTCTTTATGTAGAACTGGCTAACAGTCTCAATTACTATCATTATTCTTTTAAAGGTCTTTATCCGCAGGCTGAAGCCGACTTTTCAAAGATTGATTTTCAGGGAGAATGGATGCCGAGGATTGCGTTGTCCTACGTATTGAACAAAGAGCTCAGTTGGCGCGCTTCAGCAGGGCGCGGATACTCGCCTCCAACAACGGCCGAGGTTAGACCATCTGACCGTATTATCAACACCGACTTGGTGGCAGAAACAGGCTGGAATTATGAAACAGGGCTGCGGTGGTTTAACCAATGGATTCAAGCGGATGCAGGAATATTCTATTATAAGATGGAAGATGGGCTGGTCCGTCAATCGCGCGAGAACGGAGCCGAATATTTCCTGAATGCAGGCTCGGTGAAGCAACGCGGCCTCGAGCTGTCTGTGCATTCAACTTTATGGGAAGCTGATCAACAGCGCTTTCTAAAAGCAATCCAGCTAGGTTCAAGCCTAACCTTGAGTAAGTTCAACTTTGGTGATTATGTAAATGATGGTAATGATTATTCAGGAAATAAACTCACCGGAGTACCTTCTACGATTGTTGTAAATACAGTTTATGCCAAATTACCTAAGAAACTGAGCTTAAACATACAACATACGTATACTTCTACTATTCCTTTAAACGATGCAAACGACGTATTTGCTGACAGCTTCAATCTGCTGCAAGCAAAAATAGATTATACAACAAGGGTCAGCAAAGTAGGACTAAATTTATTTTTCAGTGCAGATAACATCTTGAACGAGAAATACAGTTTGGGTAATGACATCAATGCTTACGGCGGTCGCTATTTTAATGCATCGCCTTTGGTGAATTTCTCGTTCGGTGCGAAGATCAAGATCTAAGCATCTAGATCTGATCGACACGTATCCAGTCCATTCCGGCAGCTTCAGCAGCTTGAACTCCGGGATCACCGTCTTCGAACACGACGCAACGGCCGGGCTCAACGTCCAATAGTTCTGCTGCACGTAAAAAGGGATCAGGGAAAGGCTTGCCTTTTGGGGTCTCTCCTGCACAAACCAAAAGCTCGATATATGGAAGAATTCCTAAGGTAGTCAGCGTTTTCTCAACCGTGCTGCGACTTCCACCGGAGACAACAGCTATTTTTATCTTGCCGACGTGTGCTTTGAGGTGATCGACTACATAGTCGATCGGCTGCGTTTGAGAAATAAATTCGCTTACATACAAATGCGACTTTTCCTTTCCAAAAGTCACCGGATCCAAATTGGACGCATATCGTCGGTTGATTTCCTCCGCCACCTTGACCGTCGGCCATCCAGCCAACTCGTCGATTAAATTCGGGTCCAATGCAATATCATATTTAGAAGCAGCTTTCACATAGGCTGCTTTATGCAAAGGCATATTGTTCGCCAATGTACCATCGCAGTCATATAAAAATGCATCGTATTTACCTTCAGTCTTCTGAGTCAAGATCGCTAATTTCTCTGCCGATTTTAGTGTCATTTTATGCGTTTTTGAGCTATAGATTTTTTCTATGCTATTTTATAATTTATTATTAATCAGTATTCCTATACTATTTATATCTATTTTTAATTGATATCAATTTTTCACTTTATACTTTTTATGGTTCGGCAAGAAAACGGCAATAAAACCGAGCAAAGGAAGGAACGAACAGATGTGATAAACATAGGATATGCTTGTTGCATCTGCAAGTTGGCCTAGCAAGGCAGAACCGATCCCTCCCATCCCAAAAGCAAAACCAAAGAAAAGACCGGAGACAAGCCCAATCTTTCCCGGGAGTAATTCTTGAGCGTAAACCAGTATCGCGGAAAAGGCCGACGCGATAACGAAACCTATGATGACCGACAAGACGGCTGTCCAGAACAGATTAGCATAAGGCATAAGCAAGGTAAAAGGCGCGGCTCCTAAGATGGATGCCCAGATAACGTACTTACGACCTACCCTATCGCCTACCGGACCTCCGACCATCGTACCTACCGCGACGGCAAAAAGAAACATAAATAAATGAATCTGTGACGACTGAACCGATACACCAAACTTATCGATCAAATAGAACGTAAAGTAGCTTGTAATGCTTGCAAAATAGAAGTATTTGGAAAATATAAGTACCAACAAAATAATAACAGACGACACAATGGTCGCCTTGGGATAAATGGACTTCTCAGCAGGCACCTTTCTCCGCTTTAACACCTGAGCACGAAGTGCTTTGGGCTTGTACCAGGATCCGATTCTAATCAGCACAACAATAGCAATTAGAGCGGCGATGGAGAAGTAAATCACATTAAACTTTCCGAACGGCGCGATGATAATAGCCGCAAGCAAGGGACCGATCGAACTACCCGTATTGCCGCCGACCTGGAAAATCGACTGAGCTAAGCCTCTTCTACCTCCAGAGGCAGCATGAGCCATTCTGGATGCTTCGGGATGAAAAACCGATGAGCCGAGTCCAATAAACGCCACAGAAACCAATACCAAGTGAAAACTGCCGGCAAATGCAAGCATCACCAAACCACATAGACTAAAAGCCATGCCTAGAGGCAGGGCGTATGGAAAAGGTCGGCGATCGGTTACATTCCCCACAATAGGCTGGAAAAGCGATGATGACATCTGAAAAACAAGGGTGATCATCCCGATCTGCGAAAAGCTTAAAGAGAAGTCGTCTTTGATCAATGGGTAAATAGACGGGATTAACGATTGAATAGTATCGTTTAAAAGATGCGAAAAGCTAATGGCAAACAGAATGGGATATACTGTTTGACTAGCACCTTGATAGCCGCTAATGGATTTTGTTTTCATGAAACAGCGCGATAGGTCGCAAAAGTAACTAACTATTGAGCTTTATCCTAATATGCCATGAGAAAGCCTTTAAAATCATCATAACTGTTACTTAATTTGACTTTGCTTTGTTCTTTGCCCATCAAATCGTTGACTACCTCCGGTGTATTGATTTTAGCGCGCATGGGCGCAGGGAACACATCCGGGAATTTACAAGGGTGCGCGGTCGACAAAGACACGATGGCATCATCGCTGGGATGCTCCGAACGATATTGTTGTGCGGCCAACCAAGCGACGGCTGTATGAGGACAGGCGATATAGCCATCCTTCTGGAATATCTGCTCCATCGCAACGTGCGTCGCATCATCATTGAAGGAATATGCTGTAATAAGCTTTTTAAGCCCGTCTGCGTCGTGATCAAACAAATCCAATATGCGACTCCAGTTGCTTGGATTCCCTACGTCCATTGCGTTGGAAATCGTCTGTATCGCTGGTTGCGGATCGTAATCTTGACCTGCAAGAAAACGCGGCACAACATCATTAGCATTAGTCGCAGCCACAAAGTGCTTGACAGGCAATCCCATTTTATAAGCGAGCAGCCCCGCCGTAAGATTACCGAAATTGCCGCTGGGAACGACGAAGACGGGATCATCTATACCGTTAATGGCTAATTGACGGTAGGCATTGAAATAATAAAAACTCTGAGGTATCAAGCGTGAAATATTGATTGAGTTCGCAGATGTCAAAGTCAATCTTTTATTTATATCAGGATCATGAAATGCCTTTTTAACAAGATCTTGGCAATCATCGAATGTACCATCTACCTCGATAGCCTGAATATTAGGCCCGTTGCTACATAGCTGAAGTTCCTGCACAGGACTGACCTTCCCTTTCGGGTACAAGATGGTAACACGCGTATGAGGCACCCCGTCGAATCCTAAGGCTACCGCACCTCCTGTATCGCCCGAAGTAGCTACCAGGACGTCGAGTGTAACCTCGTTCTGCTGGGAGAAGTAGGCCATAACACGACTCATAAAACGAGCACCAAAATCCTTAAAAGCTAAAGACGGACCGTGAAAAAGTTCTAGAACATAGCTATCGTCATCCAGCTTTACAACGGGCGCTTCGAAACTGAGTGTCTCGTCGACTATACGCTTGAGTTCCTGCTCGGGAATATCATCCTCTATGAAGGCCTTAGCCACTTCAAATCCCAGTTCTTGAAAGCTTCGGTTACTAATATTTTCGATAAATTCAGCGTCAAGTTTTGGTATAGATAAAGGCATGTATAAACCTTTGTCTTTGGGAAGACTGTTAAAAACAGCATCCTTAAAGGAGACGGATATATTTTTATTATTGGTACTATAAAATTTCATGTGGATGGATATTAGTTAGAGAACTTTTGGACCTTCGGTGTTAACAGAGGATATGTAGGTGTTACACTCGATCTCATTTTGATTAAGTTGATATTTGATTGCTTCGGCAACTTCTGCCGCCAGCTCTGCGCTTTTGGTAAAGGAGAAAACCGAAGGACCGGAACCCGAGATACCAAAACTAAGCGCGCCAACCTCCATGGCGATTTTGCGCATCTCGTAGAATTCCGGTATAAGGATCGCTCGTGTTGGCTCAATAAGTACATCTTCCATGCTTCGAGAGATAAGATCATAGTCGTTCATAAACAAGCCACTTACAAGACCGGCAATATTGCCCCATTGCTTCACAGCTCCCTTTAGCGGCACATTTTTACGGATCATATCTCGCGCATCCCTGGTCGGAACATCGACATGCGGAAAAACAACGGCGCAATGCAAATCCGGTGGTACCGGCAAATGAATCACATCTAAGGGTTCATAGCTCCGAACGAGCGTAAAGCCTCCAAGTAGTGACGGTGCCACATTGTCCGCATGCGGATACCCGCAGGCCAACTCCTCACCTTTCAAGGCCAGCGGCAACAATTCCTTCCGGGTTAGCTTTTCACCTAACAACTGGTTAATTGCAAACAAGCCAGCAACCGTACTTGCAGCACTCGACCCTAAACCACTGCCAATCGGCATCTGTTTGAACAATTCAATTTCAATACCAAGATCAGGCTGACCAATCTGCTTCAGGTAATTCTGAACAGACGCACTGACCGTATTTTTTTCTGCACGACGAGGCAGCAGGCCATCGTCTCCCTCTATGTTTACAATTTCAACGCCGGGTTCATCTTTTAGTCTCATAATGACTTCATCACCGGGCCTATCTAAAGCAAAGCCTAATATATCATAACCACATATCACGTTGGCAACCGTTGCCGGCGCAAAGACTTTTACTTCTTGTTTAACTCTTACGTTTTTCATGAATTCTATTTGTTCTTTAAGCATTGTGACCTACATTTACAAGTTCAGCAAATACACCCGCAGCTGTGACCTCAGCGCCGGCACCAGGACCCTTAACAACCAAAGGTCGCTGCGAGTACCTTTCAGTAATAAAGGAAATAACATTATCACTACCCGAAAGCGAGTAGAATGGATGGGAGCTATCGACCAGCTCCAATCGGATCTGCACCTGTCCGTCTTCCAATTTTCCAATATACCGTATGGCCTTATTTTCGGCTTCTGCGCGATCTTTCAGAGCCTTAAAATGGCTTTCAGACGCTTCGAGCTCAGCATAGAAGGCTTCGACCGATGGCGCATCGATACAGTTCCGCGGCAATATATTTTCCAGGACAATGTCTTCCGGTTCAAGAGTCAGTCCTGAATCGCGCGCCAGGATGAGAAACTTCCTCATAAAATCAGCGCCTTTCAGATCATCACGAGGATCAGGCTCCGTAAAACCAAGTTCCTGCGCAGTTTTCACGACATCGTAAAAACTGCGATCGCCAACATAATTGTTGAAAATATAAGATATGGTTCCCGATAAAATAGCTTCGATACTGATAATACGGTCTCCACTCGTCATCAGTTCTTTTAATGTTCTAACGATAGGTAAACCTGCCCCAACATTGGTTTCATAAAAGAAGTCGACACCGTGTTTACGAGCACAGTCTTTCAATGAACAATATTGCTTATAAGAACCTGAGTTTGCTAACTTATTACAGGTGACCAGAGAAATATTTGATGAGAAAACTTCTTCATAATATTTGACAGGTTCATGGCTCGCAGTATTATCCAGTAATACACAGTTTGGCAGATTCAGGTTCTTCATCTCTTCTATAAATAGCTTCAAATCTGCTTTCTCACCTTCATTATCTAATGTATCATTCCAGGTAGACAATTCAATGCCGTTTAGATTGAAATGCATTTTACGGCTGTTACTGATACCGACCATTTTTATTTCGATATCGTTATTTTCCTTCAGAAACTCATGCTGCTTACGTATCTGAGAGAGCAACGTGCTGCTGATATTTCCTGTACCGAGACAGAACATATGAAGCGTCGTTTTTAAACTCGAAAAGAATGCATCATGTACGGCATTCAATGCTTTCGAAAGATCGTTATGCGAAATAATTACCGATATATTGTATTCGGAGGAGCCCTGAGCAATAGCACGTACGTTCACACCGTTTCGCCCTAGAGCATAGAAGAGCCTGCCAGACATACCGGGTGTTTTTTTCATATTTTCTCCGACAATAGCTAAAACCGACAAGTTCCCTTCCAGTTCAGGAACATGTAATTTATCGGCGGCTATCTCAAGTTCAAATTCATTTTCAATAAGTCGTTTAGCCTGATGTGCGTCTTCGGGGTGCACGGCAAAAGTTATGCTATGTTCTGACGAAGACTGAGTTATTAAGATTACGTTGATATGGTTCTGAGCCAAGAGGGTAAAAAGTTTACCACTGAAGCCTGCTTTACCGATCATACCGCTCCCGCTCAGGTTCAGTATACTGACCTTGTTGATTGAAGAGATACCTTTGATGGGAAAGGACGAACGACCACTATCTCGCTGAATAATGGTACCTGAAAAGGACGGATTAAAGGAATTTTTGATAACGATGGATATGTTTTTCAAAAAAGCAGGCATCATTGTTGGCGGATAGATCACTTTAGCTCCGAAATAAGAAAGCTCCATCGCCTCCGTATACGATAGTACAGGCAGGGAAAACGCTTTTTTAACCATCCGGGGGTCAGCCGTTAACATACCGTCGACATCGGTCCAGATTTCCACTGTGGAGGCGTTGAGAGCAGAACCAAAGATTGCCGCCGTATAATCGCTCCCTCCTCTGCCGAGTGTCGTAGTTTTCCCGTCGACTGTAGATGCGATAAAGCCAGTGATAAAAAGAAATTTATCTCTTTTCAAATCAACAAATTCTTGAATCAATTTCTCTGATGTTTTCATATCAACTCGTGCATTCCCAAATGTATCATCCGTTTTAATTAAGACAGACGCATCAACGGCTAAGGTATCAGGGAAGTATTGCCCGGCAATATGACTAACTAATAGAACCGAGCACCGCTCTCCGAAGCTCAATATCTTGTCTCTAGTTTGGGGACTTAACTCCTGAAGAGTGAAAACACCCTGTAAAAGGTCTTCTAGTTCATTAAAGTATATCTTCAATTTGGTAAAGACGGGGTTCTGGCTTCGGACAGCCATCAGCTGCTTAACGACTTGAAAGTGTTTTTCCTCCAATTCCTTTAGTCCCTCCTCGAAACTTTCTCCTTGGGAAGCCATCAAGGCCATTTCGCTTAGCAGGTTGGTCACCCCTTGCATAGCAGAAAGAACAACAAGTGGCTTCTGTTCGCCACCTTCCTCATCTTTCAGGATTTTCATAAGTCGATTAATGCTTTCTACGGAACCAACGGAGCTACCTCCAAATTTTAAGATCTTCATTATTATAATTGTGTTTTTTGTGTTAATTCATAAATGTCTGGTAATAAAAAAAGCGCCTTCCTGGATTGGAGGAAGGCGCTTCTGTTTATTTTAATGTAAATCACATCACAGCATTATTGCCTTCCGGTAGAATATCCCCCCGATGGTAATAATAATGGATGTAATAATTGAAATTGCTCTCACGTTTTTCGTTTATGACAGTAAAGTAAACGTTAAATTTTCAATATTGCAAGAAATAATTTAAATATTTAAAATATTCACTATATATGTGATTGAATTCGGCGTTTTATAGAATAGAACTGATATTTTATGCTATCATAAAAGAGCGCATAACTAAGTACCCCTACCGCTAATAGAAGCGCATGAAAAGAAACGAATTTGAATAAGACACCGCCGATAACACAGCCTAAGAAAAAAAATACGATGATTGCCAGACGGAGAAAAATACTTTGTTTAAGCCTTTTTCGTGCTTGAGCCTTCCGATAGAAGATTAACTGTGCCCACTCGATTCCTAAATCGGTAAACAAGCCGGTCAAGTGTGTGGTACGCACAATCGAATTTGACACGAGCGTAACCAGAGCGTTCTGAACACTCATCGCAAATAAAAGGGAGGCAGCTATGATGTGGGTTTTACTGGCAGACCAAACAGTCGTATAGCTATAATACCAAACCAGCGAAATAATCAACATCTCTAGCAAGATCGGCAACAAGACGGGAGACATGCCCTTCTTCTTACGGGCAATAAGTTGCATTAAAAAGCCAGACACAAAAGATCCAAAAAGAAAGCATAGAACGTAGGCTACGTAGATAAAAGCAAGTCCGTAGTTATTCAATACAATTTCTTCTGCAAAGAAAGCGAAATGGCCTGTAACATTCGTTGTAAGCGTTTTAATGTAAAAGACGCCGCTAATATTGACGACACCAGCGACGAATGATAGCAAGGTGGCTAACTGGAGATTATGAGAAAGGGTTCTTCTTTCACCAAAATGACGGAACATAGCTGAATTCTCTTAATTTTGTACTAACAACTCTCAAATATCGCTTTATTTTATAATAAACTTCATAACTCAAAATACATGGTCGTTTTAACGAATGCTACAATTTTATACCAAGATGTATTTCAGAAAGATCTTCAGATCGGCTTGAAAGATCAACACATTGCTTTTATAGATAATGTAGAAAAGGCCATTGAAGAAGAAGTGGAAGTAGTGGATTTAGGAGGTGGATATCTGGTTCCCGGACTAATAGACCTCCAGCTTTACGGAACCGAGGGCAGTTTCTTTGGCGGCAACCCGTCTGTCGAACATCTCAAAGGAATGGAAGATGATCTAATTCAGCAGGGAGTGTCCGGCTTTTTGGCTACAGTGGCTACGAATACCGATGAAATTGTAGAGCAGGCGATCAACGCAGCGACCGCGTTTCGTTCGCAAAGCAAGGGCGCTTTTTTAGGGCTGCATCTTGAAGGCCCCTTTCTGAATCCTCAAAAAAAAGGAGCCCATCCGGATAGCTTGATCAGAAAGGCAACGATTGAAAACATTCAGCGTTGGCTTGATATGGCCCATGGAGAAATAAAGATGATGACCATTGCACCGGAGCTGCAAGACATAGAAGTTCTGAAATTATTGAAGAGTCACGGTGTGACCCTCTCGGTAGGACACAGCAATGCCACGTATGAAGAGTCGCAACAATTTTTGAATAAGGAAGTAAGCACCGCTACGCATTTATTTAATGCGATGCCACCCTTGCATCACAGAGAACCGGGACTTATCCTTTCTATCTTTGAAAAGAAAAGCTTTGCCAGCATCATTCCGGATGGCATTCATGTGAGCTACCCCATGATTAAACTAGCAAAAAGAGAATTAGGCCGAAAGCTCTTCTTGATAACGGATGCCGTAGCATCGTCGAAGGAGGGTGTGTATAAGCACCAGAAAGTCGACGACCACTATGAAACACCCGAAGGTATCCTTTCCGGTTCAGCTATAGAATTACTGGAGGGTGTACGCAACTGTATAGAACATGCTGAAATAGATGCCGCTGAAGCATTTCTTATGGCCACAACAATCCCAGCGCAGGTAATCGGCCTGCAAGACCAATTAGGCTCTATTGAAGTTGGCCGTCGAGCTAATTTGCTTTGGCTCGATAAAGATTTTAATCTGAAGAAAGTTTGGTTTACTTTTGACGAATGATAAAAAAGCAAATCCTCGACAACCTAGGCATCAATGGACTTAATGATATGCAACTCGTCAGTATTGAGGCGGCGAAGGCAAGCGACTTAATGTTGTTGGCGCCAACTGGTTCTGGTAAGACACTCGCTTTTTTATTTCCGATATTAAATGTTCTTAAAAAAGAAAAGGCCGGCGTACAAGCACTTATTTTAACGCCATCACGAGAGCTCGCCATGCAAATAGAACAGGTATGGAAGCAAATGGGTACCGGCTTGAAGGCAACCTGCTGCTATGGTGGGCATTCTACGCGGATCGAAAAAAACAGCCTACTAGAAGCACCCGCGCTGTTGGTAGGTACGCCCGGTCGCATTCATTATCATCTGCGAGACGGTAACTTTGACCCGTCGACCGTTCAGTATCTTGTTCTGGATGAATTTGACAAGTCACTTGAGTTCGGTTTTCACGATGATATGGCAGCAATCATCAGCGAATTACATCGCCTTTCAAAACGGATTCTGACATCGGCAACGACGCTTGATGATATACCGGAATTTGTTGAAATGGAAGCGGATTTTGCATCGGTCAACTTCTTGGATGCAGAAATCCATAAACCCCGTATTACGCTAAAAGCAATATCAACCAGCCCGGAAGAAAAAATAGAAACGCTTCTTTCGCTTATATGTCACATTGGAAATCAAACGACCTTGGTATTTTGCAATCATCGTGAGGTTGTTAACCGTATTAGTAGCATGCTCTATGATAACGACATCAACCATGGCACCTTCCATGGAGGAATGGAGCAAATTGACCGTGAAAAAGCGCTGTTGCAATTTAGGAACGGAACCTATCATTTATTGATTTGTACGGATCTCGCTTCCCGTGGACTGGATATACCGGAAGTAGCGTGCATTGTCCATTATCAACTCGGCAACGAGGATGCATATATCCATCGTAATGGCAGAACCGCTCGTATGCAATCTACCGGCACCGCCTATCTGTTGGTACACGATGAGCAGTTGCCAGACTACATCGATCGAGAAGAGATTGCCTTTGAAACGCTTCCGAAAGAGAATAAACTCCCGCATCCTACGGAATGGGTGACCATTTATGTTGCTGCTGGCAAAAAGGATAAGGTCAATAAAATCGACATCGTCGGCCTGTTCCTAAAGAAAGCAAAGCTTGCCAAAGAGGATGTAGGACGCATTGAAGTTTACGACAAAACATCCTACGTTGCCGTAAAACGAAAAAAGGCAAGACAGTTGTTGAGTCTGCTTGCCAATGAAAAAATAAAGAACAAAAAGGTTAAAATCGGCCTTGAGGAGTCTTAAGATCTAAATCCAACCTTTCATTCAGTTTTTTGATGAAATGAGTAGCCAACAAAGGCGACTCTTTCTCTATATTCTGATGAATAAAAAACGCGAGCGAGTTCAATCCGGCAGCGCGCCATTCTGCTATCCGTTCTACCCACTCGTCAAGCCGATCGTAATCGGAAGGATGATTAGCGCCTACGTATCGCACAAAGGCGGTCGAACTGGTTAAACGCATATGCAACAGGTCTCTCCTGCCCGCAGAATCCACCAAAACGGGAGTAACGCCCTCGCTTTTAAAGAGATCGAAAACCTGGCCCGCAGTCTCCTTAGAAGCAAACCATTCAGCATTCCGCAGCTCAACAGCCAAGGGAACCGCTTTGGGGAAGTCTTTCACAAACGTTTCTAGTCGATCGTAATCCTTCGGTTTATAGTTGTCGTGCAACTGTAAGAAAGTCGTTCCTAATTTATCCTCAAAGTGGACAATAGAATCGCAAAAACCCGTTACAAATTCATCTACATTCTGCAAGCGTCTAAAATGGCTGATGCTATTGCTTAGTTTTGGAAAAAATTTAAATCCTTCCGGTGTTTTATCACGCCAGGTGACTACCTGTTCCTTACTCGGTGTATTGTAGAAGGTCGCATTCAGCTCGATCGAGTTGAACTGCGTTGAATAATACGTCAACTCATCTTTGGTACCCCGTGGATAAAACCCTTTTAAATCGGCTCTATTCCATTTAGCACATCCAACGTAAACCTCAAAAGGCTCGCCGGCACCGACTTTTAACGCGTCAGCTGTATCAGGATGGTCGAGAGGAAGACTGAAATCGATTTCCTCAGGATTATCTACTTGTCCGAATTTCATTTTTCAATTATTCTTGATGACCGGTTGATTCATTTAACGTCATGATCCATTCTGCGATTGCGTTTGCATCTTCCTTTTTTAATGCTGGATGCGCCGGCATAACATTCGCACCCCAAACACCTGTACTACCGTCAATAATTTTTGCGATAAGATAAGGAACAGCATGAGAATCGTCTTTATATTTCTCTGCCACGGCTAGATAAGATGGCCCTACAGACTCCTCAGCTACTTTATGACAGGCTGCACAGTCGAGCGACGCCACCAAAGCCTCTCCCCTTGGTTTATCCGCGGAAGCAGTTGCTGAATCGTCTTTGATGTTTTCGATAGGACCTGAATTATAGTCGATTCGCACCAATCCTGCATCTGGGTTTTTGGCAAACCAACCTTTACCGTACTCTAACATGTATAGTAGTCCGTTTGGCCCAACTTCCATTTCGATGGGAGCGTTAAATCGCGTACCAGCCATAAAAGGTTCCATCTTGTCAAAGTCGCCATTATCTTGCATCGTCACTACTTTGACCCATCCGCGAATCCAGTCATAAATAAAGAGCTTGCCATTATAATACTCAGGATAACGGCTTTCTTCAGGAAAATCGCTTGTATAGTAGACCGGACCAGCCAGTGCATTTCGCCCGCCGGTACCTACGCTCGGAAAATGAATTGACTCGTCGTACGGATACCAAATAAAGGCTGGCTTAGCAGGCGGCAATTCAGTCAAGCCGGTATTATTCGGCGAATTATTAATCGGCTTTGCTGGATCAAAAGCTTCTCCACTCTCTCCGGTCGCATAGTTATAACTTCTGTATGCATAGTTGTCGCCAACGAACAATGGCCAACCAAAGTTCCCCGGCTCCCTTGCTTGATTAATTTCATCATAACCTTTGGGGCCACGGGTATCCAAGCTGTCATTCGCAGCATCCGGACCAACTTCCCCCCAGTACAGGTAATTCGTTTTCTTGTCAATAGAGATCCGATACGGGTTGCGATCGCCCATAACATATATTTCGGGTCTGGTTTTCTCAGATTCTTCAAACAAGTTCCCTTCAGGAATATCATAGGTCGCGTCGTCGTTGATTATAATGCGTAATATTTTACCACGCAGGTCGTTTGTATTTCCAGCAGTTCTCCGTGCATCATATTGCTCATATCCAGGTCGTGGGTCTAGAGGTGCATAACCATGATTAGCATAAGCCTCGTTAGGCTGATCGAACGGCGTAGAGTTATCACCTGTAGACAAATAGAGTTCGTTATTCTCACCGAATGCAAGCGATCCTCCGGTATGACAACAGATACCACGTTGGGAGTAAAACTCAAGAACGGTTTTCTCCGTGGTATGGTCAATGGTGTCATTTTTAAACTCAAAACGCGACAAACGATTTAACGACGTGTCCGCAGGACTATAATACATATATATATAACCATTGTCTTTAAAGTCAGGATCTGCTACGATCCCCATGAGTCCTTCTTCTGCGTTGACACCGGGAACTCCTGATTCATGATATACATCCAGAAAGCCGACTTGCTTCACATCTTTTGTCTCATTGTCGTAACGCATAATCTCGCCCCTTCTTTGAGCAATCAAAATATCGAGGTTCGGCAGAATAGCCATCTCAGTAGGCTCCGTAAAAACTCCCTCAACTAATTGGGTTTTCGTAAAACGTTCTTCTTCCGGTACGTTTTGCGTTTTTACATCCTTATAGTTAAGCTTTTTATTGCCACCAATAACATAGTCTAATGCCCCCAGAAGATGCTGTAAAAACAAAGGATCGTCATAAGACTCCTCAGTATGTCCTAAAGCCGTATAAAATGCACGACCGCCGTCATATTCGTGATACCAAGCCATGGGGTGGCCGTCGGGATTCTGCCCTCCTTCATAAGAATCCTCATCGATTGTCATGATAATATTAATATCGTCACTTATATTCTTAAAATCATACCATTCGTCTTTTCGTTCCCATTCGCTAGGCAGGTGTTTTGTTGCCTCATGGCTAGCGTCAACAACATCAAGTATAGCATCTTGTTGCGCAGGATGGCTTTTAAAATATGCACCTACAAGTCGCCCATACCAACCCCACCCGTATTCGGTGTCCGCAGCTGCGTGTATACCAAGGTACCCACCTCCAGCTTGTATATAACGCTCAAAAGCAGCCTCCTGATAGTGATCAAGGACGTCTCCTGTTGTACTTAAAAAAACCACCGCCGAGTAATTTTTCAGTGAATCGTCGTTAAACCAATTTGAATTTGTTGTCGTGTCAACAATAATTTGATTTTCAGCGCCCAGCTTTTGCAAAGCCGCAACAGCTGTCGGTATAGATTCATGATAGAATGCAGCTGTTTTGCTAAAGACCAAAATTCTAGGATCACCCGAGCGCTTATTACACGAGAAACTCAATAGAATAAAAAACAAACAGATAACACCAAAAAATACTTTCGAGATTTTCATAAATTTTAAGTTAAGGGGTCAAATATATTTACTATTTTTCAATTTAACTTCCACTATCTTAACCTTTCTTAATATCTATTCTCTTAGATCGTTTAAATATTTAACACATCCTTATCATCTAGTTCATATAGGAAACCGATTTTTGCGTCATATATCTTAAGCAGTTACATGGCAAAACGAGAAGTCGACCTGGTTGTCATATCCGATGTTCATTTAGGTACATACGGTTGTCACGCCAAAGAACTCTTAAATTATCTTAAAAGCATTCAAGCAAAAACGCTGATACTAAACGGGGATATAATTGATATCTGGCAATTCAGCAAATCGTATTGGCCGGATTCGCATATGAAAGTCGTGCGCCGAATTATGAAATCGCTCACAGAAGGCACCCAAGTATATTATTTAACCGGTAACCATGATGAGATGTTGCGAAAGTTTAGCGACCTGCAAATCGGCAACTTTTACCTCGCTGATAAGTTAGTCCTGAAACTAGACGGTGCAGAGGCTTGGTTCTTCCACGGTGATGTTTTCGACGTGACCATGCAGCATTCAAAATGGTTGGCAAAACTGGGAGCCATTGGCTACGACACGCTCATATTGATCAATAGCTTCGTCAACTGGTGTTTAACTGTCATGAAACGGGAAAAGATGAGCTTTTCAAAGCGCGTAAAAGCCAGCTTTAAAAATGCCGTTAAATTTATCAATGACTTTGAACAAACCGCGGCGGAATTAGCGGTAGACAAAGGCTATTCCTATGTCGTATGCGGTCATATCCATCAACCAGAGCTCCGAACCATCTGCACCGAAAAAGGTAGTGTCCTTTACCTCAACTCAGGCGACTGGGTTGAAAATTTGAGCGCATTGGAATACCATAACGGGGAATGGTCCGTATACAAATATTCGGCAACCTCTTTCAGGGACGTCGATGGAGATATCGAAACCTATGATTCAGAGGATTTAAATGCCAAACTGGATGTTAACGAAATCCTAAAACAGTTCCGCCAATAAAAAGATCTTCTTAGAACGGTACTTACTTGGCTTCGGTGATCGTAATTTTCCGAAACTCAATCGGTCCATGATCTCCTTGTATATAGATAGGGCCAGGCTCTCCTTCTTTACTATCTAAAGCTCCACCAGTAATACCGGGGATTTCCTGATTAGAAATGACAGTCTTGCCATTGGCGACAACGGTAATCATGCGACCAATTAATGTGATATCGTATGTTTGCCATGTATCCGGCCCCAAAGCTGCAATTTCACTTGGCGGCAAGAAGCCATAGACACCGCTGAACAAATGACTATCCGGATGAGCTGTTTTCGGGCTGTCTTCAATTTGCACTTCATGTCTTCCACGTAGATACACACCACTATTGCTTCCTTTTTGGTACCTGAACTCGACATGCAGCTTAAAATCGGTAAACTTCTGATCGGAAACTAAGTTAGCACCCGATCGAGCGCTTGTTAGGATACCATCAATCACCTCCCATTGATTTTCGCCGAGAGCCTTCCATCCGGTTAGGTCTTCCCCGTTAAACAACTCGGTAGTCTTACCCCATGTTACTTCGCTCGTTCGCTTCAAATAAGGCGCACGCACACCTACAAACGTATATTTTTCACCGTCGCTCATGGTAATGGAGCCTTGGAGTTCATCGTCCTTTAGTTCGCCTTCAACAACAAGGTCTTGATCGCCAGACTCCCACTGTGGTGGAATTTCAAAGTGAAACTTGCCATTATCAAACTCTACTTCGGAAACTGGACGAGCGCTACCAACAATAGCTACAAAGGAACCGATTAACGTCCGGTTTCCTGAAAGTTTCACTTCCAACCAAGAAGGAGCAGGTTTTCCATTCACATCAAGGGTCAGGTCCCAGCGGCCTACGAGTTCTTTCTGGTCGGCTTGACTATAGGTTCCTGTCGACTTAGCAGCAGCCACAGGCTGTAATTTTACGCCAAAGGTTAGCAAACAACAAAGGGCGATGACAACTATTTTTTTCATAATATATTCTGAGTTTAAAATATTAAAGCAATAATGTTAGAACAAGCCAAGGTAGCGGTTTTGAGATAAAATCTAATCCTTCGATAGATCTTTTAATTGAATATTCTTAAAATCAACAGGTTGCCCTTCACTTTGCAGTGCGATGTATCCTGATCGAAGCGGAGTTCCGGGAATATTAATTTTTGGATCAGCTCCGTTCATGGTCCCTCCGCCGATCTGCGGCTTTGAGTATCGTAAAACGGTATCGCCGTTAATAATATGTGTAATGAGTGAATCTCCTAGGACAATTAGTTCGGCGTGCACCCATTGATCACCGTCGTAGGTATCTGAACTTGAATTAATACAGTGAAATCGTGATTTCTCTCCTTGGTAAACCACATCGGTTCCCGGCGAACACATATTTCCGGTAGGCCGTGGTTTGCCATCGCCTAGTCCCCCCAAAAATTGCATCTCAACCGAAATAGGCCAATCTTGCTCCTTTAACATGGTTCGCGGATCTTGTGAATGAAACATAACTCCGCTATTCCGCAGTGTATATGACGGTGCGCCCTTTTGCAGTTCGCCTACAAAACGATAATCGAGTTTCAGATGATAATGAGAATACGGAGTCTTGTAATAAAGATGCCCGAATTGATCATTAAAATCGCCATATTCATCATACCGAACTTGAATAACACCATTTTCTACTCGGAACGTATTCCCAAAATTGACACCCTCTTCATGATGATGAATTTTAACCATCCAATCATTGATATCTTTCCCGTTGAACAAATCAACCCAGCCGCCGTTGCGAGCTTCGTTGGATCGAAGGGCCGTACAAGAAAAGAATAGAAAGAAGATGCTAATTAAAACAATTGTATATTTCATAGGGATGGATTGATTCGATTTCCGTGCTAAATATAAAAAGAAAAAAGAATTTAGCTGTCAGCTAAGGAAACAGTTAGCTAGCAAACTTGTTGATCTTCTAATAGTCCAAGAAATTATGTATAAATTAACCCTCCTCTTTTTCACGGCACTACTCATGCAGACCTCTATAGTTTCTGCACAAGACATAACTAGTTCAGATAACTATGATCCACCCCGACCAAACATCGTGAAATGGAACGTGGCCGGTATACCGATTGGAAATTTCTCGTTTCAATATGAACGCCCCATCACGTCAAACATGACCGTTGCCGCAGGGGTTCGTTTTATGCCAAAGGGCGATCTTCCATTCCAGTCCATTTTTGAAAATATAATCGATAACGATGAGATCTGGTCGCATGTCAGTCAGCTCCAGACCGGCAATGTGGCTTTTACACCTGAATTTAGATTTTACTTTGGTCGCAATCTTTTCGAAGGATTTTATGTTGCCCCTTTTGTACGAATCGCACGTTATTCAGCTGACGTTCCCATCCATATTGAATACAGAGATGCGCAATCAGACTTCTATCTTGAGGAGACCGTCGATATGACAGGCGGAATTTCTACGTTTACCGGCGGCGTATTATTCGGTGCGCAATGGAAATTAGCGGATCAGTGGTATTTAGATTGGTGGATTTTGGGTCCGCAGTACGGCACGTCCAAAGGAGATTTAAGTACATTACGAGATTTATCAGAACAGGAACAAGATGCCTTACGAGAACAGCTCAGCGTACTAGAAGATGTTCCATTGATTGATCTGTCGAGTGAAGTGAACTCGGAAGGGGCAACCATTCATGCTAAGGGGCCGTGGACTGGGCTTAGAACCGGATTGGCTGTAGGTTATAGGTTTTAGAATGTTGTAAGTTATAGTTTTTCGAATAAAATCTTAAGTTTGTCTAGATAAAATTCTAACAAATATCAACACAAGCTTTATGTATACCCTATTTTTACGAATTCTTCTATCGGGCCTTTTTGTCGGTATCATCAGTGTGCAGCCTATTTTGGCACAAAACGAATCGGATGTCCGATCAGCAAAAGTTGAAGTACCTAAACATTTGGATGATAGTTTGTTTTCCACTTACTACCAGCAGCGTGTATCACTTTTTAGAACCCTACCTATTCGACCCAATGCGATTATATTTCTGGGCAATAGCATTACCGATGGCGCAGAGTGGTATGAGCTATTTGGTAACGACAAAATCTTGAACCGTGGCATTAGCGGTGACATCACTACTGGCATCCTCAATCGCTTGGACGAAATAACGATAAGGAAACCCAGTAAAGTGTTCCTTCTGATCGGAACAAATGACCTTGAGCGAAACGTTCCTCAAGACGAAGTAGTCCATAATATCTTTCTTATAGCGCAAATTATCCAGCAAGACAGTCCCGATACCGAATTGTATGTACAAAGCATCTTACCGGTGAGTGATTTTTATAAAAAATTCAACAACCATACAAAAAACGGTGAGGCAATTATCCAAATCAACAAGCTGCTTTCAGAAAATGCGAAGCGCTATAAATACACCTATGTCGACCTACATAGCAAGTTTATTGATTCCGAAGGCAAATTGAAAAAGGAATTCAGCAACGATGGTCTACATTTAAATGGCGAGGCCTATCAACAATGGAAAAAAATCATTTTACCAAGTATTGAGCATAATTAAATTGATTTACTTGTCATATACCTCGCTGCCTTCATCGCCGCCGGCCATTAAATAAGCTATCAAATCCTTTAACTCATCTTCATTGAGAACATTGATTGTTCCTGGTGGCATCACCGATATTTCCGCTAACTTAAAACTGCTGACGTCCTTCTTCGGTATTTCTTTGAGAATATGGGGAGCATAGGGATTTTGGGACACAATATATACATCCTCATCCTCGTCGATTAGTTTAGCTAACATAGATGATCCATCTTTAAATGAAAACACGGTTGATGCATATTGATCTGATATCACATTGTTAGGTTCAATAATGGCCTCAAGCATATCTTTTGCCGTAAAGCGCGAGCCTAACTGTGTCAAGTCGGGTCCAATAGCGCCCCCTTCACCTTGCATGCTATGGCAGGATTTGCAACGAATCGCTGAAAAAAGCATCAATCCTTGTTCGAAATCCCGCTTGCCCGAATCAGCTTCAACAATCTCCAAAGCCTCATCCATTTTCCATGGCCGTCCCGGCCCTTTGGGGCCCTCTTCGCTTGTAAACAAAGCTGTACCTGCTTGGTTCACCAAAGAATCGCCAGAAAGTTTATTGTAGTGATCGAACTCAGAATCGGGCACATGCTCGAGTGCTAAAGTTCTAGCACGATTCACAAAGCCGATATAACTATTACCGCCTTTGTAACCGAAAGCATCATAAAACCATTTGAAGTATCGTTCCCTTGTCTGGTCAGTCCAGCCTTCCTTCGCTTTACTTAAAACGGTGGCAAAGTAAATCTGCTGAGCAGGAGGCGTTTTGGTCAACAAATTGGCAATATCTAATCCATATTGAGGGTTTCTCAGAATCAGGTCGGACGACTTGGTTACAGTCTCCTGATAAGTTGAGTCGTCTTCAGCTACAGCAAGCAAATCCAAGGTCTTTGAAATAGCCTCATCGTCGTTGAGGTGAACCAATACCTTACTTAGTTCCCGGTTTAACGTATTGGTTTCCGCGGGGTACAGTTGCTCAAAATAGCTGATCAAGCGTTCGGCAACTGGCTCCTCAGGCATACCCAGCCTTGAGAGCGTAAGCTCCGCTGCTCGCAGCACGCCTAATTGATTCTCTTCCGTCTGTGCAGGCAAGTCGATCGTCATCAACTTTCTTAATATAGACGATTGCAAGTCCGCATCCTCTCCTACCCGCGCCATCGCAATCATCGACTGTATAGTTGCTTGCACGCTTCGTTCCTGAAAGGCGCGATCTTTCCATCCGTCGAGCGCTTGATTCTCCAACGCAATCCTTGCGGCATAACGAATATGTCGATCTTTATTCCGCAAATACGGCCAGATAAAATCGATAGCCTTCGGATCGGATTTCGTGTGATATTCCTCTATTTTACGTCGAACACGCTGATAGGCATTGACTCCGTCCGAGTCGGTCTCAGCGTCATGAGCAATTTCCTGATAGTCTTTATAATAAACTCGATATAGATCGGATTCAAGCTCTCTTCCTCCTGTCAGGAAATATAGTGCACCGTCAGGACCGATTTCCCCATCTGTCAAAGGCAACGGCGATCCAGCAATAAACTCTTCAGCATTAGCTGTATACGTAGCTCCGTCCTCTTCTAAGCTAACTGCATATACAATACCAAAACTCCAATCGAAAGCGAAAAGGCTATTACGGTACTTATCCGGAAACAGGCTCTTTGTTCCATATATTAAATTGGTAGGTGACCCTTGTCCGATGTTAATCATCGCAGGCAAATTATCGGGATAATACGGCGCCCATTTACCGTTACCTGTACGCCAACCAAACTCGCTACCGCTGGTAACGTGTAAGATTCTAGTGGGCCGGTACCAGCTCATTCCAAAATCCCACTCCATATCAGAATCATAGGCAAATAATTCCCCTTCGGGATTAAATGCTATATCAAATGTGTTTCTAAAACCTGCAGCAAATAATTCCCATGTTGAACCCACGGAATCCGTTATCGCAATCCATCCCCCAGGAGCTGTTCTGTCGGTCGCATGCCCTTGTGGATCTTTAATCTGCTGTAGTAAATTATCCTCCTGCCAATTGGCGGGCAGTCGATAAGAATCCATCTCCGGAATATCCGTATGGTTACCCGCAACGATATAGATCGATTCCCCGTCGGGTCCTAAAACAACACTATGCGGTCCATGCTCGCCTTCACCCTCCATTTTCAAGAGTTGCGTGATTTTATCAAACTCATCATCGTTATTCGTGTCCTGTAGTCGATACAGCCCGCTCCCTTTTCTTAAGATCTCGTCGCCGCGATGATTAACCATCACGTAAAGACTATTATGGGCCCAGAGTAATCCCTGTGCGAAACCCATGCCCACTTTTCTTTTAGAAGTATCTGTTAAAGCTTCTCCTTCTAACGGGAAATGCAAACTATCGATGACCAACGGAATGCTATCATTACCTATTTCTGGAATTGTGAGACGATACAATCCGCCAAATTGGTCGGAAGCAATCATCCGTCCTCGATCGTCAAATGTCATCGAGACCCATGAGCCTCGCTCTTCATCGGAAGGGCTATAAATATGTTCGATTACAAAACCCTCTGGTAGCGTGAACTTTTCGACTTTGGGGTCTATGGGCTCTTCAACTTCCGCTTCTTTCTGACATCCATGAAAAAGAACGACCGCACACAGGGCGGCCAGCACAAATAAAGGTTTTAGTTTAGCTAGCATATGCTTTCAAATGATTTTGTGACTTCGTTAAGGTTTCGGGAATTGAAAGTAAGAATTTATATAAGAGAATGCAACCTTACGATTATATTAATTTAAAAATACATTCTCCCTAAACAATTTCGAGAATGCACGTGTTACTCCTTGACATTAGATTTAATACACAAAAACATATCAGTTATGTCGAAATTAACAAATAGAAAAGTAATCATATTATCAGAAGATGGATTTGAAGAGTCAGAATTAGTAAGCCCGAAAACGAGGTTAGAAGATGAGGGTGCGAAAATTGATATCGTCTCGTCACAAAAAGAAAAAATACGTAGTTGGGATAAAGAAAACTGGGGAATCACGCTGGGTGTCGACAAAAACATAAGCGACGTGACGGTAGACGACTACGATGCACTACTACTGCCCGGTGGTGTTATGAATCCTGATAAACTACGAGAAAATCAGGATACGGTGGCTTTCGTAAGGGATTTCGTGAAAAGCGGAAAACCAATAGCAGCTATATGTCACGGGCCCCAAACTTTGATAGAAACCGGCTTGTTGAAAAATCGACAGATGACTTCTTATCCGTCTATCAAAACCGACCTTATCAATGCGGGTGTTAATTGGGTAGATAAAGAGGTGGTAGTCGACAACGGATTAGTAACTAGTCGTTCGCCAAAAGATTTGGATGCCTTTAATAATAAAATGGTCGAAGAGTTCGCAGAAGGAAAACATTGAGCTGCATAATAAAAAAGGCTACCTCGGTGCGAGGTAGCCTAACCAACCATTAATTATACCTAACCTAATTACTGGCTTTGAATTTCCAGAACCAAGCTGTACCCCAAGGGTCCACCCCCGGTTCTGGGTAGCTTAATACCAGTTCTTCATCGTTTATAAGAAGAATATCGTATTCATAAACGGGTGCTCCGCCCTCATTGGGTGATATTCCGCATAAGACCGTTGTTCCTTTTAAAGTCAATTTACCTTCCGCCCAAACTGAGCCATCATCCAACGTAGTCTTCTTACCCATGTCAAACGTGAAAGTGCCGGTCTCTGTAGTTCCATCCGATTTTACTTTGGTGAAGGTTGCTCCGCTTAATGAGAATGTCATTTTAGCTCCAGCCCCTTCGCCCGGAGCTTGTCCGTCGATGTCCGCCAAATTAACAATCCACCAGGCTGGCTCGACATTCCCCATATATCCACCATTCCCCCATACACCACCATCTGAATCGTCCCATACCCAGTCCTTTTCAGAACCACCCGTAAGGATGCCCCATTCGGCGGGAACATCGAAATAAAGCTCATCAACATTGACGGTCAAGGTTTTTGTAATTTCCGACCCATCGGGGTTCCTCCCTGTAAAGATAATCTCGTTTGCACCTTCCACTACCAATAGAACGGTATCGGTTTTCTTTTGAGTTACACCCACACCGAAATTCCAAGAAGAAAGAACCGGGCTTTTATTATCTAAAACCACCTTGTTAGTATTCTTTCCGTCAATTACGACCGGAGTAGCCGATATATCAAGCTGCTCTGCGCTAATAAACCCACCCATATCCAGTCGGTCTTCTATTGACTCACAACTCGTTATGCTGAGTGTAGTCACTAGTACCATTATGTATGTTATCAGTTTTTTCATGATCTTAAATTCTTTTATCCCTACCATCCTGTGAATTCTGCAGCCGGCGTTCCCCAGCCTTCATTTTGAGTCAAGAGTCCATCCGACAGTTGGATTTGCGACTCAGGGATAGCCCAAAAGCCCCCAGTAGCCTCGTAGCGAGCCCGATAGCCCCCACCAAACGCTTTCATCTCCGTGTCAATCCCCTTATTTTTTATCGCAACACCTTCTTGTGCAGCCAAAGCATCAGCAGCATCGCCCCATCGCATTAAATCAAAATAACGAAGTCCCTCAAATGCCAATTCCCAGCGACGTTCCTTTTTCAGGGCATCAAGTGAGTAGGATACCGCAGGAAGATCAACCCGTGCGCGAACTTTATTCATTCCGGTCGCATCTTCCTTCAACTCAGATTGCATCAATAACACATCGGCAAAACGGATCAATACGAGATCCTGTGTGTGAGAGATCTGCATATCCGCCGGTGCGTTAAACTTGATGATAGCATAGGAAGGAACCAATGATCCATCTTCATCGTAAGCTGTGATCGGTATATACTTTTTCTGCCAGAATCCGGTCTCTTCCATCTGACTGTCGGCACCGTAAATATAGCCCTCAACATCATCGTCAGCATCCATTATCGAAGCTGTACGTCTAATATCATCAGGCTCTGCAAGTCTCCAATTATTCCACAAGGTTGAATTTACAGGTCCAGCGCCCCAGCCCTGTCCGAAGGGAAAAGTGTCCGCCAGTCCATTATTCGAGCGCAAGCCAAAATGCAAAACATATTGATTAGAATAGCCCAACTGGAAATTGTCGCCCCAATCTACCGATGTACCAAATTTCACAGCAAACACAACTTCCTTATTACCGTCGCCTACCCAGTTCGGACCATCATAATCCTCATAGTCTTTACCGGTTACATCATTTGAATACGGCCATAAACTGCGAAAATCGTCTACTAAACCATGTCCGCTATTCGCCACACAATCATCAATCCATGTGATCACTTGACTCTTCGAGATTGTTCCGCCATCATTCGCTACCGGCAATTCAGTTTTGCCATAATAACCTGTGTAAAATAAAAATACACGAGCCATTAACGCTTGCGCGGCCCATTTAGTAGCATGGCCGGAAACAACTGAATTATAAGGAGTAGAGGGCATCAAATTGATCGCTTGTTGCAGGTCATATGCTATCTGGGCATAGGTTTCATCAGCAGGCGCTTTCGGAAGATTCTCCGCTGCCGTAGTGACAACCAGGGGAACTTCGCCAAACATTTGCGAAAGTTCAAAATAGAACAAGGCACGTAAAAAATGTGCTTCTCCCAGCATTTGATTTCTCTGCGCATCACTTTCCCATCCCTCAACCAAGTCTAGAGTAGCGATTGCAGTATTTGCACGTGCAATCCCTTGATAGCGTGCTGCCCAGAACGGTTCAAAGCGGCTCGTCTTTGTGTTCATCAAGTGGTCAAGACCCTGCATATCTTTATCATTCTCACCACCACCGCCAAAGCGATCGTCCGAGGCAAGCTCGGCCATATAAAAATGAGTATGCTGAGGGTTCGATATGGCCTGACTTAATGTCGAATATATTCCGGTCAGCATCTGATTTGCATCGGTGACCGTGGCCGGAAAGTTCGAGGTGTTCTTTTTATCGTAGCTCTGTGAGTCGAGTATCTTCTCACATGAGAGAAAAACCGTTGACAGCACTAATATACTTATAATTTTTTTCATCTTTTTTCGTATTAAAATGTAAGATTTAAACCAACCAAGAAGGTACGTGGACTAGGATAAAAACCCAGATCGATACCTGATACCCATGAAGCATCATTGCCGTAACCAATTTCAGGATCCATACCCGAGTAGCCTGTAATCGTGAATAGGTTTTGGCCGGTCACATACAATCTAGCACCAGAGAACGGTAACTTCGGCAAAACTGATTTGATATCATAACCAAAAGTCACGTTTTGAATTTTAACAAAATCTCCGTCTTCGATATAAATATCTGAAATGTATTGACTATTGGTGTGGCTACCCATCGTTAAGCGTGGGTATCTATTGGAAGTGCCCTCTCCATGCCAACGCTGAAACACTTCTGTTGTATAGTTTTGTAAAGGACTGTCAGCAAATGACCGGTACGATTTCGCAATCTGATGTCCAAAAGCACCGGTAGCGGTCACCGAAAGGTCAAAACCCTTATAGCCAAAATTCACATTCAATCCGCCAGTAAAGTCTGGATGCGGGTTACCAATCAGTTTTTTATCCGCATCGGTAATGCCCCCATCGCCATTATTATCAACGAAAATAACGTCTCCCGGCTGTGCGTTGTCCAATACGCCCACGCCGCTGTTTCGGTATTCGTTGATTTGCTCTTGCGTTTGGAAAATACCCGCTGTTTCATACCCATAGAAATAACCGATTGGAAAACCTACTTGGACACGATACATTTCGGTGGTACCTTGACTTAGCACATGTTCGGGTCCATGAATGATACCTTCCCGGTTCGCGATCTTCGTAACCTCGTTCTTGTTATAGGCTCCGTTCAAACGAATACCGTAACTGAATTCATTAATCGTTTCATCCCAGGTCAGACCAAGTTCAATACCTCGATTCTCAACATTACCGCCATTGATGTAAGGAGCATTCGTTCCATAAATAAGTAAAATCGGTGCTCTTACCAACCAGTCCTTGGTTGTTTTATTGTACCAGTCGAAGTTTACACCCAAACGATTGTGTGCAAATCGGGCATCAAAACCAATGTTCAATTGTTCTGAAGTCTCCCAAGTGATATCTTCGTTCGGCAAAATATCTCCATAAGCGCCGGTAACCAAATCGTTCTTATTATCGCCAAAATAATATCCATTTCTACTATCAAAAGCAATGGTAGCTAAATACTGAAAAGGATCGATACTGGCATTTCCGTTCTGTCCCCAGCTCGCTCTCAATTTGAAAAAGTCGAGCCAACTTGTTGTTTCCGACATAAAGGATTCATTGGAAAGAACCCAACCGGCAGCTACGGAAGGGAAATAACCCCAGCGGTGCCCTTTGGCAAAATTAGAAGAACCATCAGCCCGCATAATCAAGGTAGCCATATAGGTTTCATCATAGTTATAGTTCAGACGTCCGAAGAACGAAGCCAAACCACCTTCAGGATACCTCATACCGCCGATCACAGTTGTTGTTCCGATAGTACGTGCATTTCCGATATAAGCATGATCCCAAGATCCAGGGAACAAGGAAACTGAATTCGATGTATTCAGATCTTCACCAAAGCCCCATTTTTCCATTGAAGCACCCAAGAGTCCGTCTACGTTGTGCAAGCCAAAGCTTTTGGCGTACGAAAGCGTATTTTCGAAGGAGTAGCTATAGCCCATACCTGAGCTTTGCGACACATCATCTTCCGGATTTTTAAGCGTTGTAGATAAATCAAAAACAGGTGTGTACTGTCTATACGAGTAAGCGCTCATCTTATATCCAAAGCTGCTTCTAAACTTCAAGTCTTGAATCGGCTGGACCTCCAGATATGCGTTGGCTTGAAGACCATGATTTTTACTTTCATTAAGTCCGCGTTGGTAAACCATACCGGCTAAGGGATTTGATGTTGCACCATCAAAGTTCCATCCGTCGGCAACTTTACTAGGCTGGTCATAATATTCACCATTTTCATTGTATGCCGGTAATAGTGGATTACCAATCAACATGTTGTGAACATCATTCCAGTAAATGTTGCCAATACCAATCCCTCCTTTTTTACTAAAGGAATAAGTAATGTTCTCGCCGAGAGTAATCACATCAAAGTCGTCGTTCTTTAAGAGGACATGATGGGAATTAATTCTAAAGTTATGTCTTGAAAAATCAGGCTCTACAGGTTTACCGAAGATACCTTCTTGATCCGAAAACGAATAGCTTATTGAGAAACGCGACTGATCCGTACCGCCATTTAAGTTAAACGCGTGGTTCTGAGTCAACGCATCGTCATTGTGAATTTCTTTTAGCCAGTTAGTTCCATTCCATGTACCGTCTTGGATTTGTTGATATTGTTTCGGGATTAATGTTGCCCAGTCATACGGCGCCTGTCCTTCATTAAAGCGAACCTCATTCATGATAGCCATATACTCTTTCGCATTTAATAAGGATGGCATTTTGTAGGCATTCTGCCAACCTACATAAGCGTCATATGAAAACGTGAGTTTCCCGGGCTTACCCTGTTTGGTTGTCACAAGTACGACACCGTTGGCTGCACGCGAACCATAAATAGCTGCTGATGCAGCGTCTTTTAAGACATCGACAGATTGTATATCAGAAGGATTCAACATATTAATATCACCACCGGGAACACCATCAATCACATATAATGGTGACGAGTTTCCGATCGTACCTAGTCCTCTGATTGTAACCTTGAATGCCTCTCCCGGCATCCCGGAACTTTGAGTGATCTGAACACCGGGCGATTGACTTTGAAGAGCACCCAGTACACTAGAAGTACTAAGCTTTTGTAAGTCCTCGCCGTCGACTTGAATAGTTGCGCCGGTTACCAGCTTTTTCTTTTGGGTACCGTAACCCACAACGACAAGTTCTTCAAGCACATTCACATCTTCAGCTAATGTGATGTTGATGGTACTTTGGTTTGCGACAACCACGGTCTGACTTTGGAAGCCGACATAAGAAAACACCAATGTAGCGTCCGAACTAGTAAGGCTCAGCGAATATTGCCCGGCAGCATCGGTCGTCGTGCCGTTTGTAGTGCCCTGTTCATGTACAGTTACCGCTTGTAAGGCGCTCCCGTCACTGTCCGTGACAGTTCCAGAGACGGTTTGTTGAACTGTCTCGACAGTATGCTTCGTAAACGCACGAGCATACGATTCGGAGGAGAAAAACACAAGCAGCGATAGAACTAGCATGTATGCTAGCGCTGGATACGATTTACTCCCACCTTTTCTTTTGTAGAAATTAAACTCCATGTAAAACAAATTAGGGTTATTAAAAAATGGTTAATGTTTAAATTGATAAGCAAAAGTAACGCAAACGTTTGAATTAAGATAATATATTTTTAACAGGGTACAACACTATCTTAACATTCAAAGCCCCGAACGGGTAGAAAGCAATCTTTATTTCTGCGAATTCCTTATATTTGGATAATGCCTGAGGCCCATGGACAGCAGACGAAAAATAATACATATTGACATGGATGCCTTTTATGCATCGGTCGATCAGCGCGACTTTCCGGAACTACGGGGCAAAGCGTTGGCGGTTGGCGGTTCGCCCGACGGACGGGGTGTGGTGGCTACGGCAAGTTATGAAGCCAGAAAGTTTGGCGTCCGTTCTGCTATGCCATCAAGGCAGGCACTTCAGCTGTGTCCCCATCTTATTTTTACACGTCCGCGTTTTGATGTTTATAAAGAGGTGTCACATCAGATCCGTGAAATTTTCAGACGATATACCGACCTAATCGAACCCCTATCCATGGATGAGGCCTATTTAGATGTATCAACTGACAAACAGGGTATTGGTTCCGCACTTGAGATTGCCAGTGCAATAAAAAAAGCCATCCGGGAGGAGCTGAACCTTACCGCTTCCGCCGGTGTATCGATCAATAAATTTGTCGCGAAAATTGCTTCGGATCAGGATAAACCTAATGGTCTTACCTTTATCGGGCCATCAAAAATAAAATCTTTTTTAGAAGCGCTACCGATAGAACGCTTTTTTGGAGTCGGAAAGGTTACGGCTGCTAAAATGAGACAGCTAAATATTCACACCGGAGGTGATCTAAAAAAACTGGATGAAAGTACCTTAATACATATTTTTGGTAAAACAGGGCGGCATTTTTACAATATGGCTAGAGGAATCGACAACCGTGAAGTTCAGCCCAACCGAGAGGTCAAGTCAATTAGTGTAGAGGACACTTTTGCAAAAGATTTAATTAAAAGATCGGAGGTTACGGACGAACTATATGTACTTGCTGCCAAACTGAGCAAGCGACTTCAAATACGGACACTC
Organism: Albibacterium profundi; assembly: GCF_042159835.1. Lineage (NCBI taxonomy): Bacteria > Pseudomonadati > Bacteroidota > Sphingobacteriia > Sphingobacteriales > Sphingobacteriaceae > Albibacterium > Albibacterium profundi. The sequence continues at coordinate 54,345 of NZ_JBBVGT010000003.1, read as the reverse complement.
TCCGGAAAAACGTTAACATTGAAAATCAAGTTCCACGATTTTGTACAGATAACCAGAAGCCAGTCGTTTACAGAAATACTTTCCGGCAAGGATACTATCTATCGTTTCGCTTGTAATCTGCTAGATCGAGCAGGTGCGGAGAATCGGAAAATCAGATTATTAGGACTTACAATGTCTAACTTTACAATGCATGAAGAAGAGGCCAGCGACTATGCAAGGCAATTAAGTCTGTTTGATGATGACGAGATGTCGACACGTTAATTAATGTAGCAGAGAAAATGGAATAAGGCTTGGTGCCTTATTCCATACTATCGCGAAGTGTTTTTACACGATCGTGTGACGATTTCAAATCCAACTTTTGTTTGCTAATCAAAATTTTGGTATTTGGCGCAATATCAGGTTCTTCCTCCGCCATACGATAGGCTTTTTGTGCTGCGTCTTCACCGAACTCACAGCTTTGCAAAACAGCTTTACGTGTGTCGCCCGAAAATGCTGCTTTTACATCCATCCACGCCCTATATATAGAGCCCGAAGCCGTGCTGCCATCCGCTGTCTCTTCTCCGAGTTCCATAACATTTTGCTCTAATTCTCTTTTAAGACCCTCGCTTTGGGAACAGAATTCGCGAAACAAACTTTGCAAGTCTGTGTCTTCTGTGTCGAGTTCTTTGATGGCCTTTTCATAACCTTCAATTCGGTCATTATTGATTTTAATCAGGTCGTTCAGGGTTTCTGAAGTTTTGCTTGCTATTGACATTTTAATTTAATTTAGTGATTCATTCAGTTCGTTACAAGACTAACCCAAAGCAGAACCCTTAGTTTATATTATTTGCGTTACACATAATCTTTTAACCTGAAAAAAAAATTAAAAAGAAAATTGGAATTTACTTTTTTTATCTAACTTTGAATTACAAAGTACTTTTAAATGAAAGAGGAAAAAGATTATATACAGAAACTGGCTGAGATCCGTTCGATGATGGAGCAGTCTTCCAAGTTCCTGTCGCTTTCCGGCTGGGCAGGCATTATGGCAGGGATCTATGCATTGGTAGGGGCTTGTATAGCCTACAATTTTCTGGGCTTCAAGACCGGAGAAATTCCCGAAGAAAGCTCTTCGAGTATCTACCTGTTGGCCATCGTGATTTTAGGATTCGCGCTGATAAGCGCTATCTTCTTTTCACGTAGGAGAGCCATAAAGAATAAACAACCGTTGTGGAACTTCACAACGAGGCGACTTATTATCGATATGGCGATCCCAGTTGCTACCGGTGCTATGTTGATTCTTATACTTATTAGCATGGACCTTGAGAGACTGATCGTTCCCCTGTCATTAATATTTTACGGCTTAGCGCTCTACAATGCTAGTAAATTCACCTTGAATGAAGTGAAGATTCTTGGGATCGTTCAATTAGTTATAGGGCTGCTGTCTCTGTATTTCTCAGAATATAGTTTGTTATGGTGGTCGCTAGGTTTCGGCTTGGCACATATTGTTTACGGCATCTATATGCATTATAAATACGAAAGGTGAAAATATCAATAAACGGTTTACACAAAGCTTTTGAAAGCAGAATTAGACTGGGCATCATGTCGGCTTTAGCTGTTAATGATCACCTGGATTTTAATTCCCTGAAAGATCTGCTTGACGTAACCGATGGGAACTTAGCCAGTCACCTGAAGGGATTAGAAAAGGAGGGCTTTGTAGGGGTGAAGAAAAGATTTATTGGCCGTAAGCCGAATACAAAGTATGTAATAACCGAGAATGGCAGAGAGGCGTTCGACGACCATTTAAGCACATTGGAAAAACTAATTAACTCGCAAAAATAATTATGGAAACGAATTTAAGAGATGACATCCTTGTCCATCTAAATAACCCCGCAGAAGTTGAAAAACTCTACCGCAAAGATAAACTAGCATTCAAACAAGCCTTTGACGGCTTATACCCTAGCATAACGAACAGCACATTAGCTGCTTTCTGGCATGAACGTTTGAATTTCACTAATGAAAGAAAAGCTAACGGTACTCAGGTTAATATCATGTTTATTGCGGTGATGTGTCTCGTAGCGGCCATCATCGTTAAGCTGCCCGCACTATTTTCCATCAACGAAGGCTACTTTTATACTCGCAATGTCGGTTTTGTCATCTTCCCTGCCCTATCAGCGTATTTCGTGTGGAAGAATAAACTGGCATTGAAGGAAATCATTCTTATCAGCAGTGCCGTTCTTTTTAGCGTTTTCTTTATTAATTTCCTTCCAAATGAAGAAAGTGACACCCTCGTTTTATCCTGTATTCACTTGGTTCTTTTCCTCTGGTGTATCTTAGGTTTTTCATTTTCAGGAGGAATAAAACATCAACCGGAAAGCCGACTCAACTATCTCCGTTATAATGGCGATTTGATCGTCGTGACGACATTGATATTAATAGCTGGTGGAATTTTAACAGGGATTACCATCGGCCTGTTTTCATTAATCGAACTCGATATTGAGGAATTTTATTTTAATAATATTGCCATAATCGGTCTCGTTTCAGCACCGATATTAGGTACCTATCTTACACAAAGCAATCCGCAGCTCGTAAACAAAGTTTCCCCCGTAATCGCTAAAATATTCAGCCCCTTAGTATTGGTTATGTTGGTTACCTATCTGATTGCCATCATAGCATCGGGCAAAGATCTTTACAATGATCGCGAATTCTTGTTGCTCTTCAATCTGCTTCTGATCGGAGTCATGGCTATTATCTTCTTTTCCATTGCAGAGGGGGCTCGTAGCAATGTCACTCGCATCGGCCTGTGGATCCTATTACTCCTTTCGCTGATGACGGTCCTTGTCAACGGTCTAGCTCTATCAGCTATCCTATTTCGAATCACCGAATGGGGGGTTACGCCCAACCGCAGCGCAGTACTTGGTAGCAATGTGCTCATGTTGGTCAACCTAATACTGGTAATTGTACAATTCTACCGCGTACTGTTTAAGAAAGCAGAAGTAGACCATATTGGCAAAGTAATTAGCGCCTATCTTCCGGTGTATCTTATCTGGATTATAATCGTGTGCTTTATCTTTCCCTTCGTCTTCAATTTCAGATGATTTTTCATCCATAGCGATAATTTTTGATTTAATTGGAACGATACGCCCAATTTATTACGATTTTAATATATTTGCCAAATGAGTAACCGTATCAACCTTAAAGCTCTCCCTAACTTCTTAAAAAACGGATCCGCTGGCGGCATTATTTTATTATTTTGTGTAATTATATCATTAATTGTAGCCAACTCACCCCTTGGTGAAGGCTTCGACGATTTTCTTGGAACCCAGATCGGATTTAACACAGAAAATATTCATCTACGCTACCCCATCTTATTATGGATCAACGACGGTCTGATGGCTATCTTTTTTTTATTGGTTGGACTAGAAATAAAACGGGAGCTGGTCGAAGGAGAACTCGCTTCTCCAAAAAAGGCAGCATTACCCATATTATGCGCTATCGGTGGAGCATTGGTTCCCGCCTTTATTTATTTACTCTTTAATAAGGGAACCTTAACCGAACATGGGTGGGGCATTCCGATGGCAACTGATATTGCTTTTGCATTAGCCGCTGTTACTGCATTGGGAAAAAGAGTACCTGCTTCATTAAAAATCTTCTTGGCAGCATTGGCCATCGTTGATGATTTACTCGCTATTCTAGTAATCGCGATTTTCTATTCTTCTGAATTAAATTACGCTAATCTTGGCTATGCAGGCGCCATTTTCCTACTGTTAATTTTATTTAATCGTTTCGGGGTAAAGAATATTATTTTTTATTTAATTCCCGGTGTATTTATATGGTATTTCATCCATCATTCAGGCATACATGCTACCATTGCGGGGGTTTTGACGGCACTAACATTGCCTACAACACCAGACGAGAAGGAATCACCATTAGAAAAACTAGAACATATGCTGACCAAACCGGTCAACTTCCTTATTATCCCAATATTTGCTTTAGCCAATACAAATATTACGTTTGAAGACGGAATGGTCGAAGGTCTATTTTCCAATCTAGGTTTAGGTATTGTCCTTGGGCTTGTATTAGGAAAGCCAATTGGTATCCTATTCGTATCCTGGCTTTCGGTAAAAAGCAAGGTTGGTTTACTACCTAGGGATGCCAATTGGCTTCATATGATTGGCGTAGGGCTTTTAGCAGGTATCGGTTTTACAATGTCGATCTTCATTGCCCTACTCTCATTTGCAGAACCGCATTTTGTTGCAGAAGCTAAATTTTCGATATTAACCGGTTCGGTTCTTTCTGCAATTTTGGGATCTATTCTGCTGGCATTCAGCGGAAAGAAATCTTACGATTCTTGAACAAACTGAATTTCAGCGTTTATTCTAACTTCGTCGCTCACCATAACACCACCGGCTTCTAAGGCTGCGTTCCAGTTTAGGCCCCAATCCTTACGGTTTAATTTACCGCTAACGGAAAAACCTGCTTTATGGTTTCCATAAGGGTCTTTGGCGAAACCACCGAACTCAACATCAAGAATAAGTTCCTTTTCAATGCCATGCAAATCCAAGATACCTTTTAACTGATAGTTGTCGTCATCTAATTTATTTAGCTCTGTACTGTTAAACGTAATTTTTGGGTATTTTTCTGCATCAAAAAAATCAGCGCTTCGCAAGTGTGCATCGCGATCTGTGTTATTCGTAAAAATAGAGTCGGTATCGATCACTGCAGATACTTTAGCATCGCTAAAATCATTTCCCTTGCTTTCTATGCTTACGTTAAACTTCTGGAACTCACCTTTAACGTTCGTGATCATCAAGTGTTTAATCTTAAAAAGAAGTTCACTGTGCGTTGGATCTGAAATCCATTTTGATGTTTCTGTAGTATTCATAATTTTCTTTTTTTTAATTTATTTATTTTCAACACCACAAAGATCCCTCAAATAACAAGCAATTTCATTCACCTATGTTAAGAAAGAAAACCTAATCATCTTTGGAAAATATTTCTCTTCGAATACGACTCAATGACTGAGGCTTAATACCAAGATAGGAAGCGATCAAGAATTGAGGGATACGTTGGATAAAATGCGGAAATAGTTGGGCAAACTCTCTATATCGATGCTCTGCATCTTCACTATTCGTTTTTGCAATACGGTAATAGAGGGTTGACATCGCATTCTGAAGTAGAATCCTATAGTATCGGTCAAATATCGGATGTCGTTTGCAGAGTATATCCAGATTTTCCTTGCTTAGCAACAATGCCCTTACAGGCTCTAAAGTCTCGATGGTTGATACGGCTGATTTATTAGTGAAGAAACTTGAGGAGTCCGTTATCCAATGATTTTCGATAGCCAGTTGAATAGCACTCTTATCACCCTTCTCATTAACGTAATAGGAGTAACATGAACCCTCCAAAATAAAATACTGATAATTACACGCGCGCCCGGGTTCAACAAAATACTGCTTTTTATCGAACGACTTCTCAAAGGTCAGCTCACAAAAAGATTGGAAACTTTCGTCGGAGATCGCTTCATCCAGCGTTCTCTCTATATGTTGTCTAAGTAAAAGTTCAGGCATATCTGTGATCATTAGTAAGGATTAAAAATAGCAATATTTTCTCATAGTAATAATGGAAAACACGTATGGAAACTGCCCTCAGAAGAATTAAGAAACCATTATCTGAAAAATGCTGTTACTTACAGAGCGGCTCGGGTGTATAATAAACACCAGACGGACATCAATAAATTAGTAAAATGCCCAAAATACGATATGTATCAGATTCAGACCCGGGATACGAACGGATTCGTAAAGGCAAGGGTTTTGCCTATTATGCAAATGGTTCGCTCGTAAAAGACCAAGTCATCCTCGATAGATTTAAAGCCTTAGTTATTCCGCCAGCTTGGCGCAACGTGTGGATTTGCACGAAGGAAAACGGACATCTACAGGTTACCGGGACAGACGATCGTGGTCGAAAACAATATTTATATCACCCAGAATGGACTCGTTTACAACAAGAGAATAAATTCAACAAGATTATTGATTTTGGAAAGGCATTGCCGTCTATTCGGAAAAAAATTAAAAAAGACTCGCAGAAAAGAAAGCTGACAAAAGACAAAGTCCTTGCGCTTGTACTTCAAGTGATGGAAGAAACACTTATTCGTACAGGCAATGCACATTATCGAGATGAAAACAAAAGCTACGGCTTAACGACGCTCACGACTAAGCACATTCGCATTGACGGTGCCGAGATCTGCTTTCAATTTAGAGGAAAAAAGGGTGTTCAACAAAACATAAAAGTTCAGGATAGAAGGCTTGCAAAACGACTGCAAGATGTTAAAGAAATTCCGGGTCAGCATTTATTTCAATATATAGACGACCAGAATGAGGTGTGCCCAATAGACTCGGCCGATGTTAATCAATATATACAGGCATGTTCACAGGAAGATTTTAGCTCAAAAGATTTTAGAACTTGGTTTGGTACGGTATGGGCTTTTATTAAGCTCGCCGAACTTCCCCCTTTCCAAAATCAAACTGAACTTAAACGTAACCTAATAGAGATGTATGATTTCGTCGCCGTGAAACTGGGAAACACTCGCACGGTATGCAAGAAGTACTATGTATCACATTCGCTGATAACCGCATACGAGAAAGGCTTGACACAACCCTATTTTAAAACATTAAGCAGCAAGCGGACGGGGTCTACAATTGAAAACGCTGAAAAACAACTATTGAAACTCTTAAAATGCCATCCTCTGTAATTGACACGATATCATACGATCAATCAAACGCTATATTGAAAATTCGTTTTCAGTCGGGAAGCGTCTATGAATATATGGATGTTAAAAAAGAAACCTACGATGCCATGAGAGCAGCATTTTCAAAGGGAACTTTTTTTAATCGCCATATAAAAGATAAGTATGAGTTCTCGCGAATTGAATAAAAACTTAAGTATCGGCTAATTGTAAAAGCTTATTTGTTGTTTTCCAGTTTCTAGTAGTTGCCTTCAATTTAAGCTTCCGCTCGAGAAATGTATTAGAAAGTTTTGTTCTTCCATAACCACCCGGACAGAACAAATATACCACATTTGATCCAAAATGAATCGCTTCTCCGTTCTGTAATACACTCTCAATAGCTGACTGGTCAAATTCACCTAAAGATCCGTCCAAAAACGTAACATATAAAGCTGAAAGATCCCTTTCTGCGTTTCTAGCAAAGGGATTTTCATCTATGATTTTCTGAAGTTCTTCTTTGGTCATAACAAGAACTGGAACTTGGAATCCGAAGTCTCGTTCGACTTGCGAGGATATTTTTTCGGCTAATGAATCGGCTTTAACCGTCTCCGAGGAAAAGATGATATTCCCGCTTTGTACATAGTGCTTTACATTTGTAAAACCCAGCGACTCGTACATCCTTTTTAGAGCATCCATTTTTATCAGCTTTTGCCCACTCACGTTGATCCCTCGTAAAATTGAAATGTAGATTTCCATCATAATATAGGTAGTTGGATCATCAAATTTACGAAGAAAAATGAAAAAGCCTCATTTGCGCCTTACCTTCTAAGTACCTCTAAAGGTGGCTTACGCAAGATCCCATTGACATTGAATATGCCGATTACAACCGTTAATAAGGTAACACAGACAAAAATCACGAAGATGACCAAAGGATCTGGCCGGAATGGAATCTCAAAGTTAAATGCAGCCAATGCCCATGCAGAAACAAGCGCGATTAAGATACCTGCAATTGACGATAATGCGCCCAAAAAGAAATACTCCAACGCTGTTATCGCGAAAACCTGCTTCTTGCTCGCACCCAATGTACGAAGCAATACGCTTTCCTGAATTCGCTGAAACTTACTAATTAGGATGGACGATAAAAGCACGATCAAACCAGTAATAATGCTCAAAGCTGCCATGAACTGAATAACAAAGCTCACCTTGGATATGATTTCATCCAGCACCGTTAGTATCAATTTCAGATCAATAATCGAGATGTTCGGAAAGCGTTTCACCAGCTTCAATTGAAAGTCCGCTGATACCTGCTCGTTAGGTGTCCTTGTCATAATCACATGAAACTGCGGTGCTTCATCAATCACACCTTTCGGAAAAACAACTCGGAAATTAGTTTGCACCCGATCCCAGTCTACTTCACGCAAACTTCCAACCTTTGTTGGTATCAACAAACCTTGAACATTGCAGATAATCTCATCCCCTACTTTCACACCTATACGCTCTGCATAGCCTTGGTCGAGCGATATTAAAGCCGTATCACCTTCTGCAACATTTCCTTCCCAACGACCCTCAGTAAGCTTTTCAGATGAAATCAGACTATCGCGAAAAGTAACACGCAGCTCTCTAGCAAAAGCTCTTGTAGAAATATCCAAAGTACTATCCTTCTCAACATCTACTTGCCGATATCCATTAATCGACTGAATTTGTATCGTCACAATAGGGACCTCTTGAATAACAGGTAGCCCAGCTGACCTTACAAGATCGGCAACCTCCTCCTTCTGAGCAGATTGAATATCAAAAAGAACCATATTAGGCTGTTCGCCTCGGGTTGAAAAAGTAACCTGTTCAATCAGCAGCGATTTTACAAAAAACAAGGTGCCGATGAAAGCCGTTCCCAAACCAATTGCCATTACCAAAATAACGGTTTGATTATTAGGCCGGTATAGATTCGACAGCCCCTGTCTCCAAACATAAGCCCAAGAATGAGGAAAATACTTTCTCACCAATTTAATCATAGCGACTGCCAGTCCGCATAGAACCAGGTAACCGAAAATAACGGCAGCTGTAAATATGCCGGTTTCGATCCAATTGTCCAATTGCGTCCTAGCGAAAACGCCGATAAACAGAACGATGAGTCCAAATACAAAACCGCGTTGTTTGTTGCTATTGGTGGTATCAGACTGAAAAGAGGCCCGCAAGGTGTTTAGTGGTGATATCTTTTGTACAGAAAGTAGCGGTAATAACGCAAAAAGCACGGAAATAAGAACACCAAGCACAATCCCCATCGCTATCGATGTCCACGATATAGCTAAGGTTACCTCGACCGGAAGCAGCTCCTGCAAGACAATCGGGATCAACTGTTGCAAGAACACGCCCAGTCCAGCACCGATGACGGAACCGATCAACCCAATTCCAATAACCTGAATGATAAAAATAAGAAATGCTTGAAAACCGCTGACGCCCAAACATCTAAGTATAGCGATGCTGTTGATTTTTTCCCGGATATATATTTGAACCGCACTTGACACGCCAATACAGCCTAATAACAGAGCAATGAACCCAACCAAAGAAAGGAATTTCGCTAGATCACCAAAAGCCCGGCCCGTACGTTCTTTTCGCATCTGAACACTTTCAGCATCCAGACCCTCATTTTCCAATCGCTCGTCCAGCTCTTCTGCAAGCTCATGGCTGTCTATGTTGTTCCCAAATTGATAGTAGTATAGGTAGTTAACGCGACTTCCCTTTTGCAAGAGGCCGGTCGCCCCCAAGCTGGTCAATGGCATAAAAACCGCTGGCGCAACAGCGGATGATAAGCCTGTTTGCCCAGGCGCCTGGATCGATTCTCCCGAAATTCTAAACCTAGAATTCCCAATGCGAACCGTGTCACCTACTTCAGCACCATACTGAAGCATCAATGTTTTATCCACCAATACACCATTTTCATCCTGATAGGCGTCTGCAGCATTCGCAGGCAAGGTTTCTATTTTACCGTAGAAAGGATATCCACCTGATATTCCGCGGATTTGGACGAGGCGACTTCCTTCGCTCTTCTCAAAATAGACCATCGACACGAAATTCTTCTCTTCCGCATATCCAACACTCAATCCTTTTAGGGAATCGACTAGTTGCATAGAACTATCCGATAAGGCCTTGCGGCTGTCGATTACTAGATCGGCTCCAATGAGCGAAGCGGCCTGCCGGTCGATGTCCGTTGTTAAATTCTCCCGAAATGAGGAAATTGCTACCATCGCAGCGATACCCAAAATAATGGAAGAAATGAAAAGGAATAATCGTGATTTATTTCTGCGACTATCGCGCAAGGCCATCTTCAATAACCAAGGGAAATTCAATTGTTTATTTTTAGCGCTCCTATCCCTCATTCTCTAACAACTTGCCGCCTTTCATATGAATGATCCGCTGCGTCTTTGATGCTAACTCAAGGTCGTGGGTTACCAAAATAAGGGTTGTGCCGGCCTCTTGATTCAAATCGAATAAAAGTTTTTCGACCCGCGCACCAGTTTCTGCATCCAAATTACCGGTCGGCTCATCGGCAAACAGAATCTTCGGCGCATTAGAAAAGGCTCGTGCCAATGAAACACGCTGTTGTTCACCTCCAGAAAGTTGCATAGGATAATGTGATGCGCGTTCCGAGAGCCCGACCTTCTCAAGTAAATCCATCGCTCTTTTTTTGACATTGCTTGCTTGCTGAAGTTCCAAAGGAACCATCACATTTTCTAAGGCCGTTAGTGTAGGCAAAAGTTGAAAATTTTGAAAAATAAAACCCACATACTGGTTTCTTAGTAAAGAGCGTTCATCTTCGTTCAATTCGTTTAGATTCTGTTGGTTTAAAACAATACTGCCTCCACTTGCACGATCCAAGCCTGCGCATAACCCTAAAAGAGTCGTTTTTCCACTGCCTGACGGCCCGACAATGGCCGTGGTGGAGCCTTCTTCAACATCAAAATTTATATCTCGTAAAACCGCTAAGCTCCCGTGTCCACTTTGGTAAGTCTTACTTAAATTACGTACACTTAAAATATTTGTCAAAACAATGATAATTTTCAAAAGTTAAAAATATACGGATTATTTCAGTAATTTGTCGTTTGGATATCCTATTTAAACAAAAGCATTACATTCATCATGAATTTTAATTCCATTTCTGTACTCTTAGCCGTCATTTGTTTAGTCGCTTGCGCCAATCCCAACAGTCAGGAACAAGCCCAAAATACCAGCGACAGCACGAAGAGCGGACATGATGACAAGACGAACATGAAAAGAATTCTATTTTTTGGAAATAGCCTAACGGCCGGTTATGGTTTAGAAAATACTGATAACGCTTTCCCTGGTTTGATTCAAAATAAAATTGACTCCCTAAACCTTCCTTACCAAACAGTGAACGCCGGACTGAGTGGAGAAACTACATCAGGTGGAAATGAGCGGGTCGATTGGTTATTAAATCAAAAAATCGACATTTTCGTACTGGAGCTGGGCGCCAACGATGGCTTACGCGGTTTACCGGTCGACGAAACTTATACTAATCTACAATCCATTATCGATAAAGTGAAAGCAGCATGGCCCGAATGCAAAATTGTGCTGACCGGCATGCTCGTTCCGCCCAGTATGGGGCAAGAATACGCTGAAAGTTTCCGACAAATATTTCCACAACTTGCTGAAGAAAACGACTTGGCCTTCGTTTCATTTTTACTCGAAAATGTTGCCGGCGAAGTAGAACTCAACCAAGACGACGGCATCCACCCTACAAAGGAGGGACAGCGTATTATGGCCGAGAATGTTTGGGAAGTTTTGTACCCTTTATTGTAAATGTTTACTTATCTGATCATCAATCTTTAAGACGACATCAACATTTTAGAGCTTCCTGTGTTGCTCCTATATGAGAAACAAAAAACTCTATTTTATAATCCTTTTCTTTTCTGTTTTTATCATTGCCTGCAGCGATCGAATTACCGGAGACCTTTTTAAAGGTCAGACACCTCACGAACGCTACATCGAACAACTTGAAAACGCGGGACTAGCCGAAAGCTTATTGTATGATCGCTGGCTCGCTGCTTCTGACCGAAGCCTCCAATCGCCTATAGCAATCAGTGTCCCTTATCAGGAAAAAGCATATTTCGGTGCAAATGAACCCAATGCAACCGGATATGCCTTTGACGCGAGGGACGGCGAACAACTGCAAATCAAAGTCGTAGCACAAAGCACAGACAGCGTCATCCTCTTTATGGATCTGTTTGCCGTCGCGCAAGACACTACGGAAAGCCACTTGCATTTGATTTCCGCTGAGGTCGATAGCACATCATTGTCCTATACGGTGAAAAGAAACGGACAATATATCTTACGGGTACAGCCAGAATTACTTAGCGATGTTTCATATGATTTACAGATTACAGCCGAACCGTCTTTAGCAAATCCCGTTGCAGAAGACGCCGAACAACATATTGGTTCTTTTTTTGGTGTTGACCGAGAAGGGGGACGGAGATCTCATGAAGGGATTGATATTTTTGCAGATCGGCTCACACCAGCAGTCGCTGCTGCAAACGGTGTCATCAGTCGCGTCGGCACCAATAATCTCGGCGGGAAAATCGTATTCTTGCGTCCTGAAAATCGGTCGATTAACTTATATTATGCACATTTGGATAGTCAAACGGTAACATCCGGCAAAAGGGTGAGCGTAGGTGACACCGTCGGCCTTATTGGTAATACCGGAAATGCAAGGACCACACCTCCCCATCTACACTTCGGAATCTATACATCGACGGGGGCGGTCGACCCCCTCCCCTTCGTCAGACCGGGAAAGTCGACTCCACCTTCAATCAGATCCGACATAGAGCGGATCGGAGATACACTTAGAATGAGATCAACAGACCAAAATATATCGATCCACTCGCCTTTGATAATCGAGGCTGCTGCACTTAATGGCTATCGTGGTATTCTACCAGATAAACGTAAAGTGTTTGTTTCCCGCAATCAAGTAACCGATGCTTCTAAGCCACTTAGAACGATAAGGCTCGAACGCAGCCAGTCCATACACCGAGAACCCAATCCCTTAGCGGCTGTCTTGACGAGTTATCCGGCCGGAGAACAAGTAAGAGTTCTCGCTGAAATTGACAATTTCTATTTGATCGAGAAAGATTTCATCAAAGGGTGGATACAAAGCAACTGATTTTAGAAATGGTTTATTAGTAGCTTGTTTTACATATCTATCTATTGACTTTCAATTGACTCCCTATCGCACTCCTACATACGGTAGGAAACAGAAACATATTAGCGTAGCTATGACCGTTGACTACCCTAGGAAGTAAAGCGAGTCTAATCGGATTACTCATCATCCGTGAACTCTAAGATATCGCCGGGCTGGCAGTCGAGTGCTCTACAGATAGCATCCAAAGTTGTGAATCGAATCGCTTTCGCCTTCCCTGTTTTTAAAATTGACAAATTCGATAAGGTCAGATCTACCTTTTCGGAAAGTTCATTTAGCGAGATCTTCCGTTTAGCCATCACTACATCTAAATTCACAATGATCGCCATAATTATACAGTTAACTCGTTTTCGGATTGAATCTCAATGCCCTTCTTGAAAATATGAGCAACAATAAATAGAATACCGGCCAGAAGAAGGAACTCGGCATCCCCTCCGTCATAACTGAAATTAAGACCCTTCTCCGTTAATGAATGGCTATAACTTGTTGATATCAATACCAAAACGCCAATTTGCAGGGCGATATTACTCATAGCCATAAGCCATTTTACCACCTCTTGACTAAACGGGTGGACAATATTAATCTTTGAAAAAATCTTAATTACCCAATAGAGTAAGTATGCTTTTAGAGCCGCGATAAGAATGATAAAAATACCCATTGAAATATAATGCAGCTGACTATATTGATATATGTCATGTAGATCTAATCCAAGATACAAGTCCTTCGACGCGTCTGGATTGATAAGCAAACTAATCGAAAAAGAGACAAGCATAGCTCCTGCTTTTATCGCAAAGCCGACAAAGATAATCCAAGACGCGATCTTGAGGAGTGTTAAAACCTGATTTGTATTCATATTGATTTATTTAAGTTCACAAATCAAATATCAATAATAATTTATTGAAAAACAATAAATATTTACTTTTTGTCGAAATATTATTAATTCAGCATCAAACTCTCACTTGCTCAATAACTCACCTAAAAATAAATCGCGGTAGTGATTCCCAATACCGATCTCATAGTTTTTAATAAATACATCGTTGTTACTGAAAGAGTCGATATTGTCCTTATTGACGACGTACGAGCGATTTACTCTTAAGAAAATTCTCTGCGGGAGCAATTGATGAATAGCTTTCAGGTTCAAATGTGTAATCAGCCGCTGATCTACAGTTTGAATGATTACGTAATCTTTGAGACCTTCATGATAACCAAGCATGAAAATAGTAAGATTGTCACTCGACGATCGTGATAATAGACAGACCTACTTAATTTATATACGAACAAGTAGATTAAATAGATGAATGAATTTTCTTTAACTTTATGATCTTCGATTTAATGACTACGCAACTAAACTGCCGATGGATATAACGAAAAGGTTTAATAGGGTCGTCGCCATCTATTTTCAACTTCAAGCCAAGCCAATTGTAAAGGCTCAAGATCTCGCCGCGCAATTTGATGTGAGCAAACGAACGATCTATCGAGACATCCGCTCGCTCGAGCAAGCTGGTATACCCATTTATGGAGAGGCAGGTTCGGGTTATGCTTTAGTAGATGGCTACAAACTATCACCTACCCGCTTCACTCAAGAAGAAATAATGACCTTGGCAGCTGCTGAGAAGCTAATGAACAAATTTGTTGATCCACACTTAGCCAAGCACTTCGGATCAGCCATTAACAAAATTAAAGCGTACCTACGATCCGATGAAAAATCCGACATATCGATACTCGAGGAGAATATGATGATGAGTGTTATGGAAAATCGGTTTAATAAAAACGTACCGTCGGCTTTATCCCAACTATTTGAAAGTGTAGCGCAACAAAAGATCGTAAATATGCACTATCAAAGTAGTAGCGCCAACGAGGTCACACAGCGCGAAATCGAACCTGTAGGTTTATTCCACCAGGGAAGCTTTTGGTATTTTATGGCCTATTGTCATTTAAGAGAAGATTATCGGCAATTCCGAATCGATAGAGTCCAACAATTAGATTTGACGAACAGAGGATTTACTAGGAAACATAAAAAACTTTCATATTACTTAAACAAGGATGAGGCTCCGCCTACAACGCAAATACGACTGTCAATTGCACGTGATTTTGCAAGATATATACAATGGGAGCGTTCGTACTATGGATTTGTATCGGAAACGGTAAAGGGCGATGAGGTCGAGATGACCTTCGAATCGAAAAATGCGGAAGAAGAGTTCGCACGTTGGTACCTGATGTTTGCTGATCAAGCTACAATTTTAGAACCACTCTCACTAAGAACAACTGTAAGGGATTTATTAACCCGTATAAAAGTCGAATAGCTCGTGCGCCAGCTTATTAAAAATTAGCCTTTAGCGACGCACGAGCTATTGGACCCATGTTATAATTTAATCTCTCTCCCAAAAGAATGGAGGTTCGATTCCGAGTATTCGTAAATATACGAAGCCCTGACCACGATGATGGATTTCATTGTCCACAAAATAAAGAAGGTTACTGTAAATCGGAAAATTGTATTCACCAAACAGGTTATGAGTCTTATGAAAATCCTCTTCCGGAATTTGATTATACAGTTCAATAATCTTCGGTGTATCTGCATCCCATTGAGCCAGTAATTCAGCTTTGGTGTTTAGATTTAACGCGTGATCGTAGGGTTCAGTGGCTCTCTCGACAATTCCGCGCAAGCCAGGCTCTGCAATAGACAAGAGTTCCTTAACCAAGTTGGCGAATGTTCTCATCCCACCTATTGAAAATTCAAATAATTCTTTTTCAGGAAACTTCTCGATCGTATTTCGGGTTAAATTACGGTGACCTAACCAATGTTGCAGGAATTCTTCTTTTGTTAATATTGCTGTCGATTTCATAGCGTTAAATTTTAATGTTTAAAAAAATAAAATGTTTACGTTTAGCGCGCTACTTAACATACCTCAAAGGTAGAAGGTTCCTGTGACAGCCTTTTGTCAGTAGTCTTTTTGAACATTAAAATATTTTCTCCTAAACTCTAATCATCCTGCAATCGGTAAATTAAACCAATGGTAATCCAAGATGGGTCTTGGGGAAATTCTTGGTTGGTGAGGTTTAGACTTCCGCCCGTTTGGGCTTCCAATTTTAAGAATTCAAGTCCCCCTCTGATTGTTAACGCGGGTTCGAACAGGAAGTTGCTCTTATTATCTTCCAGATATTCTTGTTGACTGCCAACTGCGTCCTGATCTTCATTCTGCATCATTAGACTTCCACGGATATTCGAGTAATTAACCATACCTGTCCGAAAACTAATAGCAGCCTCAAAATATTTAGACTTGAAACCAAAGGAAGGTTGTAAAGCCAAACTCAGAACATTAGCTTTGATTTCGCCAGTCGTTTCGGGATAATCTTGTACGGTTAATGGAAAGCGATTATTCATTCCACCGAAACCGATAAGTCCGTAAGTTTCAAAAACGAGCTTATCGGAAACCTCCGTAAAATAACCGGCACCGGCTTCAAGGTGCCCTCCGCTACCTGTTGATGAATTATCTTTGGAATCACCCGCTAGAAAAATACTCCCATTGGCCATCAATGCCCAATTTGAATCAAATGCATAAGCACTATTGATTGTAGCGCCATCCGCCGAACTGCTCCCACTGTAGCCGCCGGCGACGGTGAACTCTTCCTCTTCGGTCAATAAAGGCACGTGCTGGGTAGAAGGCGCATAATAAACCGGACTACATGCTGCTAAGATCACAACAACGGTCGACAATAACACTAGCTTTTTCATAACGATATTTTAGGTTTAACGTTAAGTACTTACTTGACACTAAGTTACAAAAAAACAGGAGCTAAAAAATTAGCTCCTGTTTTAGTCGATCAGCTCCTGTTTCTGTTAATCGTATCTTTTAATCTAAATCATGCTATAGTTTTTCAACCGACAAAACAGCATGATCGTTTCCAGCACTTAAATCGAGCGTAAGCACGTAGGTAGCACCTTCTTCGAGCGACTGCCCCTCTACAATACCCAGGTTACCCGGATCTCTGCCATTATCACCGGTCCCGATGAATATCAGATCGCTCGTCGTGGTTATCTGAGTTGTAAACTCTCCACCCCAGCCTTTTTGATGGAAGAACTTAAAGTTAATATCATCCGTTTTAACATTCGTTCCGGCCACTACGGTAACTTGGTATTTCTTATTGCCGATTGGAGATAGACACAATGCTTTATCAGTATTCCAACCTACCATATTGGTGGCAAAAGACGGTTTGCCAATTCCGTCACCGATAATCCATACCGCACCTGTCCCATCGTCCCGCAAGCTGGCCGGCTCGCCATTATGAAGAGCTTCAACGGCAAAGTACTTTAACGAAAAGTCGGCCGTAATCCGATAGTTACCACTTTGCGGAACGAAGAAAAATTTACCTTGATCGTCTTTCTTGATAAAATCAGGATCGATCCACCAATTGTCTAGATCTTCGATTCCATCAATAATCAGTTCTTCGTCTTGAGCATAGCTAGCATCCAGTCTAAAATGCTCATCGTCCACCCGTTGCATAACCGTACCATTAATAGCGTAGGCAATAATAAACGGCGAAGCATGATAATCAAAGGTATTAAATGTAATAGCATACTGGCCTGAAGATGAATTAGAGAAAGGTATGTTATTAGTCGATCCTTCGACAATCGCATCATCTTCCCATCCGAACGTCAACTCATTTCCTTGGTCACCAACCGCAGGGGCTTTCAGATAACCACTAACCTTAGCAGGCAGTTGTTCGTCTAATGTATATTCATATAGATCAGTACGTTCTAAACGATATTCTTTGTCACTTGCAACAAGTGTTAGATATGGAAAATCAGGTCTTGTCAAGGCTAAATCGTATTGTTCTTCTGTTATCGTTTGCGAAATATTTTGTAACACAAGTTTCAATGTAGCTGTACCATTAGGAATATTGGCATAGTAAGGCACATAAATCTTACCCGAATAATCACCATTCGTCTTGGTACGGATCACGGTTTCAGAAACCATTTCCTCACTGAAAAACAATTGCGCTTTTACAGTCGACAGCGGAACCTCTGCATCCGATACGTTGACTGTAAATTCTAGACTATCACCGAAGTGGGCACTGGTGAATTCCGTTTTGGACTCAATCACCGGGTTCCCTACCTTTTTGACTTCGTCTTTTTCGCAGGAAGCGAGTATCAGCACTCCTGCAAGCAATACCATGGGATATAAAAATCTTTTCATCATCATTTATTTATTGGGCCAACGATAAGAAACCACTGATTTAGAAGGAACATCGTAACTAAAATAGTTATCCCCGTCGTCGATTGTAATTTTCTTGGCTTCATTTGTATTATTTTGTAAAACAACGGCATAGGTACCGTCCGTATTTTCAAAAGCAGCATAGATCACACCCGCAGCTTTATAACCTTTGGTACCTATTCGGGTAGCGCCGGGTTTAACAACGGAGGATAAATGGCCGATAATATAATAGTGTGAGTTCTTCGTTATTGTCTTGTAATCATTTTTGTTAATATCAACCGCACCATAGCAGGTTTGACAGCCACCCTCCCGATTAGGTCCTTTTTCGCTATCCAACATTAAGTTCCATACAATGACGCCGCGAGCCCAGTTGTTTACCGTTCCTAATGCTACTTCTTCCATATCTTCCATCAATCGGGTCGTCAGGTTTTGTCCGTCATTCCATGTACCAATCGACGTCTCTGTAAATACCAACTCCTTATCGGGGCGACGATTGTGAATATCCAGCAATTCATCCTTGTTCCCGCCATAATTATGATAAGCAGCACCGGTAATATAGGCTGCCGCCGATGGATCGTCATAGATTTTTAATGGATAGTCATTTTGATCAGCCATATTATCATAATTATAATTGTGATCAAATGCATAAATTTTAGGACTAAGTCCTGCGGCCTCTAATTGCGGCCCTAAAGCATCACGGATGAAAGCTTGCTGTTCTTTCCAGCCCATAAACATCGACATGGAATTACCTCGATTTAAAGGTTCATTTTGAGGGGTTATTGAGTAGATCTCAATTCCCTCATTTTTAAACGCTTCAATCCATTTGACAAAATAGGACGCATATTCCTGATAGTAAGCTGGGTTCAAGTGACCGCTCGTCCATGAATTATACGGTTGGAGATCAGTTAAATTATTCACTTTCATCCAACGAGGAGCTGACCATGGCGATCCCATAATTTTTACAGATGGGTTAATAGCCAATATCTCTTTCAGAATAGGAATTACATATTTCTTTTCTTCCTCCTGCAAGGCAAAGTTCCCTTCCCCGGGGGTATCCCACAGCGTATATTCACTAAGTGAGAAATCAGAACCACCAATTGAAATCCGTATATAACTTTGCCCCATACCTTTTTCAACTGAGAAAGTCTCTTCTAAAAACTTTTTGCGGTCTGCCGGTGTCATCTGCATCAAATTATAGCTTGTAGAACCGGTTACCGCTGCTCCAAAGCCGTCGATGGTTTGATAGCGCGTCGTCGGGTCTAGACTAATGGTGGAAGGCGACAAGTTGGATCCAGATCCGTAGGCTACAGATTCCTTTTCAAAGTCCTTAGACCGGTTATTGGTTGTAACAAATAGAGTTACGTCTTTATTTTCCACCGGAGGAGTGGGTTCATCGGGCTTCGCCGTTTCGCCCTTATCGGCACTACATGCAGATAAAGCCAGGAAACAACATAAGGTAACAAAGGTCTTTTTCATATTTTTATTGAATCTCATAATCATCATATTAATAACCAGGATTTTGAACTAAATTCGGGTTTTGATCAATTACCGCTTGTGGTATTGGCAAACGGTATGAATTTGAATTAAATGGATAAGCCAAAGGTTTTCTACCTGAATCTTTGGCAAAAACTGCATTCATGACTTCTTCTACTTTATCTAAACGAACAAGATCAAACCATCGTTGGCCTTCAAATGCCAGTTCAAGTCGACGTTCTTTCAATAATGCATCGATCATCGCATCTTGGCTAGCCTTGGTCGAATTACTTAAGCCGTCTAATCCCGCACGCAACCTTACCTGGTCAATAATATTAGCAGCTTCATTCAAATCGCCTTCCATAATCAAGGCTTCCGCTTTCAATAATAATATATCTGCAAAACGATACTTGATAATGCTGCTATTAGCCGATCTTAACTTATACATAAATGGATAGTGAGACGAGGGATAATAGTTACTCCAAGTTGTTTCATAATATACAATCGACTCGTTATAACGCTCCTCATCACCTTCAGATTCAAATGCTCTGATCAGATCCCGAGACGGTGTAACCCATTTTGCCCAGGTAAAGTTACTATCCCAATTAACTAAATCTCGGCCAAACATCCAGGTAGCCCAATTGCCGCTTCCCGGATAAAAATGAGCTTCTAAAATTGCCTCTTTTGTATTTCTTGCTTTAGCATCCGTCCCAGTTTCGTTCATTCCAAACAAATCGTTAAAATCTTCAACAAGACCAAAGCCGTCTGCGGCGACTTCATTACAATATTGGATTACCTTAGCATAATCACGTAGTGGCTTTTCAGCGTATATTTTCGCTAAAAGAGTGCGGGCTACCGATTTCGAAAAACGGGTTTTGTCTGTCGGATCGTTTTCCGGCGCATCCGGCAGCGCCTCTAATAAGTCCTTCTCGATTTGCTTGTACACCTCTATTTCAGGACTCTGTTCTGGAAAATAATCGTCGTACACGTCTTCGATTGTCTCTGATGTAATATCACCTGCCTCAGTGATAATAATGGGAATGTCTCCCCACAGGCGCACCATATCAAAATACACCATCGCACGGAATATTTTAGCTTCCGCTTTATATCGCGCACGCTCTTGTGTAGTTAGAGACGCATCTTCTACTGAATCGATATTGACAATCAGTTTGTTTGCACGGGCAATATCTTCCATGTATCGGTTCCAGTCGCGGTCGACAACCGAATTCGAGCCCTCTATTGCGTTGTTTTCGAAGGGTACCACCTCAGCACCTGTTGTTCCTGCATATGCATTATCCGCATGAGCTTCGGCAATTAACAATAAGTCGAGATACCAATGCTCCTGACGATCTCTCATCTGATCATATATGGTTGTCAAATGGCTTTGTACGGCAGCTTTGTCTTTGAATGCTACTTCGTCATTCTCTTCGTCCACCCCTTCGGTGATATCGGAATACGTGTCGACCGGCTCATAGGTTAATGAACACGAATTTAGCGTCAAGAAGAGGCCTAAACACGCATATAATAATATATCTTTTGCTTTCATCTCTTTAAGTTTTAAAATTCCAGATTAACACCAATCACAAACGAACGGCTGTGAGGGTATGTACCCCAATCGATTCCTTGTACGGCACCACTGTTACCCCACTGGTTCACTTCCGGATCCATACCGGTATAGTTTGTCCAGGTTAGCAGATTACTAGCAGAAATATAAGGTTGCAATCTACTAATACCCATTTGCTTTAATTTTGCACCCGTTACATTATAAGACAGCGATACGTTTTTCACGCGTAGGTAACTTCCATCTTCAATAAAATAACTTGAGTTTTTGATGTTGAATCCTGCTTTCGGAACATCGGTTATCTGGCCTGGTATTTTCCATCTGTCCAAAACACGTGTTGATTGATTTTTCCCGTCGTACATCCCTTCAGTCTCTATTCGGGATGCATTGAATATATCATTGCCATAAGAACCTTGTAAAAACACGCTCAGGTTAAAGTTTTTCCAAGAAAAATTATTGGTCAAACCGAACGTAAATGAAGGGTTAGGATCTCCAATATAGGTTCTGTCTGACGAAGAAATTTTACCATCGGCATTCAAGTCGCGATACATCAATTCACCAGTTTCGGGGTCTACACCATCGCTAATATAACCGTAGAAGCCACTTAACGGTCGTCCTGGTTCATTCCGTACCACAGTTTCATTAACCACATCGGAAGTAACCGCAGTATTATAAATTTTCTGCATTTCCAGACTTTCCAGGGTATTTTTGTTAAAGGAAATATTAAAGTTGGTTTCCCAACCCAAACTTTCATCATAGCCCATTACGTTTCGACTCGTTACAAATAGCTCAACACCGCGGTTTGTCATTTCTCCTTCGTTACGCACAATATTATTTGCTTGTGCAGCACCTGCGGGTAAAGAAACATACATCAGCATATCTGTTGTACGTTTATAGTAATAATCCAAGTTGACCGTCAATCGGCTATTCAATGCAGTTAGGTCCAAGCCGACATTCGTTTGCGTTGTTGTCTCCCACTGCAAGTCTTTCGTTCTTAAATTAGCTTGAGAGATGGTCGGCACAGCATTCTCCTGACCTTCTTCAAACCACTCGATCCGGTTGATATTATATCGTTGCAGATAAGCGTAATCACCAATTCCCGACTGGTTACCGGTCTGCCCCCAACCACCACGAATTTTCAAATCATCTAACCAATCAGCTCCGTCCATAAACGACTCAGACGAAATTCTCCATGCAGCCGACACGGAAGGGAATGTTCCCCAACGGTGGTCCGGATGAAGTTTTGATGAACCATCCATACGCACGTTCGCTGTTACCAGATATTTGCTGTCGTAATTATACGCTACCCGACCAAAATAGGACATGATGCCCCATTCTGACGCGCCGGATCCGGTACCGGTCCATGAAATTTTATTCGCCGCATTCAGCGTTTGAATCGACCCATTTCTATAATGAGAGCCGTTAATCCAATTGTTCGTATAATCTGAACTTGTCCATGAAGTTCCTCCCATCGCTTCTATGCCATGTTTGTCATAGTTCTCTGTATAAGTGAGGACGTTATCGAACACCAATACGGTATTCATATTTCTAGAATCTGACCCTTCACCAAACTGATTTCTTCCCCAGGCTGTTGAGATGGGATCAAGGAAAGATGTTATAATGGCATTTCGGCGATCGAGCGTAAACGCAGATTTGTAAACCAACTGAGGAATAAAGGTCATTTCTGCACTAGCAGAAGCCAACAATCGGTTTTCTCGCGATTTATTATTCGCGTTCCTCGCCATATTTTCCAATGGATGGGTAATGTTATTTATACCGTAAAAATTGTTGTAATATTGGTCAGGATTCTCCGGGTTCCATATCGGCGCATAGGTAGGTGTGTTGATAACCGACAGTATAACGCCACCTCGATTTGCGCCCAATCCAGTTGTTATACCATTATTTGAATAGTCAGAATAGGTTATGTTAGCGTTCATTTTCAACCAACTTCTTACCTGATTTTCGACATTGGCCCTAAAATTATAACGCTTGTAAAAAGCGGTACTTAGAATACCTTTTTCGTCGAGATAACTACCAGAAAGGAGGTATTTAGTTTTGTCTGTACCACCCGATATCGATAATTGATGGCTATGAAGATTGCCTGTAGAATAGGTTTCATCAAACCAGTCGGTCTCATCCTGAAGGTCATCTGGCAGTGAAATTAAGCCGATTTCGTCTTGTAACTCTTTATACTGAGCAACATTTAAGGGCGTAATTTCATTTGATACACGATTTTGCGTGTACTGACTGTGAACTGAGATCTTAGCTTCTCCGGCTTTTCCGGTTTTCGTGGTAATCAAAACAACCCCATTGGCTGCCCGTGATCCGTAGATGGATGCTGATGAAGCATCCTTCAGAATCTGCATATCTTGAATCTCATTTGGGGATAGGAAGTTAATATTATCAACCGGCACACCGTCAACCACATAAAGCGGGTCATTACTTCCATTAAAGGAAGTCGTACCACGTATACGGATAGAAGTTTCACCGCCTGGCGCACCGTTCGGCTGAATAACAGAAACTCCGGCGGCCTTCCCTTGAATAGCCTGTGCCGCAGAAACAATTGGACGTTCCTCCAAGTCCTTCAAGGAAACACTAGAGATTGCCGTAGTTACATCCTTTCGTTTGACTGAGCCATAGCCGATTACCACCACATCTTCCATCATGTTGTTAGCTGGGCTCAATTGAACATCGAGTTTTTCGTTAGTGATTTCGATCTCCTGGCTTGTATAGCCGATATAGGAAACGGTTAAAACGGCGGAACTCGGCAGATTAGATAATAAATAATGACCATTCTCGTCGGTCATCGTCCCTAAGGAAGTACCTTTGACGCCAATCGACACGCCGTATAGCGCCTCTCCAGTACTTGCGTCTGTCACATAACCTTCCACCCTCGCTGCGTTCTGGGCGAAAGTTAGTACAGGGATTGTTAGCGTTAAGAACAAGCATAGCGCTCGCCAATAACTTCTCTTCATTGTAAAAAGATCCATATGTATTGAATTAGTTTATATCAGATATAACAAATATACTCAGCCCCTGTCCGGGTAGCAATGAAACCAGAATGGTTAGGCGGAATAGGTCGTGATAGAAAAACACAACCTATTAATTAACAATAAATTAACGATTATTTATCCCCGAAAAAAGTACCTATTTTTTGTACCTTTTGTTCCAGTTCATCACGAGAATCGGCGGCTTTGTTACGTATTTTGGTTCGGTAATTATATACGGTCCGCAACGAATAACGCAAAAATGTCGAAATCTTAACGCTGTCGGTTATCCCCAACCGGATCAATGCAAAAATGCGCAACTCGGTATTGAGTAACTCACCCTGTTTCGGCAACACCGCTTCGTCGGGTGCAAGCAGCTTATTAAACTCTTCTACAAACTCTGGATAAAGACTCAAGAATATTTCATCAAAGTTTTTATAAAGTTCTTCAAGCTCCGTTTGTGCCAAGTTTGTTGACTTCAAATCTTTAATTAATGCGTCATGCTGATTGGTAATGGCCTTTTTATATAATGTATTCCTGAAACTTTCGATTTTTTCAATATAAGATGAACAAACATAAAAGAAGTGTGCTATATATTCCTGTTTGATATGGTTAGCCTCTCCGAGCATATGATTGGTGTTCTTTAAGTCTTCATTTAAGTCAACCAACTGCTTATTGGTCGAAGCTAATTCCTTACGGATGTTTGACAATCGCTTCATCTGCTGATAGATATAGGCAATGCCTACCATCAGAATCAAAGAAAGAACGCTAATCAGTATAAGATACTTCCGTAAAGTCGACTTCTTATAGTTCTCCTTTTCCTGAAAAGAGGCATTGATAATCGGATAAAAAGATGAGTTTTCAACCGTTCGGTAACGTACGCCACAAAATATCGCGTCGTTTATCGCTGCCTCCATAAACAGATAGGCTTTATCTATATTTCCTTGTTCGTAATAACAGAGTGCTAATGCCTGCAGGGAGGCATTGTCTTTTATCGAGTGCTTGATATCCGTGATGGCCGAAAGCGCTAGAAACTTTTCTTGTAATTCGGGATCGCCTTCTTCCTTATAGATGATCCCCAGAAAATAGGCTATAGTAGCATATTCTGGATTCTTTGGATCCACCTCTTCCAGTAGGGATAAGAAACGAGCCTTGGCTTCATCTGATTGCCCGCCATACAGCATTTTCGTGGCCGATGATATCCTATACAGCATACTATTTTTAGGCATTACGGCCAAGACTGAATCGCGGTACAACTCACTACGATGGAAAAAGCTGGTCGTCTTACTACTCTGACCATAATGACTATAAAATGCACTATATGCGCGATAATATTGACCTCTTAATGTATCGTCTAGGCTTGCGGAGTTAATATCATCCAAGAGCCCTTTCGACTCAATATAAAGTCCCATCGTGGAGTATGCAGTAGCTAATTGGATGGACGCTGCATTGGTTAACATGATGTTATTCATTTTTTCCGCGAGTTCGGCACTCTTTAAAATATAGCGAACAGCAGAATCCAGAATGTATTTACTGTAGGCATTTCCTATCTTTTTACTGATTTCATACTGATCAGCGAGGGAAAGATTTGGTTTCGCTGCTTCTTTCTTCAGGTTAAATAATTGCCGTTCTTTCTGACGTTCATAGTTCTCTCTATTGTCCATAGCCACCGCCAATTGTTCGACAATATCGTCTGCGACAAGCTGAGCAGATGAGTTAAACGAACAAAACAGCAGGAAAACAATAAAAAGAACAGCCTTCATAAAGACAAAGATAGAAAACACCGGTGTAATAGTCTCGCCAAATAAATGTACTTTTACATTAACAAATTCAATGACCATGAAAACACTTAAATCAGTATTAACCGCACTTATTGTTTGCTGTGTATTCTTTTCGGCACAAGCACAAACTCAAATTGATGAAATTGTGAAAGACTGGGAAAGAGCAAAGGCGTATACGCAAGAATATCTTGAAGCAATGCCTGAATCGGGGTATGATTTGAAACCAACCGAAGAGATACGATCATTTGCAGAGCAAATGTTACACATTAATGATGCTAACTATGCTTTCGTATCAGCAGCAAGCGGTCAGCCTGTACCCGAAGGTTTGGGGCAGTCAGAAAAGACTGATGACAAATCTAAAGAGAATGTCACTCAGTTGGTTTTAGCAGGCTATGATTATGCTATTAATAGCATAAAGAAAATGAGCCCTGCGGAATTAAAGGAAAACACAACGCTGTTCGGTCGTTTTGAAATGACAAAAGAAGCGGCCATCAAGAAGGCTTTTGAACATCAAACCCATCACCGTGGACAAACAACGATATACTTACGATTGGCTGATGTAAAACCGCCTGCTGAAAAACTATTTTAAGACGATGTATCTATTGTCGGTGTACATCAGCAGCCCATTCGTCGTAGAGAGCACTTAGCTCGGCTACGCGCTGCGGATATTGATGAGCGAGGTTTTTGGTCTCACCTAGATCTTCTTTAAGGTTGACAAGAAAAAAGTCTTGTTCATCCAGTTCTTCCTTCGCTGCAAAGGTAGGATATCTCAATAGTTTCCAATCGCCTTGACGAACTGCCCATTTAGGTTTTTCTTTTGTTCCGCCACTACGCCAAAAGAATACATCATGTTTAGTAACTGCACCCGCATCCTCAATAATAGAAACGAGGCTCTTTCCGTCTAATCGACGATCAGGCAGGTCAATATTACAGAGCTCAGCTAAAGTGGGATACCAATCGATATTGGCTGCAAATTGATTACGTACCTGGTTTGCTTCGATCTTTTTTGGCCAACTAATAATGGCAGGGACACGGGTCCCTCCTTCGAACAGACTAAATTTTGAGCCGCGCAATCCATGGGCGGAACCACCACCTCCAAAGCCGCGTTCTTCTTCCGAGAAACCATGATCAGATTGAAAAACAATGATGGTGTTATCGTACAACCCTAAGTCTTTCAGTTGACGAACAACCTCTCCTATTTTCTCATCCATCGTGGTTACAAATGCTGCGTACATATCCCTTGGTGAAGCTAGACCTTTATCTTTATAATAATCTAACCACTTCTTTTCACCCTGTAATGGATAATGGGGCATATTAATAGCAAAGTATATAAAGAATGGATTATTTTGATTTTCCTCTATAAAGTTGTTTGTTTCACGTACCATTAGATCCGGGAAGTACGTTCCGTCTTCATAAATTTCTTTTCCATTGCACCATAGGTCGTGTCGATTTGGCCCATCCCAATAGAAAAAATGTGAGTAATTATCAATACAACCACCCATAAACCCGTATGAATAATCAAAACCCTGACCATTGGGCATGGTCTCCGGCGTAAAACCAACATGCCATTTGCCTATATGAGCCGTTTTATAACCCGCGTCTCGAAAAAGTTCGCCCATGGTATACTGATCAGACGGCATCCCGTCCACCCCCTTATGAGACGATGCATTGCCCGCTAAACCCGCCCGTTGTGGATAGCGTCCGGTTAATAAAGATGCGCGCGATGGGGAACAAACAGGAGCAGCTGCATAGAACTGAGTAAAACGAATACCATCTGCACCTAAGCTATCTAACACCGGTGTGTAAAGATCTTTCCCTCCAAAAGAATTAATATCGGTCCATCCCTGATCGTCAGAATAAATAACAATGACATTGGGGCGACCTTCAGATTGCGCATACAAGCAGGGGGTCACAAAAAAACAAAGTAAGCCAAGGAGGAAAAAAGATATGGTTTTCATAAGGTTCGTTTTCACAAACTTACTAATTTTTAGATTACGATGCCTTTCCCCAATTGGGCTCCTCGCCTACGATTGATTATCTACGATCAAAGATAACTAATAGTCGTCTCTATATACTTGCTGAACCTCTTCAAACTCTTTCTCGATCGCTTTGCTTGGGCGTTTATCTATTTTGGAAACGATAAAAATAGCTAAAGAAGACAAAGCAAACCCCGGAATCATGGAATACATATCACTAAACGGATGCTCCCAGTACGTCCAAAGTAGTACAACCAATCCACCAAGCACCATACCCGCTATTGCACCATTTCGAGTAGTACCTTTCCAGAGTAAAGAAAATAGGATTACCGGCCCAAAGGCAGAACCAAAGCCAGCCCATGCGTGTCCTACCAGCTCGAGAATCGTATCTTCAGGGTTTAGAGACAATGCTAAAGCTACAATCGCAACCAAAAGTACAGACAAGCGGCTCACTAGCAATAGTTCTTTCCCAGAAGCCTCGCGACGAAAGAAACTTTTATAGAAGTCTTCCGTTACTGAACTTGAAGACACCAACAATTGCGAAGAAATCGTACTCATGACCGCAGCCAAGATGGCGGAAAGTAAAAACCCTCCTATAAACGGATGGAAAAGTTCACTAGAAAAAAAGATGAAAATAGTCTCCGGGTCTGCAATTGATTGTCCTGTTTTTTCCAGATAGGCGATACCAACTAAACCTACTGACAACGCGCCACATACTGTTATGATCATCCAACTAATGCCAATTTTTTTCGCTGTACGTACTTGCTTCACAGTATCAATGGCCATGAAACGAGCCAAAATATGTGGTTGGCCACAATAACCCAACCCCCATGCTAACAACGAGATAATACCAACCCATGTTGTTCCATGAAACATATTTAAGTGACCGGGATTTATAGTCTCTATGGCATCAAAAGTAGCAGACACGCCTCCTAGTTCAAGAAACACAACGACGGGTACCGCAATTATCGCGATCATCATAATCGTCCCCTGAACAAAATCAGTTAAACTAACCGCAAGAAAACCACCCATGAAGGTATACAATATAACTACTGAGCTAGTAATCCATAGTCCCATAGAATAATCGGTATTGAAAGCAGATTCAAACAACTTGCCGCCCGCAACCATACCGGCAGATGTATAGAGTGTAAAGAATACTAGAATCACTAGGCCTGAGATTAACCGTAGCAAATGTCTATGATCGTGAAAACGATTTTCGAAATAATCGGGAATCGTAAGCGCATTACCGGCCTTTTCCGTATAGATTCGAAATTTAGGAGCGACCAGGACGTAGTTGAGATAAGCTCCCGTAGTCAAACCAATTGCAATCCAGCTAGCCGACAATCCGGAAACAAACATTGCGCCTGGCATCCCCATCAGCAGCCATCCGCTCATATCAGAAGCTCCTGCCGACAACGCAGTTACCGCAGGTCCCATTTTTCGACCACCCAGTAAAAACTCATCCACATTACTTGTTGATTTACGATAAGAATACCAGCCGATTCCGATCATCAACATTAAATACGCACTTATAGAAATGATTTGATAGATATCCATTTAGATTTGGTTTTTTTGGATTCGAAAAACGGCAAAACTATAAAAAATATAATGAACCGCAACAGAAATAGACCATTTCTTTCGATCTTCGCATTACAAACCGATAAGAATACTTCTAATTATGATCGATTTTCAGCTTTATGACACGTTTTATATCTTCACATATGAAGATTTAGCTTTCCTATGCATTATTTTTGCGACTCTGATCGTCTTTCCCTTTATATTTTATCGGAAAAGGAGGAAAAATCGGCAATAAATACATCAACAGCCTCTTCTTTAGTTGCCCATGATGTAATAAGTCGCACAGCAGAGTGTTGATCATCTATCGCTGCCCACTCGTAAAATAGATATTTTTGACTTAAGCTATCGATTAACAATCTTGGCAATATGGGGAATATTTGATTCGTGGTAGATTCCGTCAGAAACGAATAACCTTTCTCACGAAGAGCAACAGAAATTTTCATTGCCATGTTATTAGCATGATTTCCTAATTTGAAATACAAATCATCTCTGAACAGCTCAAGGAATTGGATACCCAGAACCCTGCCCTTCGCTAATAAAGCACCTTTTTGCTTTAAGAGATAATCAAACTCCGGTGCTACCTGAGGTTGATTAAATATAACTGCCTCTCCTAACAAGGCTCCATTCTTTGTTCCTCCAATGTAAAATACATCTGTGAGTCGAGCTATATCTGCGAGACTCAAATCATTATCTTCCGCAGTCAATGCTTGCCCTAATCTTGCTCCATCCATAAACAACCACAGATTATTTAGCTTGCAAAACTGCGATAGCTCTTCCAATTCATTTTTATGATAAATGGTCCCAATTTCCGTGGAATTAGATATATATACCATCTTAGGCTTTACCACATGGGGTCGTAACGAATATTCATTTAAGATGTTTGAGATATCATGAGGTCTTAACTTCCCGTCATCCGTATCGACGGTGATGATCCGGTGACCAGTTGCCTCAATGGCACCGGTTTCATGTGAATAAATATGTCCGGTGGTCGCACTGATAACCGCCTCGTGAGCTTTTAACAGAATAGATATAACCAAAAGATTCGTTTGTGTTCCACCTGACACAAAATAGACAGATGCTTCGGGATTGTTTAGTTTTTGTTTAATTAAATTCTTTGCCTCTGCGGAGTACTCGTCTTCACCATAGCCGTCCTGTTGAACCTCATTCGTCTCCAATAGTTTTTTTAGGATAGCCGGGTGAGCTCCTTCGGAATAGTCGTTTTTAAAATTGTACATACTTTTGCGCGCCGATCAACTTATGCCACAGCGGTAACGCTAAAAGTAATAAATTTTCGCAGTTAGATCTATAGAAAACATGCAAAACTAAAGCCTAGCTTCAATCATTCTATCCAATGAATACTTCCCACTTCCCGTGATCAAGAGCACCAAGTAGACAAGCAGATAGTGTAATCCCATTTCTTGTTTTATAAAGGGATCATTCGCATGGAAAACAAAAACAGCCACGACCATAGCAATGATCAAGGGGATAACTGCGATTCTAGTTCCTAACCCGAACAGAATCAAGACTGAACATCCAATTTCAGCGAAAATTGCCAATGCTAAAGTCAATTCAGCACCTAAACCCATAAAGTCCATAAATTGAACTGGCTGCTCGTTAAACAGAGCTATTTTAGATAGACCGTGCGTTAACATTAATAAAGAAATAGCTACGCGAGCTATCAATATGGCGATATCGATGCTTTGAGTAGAGCGATTGATACTAAAAATTGTTTTCATTAGTGGTATTTTAAATTAATAAACTTACCTGCAAATTTCCAAAAACAACTTTCTTTTGTCGTTCACATAAGTTAAGAAAGACCAATTATCGTAAGCGATGTCGTTCATAGATCTTTCTCGAACTAAACACATATAAAAGAAGACCGATAAGACATAATAGAGCTGTAACGAGATACATGTTTTCAAAACCCCATTCGGAAGCAAGGCTAGCGCCGACTAGCATGCCAATACCAATACCCAGATCAAAGCCTGTTAAATAGGTAGAATTCGCCGTCCCCCGTTTAGAGGCCGGTGCCATATCAATATAGATCGTTTGTAATGCAGGCAACAAGGTCCCATAGCCGACACCTATAAAGAATGCAGAAATATTAAAAGCATAAACCGTATGAATCAAGGCGAACGATACGAAGGATAGGGTTACCACGGCCACGGCAAAAATAATCACCCGATGAATATGCCCTTTATCAACTAATTTGCCAGAAGCGACTCTAGAAACAATGATTCCAGCAGCCAAGAACAGAAAAAAGAGACCAGCATTTTGCAATCCAGACTCGATGCCATATAAAACTGCATAAGCTGCCAATGTACCCCAACCGAATGTGATGAATATCTGGTTGAATAAAATAGGAATACCTTTAACAAGTAAAAAACGGTCTAAAGAAATCGGCTGCTTCTTTTCTACAAGAATTCGTTTTGGAACCTTAATAAAAAGAACAACCAAAATAGCCAGAGCACCCAATAGCAGTGCTACCGAAATCAGATATGAAAAACCTCGCTCTTCATAGATCTCTATAGCAAAAAAAGGTGCGATAGCCATTGCCAAATTCATATTGACCCCAAAATATCCGATCCCCTCAGCTCTTCGTTTAGGTGGAATAATGTCAATAGCGACTGTATTAGAAGAAACGGTCGCCAGCCCCCAGAACAGACCATGGACAAACCGTAAAACAATAAAGAAACCAACAGTTATAGCAAAGTAATACCCGAAGAAAATAGCCATAAAGCATGTTATACCAACTAGATATAACATCTTCCGAGGATATAGATCAACCAAAAAGCCCGAAAATGGCCTTATCAACAATAGCGCGAACGCATAAGAAGATAAGATAATACCCATTTTCGAGCTTTCGATATGCAACACCTCTGTCAAGTACAACGGAATGGTAGGCATTAATAAATTAAATGAACATGCCGTCAGAAAGTTCGCGATACAGGCGATAATAAAGTTCTTATTCCATAAAACTTCCTTTTGTTCCATAAAAAATGTAGATGCGATTATTCGTAATGAGTTTACAAGTTACGATATAATATTGTTTAACCCAGAACGTACTACAATAATAGCAACTCCACCGTCGTCAATTACAGATTTTTCTCTAAAAACTGTTTCAGTGCGGGGCCTCGAAGATTTTTACCGACAATCTTCCCATCCGGATCAATCATAAACGATGCAGGTATCGCAGTGATATTATACAGTTGTCCCGCTTCACTATCCCACATTTTCAGATCAGAAATCTGAGTCCAATCCAATTTGTCATCTTCGATAGCTTTGAGCCACGCATCGCGGTCACGATCTAATGAAACTCCTAACACCGTAAACCCTTTGTCCTTAAAACGATGGTACTGTTCCACAATATTAGGGTTTTCTTGGCGACATGGTCCGCACCAAGCTGCCCAGAAATCTAAGAGTACATACTGACCTCTCAAATCACTTAACTTGACTTCCTCTCCATCGGGTGTCAACGAACCAAAGTCGGGTGCCATCTGACCAATGCTTAGTGGTTTGATCTGTTCCATGTGTGTGACAAAAGACTGCACAGCTTCGTTGTTCGGGAAAAGATCCTTCGCTTCTTCAGCATAAGCTACCAAAGCTTGTTCTTGGCCTGTCGGGTCAACGGTATACAGAATCAACATTCCATAGAATCCCGCTAGGTTATCTTTATTGTCTATGGAAAACTGAACAACTTGCCCAGACAAATCAGCAATAAATTGTTCACTTTTCGCCATCAAATCACTTTGAACGACAGCAGCCTCTTCACCACTGTTCATCCGCTGCTCAAACTCCTCACCCAAAGCGGTCTGTTGCTGCTGAAACGTTTCTCGCACAGCGTCTAGCTCCTTCAGCTTTGCGGAAATTTTCGACCCGCTAATCTCATAGTCACTTGGCTTTTTCAAATCTACTTCAAATTTCACAGCCTCTCCGTTTTCCAAAACCAACATATACGGTCGTTCACCAATCAACAGTGTATACAAACCCGGATCTGGCGTGGTGCCTTCAAAATAAAAGTCATTATTAGCATCCAGGGCTACATTCTCAAGCTGAGTCTCACCTTCATATAGAACGATGTTGCTTACATCTCCGGCATTTTCAACATGACCTGCTATTGTGAATTTCGTATCATCAACGGCATTACATGATGTAAGGAAAATAAGAACAAAGATTTTCGTTAATATCAATCCGATTTTCATAGTATTTCAAATTTAATTTCTAATAATTATTATTTTCTTTCATTAAAAGCCTCTGTTCCCTTCCTCAGGAACTCAGCATATTTTTGTATACTCAAATCAAATGCAGTGGGCGGTATAAGCTGCTGACCATTCCCATCCACAATCACATAAAAGGGCTGCGAGTTTGTTCCATAAACGGATGCCTGCATATCACTCCATTTTTGCCCAATACGAGTAATTTTCTTACCGCTGAACTCCGATGTGTATTTTTCAGATTCTTCTAATTCCGTTTTGTCATCGACGTATAAGGAGATCAATACATAGTCCGATTTAAGTTGACTCAGTACGGATGGGTCTGGCCAAACCGACGCCTCCATTTTACGACAGTTCACGCAACTCCAACCGGTAAAGTCGATCAAGGCCGGCTTATTTACTTGCCTCGCATAAGCAAGTCCTTCTTCATAATCGTAAAATGCATCCAGTCCGTGTGGAGCATGGAATAGATCTGCGTATTTCCTACCTGCAGATCCCGTTTCTTCGCTAACCGAGCCAAAGTTTCCGTAAGTAAGTTTATTTAAATCGAAATCCTGTGTCGGTTGCGGCGGCAGCCAAGCAGAAATCCCTTTCAGCGGGGCACCCCATAAGCCTGGAACCATATAAACGGTAAAAGAGAAAATTAAGATTGCGAAAAATAGACGTGGTAAGGAGACAATTTGAGCTTTATCCGCTTCTGACAGTCGCAACTTACCGAGAAGGTAAAAACCAAATAGTGCAAAAATGACAATCCAAATGGCCAAAAATACTTCTCGATCCAGTATACCCCAATGATAAGCTAGGTCGACATTCGACAGGAATTTAAATGCTAAAGCCAATTCAAGAAAACCGAGAGATACCTTCACTGTATTTAGCCAACCTCCCGACTTTGGCATCTCTTTTAGAAAAGATGGAAAGAGAGCGAAAAGAATAAAGGGTATAGCCAGCGCAACAGAGAAGCCCAACATCCCGATAGCCGGCCCTAAGAGCGAGCCTTTGGAGACTGCCTCGACTAATAAGTAGCCGATAATAGGTCCAGTACATGAAAAGGACACCAAAGCCAAGGTGAAAGCCATGAAGAATATACCGATCAGTCCTCCACGATTTGATTTTGCATCCACCTTATTTACAAAGCGCGATGGTAATGTAATTTCGAAAGCACCCAAGAAGGAGATTGCAAAAACGATGATTATCGCAAAAAAGAGTAAGTTAAAAAGTGCGCTACTGGCCGCTTCATTTAAGGCTGATGCACCGAACAGCAAGGTAATAATCATTCCCAACCCAACGTAAATAACGATTATCGAAATACCATATATAATCGCATTCCAGATCCCTTTCTTTCGGCTTCCGCTTTGCTTAGTAAAAAAAGAAGTTGTTAAAGGAACCATGGGGTAGATACATGGCATCAGAAAAGCTGCAAAACCACCTATTAAACCGGCAATAAAAATTCCCCAGAGTGAAGTACTCTCGGAAGAGTTATCTGCCGCAGAGGCACTTACTGTCTGCGCATTATCTGCTTGAACGATTTCATTCGGAAGCGAATCAGTTTCGCTTTTTAAGGAGTCTTGAACTGTTGTCGTTCCATCACTTTCTCGGTCATTGGAAATAGCCGACGCTGAATTCTGCGTCAGTTGTGGTTCCGGTGTTTCTTTATCGGTTGTCGTTGTAAACCCTGGGCTTTCAACGGAAACCTCAAAAGGAACCTCTTCCGGCGGGAGACAGTTTGTATCATTACATACCATAAATTCCAGAACTCCCGCAACCTTGACTTTCGGGCCAGATAGTTTTATTTTCTGCGAAAACCTGACCATCTCTTTATGCCATGCAATCTGCATATTAAAGTTCGGATCGAATGCAGAAACTGCTTCTGGACTTTCGGTCACTGAGCCAATCAGCGAATAGCCATTCTCGTCGAACTTAAAACTAGTCGGAATCGGCCCACCTTCATCAATAAACTGCGAGTAAACGTGCCATCCGCGTTCTATGGAGGCAGTAATCACTACCGTTGCCTCATCCCCACGGACATCTTCTATCGTCGTTTCCCAGTCGACTGGGTCATAAATTTGCGCATTCGCCTGCATAGCTCCTACTATTGTTAATAAGAGCATCCATATTATTTTCTTCATATCATTCAGCTGTTAACTTCGTCAAAAACTCCTTAAATTCGTTGTTTGAAAAGTCACCCATGCCCTCATGCTTGAAGACAACTTTGCCATACTTATTCAAAACCAGTGTAGTAGGAATGGCGCCGCTCATATAGGAAGACGGGATCGAACTTGCGGGTGTATACACCGGCAAATCAAAATCTCGTTTTTCCATAAACTTTTCCGATTTGCCACGGTTATTATCAACATCAACCATCATAAATACGACTTTGTCGTTATCTTTCAACTCGGAATAGAGCTTATTAATGGATGGCATCTCTGCAATACAAGGCGGACACCAGGTTGCCCAAAAATTAATAAAAACGACCTTGCCTTTTTGATCGGATAACTCAATCACATAGCCGGCGGGGTCTTTAAATAGAATTTCTTCGTTGTTCTCATTTGCACTAATACCCGCAGCCATTTCTTCTGAAGAACCATTAGGAACATCCGGTTGAAACAAGCCCACCTTCATCAGGTTTTGGGTAACCAAGCCCTTAAAATCAGGGCTAAACAACATAGCAAGTACAAAAATCACTAAGACTCCTGTAAAAATATTAGAAAGAGATATTTTATCTTTCA
The DNA here is from genome assembly GCF_042159835.1 of Albibacterium profundi. Taxonomy (NCBI): domain Bacteria; kingdom Pseudomonadati; phylum Bacteroidota; class Sphingobacteriia; order Sphingobacteriales; family Sphingobacteriaceae; genus Albibacterium; species Albibacterium profundi. Next base: position 17,925 of record NZ_JBBVGT010000003.1, on the reverse strand, counting down.
ACTTCATTATTGTATTCATTATATAAATAGGGTTTGTTACGATATCTTAAGGATATCGGTCACTCGCATTTAATTATTTATCGATAAAAAATCAATGGAAACGTCGAGTGATCATATAATGATCGAGCGGTTTTTCAGAAAAAGTGGAACATCTCCATTTAGAAGACGTTTTCGCTCCGTTTTGAAGGGTGTCAAATGTAAACTCAACACCGATAAAGAAAGGTATAAGCTAATAACGGTTAACAGCGGAAGAAAAAGCAAATTCTTACCTGATTTTGAAAAATCTAAAAGGGCTGCCTTTGTTACTTTCCCATCAGCACAACGAAGGTCACCATACACAAATGACTTTGAACTCTTTGACTCTTGGCCCCCTATACTTGATTCAACCGGAGGATTTAGTACACTAGCTAAAAGACTACGAACTGGGCAAGTATTGATCATCATAAAAAACACGCACAGCATCAATGCTGAGGCTTTAAGTTTTAAAATAATGGATGAATTACCCTTCATATGATTTTGTTCCTTCGCTCACAAAAATAGAAAATTAAGTCCTTATATCCAAGATACTAGTTTATCGCCCATTAAACCCAGAACTAGCATTTTGATTGCAAGTAGAAATGCGGAGACCTTAGAAAGAGTGCGCAGCCTTTTGGGTATTTATTTATTCGGTACTAAAAGAATAAGGAACAGCATCTTCCGAAATGCCACGTTCTTTGTTTGGGCTCACCGCCATTTCAAACTTGATTTTTGCTCCATCCATCAGATCCGTATATTGGATATAGTTTCTGTCATAAACCTTACCATTCAGTTTCATTTGTTGCACATACGGCCCATCCAATCCTTGGTCGTCCGTAAGCAACTCTACCTTGTTTCCATTCTCTAGATGCAGAGTCACTTTGTCGAAAATTGGCGACCCAATCACATATTGGCCGGTCCCTGGTGCTACCGAATAAAAGCCCAATGCCGAAAATACATACCATGCAGAAGTTTGACCATTATCTTCATCGCCACAGTAACCATCTGGAGTCGGTTGATATAACTTATCCATGATTTTCCGAACCCAAAACTGACTCTTCCAGGGTTGTCCAGCGTAGTTGTATAGATAAGGCATATGCTGTATAGGCTGATTTCCGTGCGCATATTGCCCCATATTCATAACTTGCATTTCCCGCATTTCGTGAATCATGCTTCTGCTTTTCATCCCTTCATAACTGGGTATAACAAAAACGGTATCCAGCATCTGGACAAATTCCTTCTTCCCTCCCATCAAATCGATCAGACCTTGGGGGTCATGGAACACACAGAAGCTCCAGTGCCAAGAATTCCCCTCTGTATAATCCTTTGACCATGCACTGGGATCAAAGTCTGGTCTAAAATTGCCTTCTGTATCCTTTGGTCGCATGAGTTTGGTTTCCGGGTCAAACAAATTCCTGTAGTTCAAGGCCCGTTGTTTATAAACTTGAAGCTCTGACTCCGGACGCCCAATTGCTTTACCGTATTGATAAATACTCCAATCGTTAAAAGCGTACTCCAATGTCCTTGCCACATTTTGGTTAACACCTTCCCCATAGGGTATATAGCCCAGTTCGTTGTAAAGTTGATATCCTGTCCGGCCAGTAGCTGAAATATCAGGATGAACACTATTTGCTCCACTTTCCAGGGCCTCCCATAATAAGGCTTTGTCATAACCTTCCCGTCCGGTAATTAGTGCGTCTGCAACTACAGAGGCAGAGTTATTCCCAATCATCGATTCGCGATGTCCCGGACTTGCCCATTCAGGCAGAAAGCCGCTTTCCTTGTATGCATTAACCAAGCCCTCTTGCATTTGGTCGTTCATCGACGGATAGAGAAGGTTCAGAAGTGGGAAAAGACTTCGGAAAGTATCCCAGAATCCAGTATCGGTGAACATCGCTCCTGGCAACACCTTTCCGTTGTAAGGTGAATAGTGGTACCGCTTGCCTTCAGCATCAAACTCAGTGAAGTCGCGAGGAAACAGAGTCGATCGATAAAGTGCGGAATAAAATGTGCGAACTCGATCCAAATTATCGTCTTCAACCTCCACTCTCCCGAGCACTTCATTCCAGCGGTCACGTCCTTCTTGTTTAATTTCCTCAAAACTCTTCTCTAAAACCTCTTTCAAATTCAGTTCGGCCTGTTCAAAGCTAATGAAAGATGAGGCTACTCGTGCAGTAACAACCTCTCCTCGCGCAGTCCGAAAACCAACCATTGCGCCAGCGTGATCATCTTCAATCTCCCTTTCATCTTCCACTAATTCACCATTTCTGACCCCTCGATAGAATTCAACAGGCTTATCAAAAACGATGACAAAGTAATTCTTAAAGTTATCTGGCACACCACCTGAATTTCGAGTCGAATAACCTATTACCTTATTCTCCTCTGGAATAAACTTCACATATGATCCCTTGTCAAATGCGTCAATGACAAAAACGGCCGAATCGGTCTGAGGGTAAGTAATTCTGAATATATTGGCCCGTTCAGTCGGCGCAAATTCTGTTGTTATATCATAATCCGCCAGATAAACACTATAATAGTACGGTTTAGCGATTTCAGCTTTATGAGAAAACCAGCTAGCACGTTTTTCTTGATCAAACTCCAAATTATTAATCATCGGCATGATAGAGAACTGACCATAGTCGTTGTTCCAAGGACTAGGTTGATGAGTCTGCTTAAATCCTTTAATTTTATCAGCAGTATAGGTGTATACCCAACCGTCTCCCATATTCCCTGTCTGCGGCGTCCAGAAATTCATCCCCCAAGGGCGGGCGATAGCAGGATATGTATTCCCGTTAGAAAGTTCATATTTTGACTGTGTCCCAATCAATGGGTTGACATAGTCCACAGGCGAAAACTCCTGAGCCGAAACATATAATAAACCTATGGCAAAAAAGAAAGAAAGTAACGTTCGTTTCATAACTGATTATTTTGTATCCAAGGCAAGATAATAAAAATATGCTAAATGGAATTAGCAGGGCTTATCCTTTCTTCAATGCGGTTGTTACGATTTTAATAAGCGACATCAATCCCACTGCAATTGAACCTATGATAATTCCGAGAATCATGTCCTTTAATGTAGATGGAATAGCCGTCATAAAATCATGGAAGAATGGGACATTGTGAGAGAAAATACCTCCAGAAACTAGAAGCAAAGCAATCGTTCCAACAACACTCAAAAGCCGTATGACCATGGGTAGCGACTTAACTAACGATTCGCCAACGGTGTTTAAAAACCCTTTGTTCTCTGATTTTTTAATTAGCCTATAACCGGCATCATCCATTCGTACAATGAGAGCAACAATACCGTAAACACCAACTGTAGCCAGAAGAGCAACAATGCAGACGGTAAAAATCTGCACCTCTAACGGAGCTTCGAGTACAGAACCCAATGCTAGAAAGACTATTTCAATTGAAAGAATAAAATCCGTCGTAATAGCCGATTTGATCTTTAATTTCTCTTCAACTTGATTGTCACGATTATTCTCCTTTATAACCTCTGCCCCTTTTTTATTTCTGTGAAATATATACTCAACTATTTTCTCCATCCCTTCGTAAGCCAAATAAACACCACCAATAACCAGAATAAATTTGATAGCTACAGGAAGGAAAAAGTTTAGCAAAAATGCAACTGGGACAATAATAACTTTATTTAGGAGTGACCCTTTCGAGATGGCCCACAGAACAGGTAACTCGCGAGAAGAGAGAAAGCCGGTTGCTTTTTCTGCATTAACTGCCAAATCATCGCCTAAGATTGCTGCTGTCTTTCTAGTAGCAACTTTACTAGCCACAGCAACATCATCCATCAACGCCGCAATATCGTCCAAAACGGTAAAAACTCCAGAAGCCATATATTAATTTTTGTGGTAAATTTAGAGATTTCAAAAAAACCTTTACTATTAACTAAGGTTTTTTTTGGATTTCACTACCAAATAACATAACATCATAAAGATTTATCCTGTTAGTCGTAATATCCGCAACATCATTTTTTAACCTGCTTAGGACTAGTAAATAAAACAAAGCTAAATAGCAAGGCAAATATTAAATATATGACGGTCAATACCCAAAGATATTTTATCGTTGAATTGTTTATTACTGCTCTCACAAGCGCAAGACCAGCAATTACAAAATGAGAAAAGTTACCAATACAAAGCGGCCTCGCATATATCCCACCAATTAAAACAGTTTTAGCCATCCAGTTCATTACCGCAAAACCAAGATATAATGCTCCAGTGATTTGCACAAATAATCTTAAGATATCCGTTGGAGTCTGTTCAAAGGATCGTAAAATTTCATCTGGAAAAAAAGACGCAATAACTCCGAGTCCTCCCATTATTAGCGAGCTTGCTATCATTATTAATTTAGTATTCATTTTAAATTGATTTATCATTTATCCGTTGTGCACAACAGATGAACCCTGTCAGGAAACCGTTTCATCCTTGAAATAAAAATAGGTTTCCCCTTTCTCTCTCGAATCATAAGTGTGAATTTTCTTCAAATCATGCTTCGCAATAAAGTTCGCCGCGGCGAAATCGCCTCCACAAAACAACGTGTGAACAAATAATACCGCCAGACCAAATGGAATATATTCAGAGTATAGGAGCAACATCAACAAACTAACTCCTGTTATAATAACAAATGGAAAAAGAGCGACAAATCGGTAGCGGGTCCCATTAAACTCTTCCTGATCGGAACCGGCATAAAACAAGAATTTTGAAAATATAGCACCGAAATAAACATTCTTGGCGCCTGATAATTTATAAGCGAGACCATGCAGCAATTCATGTAAAATAATTAGAATTGTAAAGCAAAATAAAACCCCAGTGGTCACCTGAATTATAACGGTAAATTCTTGAGCTAAAAACATAAGACTGACTCCGTAACCGACAGCTACCGCGAAGAGGAAACCAAAACCAATCAAAAATGCTACATATGTATTTCTATAAAGCCCCTTGTCAGCCATTTGTTCCTTTGCAAACTCCTTGAACTTATTGTGAGCTACCTTTTTAATTAAATTGTTATGATTCCAGTTCATATAAGTGTTTGTTATAGATTCATTTGAAAGAGTCTCGATTAGCACCTCGTCCGATCTAGCTTCCAGCCAAAATTAATAAACTTGTTAGTGCTTCGTGCTTATTTCAAAAACAAATTCTTCATTCACTCCTAAACTGACGGTAGGGTACCATGCCTGTTTTCCTATCCAATGCCCATATAAAAATCAGATTTGCCAAAAATCTATTGGTCACCGTATATGAATTATCAGACACCTTAAGAACAACATAGTCTTTTCTCTTATTCATTGATATTTTTTTCACTTGAAGGGAATTGCTTTTTACTGCCAGGTACAGATTATCGACTTCCTGAAAGGGTTTAATCTCTGAATATACGCCTAGAGGAATCACAACCTCTCCTTTTTCAGTGAACAAACCCATATGCTCTATTACCCCATCATCAACTATTACCTCCTGCTTTACAATCAGTTGACCGGTTCTCAAGACGTCGATTTCCTTATATACAGACGGCAATATCACTTCTCCCTTCCAATTGATTAAGCCGTATTGATTAGGCGACCCTTCAACCGAATTAATATATTTAAATCCAACCTGGGTAATATCAGAAAGTGCCATTCTCATTTTTTCAAGAGTCAGAATTTTTTTCCCGCTCAAGGTATACACGTGTCCTTTTTCACGATCGCCCGCTGCAACACAAAACAAATCAAAAACATCATCTCCCTGAGCCCTATAAGTACCAGCGTAGTTTTCTTGCAAGTAAGAGATATCCGCTGTTATTGGAGCACTAATGGCACCATTCAGTAATCTAAAAAAAATATTTTCGGCGGGAATAATTATACTTGGTCCTTTTTTCAATCCTATTTTCCCCTCCTCATTGGTAAACAGATGGTAACCCAATCCTGCCAAATGATCCTCAATTTCATCGTGATTCATTACACCATACTGAAGACTTTCGTTATTCGAACCTAAGTCTTCCCGATTGTCCAACTCTTGGTTGTATAATATGCTTGCTACCTTCTTGACTTTTTGTGCAGCAACTAAATCAATGTTTTCGTCCAGAAAACTATCGATCCTGACGAGCTCCTTATGCGAGAAACCATCCGTATAGTTAGTTGAATTTCGAGACGCTAGTTTGTCGAACTTCTGATCATATATATCGTGTCTACCTTTTTCAGGCGAGAACTGATACGAATCTTCTTTAAATTGTTCGAAGAAGCTACCTTTATCGGCATCAATATCTTGATAAACAGTATAAAACGGGATGTTTTTATAAAATCTCTGTTGACCTAAATTAGGTTGATAAGTAATAATATAAGTGTAGCGGTGTGGAAGAATCTCTCTACCAGCACTATCAATGATCCCTTGAAAAAAAGTGCTATCTCGAGAAATATAATACCGATCGCCTTCTAATTCGTATGGCATTAGATCATAGTAACATGGTGGAATTACAAATTCCGCTTCTTTGTTGATGACACCGTAAAGTTCTCCTGTAGCTACCACCGCCCTTCCGCTTTTGAAACTATTAGCATAATCAAACTGAAAATCAATGACCACGTTGTTGTTTACATCGATATAGCCCCATCGTCCACCCTTTTCTACTGCAGCAAGCCCTTCTGAAAAACCACTCGCTGAACAATACATCGCCGATATACTTTTGGTACTGTCATATACGTTTATGAAGCCCCACGCTTCTTCAGAACACAGACCGAAGGAATCAATATCCTGAGCTTTTGACGGTAAAAACGCTATAAGTAAAACCAGCAAGACTGTGCCACGTTTGAGCGGTCGCCTACTTGTTTGTTGTGAGCACTTATCTTTTTTCATTCAAATTAAATTCCAACAAACCATCTTCTGAAACAAATTGCTTCGTATAGGCTTCTAGTTCCTTTGCTTTTACCGCACTTGTCTCCTCCTCAAAATCTGTACTATTCATCTGTTCCTTTGGCTTTGCATTCTTACTTATTTCGTTGCTTTTTGCGATATAGTATGTATCATTCTCGATTTTAACTACCTTAAACCAGCCAAATCCGCCCTGACTTCCCAAAACGTTGCCTTCTTCTTTGTACATCCTGTAACTCCCAAAGTAAATATCGCCCTCGGCAACTTGAGCTTTTTCCGTCATTCGTTGCTGATAAGCCTCCTTCTTGGCAGGCTCTTGCATACCTTCATATGCTAGGTAACCCAACAAACCAAAAGCAAATACAAAAAACAACCAACCGACAACTGTGAGTTTAAACGAACCTTTTTTAGGCGGCGTTTTGACTAATTCTACCTCAGCAAATTCATTCATCTCAGCCGACCATTTTCGCTTTGGAATACTTGTTCCGCCAGGTACTTGAAGATACTCTGTCAGGATCTTTTTGTGGGTCGACACAAAAAAAGCCATTCTACTTTCCTGCTGATACAAACTCAACATCATAGGGTTGTCAGCATTTTTTGGGTTCTCCAAATGCGACGCATCTACCTGTCTTACGTTTATTTTTGATATTCTAATCCACATTTTTATTAAGTTTTATGCTCTATTAAAAAAATTTCGAGATCACTTTGTTTAGTGACGAACTCGCTATTTTAAAGAAGAAAGTTTCCATTTATTATTCCTAAAAATTAAACATTCCTTCGAAGAGCTTCCCGATGATCGGAACCGGTTTCCGGGCTTCATTAGCTGCCGTTATAATCCCAAAAACAAGGAACACTATCGGCAGCAGCCCTACCAGAGCAAGAATGCTTCCCAGCGAAGGAACGACGGATATAACGATCGTAAGGAGAATGTTTAAAACAACTGCAAAGATAAATACGCCAAGTCCCTGACTCAGGTGATAAGAGGCCAGTTCGTTCTTTTGCTTACGCTGTTTATATTGTAAATAAGCTATCACCCATCCAATGATGGTGATATACGCTACGATTGAAATAGTTTTTGCTTTCATGCGAGTATCTTAAATTTGGATAAAAAAGTCTAGGACAAATTTATGGGTGCATTTTTCCTTAAGCAACTTTCCGACGCCTATGTAGCGACTACTAACTCTTAAACAAACATCTACAAAGCGTCTACAAAATCTGTATCTTTAATCAAGACAGGCCGTAATTATTCTATTTTTACCACATGAGATATTCCACGTTCGTATGCTCCTTACTTTTTTTGATGGCTCTATTTTCCTCGGTAGGTGGACGAGCACAATCTATAATTACCGATTCTTTGCATCTCGTTATAGATAGGTCCAGCACTTCAAACGGAGAACGTATAGAAGCTATGGCTCAATTATCCAAGATTATAGCTGCTCAAAATAAACTGCCAGAGGCATTGAAATTAGCTACAAAAGCACAGCAACTAAGTCACAGAGAAAAAGACGGACGATATGGTGTCTTGATTCAATCTACCTTGAGTTACCTGCATGTGCAACAAGACAGTTTAAAACTTGCCTTTCAGGCAATCGACAGTGCCGAACAATATCTTTCTCGTACATCTGATAAGATCATACAGGGACGCGTTCATTTTCGTAAGGGTTGGTTGGAGCACATTGTGGAAAATACCGATAAGGCTTATCAAGAAATGTTAGAAGCACTTCGCTTACTTGAAGGCGAAGATACAGATCTCTACAAGAGTAATATTTACCATTATCTCGCCGCTATACACGCTTATTGGGGAAACACTGATAAACAACTGCATTATACCAGGCTTTGTCGTGATGCGGCACGTAGAAGCGGCAATCCAGATGCTATTGCCAATGCTTATTTGAGTATGGGCACTAGTTACCTCTACCGTTTCCGTAAGGATAATAGCCAACGACAATTGTTAGATTCCGCAACTTATTTCTATCAGTCGGTATTAAGGTTAACTGATTCTCTAAAAAGTCGTATTACGCTGCCGAGCACAAGAGGTATTGCTGCTCTTAATATGGCTAACCTTTATTTTGAATTTTACCCGATATTCTATCAAGATAGCGCTGAAGTATACCTCAACGAGGCGCTTACTACCGGAAAGAAAATCAATAACGTCGAAATTATTGCCAACAGCTATGGAATTCTAAGCGAATTTGCACTAAAAGAAAACGACTATACCCGCGCCGAAGCACTCTTACAAATGGCGCTGACCGAAACCATTAACAGGCCAGGCGGCACTCGGTCAAAAGGTCGAATTACCAATGCTTTGGCTCGGGTGGCCGAGGAAAGTGGCAATCTTGGTAAGGCTTTAGACTATTACAAACAATACATGGAATACGACAAGGATTTGTTTGATAAGGAAAAACTATCCATCACTCAGCGGCTCGAAGCCCAATATCAATCTGAAAAGAAAGAACTTGCATTAGCAGCAACTAAACAAGAGGCTCTCTTCACTAAAAAGCTAAACCACTATTACCTAATTACGATCATTGCTGGCTTAATAGCGTTATTCTTTTTGTTTAGATCTTATCATTTCAAACTAAAATCCTCACAGCAAAAGCAACTATTGCTTACCGGAGAGAAAAATAAAGCTGAGCTTCAGACCAACCTCAAAATCGAAGAAACTGCTCGGCTGCAAGCTGAACGCGAACTTATGCAGGAAAGACTTAACCAACTGGAAAAAGAACTCCTCGCAGGCACCCTACAAGTCGCTGAAAAGAATACGCTTATGCAGGATCTAAAGGACAAATTAAGTCTCTTAGATCGCAATGACCCATTGTATCGACAAATTGACCGGCTGATTTCCAAAAATCATGATATGGACAAAGGTTATGACAACATCAGAACCGAGCTATCTGAGATAAGTCCCGACTTTATTGCCGGTCTTCAGCAAAAGGCAGAAAACAAACTAACGCGTCTCGACTTAAAATACTGTTCATATATCCTGATGGGACTTACCAATAAGGAAATAGCTCTTAAGCTGAATGTCGACCCGAAAAGTATCAGAATGGCACGCTACCGAATCAAACAAAAGTTGAATTTACAAAAAGAGGAAAGTCTCGATCACTTTATCAGTAAGTTAGGCATTAATTAGGTAATGATGATCCTACTACTTTATTATAAATATCTTTTCTTCGTCAAAACTGCTTAGGCTTCTTATTTTGTCCAGCACATTCAGCTACCTCATCAATACGTTTTTGGCGAGTTTCCGGTCGTTTAGCAAGTACAATCCATTGTAACATCATTTTCCTCACCGACTTACTCAGACTTATAAAATAGTCTTTCGAGCCCGTATAACTTTCAAATGCTTTCTCCAAGTCTGGTGGGATTATCAGCTCTTCAACTTCGTCCAAGATCGTCCACGAGCCATTCAGTTTCGCGTTCTTAATGCTTCCGTAGCCCGACTCTGTCATGAGGCCGTTATCAATTAACTCTTGTACTTTTTCTTTGTTGACTTTCGACCATGTACTTTTACGCTTACGTTTACTGAACAATTGCTTAAAAGAAAACTCGTCGATCGTTTTTCTTGTACTGTCAATCCAACCAAAGCAAAGCGCTTCTTCAACTAATTCACCCCACGGAATGACAGGTAAATTAGATTTTTGGTTATTACACACGAGCCATACAGATTGCTTGGATTGATGATTCTGTGCTAACCATTGTCGCCATTCAGCTCTTGTATTTACATGGATTACTTCCCTATCTTCTGCGTGCATTTAGATTTATTTTTTAGTTTCTACAAAACTACATCGCATCTATGACAACCGTATGTCAAGAGTATCGTGTGAAAGCATGGTAGAATGCTGATGCCATCCGCTGGGGTGCCTGTACTAAGCACTACTTTTAAAATCGATATATTTATTTATTTTTATGCTCCAAAAATTTGCAGGCATCAACACTTGTTTAAAGTTAACAGTAAAAAATTAAAGGAATAACAATCAATTAAACCCAAATCAAAACACATGAAAAAAATATCAAGAATAGCCCTTGGCTTTTATGCAGGATTAGTAACTGTGGCTTTTTTAATTCTATCCTATTCTTTCAGATCCTTAAACCAATCTTTTGAAGAAATTACAGTTAAACGAATTAACATTGTCGATGAGAACGGCGTCAACAGAATGGTATTATCTAATCAGGAACGAATGGAGCCACCAATCATTGCCGGCAAAAAATACAAACGAGTACTAAGCCCTGCCGGAATTATTTTTTATAACGAAAAAGGTGACGAAGCCGGAGGCATCGCACTTTCTAAAAACCCAGAAACCAGTATATATGCTTTGGCTTTGGATTATGATAATGCAGATGCCATCGGGATACTAACCCAACAGAACAACGATGATAGTTATCGGTCAGGTTTGATAATCAATGACAAAGACATATCAGGCAAAGTTGGAAGCAACATCAACAGGATAAATTTAATGTCCGACAATGGAAATTCTAGCTTAGTTATTAATGGGCCGGATGAAAAGCCAAGAATAATCATCTCAGTCGATAGCATTGGGAACCCTTTATTTAAGATAATGAACAAGGAAGGTGAAATTATTAAGGAGATTAACACCAACGGTTAAAAGCAGAAACGCCTTAGAAGCTAAATAGTGCTAACTTTTAATAATCAACTCCTTGATATTATTTTTTTTGAATAAACATCGGTTTAATCCAATAAAACAACCAAAATAGTATAGCAGCTACAGGAACTACCACCTTTATGGTAAAAGGATAATAATTATGATGCAATAGAAAAAAAGGGCCATGGATAAAATCAAAACCAACTGAACCATCAATATATACGATGTTAAACACACAGCTCATGAAGACAAGCCCCAAAAACCATAGATACTTATATCGAATACGATTAAATAAAACGAAAATAATAGTTACAAGATTTAGTAATGAAATCCCCAAATTAATGAAGTAGAAAAGCGTGACGCCTTCCGAAGGAAACTGAACGGCTTTCTCTCCCCGCTCCAGAGAAATGCTTGTCCGGCTCTTGCTACCCGGATCACCGAAGTTGACATACTGACTTTTAAAACCGTCCTTTTCAATTATTATTTCTACATCAGAAAAAACATGACCACCTGTAAGATGCTTATCAAACACGAAAGTTCCTGATGAGTCCGTCACAACGGTATCGATAGTCTTTAAAAATACCTTAGCTTGCCCTAGTGGTTCTCCGGTTGAGCTGTCGTTAACAACGCCTTCAATATAGTAACCTGTATGACAGCTACACAGAATTAAACAAATCGATATGTACAGAAGAAATCGCATTATCAATCATTCGTTGAAATCAATTGGTGCCACAGTAGGATTTATTGCAATCCACTGCTTCCATCAGCCTATCAATCCGTCGTTTGTGTTCCTGTTGTAATAGAGACGGGTATAAATTCATTAAAACATTCACAATCATAATTACAAACCCATGCCAATAGCTATCGGAAATACTTTTGTATAAGGCAAAAAACACCACAAATATAAAGGCAATTAAATGGCTAATTTCAGCAATAGTCATTTCCTTGCGTACCTCAGTCAAATCTGTGTTTTTATTATTCAACTTAATTTTTTGATTGAAGACTTTAAAAAAAGTGTTCTTCACGATCCATCTGAAATACCCGAGACCAATATTTTTATTTAGCATTTTACTTTTAATAAAATTCAGATTGGACAGCTTGTTGTAAAATTCAGTTTTCACGAGAATACTATTAAGTAACATGCCCACAATCCACGAAATAAACGACATCGATATTCCGGATATAATATATTTAATCAACATTTGTTAAAACTTGTAATGGTTTAAAAACTTGGCAAACGCACTCAAAAGCAATGCTTAGCTGCTAAGTTAATAAAAAAATCGATCGTGACCCTTAGACACCTCACTGTTTTTTATTGGACAATAATGCCCCCGTTTCCATTTCCTTAATTGATCGAAAAGTCCTGTTCGGGACGTTAAAAAAAACACCAAAGGCCGTCCCTCCAACCAGGTAGCAAATAACGTCCCTATAATCCGCTGTAAATAAAGAGCTCCAAACCGGGAATAATAACTCAACTAAAACAGACACCGAAACGACTACACCAAATATATGATACCAAGATAAAACATATTGCGAACCCTTTCCGAACACAAAGCGCCGTTCAAGAAGGATTAATTGGAGCAAAATCGGCAAAAATAAAAGAGGGTCGAGATACGAATCTACAATCGGCACGTGGACACCTAGGATTTTTTGTAGAATCTGATGTATGAGCGCTAGTCCCACCGCTCCCAAAAACCATGGTCGCAACAACATCGCTCCTATTTCGTCACTCATAACGCAATCAAGAAAATGAGTAACAGCACAACAATTAAAATGGGCGAGCATAAAATCAATAGCAATACCAACGGTAGCTTCGCAATACTTTTAAGAATCTGCAAAAGCCAATGATCATTAGGATTCGGCTTTAGCCACCTCCAGAAATCATTAACCAAATCTTTTATCTTCGAAACAATTACCCCAATAAGGGACTGCTTTTCACCATTGCTCATTTAATACAAAATTAACTTTAATTCACTAATCGTATAGCAGTATCCTGTTTAATATTTGTACATTTGCGCATCACGACCAAGATAAACTTTCTATTCAAGATTAAAAAACTATAAATGTACAACAATGAAGATCCCGGATATGAAATTCCGGAGACTGCAAGAAGAATTAAAGATATAATTAGCCGTTATTTAAGGATCATTGTAATTGGAGTATTCGTACTCATTTTAGCTTTTGCGTCCTTATTTCAAATTGAACCCGAAGAAGTAGGTGTAATCACCCGTTTTGGGAAATACATACGAACCGTAGATCCGGGTCTGAATTTAAAAATACCCTTTGCAGAAACTCTCTACAAGGTCCCGGTAGAAAGACAACAGAAATTGGAGTTTGGCTTTCGGACGACCGATACACGTTCCCAAAAAACCAGTTATAGTAAAGGCAGTGCAGCAGAAGAATCCCAAATGCTTACTGGAGATCTCAATCTGGCTGATGTAGAATGGGTAGTCCAATACCGAATTGATAATCCCTACAATTATTTATTTAACGTAAAAAACCCGGAAACTACCTTGCGGTATATGTCTGAAGCGGCCATGCGCCTGGTAGTGGGTGACCGGACCGTAAATGAGGTGCTAACCGTTGGAAGAACAGAAGTCGCCAACGAAGTTCTTCTACTTGTTCAGGAGTTAAGCAATGAGTATTCCATGGGACTAAAGATTGATCAAGTAGTCTTGCAGGACGTAAATCCTCCGGATGCTGTTAAGGCAGCATTCAACGCCGTAAACCAAGCGCAACAAGAAAGATCAACATTGATTAACGAAGCTGAATCTGAATACAATAAGGTAATCCCAAAAGCAAAAGGACAAGCAAAGGAGACCATCCAGAAAGCAGAAGGTTATGCAGCAGAACGGCTAAATAATGCACGAGGAGAAGTTTCCAGGTTCAATGACCTTTACAAAGAGTATGTCAAGGCTCCTGAGGTCACTAAAAGAAGACTCTACCTTGAAACAATGAACAGAGTGCTCCCTAAACTAGGAAATAAAATCATTACAGACGGCAAGGGGAATAATGTACTTCCACTTTTACAGATGCAAATGCAAAATCAAAGCATCCCAGCAAGTCAAACTCAGGATACGCAAAAACAAAATTAATGATGTCAAGAAACAAACTTATCATATCCGGTATCGCATTAATAGTTCTACTTGTCGGCCTTCTATCAAGCACCTATATAGTCAATGAAAAAGAGCAGGTTGTCATTACCCAATTTGGCCGGCCCATAGGCAGTGCAGTCACTACTCCGGGAATAAACTTTAAAATCCCATTTATTCAGGATGTCAATGTTTTTGATAAACGTTATCTCGAATGGGATGGCGATCCCAATCAAATCCCTACAAAAGACAAGAAGTTTATTTTTATAGATACTTATGCGCGTTGGCAGATCACTGATCCTCTACAGTTTTATAAAAGATTGACCAATGAAAGAGGAGCCAAATCTAGGCTAAATGATATCTTGGACGGCGAAGTTCGAGATTATATAGCCAACCACGACTTAGTTGAAGCCGTGCGAAATAGTAATAGGGAATCAAAAGTAACGGATACACTCACGGAGCCGTCCACGGACACCTTGATCAACATTAAGATTGGTCGAGAGAAAATAGAGAAAATGATTTTAAAAACAGCGAACAAAAGAGCTTCGGATTTGGGCATTGTTATTCTGGACTTCAAGATTAAACGATTAAACTATGTAGACGAAGTGCGCGAAAATGTATTTCAAAGAATGAATAGTGAGCGCTTCCGGATAGCGGATAAATTTCGTTCTGAGGGACAAGGAGAAGCCTCTCGAATTAATGGTGAAAAAGTAAAAGACTTGAAAACCATACAATCCAAGGCCTTTGAACAGTCGGAAAAGATAAAAGGTAAAGCAGACGCTGAGGCTGCGGGCATTTATGCCAATGCATACAACCAGTCGTCTCAAGCAAAAAGTCTCTATGCATTTTTGAAATCAATGGAAACCTTCGAAAAAACCTTTGATAAACATACGTCTATTATTATCTCCACAGATAGTGAAGTATATAAATACCTGAAAACTATGCAGTAACATCTTCAATCAAACAACTTTATTTTTTATTACTATTACTACTGATAAACATCTCATTGCGCTCTTCCGAAACAATGGTTAAAAATCGTTCGTAATGTTTTAGCACATCCGAAATCAACTCATTCTTTGTAAAGTATTGAATATCGTAACCTTCTCTTGAATCTCCAAAATAAGCCATCGGTATATATCTTTTATTCTCATCGACATCTGGAAGGTTATCTTCATTCACTAAGTATTCAGATACCGATTTCGATTGGCTCCTTACACCGTAAATAAAATTGTTAACTATATCGTACTGGATTTCAATCTCAACTTTCATTGGATTTTTGGATGAATTAATTCTAGCTTCAATTCCATTATCAGAAAACTCTTTTTGAAGTTCTACGAAAGCATTCCGCACCGTCGTTTCGATAAACTCATCAACGGAACGTCGATCCCTTAAAGAAACGATACGCTTCAAGCGCTCTTTCCAACGTTCACCCGACCAAGGCATAGCCGACATTGAAAAACTCCGCTCGTAGTAATCCCTGTCAATAATAACTGCTTTCATTAAACTAACGATAAATAGGAGCATAATGATAGAAAAAGGCAGCGCAGTAATAAGAGTCATACTTTGGAGTGCATCCAAACCGCCAGCATTTAACAACAATAACGCTAACATTGCGAGCGATATCCCCCAAAACACAACCTGCCATTTCGGAGATTTCTTAGCATTTTTTGTTGCTATATTATTCATCACAAAGATCCCAGAATCAGCAGACGTTACAAAGAAAATTATGATGATTGCAATAACAACGAAACTGACTATAGAAGAAAGTGGCAGGTATTCCAAAAACCTGAACATCAACGCGTCTGGATTAGATGCTAACTCACTCAGCTTACCCATAGCTACATTTCGATCGAACCAGACAGCACTGTTTCCAAAAATAGTCATCCAGAAAAAGTTGAATACGCTCGGTATGATTAATACAGCCCCAACAAACTCGCGTATTGTTCTGCCTTTAGAGATCTTAGCAATAAATAACCCGACATACGGAGACCATGAAATCCACCATGCCCAATAAAGAATAGTCCAGTCATAGAACCATGGCAGAGTTTCCTCTTCATAGACATGCGTGCTAAAAGTAAGATTGAAAAAGTTGGTTATATAGGTACCTAATCCCTCTGTGAAACTTCCAATAAGATAAACAGTTGGTCCGGCAAACAACACGAATAACAAAAGACAAATAACACTGACAATATTAATATTACTTAATATTCTTATCCCTTTGTCTACGCCGGAGACTGCCGATGTAATAGAAAGAGAAACCAATACTCCAACAATTAAAACCTGATAAACAAAGCTAGTGTCAGGGACAATGCCAAGCACCTCTAAACCGGAATTCACCTGAACCACGCCAAAACCCAGCGTTGTCGTAATACCAAAAAAAGTACTACAGAGTGCGAAAACATCTATTGCATCGCCCCATTTCCCATAGATCTTTTCTTTTAATAATGGATAAAACCCACTTCGTAAAGAAAGCGGGAGACGATAACGATAAGCGAAATATGATAATGAGAGCCCGATGATAGCATAGATTGCCCATGCATGTATACCCCAATGAAAAAAAGTGTAAAGTTGCGCGTTTTTCTCCCGATTGATATAATCATTTGAAGCAAACACATCGGAAGAATAATGCTGCATGGGTTCCGCAACTCCAAAATACATCAGCCCAATCCCCATTCCAGCAGCAAACAACATCGAAATCCACGAGAAAAAAGAATATTCAGGTTTACTATCATTGCGTCCGAGCCGTATTTTCCCAAACTTGCTGAACATGAGGTAAATTAGAAAAACAACAAATATTGTTACTGCCTAAACATACACCCAGTTCAAATTGACGAAAATAAAGCTCTGGATACTACTCAATAGCCCTTTCGTCACTTCTGGAAAAAAAACAGATATTAACGAGATCGCCGATATAAAAACAATACTGGGTAAGAATATACCTCGTTTTAATGAAGTTTTCAGCATATAACAAACTTAGTTCTTTTTTCTTACATCCCCCGCCATGCGTTAAGGCTATAGTGCATTAATGGTGCTGATAAAACTAACAATATTTTTGTGGGATTTACATTTTTTTTTATTTTACAAAAACCCTTTTATTTCACGATTGTAAATACTCATATACATGCAAGGGGTGCTCGATTTAATTTGAGCTGAGAAAATACCCTCAGAACCTGAACTGGTTAATACTAGCGTAGGAAGCGTGTTTTGTAATATTCATATATTACGGTGTAAATCGTCAGCAAAAAGTGGACATGATAATTTAGAATCTTAAGGAGTGTTTTCATCAAAAAAGATTAGATTTAATTATGGGAACACCGAAGAAAAAGAGTACGGAATCATTTGTCAAGGACATTCGCAGGCAGACGC